>NZ_JBQQCK010000002.1:0-700578 GCF_052246695.1 Gracilibacillus sp. D59 | reverse complement strand
GCTATTGGACTTCAGATTCTTTTGCACCCTTATCCACATACGTTGCCTCTTATATGATTTCTGTTCGTCAGACCAGAGGTTTGCCTTGAGCTTCCTTCCGATTCCACGTCACCGTGGACACCGTTGCTTTTGGCTATGTGCTTACCGCTACTAGGTCGCACTCAGGACTTTCACCCGTTAGAGTTCGCCCATGCCGGGCGAACAAAAAAAATAACCCATCGTCGTAATGGGTTATTTTTGCAATCGATCGATAAATCCCCAGGCTTCCTGGATATCTTCTGATGTGTAATTTGATTTTTTCTTTACTTCTTGCACCTTTTGTTCGATCTCTGGCCTTGGTAAATGATCGAAATACAACATGGTTGCAACGAGCTCCAAAAAGCGTGAGCTCTGCTCTTTCATTTCCTGTACAAATGACTCCATTAACGGCAGTTCTGTTTTAGAATGCTTGAGGAAATCTTCCCCCTGATCTGTCACCTGATAACGATATTGATAATAATTGCTCTTCTTCTCTTTTACTTCTGAGACAAAACCGAGATTGGTAATTTCCTCGATTCTCAAACTTAACTCTTCAGAATACGGCCCGTAAAAATAGAACGTATACTTTTCTTCAAAAGGTAGTCCAAGTTTTTTCATGATGTAAATGATTTTTTGCAACTTTTTGCGCCCGACAATTCCTTCCGATGCTGCGATCACTTTAACAAGCTTTGCATGATTATCTAGCAATGAAAACACCCCAGTTTCTTTAACTTTCTTGTTTGTTCAGTATTTTTTTTATTTTTTCCTTCTCCGGTCTATCCTCTGGCAACTTTTCAATTAAATCTTTTGGATAATATAACTTATGATCGGTCCGTTTCTTACCTGAGATTGCCTCTACAATGTCAGACTGACGAGATAATTCACGTAATTCCTTATTCGGCATTAATAAATGAATCGGTAATCTCTCTTCTTCTTCTCCTGGCCGGTAAAAATCATACGGCAAGTCGGAAGAGGAATCAACTACTAAATAGTAATCCGGATCAAGGTCAATATCGCGAAACAATTGATACAACTCCATCCATTCATTCATTTGCAAGTTCGGATTAAATTCTACATATTTAAACAAGCGACGATTCATAAAACGATAAGCCAAATCACTTAAAATCGCATCATCTTCCTCTGCCCACATTTGGAAATAATACAAGACTACTGCTTCATCTAACTTAATGTAATCCTCCAGCGACACTTGTTCCTCAAAGAAGGAAACAAACGGAGTCGGTTTTACCTTAAACGTATAGCCCCCGTCATATAATTCTTTAACACGGTGCAGAATTTTCGTCAAAATTACTTCGGCACTGCGGGTCACCGGGTGGAAATAGACTTGCCAATACATTTGGTAACGACTCATAATATAATCTTCTACTGCATGCATACCTGATTCCTTAATGACGACTTGGTCTTCTACCGGTCGCATTACACGCAAAATCCGCTCCATATCAAAGTGGCCATAGCTTACCCCAGTAAAATAGGCATCACGCTGCAAGTAATCCATCCTATCCGCATCGATCTGACTCGAAATCAGACTGACTACTAATTTATCGTGATACGTCTTATTAATAACATCGGCAACTTTTTGTGGAAATTCAACACTGACATTTGATAATACTTGATTGACTTCGGTATTTCCTAAAATAATTGATCGGGTGAAATCCTCGTGGTCTAATTTAAACACTTTTTCGAACGAATGCGAAAATGGTCCATGCCCTAAATCATGAAGTAACGCCGCGCACAAACATAGCAATCTTTCTTCACGATTCCAATTGGGCCTGTCCTCAAAATTAATGAGTATTCGGCGGACGATTTCATAAACTCCTAATGAATGGTTAAAACGACTATGTTCTGCTCCGTGAAAGGTTAGAAAAGATGTGCCTAATTGCTTGATTCTTCTCAGTCTCTGGAATTCTTTGGTTCCGATCAAATCCCATATCACCCGATCCCTGACATGTACGTAACGATGGACTGGATCCTTAAATACTTTCTCCTCATGTAACTGATCATCTTTATAAGCCATGGCAAATACCTTCCTCTTTTTTCTTAGTATTAGTATAATATAGTTTTAGGTGAACGAAAAGGTTTGGAGGATAATAATGAAAGATTGGAAGCAATTTTTTAATGATAAAAAAATAAGAGTGATTGATCATAGTGATCCAGAGACACTCGGGACAGCAATGGCATCATTCGCGGTCGATGATACGCTGTGTGAATCGATAGGACGAAGCAGTGACGAGGCTGCGTGTCGATTCTGGGTCCATGACAACACGGTTGTTCTAGGCATTATCGATAGTCGCTTGCCAGCCGTGGACGAAGCAGTCGTTTTTTTACAAGAAAAAGGGTTTGATGTTGTCGTTCGGAATTCTGGTGGTCTGGCGGTGGTGCTCGATCGTGATGTCTTAAATTTTTCGTTTGTGGTGCCGGATTTGCCGGAGATGGGGATTCATTCTGGGTATGAGCTGATGACGGCGTTTGTAAAGGATATGTACGCAGATCTTACGGATGGGATTGAGGCGTTTGAAGTGGTTGGTTCGTATTGTCCTGGTGAATATGATTTGAGTATTGGTGGCAAGAAGTTTGCTGGTATTTCACAGCGCCGGGTGAAAAAAGGGATTGCGGTGCAGATTTATATTTGTGTGCGTGACAGTGGTGCGGCTCGTGCTGAGTTAGTTCGTGATTTCTATCGTGCGGGGCATTCAATTGATGATGAGCGGTTTGAATATCCGGTTGTGGAGCCTGATACGATGAGGTCATTGGCAGAGTTGATTGGCGTAGAGTTAACGGTGGAGGATAGTATAAATCGTGTATTGCGTTTGTTAGGTGATGTGGAATATGCGGACTTAGCAGGTAATGAGTTAGCAGTATTTGAAAAAAGGATGACGCAAATGATTGAGAGGAATCAAAAAGCGCTTAAGTAAGCACCTTTTGATTCGTTTTCTTGAGATTGAGATCGTAGCCGATGCCTGTTTTTTCGGGTAGCGTGATATAACCATTGTTGACTTCTACTTCAGGCATGATTATATCTTCGTACCAATAGCGATTGGATGCGCCTGGATCTGCTGGGAAGGTAAAGTTTGGTAGTGTTGCTAATGCCAATGATTGCGCACGACCTACTCCTGCTTCTAGCATGCCGCCACACCAAACGGGAATATCGTGATTTTGGCAATAGTCATGGATTTTAATTGCGTTGGTGAACCCGCCGACTTTTGCTAATTTAATACTGATTATTTTACAGCTTTTTAGTGCAACCGCGGTTCTGACATCTGCTAAGGTATGAATGCTTTCATCCAAGCAGATCGGTGTTTCGACCTGTTGCTGTAATTTGGCGTGATCTATGAAATCATCTGAGGCCAGCGGTTGTTCGATCATCATGAGGTTGTATTGATCCATTTTTTTAAGATGTTCGATGTCTTGGAGCGTATAGGCAGAATTGGCATCGACCATCATTGGCGTAGTTGGAAATTGTGCGCGCACCTTTTCTAAAATGTTTAGATCGTTTTCCCGTTTGATTTTTAGTTTGATTCGTTGATAGCCTTGATCAAGTGCTTGTTTGATTTTTTCGATGAGCTGCTCATCAGTCGATTGTAATCCGATCGCGGCTCCTACTGGAATTTGACTGGTTGTACCTCCGATTGCTTTATAAAGCGGTTGTTGCGTTCGCTTCGCATAAAGATCCCACACTGCTCCTTCGATAGCTGTTTTTGCCATATGATTTCTGCTGATTTTGTTGAGCGCGAGTTCGCTCGGATGATTGATCTGTTGGGCTTTGACGAGCGGCCAGAGATGATTTTCGATCATATGTTGCACCGTATCTGTTGTTTCCTCTGTGTACCACGGTGCATCAAATGCTACTGATTCCCCATAGCCTGTGAATCCATCCTTATCATGAAGTTCGGTGATAAGTATGTCCTTTTCTGTAATCGTTGTGCTACTATTCGCAAACGGATACTTTAAGGGCATTTTCAACCGGTGCATGACTATTTTTTCAAATGTGATCATTTTCCGTGGCTCCTTTATTTGAATTGGATTTTATTGGACACTTTCTTGTATTTATTGGACACTTTTCATGGTTTATTGGACACTTTTGAGCATTTACTGGACACTTTTTGATGTTTATTGGACACTTTTAATAAAAGGGATTAATTCTGGATGTTTATAAATAGCATTTTTATTTGCTCCTTCTTTAATGAAACCTGCACGAACTATGAGCTTCCGAGCGGCATCAGGAGATTTCATACACAAAAATTGAGATGCTAACTGTTTCGTCACTCTATTATTCGATAATAATGCGATTTGATATAACAACTTATGATGTGCATCGGTACATCTCGTTCCACAAAAAGCACATTGCCATCGCATTCGCTCTCTTTTCATTGGCCGCTTGTTACAAAAGGGGCATGGTAATCCTTTGTGTAAATCATCCCACAAAATGGCGTGTTTTTCTAGTATCGAAACCCCACGCTCACGATGATTATCCAGTAAAAATTGTTCGATTTTTTGATTAGCTTCTTCGGAAATGGTGGGAGGGTGCTTGTTTGCTAAATCTTCTAAAATGGATGGCACTCTTTGTGATGTTAGTACGCGTTGATATTCAGGGTAATCATGTAAGCGGAGGATGGCGTTAGGATTGACAAAGACAGCGAAGCGATAAGTAGGTAATTGGGCGATGTTATGGGCGGTGAAAAAGGATCGTAAATTAGCATATTGGCGATCGACTTGCAAAATCGGATCGTCAAAGCCCTCCTTGATGTTGTTTATTATACGTGTTAACTGATGGGATTTCGGGTCAAAATATATCTCACCTGTGTGACTTTTCACTTCAAAAATAACACGGATTCCTAATCCGAGAACAAGCCAATCGAGTTGGAAAGAGCTGTGGTGTTCGAGTCGTAACCTTTTGATACATGTAAGTGATGGCACCTGTGCTTGATCGAGGTAGTACGCGAGGTAGTCTTCTCCTGCTTGTCCAGCTTCTTGCCGCCGGAAATGATTGAAAATGTTGGGGTACTCGTGATGTTGTTCTGGGAGGAGTTCTAGGAGTGCCCGATATTGTTGCGATAAAATGGGTGTGTCGGGGATCATATCTATTCTCCTTTCTCCTCCTAATATAGCAAAAAGCACAGTAGAAATCTACTGTGCATCTAAGGCTTGTGCTGCGGTGATTAATGCTAATTTATAAGCATCTTCACTGCTGCATCCACGTGATAGGTCATTTACCGGCTGGTTGAGTCCTTGAAGAATTGGACCAACTGCATCAAAGCCACCTAAGCGTTGCGCAATCTTGTAGCCAATGTTACCTGCCTCAAGGCCAGGGAATACAAAGACATTGGCGTCCCCTTTTAAGACAGAACCTGGTGCTTTTTTCTCTGCTACGGATGGAACGAAGGCAGCATCAAATTGGAACTCTCCATCTAATGTTAGGTCTGGCGCTTTATCTCTGGCGATATTTACTGCTTCGGCAACTTTCTCTGTCTCTTCTGATTTTGCTGAGCCTTTTGTTGAGAAGCTAAGCATGGCAACTCGAGGGTCAATATCAAAAAGTTTTGCGGTTTCGGCACTGCCAACTGCGATCTCCGCTAAATCTTGGCTGTCTGGAGAAATGTTGATGGCACAGTCTGCAAACACATATTTCTCATCATCACGCACCATAATAAAGACGCCGGAGGTTTTCTTGATACCTTCTTTTGTCTTAATTATTTGTAATGCCGGACGTACTGTGTCTGCTGTCGAATGTGCAGCCCCACTTACTAAACCGTCTGCTTTGCCCATGTAAACAAGCATCGTACCAAAGTAATTCTCATTCAATAACATTTTGCGTGCGTCTTCTTCCGATGCTTTGCCTTTACGACGATCGACAAATGAGGCAACAATCTCTTCAAAAGCCGGGTAGGTGCTTGGATCTAGCACTTCTACCCCAGCAATATCTACGCTTAATTCATTAGCCTTCTGTTCCACTTTTACTTGAGATCCAACTAATACAGGTTCTACTAATCCATCTTTTTTTAATTGACTTGCCGCTGTTAAAATCCGTTCATCTAATCCTTCAGGAAACACGATTTTTCTAGTATTTCCTTGTAATCTACTTTTTATATCCGCAAATAAATCGCTCATTATTTTAACCCTCCAACTTATTATCTGTATTATATGATACGCCTTTTTGTGTCATAATGAAAGTGTGAACTTATATGAATGCGTTTCATTCTAAAATTGTTCATTTTTTTGGAAAATATTAGTGTTTATCAGTAGCGTTTCAATAAGTATTTTTCCCCAAATATGTTATATTAAAACGAAGGAATGATTTCTAAAGGAGTGAACCAAGATGCCAGAAGCAGTAGAAACAATGGATGGTTGGTATTGTCTACATGATTTACGTAAAATAGATTGGACTAAATGGAAAAAGGCAACAGAAGAAGAACGCAGACAAGCAATAGATGAATTACAGACAATGCTACGTGAATGGGAAGATGTCTCTGAAGCACGAGATGGCAGTCATGCTTTTTACTCATTAATGGGACAAAAGGCAGATATTATTTTAATGATCCTCCGCCCAACAATGCAGGAGTTAGAAGAAATCGAATTGCGTTTTAATAAATCAAAATTTGCTGAATTCACAACACCTAGCTATTCTTATGTATCGGTTGTGGAACTATCCAAATATATGTCGAAGCCAGAGGACAATCCAGAAGAAAATCCTGGAGTTCGCGCACGCTTGAAGCCGAAGTTGCCGCAATGGGACCACATTTGCTTCTATCCAATGGACAAGCGTCGTGAAGGTAATGATAACTGGTATATGCTTCCGATGGATGAACGTCGTCAATTAATGTATGAGCATAGTTTGACCGGTAGAAAATATGCTGGTGAGATCAAACAAATCATTACCGGTTCTATGGGCTTTGATGACTGGGAGTGGAGTGTTACATTGTTCGCAAAAGACGTGTTGCAAATTAAAAAAATCGTCTATGAAATGCGCTTCGATGTTGTCAGTGCTCGTTATGGCGAGTTCGGACCATTCTATGTTGGTAACATATTAAAAACAGATGAGATTCCAGCTTATTTAGCTGTCTAAAACACATGGGATTATCCCGTGTGTTTTTTTATGCATGTTTACTAAACAAAACGCATATAGATGGCTAATAGGAATGCGGAAAAAGCACGAGCAAATTTCCGATTATAGAAAGGAGTCTTATCGATGAGTCAAAATAAGAATCAGAGCCAACAGCAGCCTGTGAATATGCAACCATATACTCCACAAGGCTACTACGGTATGCAAAGTGGCTATGGAGGATATCAATATCCTGGATATGTACAAATGCCCCGCATGGATCAACTGGGGCAAATGGGACAATTGGGGCAGATGGCACAGTCAGGAGGACAAATCGGGGCAAATGGCCAGCAACAACAACCCCCCGTTTCAGATACACCTGGAATGCTTCCGGTAGAAGAATCGTACATCGAAAATATTTTACGATTAAACAAAGGAAAAAAAGCCACTGTATACATGACATTCGAAAACAATGAGCGCTGGAATGCGAAGGTATTTAAAGGAATTATTGAAGCAGCAGGTCGCGATCACATTATTTTAAGTGATCCGGAGACAGGTAAACGTTACGTACTACTGATGGTTTACTTAGATTATATTACGTTTGATGAAGAAATTGCTTATGATTATCCATATAATCAAGGGGCAGGCATGTCAAACTATTCGCCACGATAATCAACTTAGACACAAGTAAATGCTTGTGTCTTAAGTTTTTCATGGAGGTATATAAATTGAACACAAAAGCTACAATCGATGAAATAACGGTCGCATGTTTTAGCATCACACTAGTATTCACTATTCTGGCATGGCACAACGGATCGATTTTTTTAGGAATGCTTGCATTAATTAGTTTAAGTGTCAATCTATTTATCGAAGCATGGAAAGAGTGGAAAAAGGGGCATCCTGTTTTCTTTTCACAATTTTTATTTCGAGGCATCGGCATCATTGCCATTATCACGATCACTTTTTTCTACATGTAAATGCCTTTTAAAACCATTGCTTGGCGAGATAAAAAAATGACCCTGTTAAAGGGCCATGATCTATTATATATACTTCATTACAGCGTAACCTAACAACACCCAGCCGATTAAAAACGCTAGACCACCGATTGGTGTAATCATCGCAAATGTTTTGATCTGTGTTGTCGAATAGATGTAAAGACTTCCCGAGAATAAAATAATTCCTGCGAAGAAAAACCAGCCAGCTGATACAATACTTCCCGCAGTAATTTTTTGCATTAATAAACCTGTTGCAAGTAAGGCGACAGTATGGAACATTTGATATTGTACCGCTTTTTCCCATGTGGCAAGCATTTTCTCGGATAATTTCCCCTCTAAGCCGTGTGCACCGAAAGCTCCCAATGCAACGGCAAGAAAACCATTCAGAATACCTAGTAATAAAAAGATTTTCATCTGTTTCTCCACTCCCTATTAAAAGTCAAGTAGTGAATCCCCATTAGCACCATCAGCTTCTACCTTTTTCTCCTGTTTCACTGGAGATTTTGGCACTGGCTGCCCAACCATTTTTCGCCATTCCAATTCATCAATTGAACTGGTAGATGGTGCCGGTGCACTGCTATCCTGGTCTAATAATAAATCTGTTAAAGATTGAACAGCTTTCGCATGCTCTCTTACTTTGCTTTCATTTTGCATGGCTTGTTCACATTCCGCTATAATTTTTCGCAAAATTTGCTGATTAGTTATCGCCATTATCGCTCATCCCCTCTCACGCTATTATACAATTCCTAGCGAATTTAAGAAAATGATAACGATTATAATCGGGGCGATATACTTTACTACTATATACCATAATTGACCGATCGGATTTCGGCTTAAATCAGATGCCTCCAGTGCTTCTTGCTTCGTAAAATACCATCCCACGAATAATGCCATCGTTAATCCACCAATTGGCAAGAAAACATTAGACGAAAGAAAGTCCATTGAATCTAAAATATTTCGATTACCTATTAAAGTTATATTACTCCATTTCCCCATTCCTAAGGAAACCGTAACACCAGATGCAAAAATGACGATACCGACGAGAAATGATGCTAATTTTCTCGACATGTTTGCTGCACGCATTAGGTAAGCAACCGGTACTTCCAGCAATGAAATCGAAGAAGAAATCGCGGCTAAGCTTAATGCTGTAAAGAAAATCAATCCAATGATACCACCAAAGTCCATTTGATAAAAGATTTCCGGTAATGTAATGAAAACAAGTGGTGGTCCAGAGCTTGGATCAATGCCAAAGGCGAAAACAGCCGGAAAAATCACAATACCAGAAATAATCGCAAACAAGGTATCCATCACACCAATTCCCACTGTCGCGCTTGGCAGCTTGTGTTGCCTCGTTAAATAACTTCCGTACGTCATCATCGTACCAACACCTAAGCTGAGCGAGAAGAAAGCTTGTCCTAAGGCCGCAATGTATACAGAAGGATCTTCTAATATCGACCAATCTGGTTGAAAGAGGAAGGCAAGACCATCAGCAGCGCCTGGCAACGTTACACTGTAAATCGCCAATGCAATCATCATTAATGCTAAAATCGGCATTAATATTTTATTGGCAAGCTCGATCCCTTTTTTCACACCTACTAACACAATCAACATGGTAATTCCCATAAAAATAGCATGCCAAAATAATGGTGCATAATCTTGTGAAATAAATGCCTCAAAGGAGCCGCCATAGCCTATCTCCGGCATTTCTGTCATCGCTCCTGTCACATATCCCCACCAGTAATACAGTGCCCAGCCAGCGACAACACTATAAAAGCTTAGGATTAGAAAGGCACTCGCAACACCTAAATAACCGACCATATACCATGGTTGTTTCGGTGCCAGTTTTTTATAAGACCCAACAATATCACTTTGGGCTTTTCTCCCGATGCTCACTTCTACTAATAATAATGGAATACCAATAACTAACACACTCAAAATATATAAAATTAAAAATGCGCCTCCACCATTTTCACCAGCGACATAGGAAAATCGCCATATATTTCCCAATCCAACAGCAGAGCCCATTGCTGCTAACATGAATCCAAATCTTGATGCCCAGTTTTCTCGTTGCATATATTTTTCACCTCTACTATATATAAATAAATTCTTTCCTATTGTACACGATAGAACCTCGCTTTTCTACCTTGATTTTATGATGATATACTAGATTTACAAGGAGGAAATATTATGCACACAAAGTTACGATTAATTGGGGATGACTCACCTATTCAGCTTGTTGAACCGATAGCTGGTGGTGATATTAATCAGGCTTATTATGTCCAAACAGCAAAAAAGAATTATTTTATCAAAACCAACCAATCCGTTCCTTCCGAATTCTTTAAAATAGAAGCGGATGGATTGGAACGAATTCGTGCTACCAATACGATCGCAGTACCACAAGTGTATCATTATGACATCGCTAACGGGAATGAGGAAATTGCACTGATTATGGAATGGGTGGACGGTAGCAAAAAGGCATCCACTGGTCGTATTTTAGGAGAGAATTTAGCTGCCTTACATCTAGCTGATGCTGGTTCTTCTTATGGGTTAGATCAAACCACTTTTGTCGGTGAATTGACCCAGGAAAATGTATGGTATGACAATTGGGTGGACTATTATCGAGAGAAGCGCCTTCGCCCACAAATGGAGCTTGCGATTAAGAAAGGAAGAATGAACGGTAAGAGACGCGAACGAACGGAATCTTTATTAGCCCATCTCGATCAATACATACCGAAAGTTCCTCGTGTGTCATTATTACATGGTGATTTATGGGGAGGTAATTGGCTGGCCGGAGAAAATGGTGAACCTTATTTGATTGATCCTTCTGTCGTTTACGGTGATCATTTATTTGAGATTGCGTTTACCGAGCTATTTGGTGGTTTTCCTGCTGATTTTTATCAGAGTTATCAGGCGGCATATCCATTGGAGGATTATTATCAGGATGTAAAGCCAATTTATCAGTTATTTTATTTGCTGGTCCATTTGAATATTTTTGGTGAGGGATACGGCGGAAGCGTCGACCGAATCATTACTCGCTATTGAAAAACAGCACCATCTCTGCTTATCTGAATCTTAATAGATAAAACTGCAGAAGTAATGAAAATTTCCAGACTCGATGTCAGAGTGGTCATTTTGAAAGGAATAATAGGCATACACCCGCTCCGGCTTGCCCACTATAGAGCAAACTCGCAGAGCGCCCGCCTAGAAACGTAGCGACTGGAGCTAATCAACTGAGATAAAGGAATCACTGAGAAAAGCGAGTCAATGATGACTTGCCCCCAAGGGTATAAGGGCGACTAATCCTCTGGTTTCACCAAATAGCAAGTCTTCTTTATCGTAGGGCGATTCGTGAAGTCACCTAGTTTTTGGTCGCTTGCGTAGACATCCGCGAAGATTTTCTTGTCTTATAAAAAAGAAAAGCCATCTTATGATGACTTTTCTTGGTATTGGTATACTTTATCTGGTGATTGCCGTTTGTTTTTCCGTTCTTTCCACCATTGGTTAATGTAGTCTGTTTTCCCTTCGACGATTGGTTGGGTGAAGGTTATGACCCACTTAGATGCTAAGAACCATACAATAGCGGCTGCAATGACTGCAAGACCTAATGTATCAAGGTTATGATCGACTGCCAGCAAGTTTGCTTGACGACCATATTGGATAATAACACCATGTAGTAAATAGACATACATCGTATTTTTACCTAGTGATGTAAAGGAATAGTGTTTATTCGGGATTAAAAGTAACACCGAAAACACCATTAACGTTGCAACAATATATAACATGGCCCGAATCAGACCACCGTTAGCCGTTGCCTCCAGCATCTGGTAAGAATGTGAACCAAATAACCATTGTGCCGGAATCGTTGGTGTCACATAACTCACGACAAACACCGCAATCAAAATCCCTATTGCTACTGCCTTTTTATTGACTGTCTGCCATTTGAATAATTGTTGCTTTGATAGCCAATAACCGATTAAGAAAAACGGAAAAAAGACAAGTGTTCTCGACAAGCTAAATGAAGGTCCGATAAATGGTAAATAGCCAATCAAAACACCTATTGCAAAGGCTAGTGGTATTCCATAAACAGGTTTCAGCTTTTTAAATCCAATCAATAATATGTGCCAGCTGAATAGGCTTAATAAGAACCATAATCCCCACTGCGGATCATACAGTGTTATATCCCAACTAGTTTTACCTATCCCTAAAAAATAGATAGAATAAAAGAGCTGGAATAAAAAGTACGGGAGTAAGATTCGTTTGGCTAATTTCAATAGGTATCCTTTATCACTTGCTCCCTTTGCAAAAAAACCACTTACTAAAATAAACACCGGCATGTGAAAGATATACATCCATTGATATAATACATCGACTATTTCAATATGATTTTTTAATGGCTGTATTAAGTGGCCGAATACGACGAAAAAAATAAACAGGAGCTTGGCATTGTCAAAATAAGCTTCACGTTGCATATTTTCATTCTCCCTTTAGATACTTTTATTCCATAATACCCTTTATAAGAAAGAACAAAAAGTAAATCTGGAGATTGTTATGAAGTTGTAAAGCTCACGTTAAGTTTCGTTAAATTTTTGAAATTTTAAAAGGAAATTGCCCATGTACCATTACGGAAAATCGCTTCTTTTTTCCCATCTTTGGTAATACCATCTATATCGATATCCGCCGAACCGATCATAAAGTCTTCATGAACTATACTGTCATTTACACCGTTTTGATCCATTTCTTTCTCGTTCATATCAGATCCGCCTTGAATATTAGTCGGATATGCTTTTCCTAAGGCAATGTGACAAGATGCATTTTCATCAAACAGTGTATTAAAGAAAATAATTCCTGCTTGGGAAACTGGAGATTCATGCGGTACTAAGGCAACTTCACCTAAACGTGATGCACCGTCCTTGTCTGCCTCTAGCAGTTGTTTAAGCGCCTCTTCCCCTTTTTTACATGTGTAATCGACTACTTTACCGTCCTTAAACGTCAATGTGAAGTTCTCAATTAACTGCCCTTGAAAGCTCAGTGGTTTTGTACTTGTAACATGACCATTGACTCCATATTTATGTGGCATCGAAAACACTTCTTCTGTCGGCATATTCGGGTTAAACGTAACGCCATCTGTTGCTTTCGCTGCTCCTCCATGCCAAATATGCCCTTCTGGTAATTCAATCGTTAAATCAGTTCCTGCTGCTTGGAAATGGAGTTTTGCATAATTTTTTTCGTTTAAGTATTCACGAGCGTTTCGTAATAATTGATTATGCTTCTCCCATGCTTCGATCGGATCATCTTGATCAGCACGTGCAATCCGGAAGATTTCCTGCCAGAGATTTTCTTTCGCTTCTTCTGCATCTAAGTCTGGATATATTTTTTGAGCCCATTCTGTCGTTGGATAGCCAACAATGGACCAACGAGCTCGATCGTTCATCATGTAGTCACGATATTCTTTTAGAGCAGTAGAACTTGCTTTTGTTACTGCAGCCATTCTCTTTCCATCAATACCTTGCAAGAGATCAGGGTTTTCACCATAGATATTTAATACAGCATAGCCTTCTTTTACCATACTCACCATGGCATCCTTACGCCATTGCGGGAAGGTTTCCAAAACTTCCATTGGGGCATGCTTCATTTTTAAATAAGTTAATTCATCATCTTTCCATTCAACATGGACATTTTTTGCTCCGATCTCATATGCTTGTTTAACAACGATTCGGACAAATTCAATCGCTTCAATCGGGGCCTGGACCAATAATCCTTGACCTTCTTGTAAATTGACACCTGTATGTAATGCTAATTTTGCATATTTTCTTAATAATTCCTCCATGTTTCATCCTCCTCAAAAATATGTCCTAACTAATATGCTACCTGAACGTTTTAAAAATGCAAATGCAAACCTTTATTGTTTTCATATTTTTGATTGTATACAATAATAATTATAGTGAGGTGAAGCGATTGGAAACATTAATAAAATATCGAAAAATAGTTTGGATTTTCGTTTTATTATTTATCATTACAGGCGTTTTTACATATTTACAAATACCAAAGCGTGATATACCAGAAATCGAACAAAATATCGCATCTATTTCAACTGTTTACCCTGGCGCAAATCCGGAAACAGTCGAACAGGTTATTACAAATCCTATTGAAGAAGAACTACTTGATGTAGATGGTATTAATCAAGTGACATCTGCTTCTACAAATGGGTTTTCCACCTTAACGGTTACATTAGATGATAGCGCAAACATTGATTCCGTCTATTCTACGATACGACAAGCCGTACAGAATGCTCAAAAAAACTTTCCAGATGCGGCCATGTCGCCGGATGTAACAACAGATATTGCCACCTCAAGTGTTGCTACCTATCATTTACTGAGTGAAAATCGTGACCATTTATTTTCTGCTCGTCAACAAATAGAGGATTGGAAATCTACCTTAAGCGAAATAAGCGGCGTT
Source organism: Gracilibacillus sp. D59 (assembly GCF_052246695.1). NCBI lineage: Bacteria > Bacillati > Bacillota > Bacilli > Caryophanales > Bacillaceae > Gracilibacillus > Gracilibacillus sp. D59. Next base: position 686,055 of record NZ_JBQQCK010000002.1, on the reverse strand, counting down.
GCTTCTGTTTCCGTTAAAGGATTACCAGAACAGAAAGTTGTTATTTCATTGGATCAAACATTGTTATCCGAGAATCAGGTTCAACCTAATCAAGTAATGGACGCTATTCAAAATGAGTTAAGCCCAAGTGCATTGGGCACCGAGCAAAATGAAGATCAGAATATATTATTAAATATAGACACTATAAATGACATATCGCAACTAGAGGACATTTACATAACAGAAGAGACACAATTAACTGATCTTGCTACCATTTCGGTAGAAAACGAAAAAGTAGAAGATTTAATTACACATCATGAACAGCCCGCATTATCGGTAACGATTTTTGCAGAAAGTGCTGTTAATATTACAAGTCTACAAGCACAAATTGATAAAGAAATTACAAAATTAAAAGAAGATTTACCTACAAATATATCTGTAGAACGATTTTACTCACAGAGCACTGTCATTGATGAGGTGTATACGAGTTTATTAATCTCATTTGCGATATCTTTACTTGCTGTCATTGTCATTATGGTTCTAGGTCTACCATTATCTTCAGCTTTTTTAGTAGCACTCGCTATTCCGATCTCGATAATTATCGGCTTCATTCCTTTACCATATACAGGAGTGGACTTAAACCAAATTTCGATCATCGGTATTATAGTTGCGATAGGCATATTAGTCGATGATGCGATCGTTGTAAATGATAATATTATGCGGCGTTATCAATTAGGAGAAACACCACTGGAAGGCGCAAAAAAAGGGGTTAAAGAAGTCGGCCTGTCGATTGTGACATCTACGTTATTAATCGTATTCAGCTTCTTCCCTCTGACCTTTTTATCCGGTAGTAATGGAGAATTTATTCGAGCTTTACCGATCGCCTTAATGGGGACAATTATTGCATCTACAATAATAGCCCTGACAGTTATTCCAACCATTCAATATACTAGACAATTAAAGGTTTACCGCACCAAAAAAAGACATGCTGGAATATTAACGAACTTTTTCCGTTGGTTAGAAGATCAATATGCCGAAAACGTTTTACCAACAACAATCAAAAAACCGTGGCTTACTGTAATCAGCGGGATGATCGCTTGTGTTTTATTATTATTATTAGTTATAAAAGTACCGTTTGAATTCTTCCCTACTGCAGACCGTCAAGAAGTAACGCTATCCTTAACGCTAGAAGAAGGTACACCTCTAGAAAAAACAGATAAAACATTGGCAGAGATTGAAAACTATATACATGATAATGCTGAACATATCACGGAAACGGTTCGCTACACGGGAGGTGGGCTACCTAACATCTTCAATTCTAGTTTGACTAGATCTGGTGAAAATACTGGTCAAATCGTTGTTCGTGTTGATCGCAACCAAACATCTGCTAGTGATTTTATTGAAAATTATCAAGGAGAATTACGTGAGAAGTTTCCTGATGGCGAGATTTTCTTAGAAACAATTGTATCGGGTCCACCACCATCTCCAACCATTCAGTTGAAAATACAAGGGACTGATTTGGATATATTACTAGAAAAATCAACTGCATTAAAAGATAAATTAAACGCACTCGAATCTGTTGAAATTGCAACAGTGAATGCAGGAACAAGCCAATCAGTAAAGACATATGAGATTGATCGTGATTTTTTGGCTGAAAATAGGATTCCGATTAATCAAGTAAAACATACACTTCAATTTGCAAATACTGGTATACCACTGACGAAAATTAACGCAGAAGATAACAGATTAAATATGAAATTAGTGTTGGATGAAGGAGTAGAAAATACGTTAGACTTAAGCGCCCTGAATGCCGTCGTTCCTACAGAAGAAGGAGTGCCGAAGATATATTCCTATGATGAGTTTATTTCTACTCACAAAGAAAAACAAATGGCTGCGATCACGCATGAAAACGGTGAGAGAACCATTACGATTGCTGCGTATGATTCTGGTCAAGGTGATTTTGCTGCCGAAACTTCAGAAGTAATTGAAGCAATGCGTACAGAACTTGGCGAATTAGGTGACAATTATGTTTTGAAACGGGATGGAGAAGAAAGTGCTGAGTCAGCATTCTTTGTTGAGGTCGCTAAGCTGTTTGTGATTGTGTTATTTCTTATTTATATAACACTTGCGGTTCAGTTTAATTCGTTAATGACACCTGTTCTAATTACAAGTACTGTGTTATTAGCCGTGACAGGTGCGATTGTTGGCTTATTTGTTAGTGGTCAACCTCTTAGCTTTTTAGCAGTACTCGGAATTGTTTCCTTATCTGGTATAGTCGTGCGAAACTCGATATTAATTATTGAATTTATCGAACAAAATAAAGAACGCTATAACGGTAATACAATTGACGCCATCATTGCAGCAGGTCATGCAAGGTTACGACCGGTTATTTTAACAACTTTGACATCCATTGCTGCGTTAACACCGATCATTTTTATGGGTGATGTATTGTTTAAACCATTAGCAGTATCAATTGTGTCTGGGATTATTTTTTCAACAGTACTAACATTATTATTACTCCCTGCCTTTTATTTAACAATGGAACGACTGCGGATCAAAAAATAACAGATTTAAACCTCAAAAAACCCCTTTTGTATCGTTACAAAAGGGGTTTTACATATGTTATACCGCAAGGTCTTTATTAATTGCTTCTTTATCATTATATTTTTTGATATTTAGTTTTTTCATTATTTTAGAGGTTAATGTTCCAGATAAAATGGAGTCATTAACGTTTAATGCTGTACGTCCCATATCGATTAGTGGTTCTACTGTGATAAGTAAACCTGCTAATGCAACTGGCAGATTCATAGATGATAGCACGATTAATGCAGCAAATGTTGCACCACCACCAACACCAGCAACACCGAAGGAACTAATACCAATGATTAAAATTAATGGTATTAAGAAACCTGGTGATAATGGATCGATCCCTTGTGTCGGAGCGATCATTACCGCTAACATCGCTGGATAAATCCCTGCACAACCGTTTTGCCCAATGGTTGCACCAAATGATGCTGCCATATTGGCTGTACCGCTATGCACACCTAGACTTTCTTTTTGTACCTGAATCGTTAATGGAATAGTACCTGCACTCGACCTTGAAGTAAACGCAAAGCTTAGTACTGGTAATACTTTACGTGTATAGGTTAGTGGATTTAATCCAAAGAAAGCTAGAATAATCATGTGAATAATAAACATGGTAATCAACGCGACATAAGATGCACCTACAAATTTACCAAGTTCAATAATACCTGCTACATTTGTCTGTGCTACAGTGTTTGCCATTAAACCTAAAATACCAAATGGTGCTAGACGTAATATGATGGTTACGATTCGCATGACGATCGTGTAAAGCGTATTAACGATATCCACAAATTTTTCTGCCTGTTCCGGTTGTTTTCTTCTTACTCCCAATACGGCAATTCCGACTAAAATGGAGAAAATAACAACAGCAATAACAGATGTTGCACGCTCTCCTGTCATATCTAAGAAAATATTAGACGGAATAAATTCTAGTATTTTTTGTGGTGTGGTCATACCTTCTAAGGAGCCTAATCTCTCTTCAAGCGCTAAACCACGCTCTTCTTCTGCTTGCCCCATTTCGATTTGGTCAGCACTTAAGTTAAAGATTGAGGAACTTGTTACCCCAACTACTGCTGCTACCATAGCGGTAGATACAAGAATCCCAATAATCCATGCTGACATTTTTCCAAGTTCAGATGATTTTTCTAAATTAATGATTGATTGAATGATAGAAACCATTACTAAAGGAATAACAATCATCATTAACAGACGGACATATCCTCGCCCAACAATGTTATACCAATCTGTTGTCGCACTTACGACTTCTGAATCTGCGGAATAGACAATTTGTAAAAAGGCACCTAACAGAATACCCAAGCCTAAACCTGCGAAAACTCGTTTACTGAACGATACATATTTTTGCTGCATACCAATTAAGATACCAATAAATAATAGCATAATCGCAATATTGATAATAATGAAAACAGTATCCATCTTTTCTTCCTCCTTTTTGATTAATCCGATATAAATACTTTGAAATATTACATCTTATTACTTCTTATGTCAAATATATGATTTCAGTGTCATAAATATTTTCATTTACCGATATTAATTAGCTCACACCCCAGATCAAACCCCGCTCATTATAATGTATAGTAGATTAATGAATATTTAAAATTGCTTCCTTCTATCTTAGTTTTTGATGAGTGCAAGCATACGCTACGGCAAGATACCTCGCTTTCAACGGGCACGGCCTCAGTCTCCTCAGAAAACAAAGGGCGTTTTCTTGCGGGGTCTTCGGACACGTGCTGGTCCCGTAGGAGTCTCCGTATCTTGCCTCCGCTCTGCGTAGTGTGCTGATTTTTGAAAGAGGTAATACACGGGAATTAGTTTCCGAGTACTCCCACTTTAAAAAGATAGAATAATGTTATTAGTGGAGGCAGAATACGGAGACTCCTATGGGAACAGCACGAGCTGAAGATCCACTTGGTAAAGCGGTCTTCTTTATCAAGTTAGCTGAAGCCGTGCCCATGGAAAGCGCAGTATTCTGCCGGAGCGGTGCCATGGCACTCCCTTCAAGAAAGACTGGGAGAAAGCAAGTCCATGAAAAGTTATTGCGCAGTTTATGGGTTATGCGCATGAATTATATAAATTTTGCTCTTACTAAAAAAACTTGTACCCGCTTGGGGTACAAGTTATTTAGCGACCGATATATCTTCTTCTAACACTAGTTCGACGTTTCCTTTAATTGCACGAGAGATCATACAGGATGACTCTGCTTGTTTTACGATATCTTCCAGCCGTTGTAAATGTTGTGCGGTTGCTTCTTTTTTTAATATTACAACAGGGCGGTGCGTAATTCGTTTATAGGTAAAGATGCCATTCGTGACATCCACGTCTCCTAAAGAGCTTAATTCTATGTGTTCAAGAGGTAGATTCACTCGTTCAATCATAGCTGCCATCGTAATTAAATAACAGGTAGCAGCAGCACCTAACAACATCTCGTCTGGATTTGTACCAATCCCTGGACCATCCATTTCTGGAGGGATCGAAATTTGAGTGTTTAAATTGCCTGCTTGAATATGTCCTACCTCATTTCTACCACCAGGCCATGAAGCATTTAACGTAAATTGATGTAATGCCATTTTATTCATCCTCCCTTTCCCCATTATAGTCATGGTTGTTCAGATGATAAAATGATCTGTTTACGCTTCAGCTTCTTTTTTGTTAGAAAGAAACCAGCCAGCTACTGCAATTGCCACAAGCACAAGATAGAACGTTAATTTCCAGGCTAACGAGTGTGCAAAATCATGAGGCAGTAAGTGCACATCCTCATGGGCTAATACACTTACTACCAATTTAATACCAACCCATCCGACAATAATAAATGCTGCCACTTCTAATCCTGGACGTTCTTTCAGTAATTTAACAAATACATTTGCCGCAAATCGCATAATGATTAGTCCGATCATCCCGCCTGCAAGTACTACAAGGAATTGACCTGTATCAAGACTTCCGATCGTACCTAGACCTGTTGCAGGTAAGGCAACAGCTAATGCAACAGCTGCTAAAATAGAATCTACTGCAAATGCTAAGTCTGCGAATTCGACTTTTAATACAGTCATCCAGAAGCCAGTGCCTCCTTTTTCCTGCATCTCTTCTGCCTGCTCTTCTGCTCCTGTTTCTCCTCTATTCTTCTTACTAAATGTGTCATATAAGTGCTTGATCGAGATAAACAATAAATAAGCTGCCCCTATTGCCTGTACTTGCCATACATCAACAAGGAACGAGATAACAAATAATGAACCAAATCTTAATACAAAAGCACCAGCTAACCCGTAAAAGAGTGCTTTTTTACGTTGGTCATCCGGCAAATGCTTTACCATAATGGCTAGAACAAGCGCATTATCCGCAGCTAAAATCCCTTCCAGACCAATTAAAACTAATAAAACCCAACCGTACTCTAACAGTAATTCCAACCTACTCCATCTCCTTTAGTAAATATATATAATCTCCATCAGCTGATAAAGATCACATAAAAAAACGAGACCTTTACCACTGATGGTAAAGGTCTCGCTAACAACGTCGAGTTGCCAATAATGCCGGAGATTACTCTCGAAATGACGACATTTATTGTAACAGCTACTCCCCTTTATGTATGATCTTACTATAAGTCTTTTTTTGCTTTCTGTCAAACTTTACATATCAAAAAGAACCTATACCATCGGAGTGATAGCATTAGGTTCTTCTAATTTCACTTCATTATGCGTGAATAATCTTATTTATTCTTTCCTCTACTTCTGCTTGGATGTTTTGTAAAAGGGATTTACTTTGGTGTGCATCACCTGATTTAACACCAAAATAGCTTTTAATTTTTGGTTCTGTACCAGACGGACGGAAACATACCCAAGCATCATTTTCTAATAAAAATTTCATGACGTTTTCTTTTGGTAAAGTTATGTCCTCTTGTATTGCTTCTACTGGTAACTGCCGCTTGCTGCTCTGATAATCTTCGACAGCAATCACTTTTAATCCACCTAATTGTGCAAAGGGATTTTTACGGATATCTTCCATAATCGCTGCAATTTGTTCTGCACCGTCTTTCCCTTTTAGTGTTAATGATTTCATTCCTTCTAAGTAATAGCCATGACGTGCGTATAATGTATCTAATGCTTCTAACAATGTCTTACCTTTCGCCTTCCAATAGTTTGCCATTTCACTTGCTGCTACTGCTGCTTGTACCGCATCTTTATCACGGACAAAATCCCCGATTAAATAGCCATAACTTTCTTCATAACCAAAAAGGAATTGTCTTTCATCAGATTCAAATTGTTTGATTTTTTCCCCGATAAATTTGAACCCAGTTAACGTATCAATCGTATCGACACCATAATAAGAAGCGATCGCTCGTCCCATTTCCGTTGTCACAATCGTTTTAATTACTTGACCTTCTCTAAGATCCTTTTCATTTAAATGCGATAACGTGTAGTCTAGTAACAGGGATCCAAGCTGATTACCTGTTAACACCTGATAAGATCCGTTGCCATCTTTAACAGCAACACCTAAACGGTCTGCATCCGGGTCTGTACCAATTAATATATCTGCATCGATTTCTTTTCCTTGTTCGATTGCCATTTGAAATGCCTGATGCTCTTCAGGATTTGGCGACTTTACTGTTGAGAATTCTGGGTCCGGTTTTGCTTGTTCTTTCACCACATGTACATTCTCATAGCCAATTTGAGCTAACCCTTTTAAAACGAGATCGTGTGCTGTCCCGTGCAAAGGTGTAAAGACAATATTCACGGTATTTTCTTCTGCCTGCTTTTGAATGGTTTTCAGCTCTTGAAGGTAGGCATTGTCCACTGCTTCTCCAACCCACTCTAAAAGGCCTGCACTTTCGACTTCTTCCTTACTTTTTACGGTAACATTTAACTCATCTTCTACTTTATTTACCTCTTCAATAATTGCTGCAGCTTCTTTCAGCGGTACTTGCCCACCATCTTCATTATAGACTTTAAAGCCATTATATTCTGGAGGGTTATGACTAGCCGTAATCATGATACCGGAAGCCGTTTGTAAATGTCGAACCGCAAATGATAGCAATGGTGTTGGGCGCAGTGATTCAAACACATACGCTTTAATATCATGTGCACCTAAAACCTTTGCCGCCTCCACAGCAAATTCTTGTGACATATAACGAGAGTCATAAGCTATGACGACCCCTCTGTTACGAGCATTATCTATATTTTGAGTTATGTAATTTGCCAATCCTTCCACTGCTTTACGAACAGTATAGATGTTCATTCGGTTGGTTCCAGGCCCTAACATTCCGCGCATTCCACCTGTACCAAAGGTCAAATTTTTATAAAAGGAATCTTCTAACTCCTTCTCATTTTTCGATAGTTCATTTAATTGTTGTAGTAAACCTTCATCAAGCGCATTAAACGATGTCCATTTTTTTAATGTATCTTGCCATGACATGCGATTTCCCCCTTAATCCAACATTCTATAATCCTATATTAGCATAGTCTTTCTGTCGTTTCTATTGTTATCCCACGCTACTTATAAGGAGGATACTAAATAACAATTACAGGGAAGTCCGTAAATAGAATAGAAGGAAGCAGATTTACTTTCAACTTACCCCCAAATACCATTTTTTCCATTTTATATGATAGAATAGAATTGACGAATAAGATAGAAAAGGTTGTGGCATTTTTGTTTGAAAAAAAGAGCATACGAACACTCGTTACATGTATACTAATTTTCACTTTAATCTATCTCATCTCTTTAACAAAGTTTATATTTGAACCTGTTGGTGCTTATCTAACTGCAATTGCGGTTCCTATTATTGGAGCTGGGATTATTTTTTATATTACAAATCCCATTGTTAACTGGTTAGAAAATAGGAAAGTACCTCGAATTGCGGGTACGTTTATCGTATTCCTCATCATCTTGTTATTGATTACTATCATTATTAACTTCATCGCTCCTGTTGTACAAAGACAATTTACAAACTTTGTAGATAGTATTCCGAAAATGGTTAATAATGCTGAGAAATTATTTGAGATGTGGCAGGAGAATCAAAACATTATTCCACCACAATTTGAAAATACGATTCAAAATGTAACAGATAACTTCAGTCAATATGCGGAAAAAATTACATCTAGCATTATTGGGGTAATCGGACAAATTTTTAGCTTTGTTTTCGCCTTTTTCTTAATTCCGTTTTTCCTTTTCTTTATGTTAAAAGACGGATACAAATTTGTGCCTTTTGTATCAAAATTTCTAAGCCATAGCAAGGGAAGAAGCTTCAGAACATTAACAGCAAACATTAATCATACGTTATCTTCGTTTATTCAAGGGCAATTTATCGTCAGTGTTTGTGTCGGGGTTATGCTTTATATCGGCTATTTAATCATTGACCTTGACTATTCCTTGTCCTTGGCATTGTTTGGGTTATTAATGAATTTCATCCCGTTCTTAGGTCCATTTTTGTCAGCAATTCCTGCTATTATAGTTGGCTTCTTTCAAGAGCCAATGTTGGCAGTTTGGGCAACTATTGTTATGATAATAGCGCAGCAGATTGAAAGTAACCTTATCTCTCCGAACGTGATGGGAAGAGCATTATCTATCCATCCATTAACAGTGATTACCTTAATTTTAGCAGCTGGGGGTATTGCAGGATTTATAGGGTTATTGTTCATCATTCCTGCTTATGCAGTTGTTAAAACGATTATTGCGCATTTCTATCATGAGTGGAAGAAAAAACAACCTGAAGAGGATCCGGAATTGTTTTAAAATGTAGGATAAAATAATAGTATAAGATACCATGGCTTTTCGCCACTTATGTTGGCGAAAGCCTTAGTTACCTTATAAAAAAGAACATAAGACAATTTCAATGCTTTTACTACTACTGTAAATGCTTGACCATGATATAGTTATTTTGTTCTTCATCCCCTATATAGATTGAGTACGAACCTCTCTTTTCAAATCCCATCTTTTCATGAAAATCAATTGCATTCTTGTTTTTACGCCAAATTCCTAACCAAATATCACTTTTGCCTCTCTCTCTTGCAATATCAATACCTGTTTGCAATAATAATTTCCCTAGTCCTCTCTCATGAAAGGTATTCTTTACGTAAATACGTTCAATTTCTAAAGCGTTATCACCAATTTGGTAAGTTTGGGCGTCTCCTTCATTTACTTTTAAATAACCTGTAAGTGCATTGTCTACATATTGGAATAAAAATGTTGAGGATGGATTAGTTAATTCTTTCCTAAGTTGTTCTGGATTGAAGGCTTGTTCTAAATATTCATTAATATTTTCGGGTGTGTTTAAATGACTGTAAGTTTCATTATACGTTTCTGTACCAATGTCCTGTAACAATTGTAAATCTTCAAGTGTACATTCCCTAATACTTGTCTTCACTTAATCCTCTCCCTTACAGTTTTTCAAACTAAACTTTGCATATGAAGCAAAATTTAGTTGCAGATAGTTCAAGTATATTGTGTAATTCTTAATCAGTCAATGAAAGCGAATTCAAATATTAGACATTTTTAGTTAAATAATGGCTTAGTTAGTTCATACAATGGTAAAATATACTTGATTTAAACCTTACATGAAAGGAATCGGAGATATATAAAGTCAAAAAAAAAGCCTTAGCATTTCGCTAAGGCTTTTCCTAGATGAATTGAATTATTCACCTTCTACTGCTGCAATTTCTTCTTTAAGTTTATCATAGATTGCAGGATCGATTCCTTCTACCTCATCACGGTAGTATTGGTGTACTGGTTCTGCAGCCTTTCTAAACTCAGCAATTTGATCTTCAGTTAGTTCAATAATCTCAGTTGGATGTTCTGTATCAGCTTTAATCGCTTCTAAACCTGCTTCATTTTGAGCCTTTTGTTCTTTAAATACCCAATCTTGCATTTCTGCTATTGTCTCATCTACTACTTTTTTTACATTTTCATCAAGACCGTTATACCACTCAGTATTAGCTGTAGTCATTGCTACATAGTTATTATGGTGAGAAATTGTTACAGTGTCTTGTACTTCGTGGAAACTTGCTGACTCAATAAAGAAAAGTGGATTTTCCTGAGCGTCAACTGTTTCACGATCTAATGCTGTGTATAACTCACCCCAGCTTAAAGATTGCACTGTTGCACCATATGCGTCATATGTTTCACGCATTAAAGGTGATTCTTGTACACGCATATTAAGCCCTTCCCAATCTGATGGAGATTCGATACCAACATTACTAGTCCATGCCATTTCACCTTCAGTCCAGAATGCAAGTGGTGAAATGCTATGCTCTTCATATTTTGCTCGTAAATCTTTGTTTAATGCTTCACTAGTTGTTAAAATTTCCTGAACTTTTTCTTGGTCAGATGGGAAGAAATAATGAAGTGAGAAAATTTGACCATCTGGTACTTGACCACCTGTGAAACCAGGTGACATAACTGCTAGCTGAACGCCACCTTGTTGTAATAATTGTGCTTGGTCAACTTCACTACCAAGTGCACCATATTCTAATGGCTCTACTGTGATAGCTCCACCAGTTTTTTCACTAATACGCTTAGCAAACTCTGCTGCATATTCGTATTGAACTTCGCCTTTAAGTTCTTCTGTTACGAATTGCCACTTAGCCTCTTCAAACTCTCCTTCTGCACTTTCGCTTCCTTCACCTTCAGAACCTGTATCTTCACCCGTGTTGCCTTCATCCGTTCCTTCTTCACTGTTTCCACCACATGCCACTAGCAAAAAGCTAAGTGTTAAAATGGAAAGCAGCATAATGAAATACTTTTTGTTTAAAATGACCATTACCCCCTAGAAAATTTGTATTATTTTATATCAAGTGGCTAAATATTTTAGCGCACTTTAATAACTTAAATTAATATCAATGATATTTGCGGGAAAATAATTAATAAAACTCCTATGATCAATAACATGATAATAAACGGTGGTGTACTCCTAATTACTTCCAGGTATGGTTTCTTAAACACCGCACTGGCCGTAAAGATATCGACCCCAAATGGCGGTGTTGCTGAACCTAGTGCCGCCTGGAACGTTATAATGATTCCTAGATGAATTAAATCCACACCTGCTGCTTCTGCTGCTGGAGCAAAGATCGGTGTCAAAATTAGAATAACTACAATAGGATCTACGAACATACATCCAACAAAGAAAAAGATACTGACAATAACTAACACATATACTGCACTTGGATCTGTTCCTAACACTGTTTCAGTTATTTGTTGTGGTATACGGGCATAACCCAATACCCATGTGAATAATTGTCCACCAGCTACTAATATAAATACAGCAGATGTAACTAAACCAGTCGAAAGAGCAATACCTGGTAGCTTTTTCCATGGGATAGTTTTAAAAATTAACACTTCTAAAATAATGGCATATAATACCGAAATACCAGACGCTTCAACGGGTGTAAAGTAACCTAAATAAATACCACCGATGATTATCACTGGGAAGCCTAATGGTAATAAAGATTTTCTGAAGAATTTAAATCTATCTGGCCAGGATACTCTTTCTGCTAATGGAATATTTTTAACCTTTGCATAGATTACACTATAAATAGCAAACGCTAAAAATACTATAACCCCTGGAATGATACCGGCAATAAACAGATCCCCGACAGATACACCGGAGCCGGCTGCTAGTGCATAGATAATCATACCGATACTCGGAGGGACAAGTAATGCAACATCACTGGAGTTGATAATCAGTGCTATTGCATTTGAATCTTTATATCCAATTTTCAATAATCTTTCTCGCATAGGACGACCGATCGCAACCACCGTCGCCTGTGTTGAACCGGAAATCGCCCCGAACATCGTACATGCCGCTGCTGTTGTAACAGCGTATCCACCGCGAATATGCCCAACAAAAGCTCCAATAAAATCTAGCAATCGTTGTGACGTTTTTCCGGATGTCATAATATCTGCTGCAAATATAAATAACGGAACACATAATAACACCGGTGATTCAATACCTGTCAAAAGCTGTTTCATTAATAAATCCATACTTAAGTTTGGGTTAAAAACTAACATAACAACGACTGGTGCTAAAATCAACGGTATCATCATTGGAAAATTTAACAGCAATAATATAATCATTATCGATAATAATGTCGTTAACATAGGCTTTTCCTCTCTACTCTTTTATCGTTTATACAGATATGTCTTCCAACTTTACATCTTTTTTCTCTTGATCATTGTAATCTACTGCATCGATACCTAAATAAACTTTATCTTTTGCTTTAGCTGTAAAGTTAACGTATGTATTACGTAAGAATTGGATTCCTGCTGTTAAGAAACCGATTGGAATAAATACGGCCATAAGATACCTAGGGACTTCTAACGAGGTTGTAATCGCTCCCGTACTATATTCAAACATTACTAAATTGTAAGAATAATACGCCATTAAGAACATTACGATTGCAGTAATAAAGTTAATAATTATCATCATTACTTTACGTACTTTAAATGGTGCAAAGTCATAGAATGCGGACATACTGATATGGCGTCCTTTTCTAGCTGCATAAGCTATACCCATGAATGTTGCAATAACTATAGCAAATTTACTAACTTCATAAGCAAAGTAAAATGCCCCTGAGTTAAAGACTTCACGTGCTATAACATTGCCAACTATCATGATGGAAATTAATATAATGGCAAAGCTAAGGATAAATTCCTCCAACTTCATCACAATTTTGTCTATCCAGTGAAATACTTTCAACGTTTTCCTTCCTCCTCTATATAAAGGCCACCGAATTTATACTACATTTAATGGTACAAAATTGTGGCAGTATTCACAAATTTACTATACCCCGATTGAGATCAATTAAACCACAAATTTTTGTGTATCAAAAAAATGTTCGCCATTCATGGATATATAATGTCATTTGCTCTTAAATGATGCATTATCCTCGAAAAATGGTACAACGCTTTCATTTTATTGGAAATTATTGCCTGTTTTTGCGTGTTACTTGCCTATTCCGTCTAACTGATTTAGGCTTAACAAAGAAGTTTTGATTGGAGTGGAGAGTATGAACAAAAAAGAAATAGAAGCTGAAATAGAAGATTTGAAAGCTGATTATTCAAGATTGTCTGCTGACCTTGAGAAGTTAGTATATGTCGGTGCGAACACGGAATATAATGAAAAGGAATTAGAGCGTTTGGCTGCCAAAATTGCCTCTCTTCGTCAACAGTTGCAACAGAAAAAGAGCTAGCAACTACTCGTTGCTAGCTTTACCATTTCGTTTTCCCTCTATTTTTTCTTGGATTTTATTAAACTCTTTACTTGGCGGTGTCAAGCTGACAATTGTATCACCCGCTGTTGCTGTTGTATCTAGGTCTTCTATAAAGAATTCAATTTGTTTTGATTGCTTTAACACGAATAACAGTACTGTTTCCTTATCGCGATCCTTCATATAGTCTTCATACAAATAGCGCTCTGTTAACGAAGTTTTTCGTAAAACATATCCACTCTTTAGTTTGTATTTCAACTCTTCAATTCCTTCAGTCGGTGTAAACACTTCACTTCCTCCAATCGTGTGATCAAGATCAACTAAATGATCCCCGCTATGACTTTGATTGGGTAAGCGGAACACATTCTTTCGACCAAACTCAGGCAAGAAAGTAGAGCATACTAATACATTATAGGAGTCATATTCGCTAGCAGTTAACAAATAGTCATATGGCGTAAAATCCATCATATATTCTGTCTGCTCAGATAAAATTTCACAGTGGTTATGCTTTATCCCTGCTTTTCTGGCTCCATAGAGGCGATCCCATGATGAATCAACAACAATTGCCGGAATATCTAATTCCTGCATAACCTTTGCAAGAGCATTAGTAAAACGGTTGGATCCAACAATCAGCACACCAGGATTTCCTTCTGAAGACAGGTTTAATTTTTTCGCTAACCAGCCAATCGAAAAACCATGAACAACAACCGTAGAGAATACTAAAGCAAAAGTTAATGATGTGACAAGAGAGGCACCTTCAAAGCCTTCATCTGCCAGGATTGTTGCAAAATAACTGGCAACTGTTAAGGCAACAATACCTCTTGGTGCGATCCAGCCAACCAACGTTTTCTCTTGAAACGACAGCCCCGAGTTAATAGTCGATAAGAAAATAGACAATGGACGAACGACAAATAACATTAATAATACATAACCAATAATTTCAGGTTGAAAAACATCCATTAATGTATCCATTGTAAGTGACGCAGTTAATAGGATAAAAACGGTTGAAACTAAAAGAATTGAAATATTTTCTTTAAAATGACGCATATCTTTGATGGACGAAATACCGAGATTTGCTAACGTCATCCCCATTGCTGTTACCGCTAATAAACCTGTTTCATGTTTCACTTCATCCGCTATGATAAAACAGGCAGTAACCGCTGCAAAAACGGCAGGGGATTTTAAAAACTCTGGAATATGCCCTGATTCAAACATCCAACCGGTCATTTTACCAAACACAACGCCAAGCACCACGGCAAATAATGATGCTAATAAGAAATACAATAAAGCTGTTGCATCTCTTCCATCCGCTAATAAGAATAATATGAATTCAAACGCAAAAACAGCTATTAAGGCACCAAATGGGTCGACTATAATCCCTTCCCATTTCAAGATCTTAGCTGGTGTTGGCTTTAATTTGGATTGCCTTAATAAGGGTAAAATAACCGTTGGGCCTGTTACAATGAAAATACCACCAATGACAAATGCAACAGCCCAGGATAATCCTGCAACATAATGTGCGGTTAATGAACCAAGGATCCATGCAAGAAAGGCTCCCCATGTAACAATACGAAAGACCGGTTTCCCTAACCCTTTTACTTCTTTAAAGTTCAGATTTAAACTTCCTTCAAAAAGAATGATTGCTACAGCTATCGAAATAAAAGGATGATACAAATCACCAAAAGCTTTCTCCGGGTTCATCAGTCCTAATATGGGCCCTGCCAGCAACCCTGCAATGGACATAACAACGATTGCTGGTAATTGAAATTTCCAAGCAATCCATTGCGATCCAACACCAAGCACTGCAATAAGCATAAGTATTAATAATAACGAGTCCATCATCATCCCCCCGTACGTTTCATCTTTTTATCTATTTGTCTTTCATTCATTTCATCACAAGCTAGCATTATTTTAAAGGTTAATAGATGGGATGTAAATATTTTTATTTAAAACTTCCTTCTTTACACGATAAAGTGAAACTTCCATTAGTGCGGGTTTTACGATTCGTATCGTAATAAACGCAGTAAATGTGACGGTGATTAAGCCAAGTTTTGCTAATATGTATCATGGTGAAAAAATGTTATGCTAACAATGAGTTTATTAAAAGGATGATCATTTATGAGTACATTGGATTTATTAAAAAAATATTTTGGTTATGATAACTTTCGACCTGGGCAAGAAAAAATTGTAGGCCAAATTCTCAATCAGAACAACACATTAGCAATCATGCCCACTGGTGGAGGGAAATCGATCTGTTATCAAATCCCGGGTCTTGCGCAAGATGGGATAACAATCGTGATCTCTCCACTTATCTCCTTAATGAAAGATCAGGTAGATGCGCTTCAATCTCTAGGTGTTGCTGCTACCTACATAAACAGTTCCCTAACAACAGAAGAGCAATTTAACAGATTAGCTGATATTCGGAACGGGGTATACAGGTTTGTCTATGTTGCACCGGAACGTTTTGATTCCAATACTTTTTTTGATGCGATTAATTCAATAAATATTGCTTTGATTGCTTTTGATGAGGCCCACTGCATTTCTCAATGGGGACACGATTTCCGTCCCAGTTATCGGACCGTTGTTCAAGCCGTCAATCAATTACGGAATCGCCCCGTTCTGATCGGGTTAACAGCAACGGCAACTGCTGAGGTAATACGTGATTTACAACAACTACTCAATGTTAAGGACGATGCTGTTGTTAACACCGGTTTTGCCCGTAACAATCTAACCTTCCAAGTTGTGAAAGGACATGATCGTCAAAATTATATAACAGATTATTTACGAGCCCATCCTGATGACACCGGTATTATTTATGCTATTACAAGAAAACAGGTTGATCAATTATATTTTTTGTTACAGGAAAAAGGATTCTCCGTCAGAAAATACCATGCAGGGATGTCAGAAGATGCCCGAAAAGAGGCACAGAACGATTTTATTTATGATAATGCGCGCGTGATGGTAGCTACCAATGCATTTGGCATGGGAATTGATAAGTCCAATGTTCGTTACGTTCTCCACTATGCCTTACCGAAGAACTTGGAGAGCTATTACCAAGAGGCTGGTCGCGCTGGACGAGATGGTGAACCAAGTCAATGTGTGATTCTTTTTTCTGGTCAGGATATTACCTTACAAAAATATTTAATTGATCAGTCAGAAATGATGGATGAGGAGAAAAAGAAAGGCGAATACGATAAATTACAGGCGATGATCAATTATTGCCATACAGACCAATGTCTACAGCAATATATCCTTCGTTATTTTAACGATACAATTTCTTCTACTGATGCTTGCGGTAACTGTTCTAATTGTGACAGTGAATTGGAGAAAGTTGACCGCACCAAAGAAGCTCAAATGGTACTCTCCTGTGTCAAACGGGTAGGTGAGCGATTCGGAGCCAGTTTAGTAGCGAAAGTTTTAAAGGGGTCAAATGACAAAAAAGTAAAACAATTCCGCTTTGACCGCTTATCTACATATGGACTAATGAAAGATATGACTGAAAAAGAGCTCGTTTCCTTTATTCAATTTTTAGTCGCGGAGGACTTTTTATTATCTGAAGGTGGACGCTTTCCTGTCCTGCGCCTAAGCAAGCGGGCGGTATCTGTTTTAACAGGAGAAGAAAAAGTATATGTGCAAGCAGCCAAAGTAGAAACAAAAGAAGTTGTCGAATATGACATGGAAATGTTTGAACAATTAAGGAAATTGCGTAAATCATTAGCAGATGAGCAAGGTGTTCCGCCTTATGTTATTTTTTCTGATAAAAGCTTGCGTGAGATGTCGGTTGCCAAGCCGAAGTCCAAATATGAGATGTTGCAGATTCATGGTGTTGGCGAGCGCAAGTTCGAACAATACGGCGAAGTTTTCATGGACTGTTTTTTGGAAGAAGCTTAGATTAAGAATAAGTTTTCTGGACACTTTTAACACTTTTCTGGACACTTGCAGTAAAAAGAACTCCCGTTGCCTAACGGGAGTTCTTCATTTTTTATTCAAAATCGATTGCCCATGCTCCTTGGCGGAATACCGGTTCTTTTTCTCCGTCCTCGGTTTCGCCGTCGATATCTAAGTCTGCTGAACCGATCATAAAGTCGACATGAGTCAGGCTGTCATTGACACCATGCTTGTCCAACTCTTCTTCATTCATGTCAGATCCACCTTCAAGATTGGTCGGGTACGCTTTCCCTAATGCGATATGACAGGACGCATTTTCATCAAATAAAGTGTTATAGAAAATTAAGCCTGATTGTGAAATTGGGGATGCGTGTGGAACTAATGCTAACTCTCCCAGTCTTGTCGCCCCTTCATCTGTATCAAGTAAATGTTTTAACGTGTCATACCCTTGTTCTGCTTCAAAATCGACTACTTTTCCGTCTTTAAACGTTATACTAAAACCATCAATCATATTACCGCCATACACAAGTGGCTTCGTTGCAGTTACTTTTCCATCTACTTTATATTTGTGAGGCAATGTAAATACTTCTTCTGTCGGCATATTCGGATTAAAGTTGTTACCATTAGGTAATTTCGCAGAACCACCTTTCCAAATGTGCCCTTCAGGTAATTCGAAGCGGATATCTGTTCCTTCCGATTTAAAAAGTAAAGCTTTATAAGATTTATCATTTAAGTATTCACGTGCTTGCTTTAAAGTATTGTTGTGCTCTTCCCAAGCAGCCACGGGATCTTCTTGATCAACACGGACAATTTTAAATATTTCTTCCCATAAGCTCTCGATTGCATCTGCTTTGGATTTATCTGGGAAGATTTTTTGTGCCCAGTCACCTGTTGGAATCGAAATGATTGACCATGGTATCCGGTCATTCATTGTATATTGACGAAATTCCTTCATCGCTTCCCCACTTGCTTTGTTAGCTTTTGCAACTTTACCCGGATCAATATCTTTTAGTAAATCCGGATTAGTGGAGCGGATTGATAGTAACGCAGCGCCATCCTTAGCAAAATCTAAATGCTTAGCTATTTGCCATTCCGGTATATCTGTCAATACGTCCTCAGATGCATAGTTGAATTTTAAATAAGTCAGTTCATCGTCAGTCCAATTCACATGGACATTTTTGGCACCCATTTCATATGCTTTACGGACTACAATTCTCGCAAAATCTGCTCCTTCTATTGAGGAATTGACCACTAATGCTTGTCCTTCTTGTAAGTTAACACCTGTCTTTAATGCAAGTTCTGCATATTTTTCTTGTAGTTGTTTGTCAGCCATTATGACTCCTCCTTCAGCTCTTCCATTAATAGAGATAGTTCTTCCCATCGTTCCATTTTTTCCTCTAGCAAGGTTTCGACTTCATTTTGCTTATTATAAAGTGGTTGAATTTTACCTATATCACTGCCTGCTTCGGCAATTTCTGTTGCAATTTGCTCAAGCTCTGCTTCTAGCTCTGTAATTTCATCTTCAATCGTATCCCATTCTTTTTGCTCATGATAGGATAGTTTTTTCTTTTTGCGTTTCGGTTTTTGCTTCGGTGTTGCCTTAATTTGATTCGCTTCTGATTCTCTTTGCTGTTCGCGGAATTCGGAATAATTTCCGTAAAAAAAGGTTAAGGTTTCACTTCCGGTAAAGGCAATAATCTGTTCGACAGTTTTGTCCAGAAAGTAGCGATCATGAGATACCGTAATGACAACTCCCGGAAATTGATCTAAATAATCTTCAAGTACTGCGAGAGTTTCGGTATCAAGATCGTTAGTTGGCTCGTCCAGAAATAATACATTCGGCTCTCGCAT
Source organism: Gracilibacillus sp. D59 (assembly GCF_052246695.1). Lineage (NCBI taxonomy): Bacteria > Bacillati > Bacillota > Bacilli > Caryophanales > Bacillaceae > Gracilibacillus > Gracilibacillus sp. D59. The sequence continues at coordinate 666,547 of NZ_JBQQCK010000002.1, read as the reverse complement.
TAGTACGGTTAACAAATATAGCCTTCTCCGTTCGCCACCCGATAACTTTCTGACGTATGTCCACTGTTGTGATCTTGGAAATAAAAATCGTTCCAGCATTTGTTCAGCTGTAATTACACTACCATCTATTGTGTGGACCACCTCTGCTACATCACGGACAAGGTCAATTACTTTGATCGCATCATCAAGTGGTGGATGATCTTGTGTGTAATACCCTACTTTCACGGTTTCACCGACATCGATAGTACCTGCATCTGGTTCGACGCGACCAGCTAAAATATTAAGTAATGTTGTTTTCCCACTTCCATTGGCGCCTACAATACCAAGTCTGTCACCAGGCTTGATTAGAAAGTCAAAATCCTTAAATAAGGTGATACCATCATATGCTTTACTTAAGTCTTTTATTTCCATGACTTTTTTACCGAGGCGAGTGGAACCAACTTGAAACTCTAGATCCTGTTTAGTCGTATCAAAAGTTTTCTCCTTCATTTGCTCGACACGATCGATACGTGCTTTTTGTTTTGTTGTTCTTGCTTTTACTCCTGCTTTAAGCCAGGCAATTTCTTTTTTGAGAATATTTTTATGCTTTTGTTCTGCCTGGAGTTCCTGTTCTTCTCTTAATGCTTGTTGTTCTAAAAAGGTTTGATAATTGCCTTCATATGTATATAAGTTGCCCTTATCCAACTCAAAAATACGGTTGGTAATACGATTGAGAAAATAGCGATCGTGGGTAACGAGCAAAATTGCACCTTGATAAGTTGGCAAGTATTCTTCGAGCCATTCGATTGTATCGTTATCAAGATGGTTGGTTGGCTCATCGAGTATAAGTAAATCTGCCGGCTGGATTAATGCTTTAGCAATTGCTACGCGTTTGCGCTGTCCGCCAGAAAGATTCTCTGTTTTTTTGTCAAACGATGGAACACCCAATTTCGTTAAGATTGTTTTGGCTAAGGTCATGGCATCCCATGCTTCTAGCTGATCCATTTTTTCTTGCATTTTTAATAATTGATTTTGCATTGCTTCGTTCTCAGGATCTTGTTCCAAAGCTAATACAGCTGATTCGTATTGTCTTAAGGTGACCATCACCTTTGCATCACCATAATATATCTGGTTCAACACCGTGTCCCCATCTGTTAGCTGTGGGTCCTGATCTAAGTATTCTATCCGGTAATCATTCGGATGATCAATGGTGCCAGCTTCTGCTTGGTCGATCCCTGCTAATACTTTTAATAAGGTGGATTTTCCCGTACCGTTGACACCAATTAAACCGATACGATCGGTGTCTGTAATCGATAACGAAATCCCGTCAAACAATACTTTTTCACCATATGTTTTGACAAGATCCTCTACTTTAATCATGCGCATTGTATCTATCCTTTCTAGTGCCCCTCAACTTTCAGCTAAGTCGTAGAAGATAACAACTACGAAGTAATGAAAATTTATCTAGGTGCTAACATTTATTGACCGGACATTTAGTGCGTTATTTGAATGAAAATCACCTGTTTTTCCATGTTAGCGGACATTGAATCCCTTATTTGGTTCATTTCAGTCTCCATTAGCACTATTTCCGATGAATAGCGGAATAGATGTCCGCGACCACCCTAAAAATGGCACTTTTGTCACAAATAGCGGAACAAATGTCCGCGCTCAGCCCAGATTTACTTGGAAGCCCACGTTACTTCGCAGTTTATATTTTTTTACTATTTTTTTCTTTAAAAGGCTGTCTCCCTAGTTCAACTGAATTACTACAAAATCGGTGAAATCAATCTTGAAATTGACTCTTTGAAACGAATCCATACTGAACGTTGTTGGTATAACGAATATGTAAGTGTTGTTACATGTTCCATATCTTTTTCGAATTCATCAACCAGCATTTCTGCCAATGTTTCATTATATAAAAAGGCATTTATTTCAAAGTTCAAGCGAAAACTGCGGACATCAATATTTGCTGTTCCTATTGACGCTATTTTACTATCTACTACTATCATTTTAGCATGTAGGAAACCTTTTTGATAAATATAAACGGTTGCCCCCGCTTTTAACATTTCACCGATATACGAATAAGTTGCCCAATAGACAAAAGGATGGTCTGGCTTATTCGGAATCATAATACGGACATCTACTCCTGATAGACAGGCAATCTTCAATGCATCTAACAGACTTTCATCCGGAATAAAATAAGGTGTTTGAATAAAGATATAATCTTTTGCTGACATGATCATTTTAATGTAGCCATTTTTTATCTGTTCCCATTCAGAATCCGGACCGCTTGAAACAATTTGCATACCGATATTCCCAGCGGGAACAGGTGTATAATAACGCTCATCATATTCAATATCATGGCGGGACGCCTGGTTCCAATCCAGGATAAATCGAGTTTGCAAATGTTCTACAGCACTACCCGAGATGCGCAGATGGGTATCACGCCAATAACCGAATCGCTTGTCTTCCCCCAGATATTCATCTCCAATATTAAAACCACCGATATAGCCGATTTCCCCATCAATAATCACAAGCTTGCGGTGGTTACGGTGGTTAATTTTAAAATTGACCTTCGGAATTAACGGTGGGAAAAATCCTTCGACTTCTGCCCCGGCATGACGCATTTTTCGAACCATCTTCCTGCTTAACGTCCGGGATCCTAAATCGTCATATAAAAAACGAACTTCAACCCCTTCTTTTGCCTTTTTAATCAAAGCGTCCGCTAAACGTGTACCGAGGTGATCAGACCTTACTATATAATACAATAGGTGAATATGATCTGTAGCATTTTCGATATCTTCTAACAAAGAGTTGAATTTTCGATTTCCATCCGTAAATACGTTGACATCATTATCCTGTGAAAAGATCGCATCATTATTTCGTAAATGCAAATAGAATAGATCCTTATATTGATACATCCTAGGATCTTTGACAAAGAAGTCGCCATTTTCAATATCACGCAATTGATGCTGTACTGCCGTTTTGACACCTAATTTGCTTTTAGTATCCCAAGTGAAAATTGTTTTGTTACTTAGTTTTCTACCAAAGATAAGATATAAAATAAATCCAAAAATCGGAATGAATGTCAATACCATAATCCATGCCCATGTAGAAGTGGGATTTTTACGCTCTAAAAAGATAATGGTTAAAGATAAAAGAATATTAAAAATTAAGATAAAACTTATGATAAGTTGCGTAAATTCCATACGAACCCCTCCCTTCTGACTACCTCTATACTCTTAATATAGCATAATTATGACTAAGCTAATAGCAATCGCTATCAGCTTAGTCGATCGTGATTGAGTCATTATCTTGTTCGGTTTTAGGACCTCTAATTTCTAACACACCATTTTGGAAGCTTGCTTTTGCTGTTCGTTTATCAACAGCATATGGCAATGTTATCGTTCGCTGATTACGATGCTGCCTTCTTTCCTTATGATAGTAATGATACGAATCATCATACTGTTCGGTTTCCTCCTGGTGATTGACCATTACTGTAATTTGATTCCCTACTATTCGCAGTTGTATTTGTTCTTTTTTAATACCTGGTAAATCAACACGGACGATCCAGTCCTTCTCTGTTTCTGCAACATCAGCAGGGATTTGTTTTGGTACTTTTGCTTGTTCAAAAAAGCTATCAATCGTTTCCATGACATTTCGTGTTGGTTTTTCATAAAGAAAGGCATCTAATTTTTTCACCAAATCCTCTCCCCATTCTGGCATTCCGCCTTTTTGTGGCATTTGAATCACTCCTTTCAATGACTTCCATCAACAAGGAATTTCTTTATCCTGTATCTACAGTGGTAGAAACGGGATTAAAATCCTCCAATTCATTTTATGCATTTAGGCTATAAATGATCCTGAAGTTAATTTTTATTAATATTCTGATTTTTTATTGACGGTTTCCAGAATATAACTTATAATAAGGACTATTCAATTGAATATGTAATAACTCTTATTTAGAGAGGCAGAGGGAATAGGCCCTATGAAGCCCGGCAACCATCAGTTTGAACATCAAATTGAAATGGTGCTAAATCCTACAGGTTTTACCTGAAAGATAAGAGGAGGACAGCTAATATTTTCAACCTCTTCTTACTTTCGTAAAGAAGAGGTTTTTCTAATTTTTAAGGAGGGTACATAATGACAAATTCGTTCCAATTTCCAGGTAGTGAAACAAATCTATTACACGGTGGACAACAAGTAGACCCTGCAACAAATGCTCGTGCCGTTCCGATCTATCAAACAACTTCTTACGTATTTAATGATACCGAGCACGCACAAAACTTATTTGCTTTAGCAGAAATGGGTAATATTTATTCTCGTATTATGAATCCAACTGTTGACGCATTTGAACAACGCATTGCCTTATTAGAAGATGGAGTAGTTGCTGTCGGTACTGCATCTGGTGCATCTGCTATCACATTAGCTATTTTAAACCTCGCCAATGCCGGTGATGAAATTATTGCCGACAGTAACTTATATGGTGGTACTTTCAATTTATTTAATAAAACATTGCCGAAATATGGTATTGATGTGAAATTTGTAGATGGAACAGATCCAGAAAATTTCAGAGCTGCCATTACCCCAAAAACGAAAGCGGTTTTTGGTGAAGTGATTACAAATCCTAGTCTAAATGTGTTTGATATTGAAGCTGTTGCTGATATCGCTCACGAACAAGGTGTACCATTAATTATTGATAATACCTTCGCAACTCCATATGTATGTAAACCGATTAGCTGGGGTGCTGACATCGTTGTGCACTCCGCAACGAAATGGATTGGTGGTCATGGTACCTCGATTGGGGGAATTGTCGTAGATAGTGGTAGATTTAATTGGAATAGCGAACGATTCCCTGGATTTACTGAGCCAGATGAGACTTATCATGGTATACGATTTGGAATTGATATTGGACCACCTGCATTCGCTATTAAATTACGTGTGCAACTACTACGTGATATCGGTCCATCATTAAGTCCGCAAAATGCATTTTATTTCTTACAAGGACTAGAGACGTTGCATTTACGCATTGAACGTCATGGTGAAAACACAAAAGCCGTTGCTAATTACCTAGAAAACCATCCACAAGTAGAATGGGTTTCTTATCCAGGACTTGAACATCATCCTTCTCACCAATTAGCAAAAAAATATTTGTGTAACCATTTTGGCTTTATTATCGTCTTTGGTATAAAGGGTGGAAAAGAATCTGGTCGTCAGGTGATAGATAATGTTCATTTATGGTCCCATGTGGCTAATGTGGGAGATGCAAAATCATTAATTATTCACCCTGCATCTACTACACACCAGCAGTTGAATGAAGAAGAATTAAAAGCTTCCGGTGTTAAAGAGGAATTGATTCGTTTGTCTGTCGGGATCGAAACTGCAGATGATATTATTGCAGACCTTGATCAAGCGATCGCGAAAGCAACTAACAGTGAACCAACTGTCAAACCCGATAGTGAAAAAGCAATTGCATGGGCACTTTCGTCTCCTCTTGCTCGTGAAAATGGAGAAATTCGTCCAAAAACAATTGCAGTAGCAGGTGATATCGAAGGTTCAGAAGCACTAAGTAAACTGAAAAAATTAGGTTATCAAATAACTCCAGCAGCTGCTGCAGAAGGTGAGATTGATATTTTATTCGTCACTGACAGTAAGGAAGCAGCAAATGCTTATACTGATAAAGCAAAAATTGTCTGGTTTGCCAAAGAGCAAACAGACCCTACAACTAAAGAAAAGGCGGAAGCAAATGGACAAATTGTTGTGGAACATAAATGTCCGTTCCAGGAAGCAGATCGCTTACGCCGTGGAGAATAACATTTCTCCCTGACTATCGTTATTTATCTCCCCAAGATAAATATATATACATAAGACCGCAGACCTTGTTATTGGTTTGCGGTCTTATTACTGTGTTTACAGCACATTTTCCTATTTACCATAATTTCTTTGTTGTGATACAATACATATCATTATACAAAACAAGCATTTTCATCCATAGAATTGCATAACCTTTAACACATGTTAATAAGAAAAAAATAAGGATAACCCACCCGGTCCTTATACGCACTAGATACAAACTGCGAAGTAATGAATATTTAAAATTGCTTCCTTCTATCTTAGTTTTTGATGAGTGCAAGCATACGCTACGGCAAGATACCTCGCTTTCCACGGGCACGGCCTCAGTCTCCTCAGAAACAAAGGGCGTTTTCTTGCGGGGTCTTCGGACACGTGCTGGTCCCGTAGGAGTCTCCGTATCTTGCCTCCGCTCTGCGTAGTGTGCTGATTTTTGAAAGAGGTAATACACGGGAATTAGTTTCCGAGTACTCCCACTTTAAAAAGATAGAATTATGTTATTAGTGGAGGCAGAATACGGAGACTCCTATGGGAACAGCACGAGCTGAAGATCCACTTGGTAAAGCGGTCTTCTTTACCAAGTTAGCTGAAGCCGTGCCCATGGAAAGCGCAGTATTCTGCCGGAGCGTTGCCATGGCACTCCCTTCAAGAAAGATTGGGAGAAAGCAAGTCCATGAAAAGTTATTGCGCAGTTTATGTTTTATGTGTTGTACCTTAAATATTCTATTGTGTTATCAAATTCAAAAGACGGGTATAATCAAGTAAGAGACTTTTTATTGTAGGTGTTGGTGATGAGCAAAAAGGTGTTCATTTTTATTATAGTATTTGTCCTCGTTGCTGGAATCGCTATTTTTCTATTGTTTTTCCAATCAGATAATAAAGAAAAAACAACTGATTCTACCTCTCAACCTAGCGAAGAAGTAACTGAAGAGACAGAAGAAGAAACAAATGAAGAAAACGAACAAGAATCCATTACACAAAGCGTGCGAAACGCTGTAAAGGAAGCACTCAACTTTTTTCAAAAGGATACACACATTGTCGCAATTGGTGATTCCTTAACCCAGGGAGTTGGCGATGAAACAGGCAATGGCGGCTATATTGGGATTTTAGATAAACGGTTGGACGAAAAAAACATAAACGTGACATTTGATAACTTTGGTAAACGTGGAAATCGCACAGATCACTTATTAAAGAGGTTAAAGAAAAATCCTGAGATTAATGAATCCTTAAAAAAAGCAGATCTGGTACTCATTACAATTGGCGCAAATGATATTATGCAAATTATGAAGGATAATTTTATGAATCTGAGAGAAGAACCTTTTATCGAAGGACGTGGGCCTTACGGTGAGCGGTTATCACAAATAATGGATCACATTATTGGTGTTCAACCAGAAGCAGAGATTTATCTGTTAGGCTTTTTCAACCCTTTTGAGAAGTATTTTGGTGATATTGAGGCATTAAATCAGATTTTGACTCGTTGGAATAATGAAAGCTTACAAGTTACGAATCAGTATGAACAGGTTCATTATATTCCGATGCAGGACATCTATCAGTATGAAACAGAGAAGGTCTTTTCTGATGATAATTTTCACCCAAATCACAAGGGGTACCAATTAATGGCAGAACGTGTTATTACTTATTTAGAGAATGGTTTACAAGAAGTTCAAAATTAAAGGATGACAATAATGGAAGAGAAAAAAATAACGAATTGGAAAAAACTATTTGTTACATTAGCTACAATTAATATTCTTCTTATTGTCGGGATTGTACTATTCCTATTTTGGCCAGTACCCGGTGCAGAACCACCAGAAAAGGTATTTCTTGAGGATAAATCGGGGGCGGAATTTACGATCCGCTCAAGTAAAGATAACTTGAATGAGCTAGTCAATGCTTATATTGAAAAATTACCGAAACTAGGTAATATTCAATATTCACTCCGGTTAGATGATGAAGTCCACTTGATGGGGACTGTTGAAGCTTTTTCAACAGAAGTACCGGTGAACATATCATTTGAGCCGATCGTACAAGAAAATGGTGATATCATTCTTCAGTCAACCGGGATGTCCTTAGGATTACTACGACTACCACAGGATCGTATTTTGCAATATGTTAGCAGTCGTGTGGAAACGCCTGAATGGATTACAATCAATCCAAAAGAAGAACATATTTATATCGCCTTAACTCAAATGGAATTAAAAAGTAATTTCCATATTAGAGCACAGCAAATTGATTTACTAAATGATAATATTTCTTTCCGTATTAAAGTGCCAAATGACACTTTAGGGTTATAAATGGCTGGGCTAGGCATACAAGTCTGGCCATTTTATTGTTCATTTTCGATTAATCCGTTTTGGTAAGCATAGACAGCAGCTTGGGTGCGGTCTTGCACTTCGAGCTTGCTTAAAATATTGCTGACATGGACTTTCGTGGTTTTTAATGCAATAAAAAGTTCATCTGCAATTTCCTGGTTGGTTTTTCCTTGAGCAATTAATAATAGGATTTCCATCTCCCGATTTGTTAAACTGTCATGTAAGTTCTTCGAATTTCGTCCACTGAATTTTGCCATCATTTTAGCTGTCACTTCTTTTTCCAGAACTGATTCACCTGCATAGGTGTCGCGAATTGCTTTGGCAATCACATATGCCTTCGAAGTTTTTAATAAATAGCTTGTTGCGCCAGCTTCTAATGCAGGGTAGACTTTATCATCGTCAATAAAACTAGTAACAATTAAAATCTTCGCTTCTGGCCATTTATTGATGATCTGGCGTGTTGCTTCGATACCATCCATCCCATCCATGACTAAGTCCATTAAAATTACATCTGGTTTATGTTCCAGAGCTAGTTCCACTGCTTTTTGTCCATTATCCGCTTCTGCAATAACATCGATATCTTCCTGCGTTGTCAAATAAGCACTCACACCGATTCGCACCATCTCATGGTCATCAACAAATAAGACTCGTATCATTTATTTCTCACCTTCTTCACTGATTAAAGGAACGCGCACTTCTACTTTTGTTCCTTCATTTGATAGACTTACCATGTTGAGGCGAGCACCCACTTCAGCCGCCCGTTCATACATATTAGTAAGCCCATAGGAACTGTCTTTTTTCTCTTGCACATTAAATCCGATACCATCGTCGACAATTCTTAGAATTAAAAAATCATCCCGTTCCATTAATAACACATCGATTGCAGAAGCTTTAGCATGTCTTAACGCATTGGAGATCGCTTCTTGTAAGATTCGGAACAGCTGATCTTCAATTCCCTTATTCACTTTAATTTCTTCTAAACGCCAGGATATATCCATGGGTACTTTGGCGTGAAGCTCTTCGAGTAATTGCTCCATTCCTTCATTTAATGATTTATCGTTTAATAAGACCGGGCGTAAATGTAACAGCAATGCACGCATTTCCAATTGTGCCTGTTGAATCATTGCTTCGATTTGGTACAGTTGTTTGGTTGTTGTTTCTTTTTGCTCTTTATTTGATGCAATCACAGCAGAAACAAGCATAGAAGCGGCAAAAAGCTCCTGACTGACAGAGTCATGTAACTCTCTTGCTAAACGATTACGCTCTTCTGAAATAACCTGATTAATCGTCTCTTCCTGCGCACTTGCTCTTTCATCGATTAATTTCTGGGTCCGCTTCGTTTGATCCTGAATGTATTGCTGTACTTCTTTTAATCGGCTAAGCACATGATTCATTTCTTCATAAGATACAGGATCCGAAAAAGATTGATTTTTAAGTAGTCTAGTTAAACTGTTTTCTAAAAACTGAATACGACGCTGCCAGATCACGGCTATAATAATACCAATTATCGAACCAAACAGAATCGTAACAGTCGGTAACATCACGACAAATGGAATCTCTAAAACTTTCGTCTTCCAAAGTAATTGCCAATTTTCGATTGGAAACGCCAAATAGTAAAACACACTCAAAATGATGAGAAGGAACAATGCAAACATAGACGCGGTTGCGATCATTCTAGTATATAATTTCATCCTCTTCTCACCTCAAGCTTTCCGGCAATCATTTGAGAAAAGATTTTTACCCTTTGAGATGAGCCGTGATATCCTTTTGTCTGCAGTTGGACATGTCGGTTGAAAGCATTTTTCTCCTCATGATCAAACGCTTCGATATCTCCAAATACAACAGTATGATCAATTGTAACCTCAACATCATATGGTACGATAATAACAATTTTTCCGGCAAAATGGCGAATAACCATGACTGACTCTTCTTTTGGCAGCATTGTATCGTTCAAATCGACTACTACATCACCGACAGCTGATTGAATATTCAAGTCCTGCCAAGAGAAGCCATTTTGAGTTGTATGATATTTGCCAAACCATTTATTTTGAATGACACGGTCCTCATACAATGTTTCTTCTGTCATATCAATGTAATTAGACTGTGGCTGTTTCTCCTTTTGCTTCTGTTGGTACCAATGCCAAATGAAATAAAGAATAATAACAAAAATAAAGAATCGAATCACAAATGTATTGATGACAGCAATAAAAACAATGAATGCACCACCCCAGAAAAGCGTTTTACCCGTAGTACTTTGAAAAGAACGTTTCCCGAAGTAGATCCCTACTGCCCCTAATGCAATAAGAAAAAGGAGGCCAGCATCCATAAAAATAAATTCTATGAGCAAAAATACACAACCGATTATCAGTAGAATTTTCAATAGATCATTGTTTGTTTTTTTTGACATGTCAACAGGCCTCCTTTTTGTGAATTTTTATACCGTTTAGAAATACTTGGCTTCTTGCCACGTTGATTGTCAACTATGCTGAAATTTTACCCTTTTCAAACATGTAATAAAAGGTGCAGGGTTTTCTGCACCTTTATAGGATAGCATGTTTTTAGTTAGTTGTTGTAGCCTTTTTTTCTAATTCTTGAAAGCGTGCGTCTAATGTATGCAAGCGGTAATCTGTTTGGACGCGTTGTTCAATTCTTTCAATATAGCTTTCAAGTTCCGCAAATTTAGAAGCGCTTTTGGAAACTAATTCTGTTTCCAGCACTTTGTTCATACCTTGTTTCGTACGGGCAATGTTTTCTCTGCTTCGTAATTCCAAACGTTTCACATAAAGATCTTTTAATTTTTGTTTCATTTGAACATATTTTGTCTCAAGCATTTCAAGATCTTTGATTGACTTATCGGACATTTCATTTAAATGAGAAACGCGTGCCTCGAATTGTTCTAATTCTGTTTTAGCTTCAGTAGCTAATTCTGTTTCTTGCATCTCTTCTGCTAATTGGACTTGACGTTTACGTTTTTCGACCATCATTTTTGCATGGTTTAATTCTTTGGCAATATCTTGTTTTATTTCATATTGTTTCTCAACCAATCGCTTGATTTTCTTTACTTCCTGCTCACACTCACGAATGTACTGATTAACGTGTGCGATTGGATTTTTCTCCTCTTTTCGATCCATTGCCTCGTGTAAATCTGCCATCACCGAATCTTTAATACGTGTAAATAAATTTGACATGTTATATTTCCTCCTTAGTTTTATTTAAAGCTTGTCCCACTCTAAGTAATCCCGACGTTCTTTTTCTTCCTGATATTTTTTATAGCTGTAATACAATACGACTAAAGCTACCACACCAATTAGTGCCGGTATGTTCGAAAGTGACATTGAAACACCAATTAAGATCACAATCCCCCAACCGACTTTCTTCCCAGTAGTATCCGCTAAAATGAATTTCTTCACACCGTAATAAGCAACTACCACACTGATTAATAGCATAATCATCGGGCCTAGGTTTGCTAGTAATATGATTGAGGCGATCACTGCTAAACTGATAAGTAAGAATGTTTTCAACTGCGTTCCCTCCTTCCATGTCTTAATGATAGCTTGTCCTATCGATTTGAGTAATGGGCTGCGGATATATTTTAGACTAAGACTAGAGGCTTATTTTGTGTAGGACTAGGTGGTAGTTATATGTATCACCTTAAGAAAAACTGAGCAAAGCCCGTCCACCCTTAACTATAAGCTAAGTACTAAGTAGGTCTGTGGCGATTGCTATTAATAGCCATTATGAAATATGTCGACCGTTTGACCACCACTACCCTTTCCGTGGGGTTTGCCCTTCAGCTAACTTTTTCGTGCAAAAATCGCTCAAAAAGTGGATCTTCAGGGCAAACAAGCCCCACAGGAGTTGAAGTGGGCGCCTTCGCTTAATGCATGTGCTACAACATTTGTCAGACCTTGCAACTTGATTTATTATCCCTCGTGAAAGTGCATAAATAAACTTATATGGTTAAAATACCAATATGTTTTTCTGATACTCTTTGTAGAAAAAGGTATAATTATTTTAGTTTATTTTACAAATCTTTGTTCTTCCTTTTTGGATTTGTCGTTTATCTTAGTTTATTCACGTTTGCCTTACTAAAAAAGGAAGGTGTGGCTTGAGTGTTAAAGTTCTTTGATATCAAATGAAATAACGCGTTCTGTTGTTGGATTATATACTACTGTTCCTCTAACCTTTATCCGTTCCTGAGTGTTTTGTAAGGAATATTCGTATACTTCTCTAACTCGATTTTGTGCCGGTTGTGTTTTTTCCACAAAATTATAATCTGTCACATTATAGTTCGGATAAGCAGTCTGTGTTACTTCTAATAAATACTTGCCCCATTTAACTTGCTCCAATTCCGGAGATGGTTGGAATTGAATAGAAAGCAAACCTACAGATGGGTTTGCACCTAATGCTTCAAATGCTCTGCGGTGCAAATTCAACCTTGTCGCCGGTGAATTGGGTACTGTATCAACAACCGTAACAATAACTTCTCTAGCATTTTGCGGATTTCTCACCTTAATGGTTTGGCCACACTGATATCGAGAATTGGTGCTAACAGCTACTGTCATGTATTGATTATAAGACCATGGAATATTACATTGTGTTACATTCCCGCCTTCTGTCCAGGTCGCCTGCCCACTGATAAGATTTTGACGGATATCGTCTCCATACATTTGATAATACGGATAGCCGTAATGGTAATATGGGTACATCTTCATTTCCTCCTAATTGTTTACTCAAAGTATTCTATGAATAGATAGGCAAATGTTGTGACAATTGGAATAGAGATAGTAAAAATATCTATTGAAAAGCTTTTCAATCCATAAAAAAAGAGCCTTGTTAAAGACTCTTGGAAAAAACAGGTATAAAAATAATTGCTGTTAGCTGTAAATCCTCTTCCATAATGGTACTTTCACTTCATAACCACCATGCTGTTGTAGGTAGATAGGTAAATCACCGTGATAAATTAACTCTAACATATTCCACTCTTTTAAATCCTGTGGTTTCACCAGACATGCCGGTTTCTCATCGACATAAATCCCTGCCTCCTTTAAAACAGTAACGACAAATTCCGAACAAAAATAAGCGTGCTCCCGTTGCCATTCCAAATTAAAAAGGACACCGAATAAACCTAACAGATTATAGCGATATTGATCTGTTTCAGCTTCCATTTTTTCGATCCGCTGCTTCAATACATAATATGTATCATCAGTTATCGTTAATTGATAGATTGCACATTGAGAATGGCTAAACAAAGGAGTGCGCAAATTTTCTCTAACAAATCCGCCAATCCAAGGATTATATGGATGCTTTCTCCCGAAACTGTAGACTTCTGTTAAAGATGTATCAAAAGCAATCGAAGCATGATTTAATGTTGACTTTGTACACAGATTAATCATACGTGACAAAAGCGTCCCTGTATCTGTGAAAAGAAGATAAACTTTTTTCATCTACACCCCCTCCTTCCATCTCTTTATGATAGTTTGTCTTATTGATTCGGATAATGGGCTGTGGATATATTTTGAAGTAAGACTTGAGGCGTATTTTCGATTGAAATCATTCATTTACTTTGGTTTTTTAAGTGGAAAAAAATACAATTTAAATGTAATTTTACTATAGTATATTTTTTATCATTGTGCAAGTGCGACTTGTCCGGAAAGTGTGTAAGTTATTTTGATTCTACATACAATGAAACGATAAAAAGTGGCGGGAATTATCCGCCACTTTACTTTATTTTTTCTTCAATCTAGCAAGTGCGTCTGCTAATGCAGTGTTGGTAAAGTCATCGTCCTGTTTTTTCAAGTATTTATTTACATCCCGTTTGTTTGCTTTGTTTTTTCCTTGTTTTTCTTTTCTTTTTTGGAATGAGGATAGTTTTTCACGATAACCACATACACAGGAAAAGGTTTGTCCTTCTCCCTGTCCACGTAAATCCATTCGTTTATGACATTTTGGACAGCGTGCATTTGTCTTCTTGGCAATCGGCTTCCGCTCTCCGCAGTCACGATCCTGACAGACAAGCATTCGTCCTTTTTTTCCATTTACTTCTAACATTAGCTTGCCGCACTTTGGACATTTTGTTCCTGTCATATTATCGTGTTTATACTTCGCATCGGTTGATTTCACCTGTTGCACGACTTCTTTTGTATAGTCTTTAATTTCATTAATAAAAGCTTCTTTCTTCAATTGGCCATTAGCGATTTGGTTCAGTTTTTTCTCCCATTCAGCCGTTAACAATGGCGAACGCAAATCAGCTGGTACAAGATCCAGTAACTGTTTACCTTTTGACGTCAGATATAAATACTTACCTTTTTTCTCGATGTAAAAGGTGTTAAATAACTTCTCGATAATATCCGCTCTTGTAGCAACAGTTCCTAAGCCACCAGTTGCTTGTAAGGTTTTTGTTGCGTGTTTTTCGTTTTGCTCCAGAAACTTCGCCGGGTTTTCCATTGCTTGTAATAAAGTACCTTCTGTTAAACGTTCTGGTGGTTTTGTTTCGCCTTCAACCAGCTTTAATGTCGGCTTGTCCCAGACATGTTTTTCTTTGATATTACTGATTTTTTGTTCGTCATCATCTTCATCATCATTGTTATAAACAGCTTTAAAGCCTTGATCAATCACATTTTTTCCGGTAGCCGTGAATGTTTCTCCTGCTATTTCTGCAGTTAACTGGATGTGTTCGTATTGAAATGGGGGTAGTAACACTGCTAAGAAACGCTTGATTACAAGATCATATATTTTTTGTTCCTGATCCGATAGCTTCGATAAATAAACCGGCTCTTCAGTCGGAATAATCGCATGGTGATCGGAAACTTTGGCATTGTCGACAAATGATTTATGTGCTTTGATCTGTTGTTTCTTAATTTTGTTTGCCGCCTTTGCGTAAGGACCTACTCCACAGCTTGCAACTCTTTCCTTTAATGTCGGTACAATATCTGTGGAAATATATTTTGAATCGGTACGTGGATAGGTTAATACCTTATGTTGTTCATAAAGCTTCTGCATAAGCGATAATGTTTGTTTCCCTGAGAAACCAAAGATACGGTTCGCATCCCGCTGTAGATCGGTTAAATCGTACAAAGTGGGAGCATAGTTCTTTTTATTCTTCTTGTCGATATTAGTGACGGTTAAAGCTTTATTTTGCAACCTGGATTGCAGTTCTTTTGCTTTTGATTGATCAAAAGAGCGTGTTTCTCCTTTTGAATTTCGCCATGTTAAGGTAATACCATCTTTTGTACGTGCTTTGATTTGATAGTATTTTTTCGGCTTGAATTGTTTAATTTCTTTTTCCCTTGCAGCAATCATCGCCAGTGTTGGTGTCTGGACACGACCACTGGATAACTGTGCGTTAAATTTAGTTGTTAATGCTCTTGTCGCATTTAAACCAACATACCAGTCTGCTTCCGATCGTGCGACTGCTGATTGGTATAAGTTTTCATACTGCTTTCCTGGCTTTAAATTTTGAAAGCCTTGTTTTATGGCTTGATCCGTTACAGAAGATATCCACAATCTTTTCACAGGCTTGTTCACTCGTACTTTTTCCAAAATCCAGCGAGCAACTAGTTCGCCTTCTCTTCCTGCATCTGTTGCGATCACTATCTCACTAACGTCTTTACGTATCACTTGGCTTTTAACTGCTTGAAATTGTTTGCCTGTTTTTTTGATTACGACTAATTTCAGTCGATCTGGCAGCATTGGCAATTCATCTAGCTTCCACGTTTTATATTTATTATCATAAGCTTCTGGATCAGCTAACGTTACTAAATGACCGAGTGCCCATGTTACAATATGTTTTGAACCTTCTAAATAGCCATTTCCTTTTTTGTTACACTGCAATACTCTTGCTATGTCACGGCCAACAGAAGGCTTTTCTGCTATTACTACTGTTTTACTCATTGATTCCAATCCTTCCTAATGCTTCATTCCTTCTACTTTAACATAATAATTCAAAATCGACACTCGTGTTTTCTTCCTACCGGATTGATGAATTAAAAAATCACAAAATAGATTTGTGGTACTCATGTTTTTTTAAATACACCCAAAAGGTGATCCACTATTCATTAGTGAAATACTTTGCTTCATAATATCATGGCCTTTCCCTCACTACATACCATTGTATCACTATTGCTGTTATAACCATGGTTTCTAGGTAGTTCTCTTGGCACGATTCCAAAGTATAACCTTGGAATCGATAACACCTTCAAGCGTTACATAAATTAGGATTAACGTAACGCTTAGCCGCTATATTAAATATAAGTTCATTTTATGCGGCTTTAGCGATACAATCAACCCCTTTACCGATACAAATTTATTGTGTATCGTAAAAGTAACATGAAAAGAGGAAGGGAATTACCATGCCAATTTCAATCAAACTAAAGGAAATCCTTAAGGAACGTGACCTATCACAGCGTGAATCAGCACGAATGACAGGGCTTCGCCCCAACACGATAAGCCATCTTTGTTCAGACAATGTGGACAGAGTTTATCTTTCGACACTAGAAACAGTATGCAAAGTGTTAGACATCGACATTCAGGAGTTAATCAAGGTGGAGTAGCCTCTTGCTCTAGTAATCGTTCTATGTACGGAAAAGTTGCGGAAAAATTTCAAAGGCAGTGAGAAAGCGAAGGTAAGGTTTTGGTGAATAAAAATGGTGTTAACTGATGATATTATGGTTATTTGCTTAACAGAATAAAGTGTAAATAGGGCATACATTTTAAAGGTATTGTACGTACTATATAATTCGTAAAAACATAATATGGGGCTTACAGGAGTTACTCATATTCTCTGAATAAAAAATGAACTATGCGTCACTGTGTAGCCCCACCAACAAAAAGAAACCTTGAAAGGCATTAAGCCAATCAAGGTTTTCTCTAAAAAACTATCTACAATTATTTATTCATAGTATTTTGGTGCTAATATAATCTTACTCATAACCGCCCATAAATTCCCTTCGAGGTTAGAGTCATTTGTATCTTCTACCCAAGCCTTCATACTTTCAAAATAAGAAGTTAGGTCTTGATTTTCCCAATCCTGACAATTTTCCTCAAAGTCATTTGTTAGTTTCTTTAAAAATACTATAAAATCTTCTTTTGATTTAATCTCGTCTACTTTCACAATAACACCTCTTTTTTTACCTTAGTCTTATACTCGTGCCATTATTTTAGTTGTCATTTTCCATCCAATTTGTTTTTGGACTAAGTCATTTGGTGCCCAAACTTGTGGTGGGTCAATACCTGCTTGTTTAAATGCATAAAGTCTTCGATTATCTAAAGAATACATGTTTCCGTCAGTATGTTGAAAGACCCTTATTGCAGGTATATCATTCTTATTTACACTACCATTCTTTAATCCTGTAGCTAAATCGTCAACTGTTCCACCATCTTTGAAAGATTTTTTTATACTATCTTGAGTATATCTAATATCTTTCTGACTAAATGTAGGATTTACCTTACCCTTACCAAAGAACTGCAAATCTACCCTTAAATTTTTGGTTGGTTTAGTATATCTAAAAGTATCTTTATTCCCAACTTTAATGCTCATATTTTTTGGAAGCGTAGACGTTGATGATTTCATTAAGCTCGATGTTAAGCCCGTACCCATTCCTATTGTGACAACATTTAAACTACTTAACCAATGTTCCTCAGATAATGGTTTTTCAGGAAAAATAGCTTGATCAACCGTTTCTACTAGGCCCATGGATGCCCAATTCATAAAGTCATATGGGGAGTCCATCATTTTCTTTGCTCTATCATTCAAACCAGTGTAGAAACCACCACTAACTCCCGACGTAATGTAATTGGTGAAATCATATACAGAATTTGACTTATTTCTATTCCTCTCTACCAATCCATCATAAACGGATTTCCCAATATTTCCAAAACTGTTGAACGATTTTTGGGTATATTGACCGATCTTATTCCAGTTCCCATAGCCAGATGATAAATAAGTTGTTCCTTCAAGAATATCTCTTGTATGCATGGGCCCTGTATTACCAATCTCATTAACATATTGTTGACTGACATGCGAAGTAGTTATAGAGTTAAACACTGCGCTTCGCACGCCTAGCAACGTACCACTTTCTGCTAGTATTTTCTCAAAGTTGGTCTCCATCATTTCTTCGGCGGTGATGACCGTTTCATTAGGACTGCGGGAAGTTCGATGATACTCATGATCTTCAAACGTACCACTTTGCTCCAAATAATCACCGCCTATCCCACCAAACCACCATCTATCCCAGATATGTTCTGCCCTATAATACCACGTTTCTTCTTTTACTTCATCCCACGTAATAATCTTTGCTTTATTGGTTGTCCTTTCTTTGTAATTTTCAGGCCGTGTATCTATAGCATAATCTTGATAGCGATATTCCCAACCTGCAACACGGTGTACGCCAGCTACTCTTTCTTCTATAAAGCTTTGTCTATCTAGTACTTCTTGCGGAATCTCCCCATAATGTTGTATCGGTTCTGCCGTTCTTCCCGTTGGATCCCAATACTTCATCGGATTGTTCATCACGTACGCATAACGGTTTTGAGATAACGGTTGATCGATTGTACCTTGATACGTATCCTCTTGGAGGAAGCGACCAACGGATGCATCATAGAAGCGTGCTTGCATATCGATGAGACCAGCATCTTGGTCGAATTGATGACCGGTATAACTACTCACATTATATGGAGCGGTGATTCCTGCATTGATACCACCGAAAGCATCATAACGATAACGCTCAATGACGTCTCCATGTCGATCTGTTAATTCACTTACCGTAGACATCCCATCATATTGGTGATACATCATTCCGCCTGTGGTTTTCATACTCGGATCATGACCCGGGATACTTCTACCATGATAGCCAAACATTTTTTGGGAGACGATCCTATAAACAAAGTCACACAAATAGGGATTAACGTAACGCTTAGCCGCTATATTATATATAAATTCATTGTATGCGGCTTTAGCGATACAATCAACCCCTTTACCGATACAAATTTATTGTGTATCGTAAAAGTAACATGCAAAAGGGGAAGGGAAATACCATGCCAATTTCAATCAAACTCAAGGAAATCCTTAAAGAACGTGACCTTTCACAACGTGAATTGGCACGAAAGACAGGGCTTCGCCCTAATACAATCAGCCATCTTTGTTCAGACAATGTGGACAGGGTTTATCTATCGACATTAGAAACAGTATGCAAAGTATTAGACATCAACATTCAGGAGTTAATCGAGGTGGAGTAGCCTCTTGTTATAGTCATCGTTCTATGTACGTAAAAGTTGCGAAAAAATTTAAAAGGCAGGGAGAAAGCGAAGGTATGGCTTTGAAGAATAGAAATGGTGGTAACTGATGATATTGTGATTATTTTCAGAAGGTACATTACATTAAATAGGGCATAAAATTTACAGTTGTGGTACGTACTATTTAATTCGTAAAAACATAATATGGGGATTACGAGCATTATGTCTATTCTCTGAATCACAAGCGTTTTATACGGCACTCCATACCCTAAAAATGGACGACTAACATAGCATTAGCCGTCCAATAAATTTATATAGCTGGATTTGCTTCCATTAATAAATTATCAGGTAAATTTAATAATTCATCGTCTGCTTTTAAAACTCTTGCGGTGGGATTTCCACTTTCTATAAATGAAAATGTATAGTGCTCTGTGCTATTTAACCTTCTGGCTGTAAACAATATTTCATAATTTCCTTCAGGTATATCAATTGCAACTGTTTCCATTACTGAACCAATCTCTATACCACCCTTGACAACTTTAAAAGGAACAACAATCGCTCTTATTATATCATCATCAATTTCTATTTTCTTTAACAGCTTGACAGTAATCTTACATTCACCATCACTAGATAGTGTACCAAAGGAAACTGAACCTTCTCTCCACGAAAAACCTTGATTTACATGAGTGTCATTCCAATCATTAAAAGGGTTATCAAGTCCATATTGAAACAATGCAATTTGTGAATAAAATATTTCAAACTCAAAAGAAAACTCACTCATTATATAATCCCTCCATTATTTCAGTCTTACTGTCGTTCCATCTGGATAATTTCTTAACTTATTCCCCAAATAAGCACCTGCACCTCTGTTATCAGATGGACTAACAGGTCTTACACTTACACCCATACCACCCTCTTTAAACATTGCTGGTGGGTATTCATCTAAATCCTTACCTGGAACTTTATCAAGACCACCTAAGCTATCTTTTCTTCGCAATTTTGCACCTGAACGGTCAATGGTTAGTGTGTCTGGATGACCTGCTTTTTGTGCGTCTTGGATATGCTTACTTGTTTCAGGATATCTATTACTAGGTATAGTAACTTCAACATCAGGATTTCTATTACCCTTGGTATTTAAATTAACTCCAATATTATCCCCTGCTACTGGTCCTTGACGATTTATAGGTCGTACAGAAGAAGTATTGTTGGATACATTCCTTGTTGCCTTGCTGAGATCGGCTACTTTCGATCCATACTTTATCCCGTTACCAACGTATCCTATGCCAGGAACGGCCGATAATGCGGATAATCCCGCATTTTTATAATCCCCTTCTACCGCATAATACAAGGCATTCGCAGAGTCCGCAATGATACCGATTCCCGGAACCATTCCTGCTACATCGAGTGAACCATGGATGATGTCACTCACTTGGGCTTTTTGGACCTTTTCCTTCACCCATGACGTCATTTTACCAAAGAAAGAGGAAGAGGAGTCATTGGTATCCCTCGACGGTTTTGATGGTTGTGAAACCGTTGGGATTACTTGATGACCATAGCCCTTTCGTATTGATCCAACTACATCCTGTGTTTGCATTGCCCCTGGCTTGGTCACTTCTTGCCTAAAGCTATTATGAGAAGTAGTGGTCTCCGTAAACATCATACTTCGAGCGCCTGGCAACGTACCACTTTCTGCTAGAATTTTCTCAAAGTTGGACTCCATCATTTCTTCGGCAGTAATAATCGTTTGATTTCCTTTTCGACTTTCCTTATAGTACTCGTGATATTCCGCGTACTCTTCAGGGTTATTCCACTCAATACGCTCACCATTCGGAGCATCTGTCCAAATATGTTTTGCCTTATAATACCATGTTTCGGACCTCACTTCATCCCATGTAATTATCTTTTCTTTATTTGTCGTATCTTCAAAATAATTTTCTGTCCATGAGTCCGTTACATGGTTCTGATAACGATACTCCCAACCTTCGTCATGACGATGAAATATTCTTTCCTCCACAAACGATGCCTCATGATTCAACACTTCCTGTGGAATATCCCCTTCATCATGCCTAATGATTTTTGGCGTTCTTCCCGTTGGATCCCAATACTTCATCGGATTGTTCATCACGTACGCATAACGGTTTTGAGATAACGGCTGATCGATTGTGCCTTGATACGTATCCTCTTGGAGGAAGCGACCAACGGATGCATCATAGAAGCGTGCTTGCATATCGATGAGACCGGCATCTTGGTCGAATTGATGTCCGGTATAACTACTCACATTATAGGGAGCGGTGATTCCTGCATGGATACCACCGAAAGCATCATAACGATAACGCTCAATGATGTCTCCATGTCGATCGGTTAATTCACTTACCGTAGACATCCCATCATATTGGTGATACATCATTCCGCCTGTGGTTTTCATACTCGGGTCATGACCCGGGATGCTTCTACCATGATAGCCAAACATTTTTTGGGATACGATCCTGTCATTTGGTCCTACATAATATTCTCCATAAGGGGAGCCTGTTTGACTATACTCTTTATGGATGCCTGTTGTCATTCCTTGATACAAGTAATGACTATCCACAATTTCCATCTTTTGTCTTCCGTTACCTTGTTTATATAACCCCCATGCATTGCCTTGCCCTGGATGCTCATCCCATTTTGGACCTTTGCCCTTGCCTGGATGTTTATTAGAATTATTTCCTTTTCCTTGTCCCGGGTACCGCTTCTTCTCTAGTCCAATACCTTTTCCTGGATGTTGGTTGCCTAATGGGTCATCTAATGATCGCCACATACCACTTTCTCTAGTTACTTTTCGATCTAAGGCATCATAACCATAGGTAACATAACTTTCATCCCCAAATAAGACAGACCTTAAACGATTAGTCGCGTCATACGTATACGTTGTTTCGTCCTCTTCTTTAACTTCTTTAATCAAGTTCCCATTTTTGCCGTACTCATATCGGGTGTCTCCCGCTTGTAAAAGCTGGTTGTTTTCATTATACGAGTAGGAAATTTTGTTACCATCCACTGTTTCCGTTAGACGGTTTCCAACAGCATCATAGGTATAGCTTATTTTCTTTGCTGGATCCATTAAATATTTTGGTTCGTTAAATCCATTGTCGGAAGTCTCGACTTCTTTTTCTGCAGCTTTCAAGTTAAAAGAATTAAACCAACTGATAATTCCATTCCATAAGTCTTTGATTCCGTTCCAAATACCTTTAAAGAAGTTAGCTACGGCTTGACCCATTTTTTGGAAGAAACCTGATTCCTCTTCTATGTTATCATCTTTTTCTGTTTCACTCTGACTTCCATCAGAACCATCATTTCTTGTTACATCATTAACCTCTTCATTTGCATCATTTATTTTTTCAGTTGATGGGTTAGCATCTAATTCGTCGGTAGCGTCACCCGTATCTGGAACAACGTCAGTAGTATCAAAAGCACTCGATGTTACTACTGGTGATTTCTCTTCTTCTGTTGTGTCTTCATTTAACTTAGGTGTATCTTCTTCTACTGTGTCTTCATTTAATTTCTTGGTATCCTCTTCTGTATGGTCCTCTTCCTCATTTAGGTGATGTTTTCGGTTCTCTGGAAAATTTGGCTCTTCCTTTACCTCTTCTATCTTATCAACAGGATATTGCACTTCTGTCAATCGATTAAGCGCATCATACGTATAGTTTGTGATGGCTCCATCCTCTTCGGTTTGCTTTACTCGATTACCAGCATCATCGTAAGCATATGTAAAGGATGAAATAACACCATTTTCTCCTTGATTCTTGATTGTTTCTAGATGACCATCAGATGTATAGGATTGTGAAATCGAGTTTCCATTAGCTAGTTGTTGTTCTTTTACACGACCTAATCCATCATATTGAAAAGTACTAGTATTTTCATCGGGATCCATCATTTCCGAGATAAGGTTCCGTTTATTATACTGATAAGAAATGGTTCGATCCTCACTATTAGTCATTTCAATTATATTGCCTACTGCATCGTAAGAAAAAGATAAGCCTTTATCGATAGTATCATTTCGTTGGACAGTTAGACGATCTAGGGCATCGTATTCGAAAGTATCCTTAGAATCAGGGGATTCCATCGATACAAGCCGGCCTGCTTTGTCGTAGCTATATGACTGTTTAAGTCCGTCGATATTTTTTTCACTAACTTGTCCACGCTTCGTATAAGCATACTCGATTGTTTGCACATTACGATTCGTTTCTTCCGTAAGCTGGCCAGCCTTATCATATTGATAGTTGTGAACATTACCTAATCCGTTCACCTCTTGTGTAACACGATTGTTCAAGTCATAGCCCCACTGCCTCGTATTACCATTTGCATCAGTTGCTTTCGTTATATTTCCAGTAGGGTCATATTGATATGCGGTCCGACCTTCTAACGGGTCGGTTACACTGACTAACTGATTCAATGCATCGTATTCATATTTTGTCGAATGACCTAATGGATTGGTTTGAGATACCACGTTTCCTTCCGCATCATAGGCATAGCTCCATTCTGAACCACTCGGCATCTCCTCTTCTATCAAACGAGATAGTGCATCATATTCGTAATTGGTTGTATAGCCTAACGAATTGGTCTCCTTTATAATATTCCCGGAAGCATCATAATCCCATGATGTTTTATATTCATCAGCATCTACATATTGCACCAGTTGATCGATTGCATCATATTTATATTGTTCCTGACGACCGAGGGCATCTGTTTCCTGTATAAGGTTCCCATTCGGATCATACTTATAGGAGGTCTCCTCATCCATTGGATCTGTGATATTAGTAAGCCACCCTTTATCATTATATTGATAATGCCATGTTCGCCCATCCTCCGTAGATTGTTCCGTCATCCTTCCTAAAGCATCATATTCATATACAGTTTCAAACCCAATTGGATCAATTTCCTTCACTAATTGCCCTTGAGAATTATATCGATAAGCTTGACTATTACCATTAGGATTTAGAACTTTTGTGATGCGGTTTAGTGCATCATATTCATACTTCCATTCTCCACCCTCTGCATCTTTCTCTAATACTCGATTACCAAGTGCGTCATACGCATAATGTATCTCTGCACCTCTTGCATCTGTCACCTTAGTCAGACGATAATTGTCATCATATTCATAAACAGTCTCTTGTCCAAGTGGGTTGACTTCCTTGGTAACATTACCTACTACATCATATGCGTAGCTTGTCTTTTGATTATTTCGATTAATCACAGCTGTCATATTGTCCATGGCATCGTACTCATACTGATATGCATTACCAAGAGGATCTGTCTCCGAAATCGTACGTCCTAACGCATCGTATTCGTACGATGTTGTTCGGCCATCTGCATCTGTGACTTGTTTTTCTTGGTTTAACAAGTCATATTGAATGGATGTTTGATCACCTAGACTATTGGTGATAGTAGCAACTCCGTTCTTATCATCAAAACTATAGGTCGTAGTTTGACCACGGAAATTGGTTTCACTTGTTAAACGTTTCAATGGATCATAAGTAAACGATTCTTTATTTCCCAAGACATCGGTATGTTGTACCACATTACCTAATGCATCATACGCAAAAGATTCCTTTTGACCACGGGCATCCGTAATCTTAATGATTCGACTTAATTCATCATACGCATATGTGGTCGTAGCTCCTTCTGCGTTTGTTACTTCTACAGGTTGTCCTAAGGAATCATATTGATAATCTATTTGATTCCCTAATGGATCTGTTATAGATTCCACTTCACCTGAGTCAGTATAAACATACTTTGTTTCATTGCCTTTTGGATCTGTTTCTTTTACTACTTGATCTAACGGATTATACTCCCATTGATAGGCAAATCCCATCGCATCTGTTTGTGATATTTTTCTTCCTACTTGATCGTATTGATAGGTAGTTGTATTTCCATTCGGATCTGTCTGCTCTGTCATTCGTCCGAGTGCATCATATGCTAAGGTCCATACTTTGTCTGAAGGATCTATCACCTTGCTTATGTTACCACTTGGTGTATATTGATACTTTGTTGTTTGGCCTAGTGCATCCACTACTTTCACTAGACGACCTGCTGCATCATATTCACTTGAAGTTGTATTCCCTTTAGCATCTGTCACAGAGAGTTGTCTGCCTAATGCATCATATTTATAGGAAGTAATAGCACCTCTGTGATTCTCGATTTCCTTTAATTGACCAAATTGGTCATAACGATAGGATTCAATTAAACCAAGCGCATTCTTAATAGTTTTCACCCTACCAAGTGCATCATAGGTATAGGAAGTGGCATTTCCTTCTTCATCAATTTCTTTCGTCATTAAATCATGCTCATTATATCTCCATTCGTATGTATCGCCTAAAGGGTTCTCCTTTTCTACTAATCTACCAAGTTGGTCGTACGAAAACGAAGTGACGTGTCCTTTAGGATTCGTAATCGATATTAACTGGTTATCTTTATTGTATTGATAAATAGTTTTTTTAGAGTCAGGTCGTACATACGTCACTTGATTATTTTCTTGATTATACTGCCATTGATGCGTACGATTTCCTTTATCGACCATTTTCGTTAAGCGATTAAAGTCATCATAGATAAAAGCGACTGTTCGATCACTTGGATCTGTTTGTTCCTTTATCCGATTTTTTTGATCATAGGAATAAGAGGTAATTCCTCCTAAAGGGTTTTTTTCTTCGATTAACCGACCTGCATTGTCATAGGTGTAGCTTGTCACACCTCCACTCGGATCAACCGATTCTATCATTCTTCCTTGCCCATCATAGGTGAAGGAAGTGGTTTCCCCAACACCATTTGTCGTACTTTTCAGCCAACCAGCTTTATCATACGTGTATTTCTCTACTGCTCCGTCTGGCAATTTCTTTTCTACAAGATTCTGATTGGCATCATATGTATAAGACGTTACCGTTCCCTTTGGATGATGGGTTTCTTTCAATAACCCGACGGTATTATACACATACTCTGTTTTATTACCAGTAGGATCGATCCATTCCTTCTGACGACCTGCTGCATCGTATTGCCAATAGTTTGTGCGACCAAAAGGATCGATAGACTTTATGCGATTACCTAACACATCATACGTATAGGACATTGTACGGTCATACTGATCAGTTATTTCTTGAATATTTCCTCGTTTATCATAGGTATATTCAAAGCTTTTCTTACTACTTCCACTTTTCATTTCAACTGTTTTCACTCCAAATGGACCATACGTGTACACGATGGTTTCCGTTGGAGCTTCTACTTGAACCACTCTACCAAGCTTGTCCCTCGTTAGAATAGTAGTTTCCTCTTGAGGGTTAGTAACGGTTTCGACATAACCTAACTTATTATACGTGTAAGCAGTTGTGCCATTTGGGCCTTCTATCCTTTCTAGCTGTCCTTTCGGATTATAAAAGTAAGTAGTAGTTCGGCCAACAGGGTCTGTAATAGTCTCCACCTGTCCAATTGCATTATAAGTAAAACTTGTCTTTACACCCTTTCCCGCATCCTCCGTTAATGCGTTCCCTTGTGCATCATACGTAAAGGCTATACTAGTCCCGTTAGGGCGTTTCTCCAAGATGACACGTCCGAGATCATCGTAAGAATAGCTTGTTTTATGTTGGGAGGGATCAATCACTTCTTCCACTAATCCTTGATCGTTATATACCAACTTGGTTACATGATCATCCTCATCAATTATTTTCGTCATCAAACCTTTGTTATCATATTCAAAGGTCATCGAAATGCCTGTTGCATCTATTCGTTTAACGAGATTTCCTTGAGTATCATATTCAAAGGTTGTTTCTCCCCCGAGAGGATCTGTTATTTTCGTAGGCTGTTTCCATTTTTCATGATATTCATAAACAGTTTTTCCTCCACCTAAATTTACTTGCTCTGTTTGATTACCTTTTTCATCATATGCATAGCTAATTGTTCCTCGTTCTGATTGAATTTTTTCCAAATTTCCATCTGCATCATAGGTGTAATTGGTAACAGCGCCTAGCGGATTTTGCATGCTAGTTATGTTACCATCTTGATGTTCGTAAACCCAGGCGCCGTCACTGATGTCTGTGACCGTTGTTTTTCCATTGGCATAAGAAATATTGAAATAAGTTTCACCAAATAGTTCTACACTAGTTACTTGGTTTTCTGCATTGTATGAAAATTCAAATGTTTTTTTCCCTTCTGTTACTGTAACAATGCGATCTGATGAATCATATCCATATTGAATGATACGGCCATCAGCTTGTTTCACTTTCTCTAACCGACCCTGAGTATCATATGTATAATCAACGGTGCGGCCAAATGGATCTTTTATTTGAACAATGACTTGATTATTCCAGTCAATCGTGATAGTACGACCAGTAGTATCTGTAACAGTCGATACTCTTCCTTGGTTATCATACTCATAATGGAACTTGTTTCCATAACGATCTTGATATTGAATCATCTTTCCTGCTTTAGCGTCTTGTTCATCACGCCATGCAGCATAATAACCATAGTAGGTCAATTTCGTACCATTAGCATGTGTTACCACATATTCATGCTGATTCACCCGTTCTATTGACACATCTTTTTCTGACTTTTCATAGTAGCCTTTATCTAACTCATAATTAATCATGGGATCATCGTCATAGCTTGTCACATAGGCATCCTCATTTTCCATAACGAAATCGTATGTATGGACACTGCCATCTAGCCTACTTTCACCCAGGTCATAACCTGCATACATTTCTAGTTTTGAGTCCATATTAATCTGCCAGCCTTGACCTAGTTCACCTGTACTGTCATCATCTGCTAAGTAGGTTCGTTCAATCACATAATCCATACCGATCCCTGGTAAAGATAGATCGGTACTATCCAACTTTACAAACCCAGACATAACATCAACTGGATTTTCAATTGGGTAAGATCGTTCATTCGTGGTAGTGGTAGCTTCTCTTTGTTGTGGTGCAGTTGATGGTGCCATGTTTCCTTCTAGCGCAGCAGGCAATGGGGGGTGAATATTCCCTGTCGGACTTGGTATTGACATAGGGCCTTGCTCTGTGCGAGGCATAAAGTCCATGATTGAATTTGGATTCATCAAATCAGCAAGCTCATCGACATTAGATGTTGCCTGACTTTGCATGCTGTTCGGATAAATCGGTAGACTTGTAAAAATAATAAGAAATACTAATAATAAGACCAAAACTTTCTTCAGCATTTGGAAAAATTCCATACAAAACATAAGCTCCTTTTTCTCTAATTTATCTAGGAGGTTTTTCTTGTTGCAGTATACTTTTTAAACATATAAAAAGCATTCTAAGCTTATAACAACTTAGAATGCTTTCATACTTCTTCATAGCAGCCCAGCCGTCATAACATTTCACCAATGCTTTAGACCTGTGGTTTTGCGCCCTTACCTTTCGATAAGTTTGCCTAGAGGTACAAGTGATTTAATACCTACATCTATTTACTTATAACAACATGACTACAATCATACGCACCATATACATATAAGTCAATATACACATGGACAATTATATATTATAAGGTTCAAAAGTCTTTAATTATAACCGTTTATTTCCATTTGAAGGTGTGATAAACTTTTAGTTATGAGAGGGAGAAGAAGGTGTTGGAATAGACGAATAGTCTTGAAATGATTTTTTGGAAGTTTTGAGTTGGGAAAATAACCCATACCAGCATCCATGTACTATGTAAGTAACCACACCAACATTGACATGGAGGTACTG
The DNA here is from genome assembly GCF_052246695.1 of Gracilibacillus sp. D59. Lineage (NCBI taxonomy): Bacteria > Bacillati > Bacillota > Bacilli > Caryophanales > Bacillaceae > Gracilibacillus > Gracilibacillus sp. D59. Next base: position 637,452 of record NZ_JBQQCK010000002.1, on the reverse strand, counting down.
TTATGAGCAATAACAGTACCTTCTATAGTTCTAACGAAATCATTTCTCAAACTAAACCTCATGTTCCGTCGGTAAGAAAACTTGGACAAGATCAGTTATTATTTGAATTGGACTAAATGTTTCAATCGGAAAAAGGTGAAGGTGATTAACGATGAACAAAATATATGCTGTTGTCAACAAAGAGAAATATAGTACCATCTCTCTTTTATTTTTTCTTTTCCATAACCGTTTGGCATCGATAATTATAAGCAAGATAAATATAATTGATAGTACAGTAATCCACATATATAGTATCCCTTCATTCAATCTCAATTTGAGTTGGTTCAATAATTAATCCTGATCTTCGTATATTTGATGTCACTTGAATATCAAATTTAACTTTTGCTAGTATCTCATTTTGTTGATCTTTGACTTCTTTCCAAACATTAGGATAGGATCTTCGCAACTTTTGTCCAATTCCATAAATATCCGAACCCATTTCTTTTGCTAGTTCAAATTCATTTTCAATCTGCGAGGTAACTACTTCACCTATTTTCTTTTCAACCTGTTCCATCTTGTCCTTAGCCAAGAGATCTACTGGACACGTCTGATCAGAGAGATTTCCTTCTAAGAATATATTAACTTTATAAGTTAATTCCTCATTTTTTAAAATAAGCTCGTCTTCACTTTCGAAGTCAGTTGTCTGAAAAGCAAATAATTCTTCCTCATATCCAGGACAAGCCCCTTCTAAAATGAAATAATCATATGTGTTTTTTAAGAGCTCTGTACCAGCTATTTCTGGGCCATCAATATAGCCCACTACTTTATCATCTTTAAAAACTGCTACCTCTTTCACCTCGTATGCTTCTACTTCTCCTCTTATTACCTTAGGATGAATCACATCTACAGATGAATCAATTCCAGGTGTAGCGAGTGCAGTAGTAAAATCTCGTAGTTTTACTTTCCGTGCAATAATTTGTCGTTGTTCAGCAGAATCTAAAAGGTCACTCATTGCTTTAGATGGAATACTTCCAAGTTCTATTTTTTGGTTGAGTAAATCTTGTGCACTTCCTCGTGTTACCACTAAATAAGAACCAGCACGACTATCTCTATCCCGTTCAAACCACGTTATAATCGGGGCAACACCATCTCTAGCTAATTCCTCACCAAAAATGATAATCTGGAGGTGTGACCAGTATAATCGACGTGGGGACAGTCTATTCATATTTTTGATTGCACTTATTACCGTTTCACCTTGAGCCGTTACACTCCATGTTGGTAATTCTGACCCCTTATCTTCTGTTTGTGGTTTAATCACCTGAGCTGTTATTTCATACACGTCTTCATTTTCACTAACTTTATCAATTCCCACACCTATCACAACGGCAACTTCATTCAATTCTTTTTTATCCCAGCAACCACTTAAAAGTATAATACAAGTAAATAGCAAAACGAGTCTTATTATTTTCACTTTTTTTGTCTCCTATTTAAATGGTTATTATCCGCATCTGACATCCTATCTTGATTTTCACCTGCAACCTCATTCGGTCTTTCTCTCATTGCCCACCATGGCATTCTTATAAATAAGTCTCCCCAATTGTCTTTGTGAAAAGGAACAATAGGAGTTAAGTATGGTACACCAAAGGAGCGAAGTGTAGTTAAGTGGATATATATAAGAATTAACCCAAAAATTAAACCAAAAGCTCCTAGAACAGCAGACAATGCTATGAGAGCAAATCTTAACAATCTTGCTGATATTGCTAAGTTATAGGATGGTGTTGTAAAAGAACTTATTGCAGTTAGTGAAACTGTAATAACGGTTGCTTGTCCAACCAGTCCAGCTTCTACTGCCGCCTGTCCTAATACTAATCCCCCAACGATAGATACTGCTGCACCAATAGTTTTAGGCAGCCGTAGCCCCGCTTCTCTTAATATTTCAAACGTTATCTCCATAAAAAGAACCTCAACGGCTATAGCAAACGGTACCCCTTCCCGTTGTCCAGTCAAGGCAATCAGTAATGGGGTAGGAATCATTTCCTGGTGATAAGTGAGAAGTGCAACATAAAAACCTGGTAATACAATGGATAGGAAAAACGCAAATCCTCTTAGCATTTTAAGGAAACTTGCAAAATCATATCTTTGATAATAATCTTCATTTGAGGTCATAAATAATCCAATCGTAGCTGGTACCAATAAAGTACCAGGTGTACCCTCGGACAAAATAGCAATTCTTCCTTCTAATAATCCGGCAGCAATGCGATCTGGCCTTTCTGAATTAAAAATAGTTGGAAATGGTGTATAACCATTTGGATCTTCAATAATTTCTTCTAAATATAGAGAATCTAAAATTCCATCTATTTCAATTTTCTCCAACCTTTGTTTTACTTCTTCAAACATTTCTGGTTTCACGACATCCTCAATACCTAGTATTGCAACTGGTGTTTGAGATAACTCACCGATCTTTATCTCGTGAACCTTTAATTTATGGGTGTGAAGTCGTCTACGTACTAAGCCAATGTTGGTTTTTAACGATTCATTGAAGGATTCTCGTGGTCCGCGGACAACCGTTTCCACATTAGATTCAGAAACTTGACGTCTTTCCCCTCCAGCGGTATCAAGTGCAATCCCCTTTGTTTGCTTGTCTATTAAAACAAGTGAATACCCTTGTAACAAGTATGTAATGGATTCTTTTATGGAAGAAGTTACTTCTTTTTTAATCGTAGAGAAATTAATCTCCTTTATATTTTTTGCTTCATTTTGCTCTTGGTTATAGTTATCGTTTAATTCACCGATAACATATTCTTCAATAGATTCCCTTGCGACTAGGCTGTCTAAATACAACACAGCAATAGAACTATCCTCATCACTGCCAATATAACGAATAGTTAAGTCAGAAGTATTGCCAAATAGATCTTTGACTACTCTGATATCTTCGTATAGATTGCCTGTAAATTGATAATCTTCCTTTTTATTCTTTTGTTTCTTTGTTAATCTTGATTTTCTACTAAACATGATGATTCAACCTCTTTTTAACTGCTTAAATTGACTTATTATTAATAAGAGTAGGGGAATAAATAACGCTATAAACGTTGCGAAATATGGATAAATATACATTAGGAATCGATATATCCCAATTAAGTCGTCACTAGTAATCAAAGAAAAAATGGCTAATATTGTAGCTGTAGGGATAGTTAAAAGTGTATAATCATCTATATGAAATAATTGAGCTAACCCTACCACAATGGCATATAAAAACAGTGAAATTTTTGAGAATGAACCTAGCGACCATAGTACTACACCAAGAATATCCAATCTTTGTAGTGCTCCAATCTCGATATCACGTAAGGTTTGGAAAGTTGGAAAATAAAGCCCCATTGCACGTTCTTCTCCAAAAACGGTCACTACACCTGAAACAGGTCCAAGAAACATCACAATTAAAATCAGCATTGTCAGCATGCTAAATCTCTTTAATTTTTTCTTGTTGGAAACATATGGAAATACCATAGCAAGAACAATAAATGAACTATAAAGTGAAATGATATTAAATGTCCCCATCATGACTGGACTGAATCCATCTTCCAGTATAGGAAGTAAATTTTGATAGTCTTTATCTTTATGAGTTAAAATCGATGCCATAATACCAATTGGTATCATTAATACAAGAAAGGTTTGATTTGTCCTTGCCAAAATTTCTAAGCGATTTCGGATCGTATATACGGCAAGAATTAACATGGCTACCATATAAATCATCAGGGGAGTACGTGGAGTAATCGCAGAATTGTAAAATTCGCTAAAACCCCTTAGTGATAAACTAGCCTCATGGAAAAAATAAAAAAGAAATACTATCGCTATTATTTTTCCAATCCATTTACCAAGAATAACCTGAGAGTACTCTATTAATGTTTGTTCAGGATAGCGTTGTGCTAGCAATGCTATAACAAAACCAATAAGAACTGCAGGAATGATAGCAAGCAAAACAGATAACCAACTGTCTCTACCAGCATGATTAATAATGACGGGAATAATTAATAAATGACCTGTAACAGTAATACTAGCAATAGCCAGCATTAAAGCTTGGATTGATGAAATCCTTACCCTTTCCATATATCCCCACCTCCATTACACATACAATTACTATCCATTATTGTCTATTGGTTACACATTTATACAATTATAATGAAGGTGCTCATATAATAGCGGTTTACATTTCACTTCCCCTTCAAGCATTATCTTTTCACTAAATCATGTTATTATAAGAGAATCGCATATTTATCTTGTGTTGGAGTGATATTACTTGAAAAAATGGATGCAAAAACAAACAAAAAAACAGCTTTTTATATACTTTTTGATAGCGGCAAGCTTTTTCGGATCAATTATTTTTGTCAATTTTAATCATGAATTCTATGACCAACCAATTGCCAAAGTGACAGAGGCTACCGTGACAGACAGAACAGAAACGGTTGATCAACATCAAAACCAAGATATTGTGGTTACCCAGCAAATTATGGCAACAGTACAAAATGGTACATACAAAGGGGAAACTATCAATATCACGAACGAATATTCCGGCTCACATGCCTATGACCATTCCTTTCAGCCTGGTGACGAAGTATTCGTAACAATCGATGATTCTACGCTTACAGGAACCATTGAAAATGTAAAACGTGATAAGTATCTCATCTTAGTGGCATGGCTTTTCATCATTATTTTGCTGGCGGTAGGGAAAAAACAAGGCCTATTATCTGTTATCAGTTTAGCTGTGAATGCTGTGATTTTATCATTCGCACTAGATATATATCTGCAAAACTCTGACATCAGTCTACTGATCATTTGTGGCATTAGCATCGTGCTTTTTACGGTAATATCGTTATTGATGGTCAATGGCTTGAATGAAAAGACATATACAGCGATTATTGCTACCTTACTAGGTACACTAAGTTCTTTGTTGATTGCCTATCTAGCTTTATTTGTGACAGGTGAACAGGGATTACGCTATGAAGAAATGTCGTTTCTCAGTCGAAATCCACAAACTGTCTTTATGGCAGGTCTGTTGATCGGATCGTTAGGGGCGGTGATGGATGTCGCAATCACAATGTCATCTTCTATTTTTGAACTTTATGAAAAAAATAATCAGATAAATTTGAAGAAGCTCAAAGCATCTGGCATAGATATCGGAAAAGATATAATGGGGACGATGACCAATATATTATTTTTTGCCTATGTAAGTGGTTCGATTCCGATGCTACTTTTATACTTTAAAAACGCATCACCACTCGGATTCACATTATCAATGAATCTTTCTATTGAGTTGGCTCGTGCTTTAGCTGGGGGCATTGGCATTGTGCTGACTATTCCCATTGCTATCTATACTTCGATTTTCTTTATTCAGAGAAAGAGGGCTAGAACATGAATGCATTAGTATTACTATCGATCATATTATTTGTGCTGATGGCTATTGTTGGTGGAAAAAAAGGGGTAAAATCATTTATTGCATTATTTCTAAATTTTGGCGTGCTTATCATCACTGTTCTAGTAATGAACGATCCAAACGCCAATCCAATTTGGCTAACACTACTGGCATGTGCTTTCATTAGTGCAATTAGTCTCTTTTTTATTAATGATGTTAACAGTAAAACGAAGATGGCCTTCTTTTCTACCATTATAACGCTTGTGATTCTATTCTTTTTCATCATAATCATTACGGAAAAGTCGATGATTCAAGGGTTTGGGGCAGAAGAGTCGGAAGAATTGATGACCTTCTCCTTACATATCGGAATTGATTTTATAAAAGTTGCCGCATCCGTTATTATAATGAGTACGATCGGAGCAATTGTCGATACAGCTATTTCGATTACCTCACCAATGCGGGAAATCCATCACCATAACCCGACGATTACCAGAAAAGATTTATTTTTGGCAGGGATACGTATCGGCAGAGATATATTAGGTACAAGTACAAACACCCTATTCTTTGCTTTTTTCGGAGGGTACATGGGGCTCTTGATATGGTTTAAAGACTTGTCTTATTCCTTCGGTGAAATTATTAATGCCAAGGTATTTAGTGACGAAATGATTACCATCTTCACAGCCGGTATGGGCGTTGCTCTCGTTATTCCGATTGCTTCCGGAATAACTGCCCATTATCTTGTCATAATGAGTAAAAGAAATAAGAGCTAACTCGAAATATTTGCGGTATTTTAACCTTTTTAAAGTATTTCGTCCTACTTTTTCATGGGTGAATACCGATTTTTATGGCATTCGCTTCTCTTTTTCTGGGGTGAATGTAGATTATATTCGTTTTTTAGGCATTCGCTTCTCTTTTTCTAGGGCGAATACCGATTATTTTCTTTTTTAAGGCATTCGCTTCTCTTTTTCTGGGGCGAATGTCGATTATATCCTTTTTTATGGCATTCGCTTCTCTTTTTCTAGGGCGAATACCGATTATTTTCTTTTTTAAGGCATTCGCTCCTCTTTTTCTGGGATGAATGCCGATTATATCCTTTTTTATGGCATTCACTCCTCTTTTTCTGGGGTGAATGCCGATTATATCCTTTTTTATGGCATTCGCTTCTCTTTTTCTGGGGCGAATGCCGATTATATTCTTTTTTATGGCATTCACTCCTCTTTTTCTGGGGTGAATGCCGATTATATTCTTTTTTATGGCATTCGCTTCTCTTTTTCTAGGGCGAATACCGATTATATTCTTTTTTATGGCATTCACTCCTCTTTTTCTGGGGTGAATGCCGATTATATCCTTTTTTATGGCATTCGCTTCTCTTTTTCTAGGGTGAATGCCGATTATATTCTTTTTTATGGCATTCACTCCTCTTTTTCTGGGATGAATGCCGATTATATTCTTTTTTAAGGCATTCGCTTCTCTTTTTCTAGGGCGAATACCGATTATATTCTTTTTTAGGTGTTCATTCTACTTCTTTTCATCGATCCCTTATGCTTCCGTGCTAATAGCTAACTTAATTTTTTATATTCCAACATCATCTGGTCATAATTAAGCGGACCAAACACAAAAAACTGTATGACGCCATTGGAATCAATCATATAGGTAGTTGGGATAGGACGAATTTGATAACGATCGCCCACGATGTTTTTCTGATCCAATGGTATGGTAAATGTTAAACCATGCTCTTTTACAAACTGACCGATATCCTCAAAATTAGATTCTGTCTTAGTCATATTAATCGCTAAAATGTTCATGCCTGTATCCTGATAAAACCTTTGCATATCAGGCATTTCTGCTCGGCACGGCGGACACCATGTTGCCCAAAAATTAAGCATTACTGGCTCTCCGCGATAATCCGATAATTTCACTGTTTCACCATTCAATGTTTCCAATTCAAAATCCGGAGCGATGTTTCCAATTTCCAGTCCAATATTCTCTGCTTCTGTGACCCTGTTATCTGTGACAACGTCAATAACAGCCCAAGTCATCATAACCAGTAAAACAGCACTAATGATCCACTTTGTCATCGCAAACCAACCTCCATTACGATATTAGGGCAAGGATTTTGATACTCGGAAAGCACCCACTTATTTATACTTACTACTATTATATGCCCCTATTAATGATATACTATAAAAATGAAATCTTACTTATAGTGAAACTGTACTTCTATTTATAGATATATAAGAAAAAAGGGGACAAATTATGAAAAAAATCACGTGGAGAAAATTTAATATGGTGCTTATTGGTAACCTGCTTATCGGGATTGCCGTCGCACTGTTAAGAATTAGTGTTTTGGGGACAGATCCTTATTCCACATTAAATCTTGGAATAAGTGGTTTCCTGGGGATATCTTTTGGTATTTATCAGTTGATATTTAATCCTCTTTTACTTGGGGTTGTTTTTCTTTATTATAGAAGTTTAATTGGAATTGGGACTATAGTGAACATGGTAGGAATTGGATTTATATCTGATTTTATAGTTTTTGGCTATAGCTTCGTCTTTGATGATATGTCAACCCTAGTCATTCGTATTGCCACGATGGCAATCGCAGTTGTTTTTGCAAGTTTGGGCGTTGCTCTTTATATTACGCCGAATTTAGGGATGTCACCATATGATGCATTAGCATTCGTAGTTGAAAAGGTTTCGAATTACAAAATTCCGTTTCCAATTGCGAGAATTATGACGGATATTTTATGTGTGGCAATTGGTTTTTCATTTGGAGCGATAGTTGGTATAGCTACAGTTATTTTCGCATTTTGCACCGGGCCATTTATCCAATTTTTCCGCAAACGGGTAGCTGAACCAATGCTCGCTCATGAGAATCCACCAGTTGTTACACCTGAACCAGCACATAAGGGAACAATCTGAAGACAAATATTTATTCCGTTATATCTGGCGAAAACGATGACATTGGTAATGTTTTTCTATAGTTATTTATGGACATGATGAATCAAAGAAAATACGCTAGGATATGAAGTGACCCCAACTGTCAATTGGGGTGCAGTTAACATATCCTAGCGTAAAACTACATGTTCAACTATTTACTTAAAAGCATCAATCTTGTTTATTACAAACAGACGGGAGTGGAAATCACCGGATACGTCATGTTCATGTTGTTCACGGAATCGTTCGTGATCTAATGGTATACCAATCTCCATTAATTCATCCCCATAATATTCACCTTGATATCCTTCGATTTCATAGCTTGCCTCTGGGTCTAATCCCTTCAATAACAAGCGCTTGAAGCCTGGATTTGGACGGGATAATACATGATAGTCCGCTACCACCGCTTTGGATTTATCTGTTGACACTGAAATCCATGATGTGCGATTACCGTCTTTTTCAAACGGACTATGGATACGGTGAAATGTCCCGAATTGGAATACTTCCCGATGTTTCTTAAAAAATGCAATTTGTTCTTTCATTTCTTGCTTTTCTTCTTCAGGCATTCTTGTCACATCCAACTCGTAACCAAACGCACCAAAGTATGCTACTTCTGCTCGAGTCTTAAGGCTTGTATAACGCCCGACCTGATGGTTAGGCACTGCAGATACGTGCGCCCCCATTGAACTTATCGGATATACAAAAGATGTACCATATTGAATTTTGAGACGCTCTACTGCATCTGTATCATCACTTGTCCACGTTTGTGGTGCATAATATAACATACCTGGGTCAAAGCGGCAGCCCCCGCTTGCACAAGATTCAAATAAAATATCAGGAAATTCAGATGTTAAACGTTCATATAAATCATAAACCCCCAATATATAACGGTGTGTTACTTCACGCTGGCGATTGTCAGGTAATGTTGCTGAACCAATCTCCGTTAAATAACGGTTCATATCCCACTTCACATAGGAAATAGGTGCATCCCGTAATATTTCAGCCATCATCTCATAAAGTGCGTCTACTACTTCTTTACTCGAGAAGTCAAGCACGTACTGATTACGTCCATGTGATTGATTTCGGTTTGGCACATGAATGATCCAGTCTGGATGCTCTTCAAATAGTTTACTAACCTTTGACACCATTTCAGGTTCAAACCACAGACCGAAATCCATTCCTAAATCGGTAACTTTTTCAGCTAATCCGGTTATACCATTCGGTAGTTTATCATAGTTAACGAACCAATCTCCTAATGACGTCGTATCATCATTACGTTTGCCAAACCAACCATCATCTAATACAAACAGTTCGACACCTAACTCTTTTGATTGTTTTGCCATGTCTAGAATTTTTTCTTCATCAAAATCAAAATACGTTCCTTCCCAGTTATTGGTTAGAATTGGGCGTACTTGATCACGCCATTTGCCTCTTGCTAAACGTTTTTGATAAAGATCATGGAAGTTCTGACTCATTCCATTCAAACCATCATTAGAATATGTCATCGCTACTTCCGGAGTTTGGAAGCTTTCGCCTTCTTCCAGCAGCCAATCAAAATCAAATGGATTTATTCCTAGACTGACACGTGATACATCTAAATAATCAACTTCTACTTGAGCAAGAAAGTTACCACTGTACACTAAGCTGAAACCATAAGCATCTCCTTGAAATTCATTCGCATCTGGTCTCTTCAGCGCCAAAAACGGATTGTGCTGGCTACTACTAATACCACGTGTACTCGAGATATTTTGAATACCTTCCTCCAGTTTCCGAGTCTTAAGATGTCGTTCTCTGCTCCATGCACCTGATAATTGCATCATTTCATAATCGGAATCAAAGAAATCAATATTTGCACTCATCGCTCTTATTAAGTTGAGTCGCTGCTTTCCATGATTGTTAAACTTGGCACTGCGCACTATCGCATCTTGCTCTTCAAAAACAGAGTAAAGTAATATCAATTCTGCATCAAGTTCTTGATCATATAAGGTTATTTCTACTGTTTCTACCGGGTCACCATCTTCCGCATATGTGGCAGGTAGGCCATCTAACTTTGGCTTACCTTTGTAGATCTTGTGCGCTTTGTATTGAAAATCGGTAATTCTGCTGCCATTCTCTTGTAGTACTTGGAATGCCGGTTCACGAAAATCAGTTGTTCCGTAAGAAGGGTATTCCTGTTTTGTTTGTTCTAATGAAAAAGTCATATCCCCATCTTTTAAATAGGTAATATTGGAACGAAATCCTGTTTCAAGATAATGTTGAAAGGAATCTTTATGTTTTACTTTTTTACCGTAATATAAATGTCCTAGCTGTTCATTTTCTAAAACCGTAAAAATATAGCTAGAATGATTAGTTTGTAGATGAAATTCTCTTGTTTGTTCATTATACGTAATTGCCATACTGATACTCCTTATCGTTTATCAAGGTGCTAATCGTCTGTCAGCTCCCTCTTCAAGCTTCGGACGCTAACACCCTGATAGGTTTTGCTATTGATATTGTGGCAGCCAATCACCGTGTTCGTCGATTAAATCGTCACATAATGCGATAATATCATCGATTGATAATTCTGCTGCAGTGTGAGGATCGAGCAGTGCTGCCTGATAAATTTTCTCTTTTTTCTTCGTTAGTGCCGCTTCGATGGTTAACAGCTGTGTATTAATATTGGTTCTGTTCAATGCTGCCAATTGTTCTGGCAAATCACCAACATAGGTAGGGGTTACTCCATTTGCATCCACCAAGCAAGGGACTTCAACAACAGCATTTTCTGGTAAGTTGCTAATAAGTCCTCCCGTATTCAGCACGTTACCACCAATTTTAAAAGGCTGATTAGTTTCCATCGCTTCTATGATGTATGATCCATATTCATGTGTACGCTCATGTTGTAAGTTTTGATCACTTACAAGATCATTACGCATTTTCTTCCATCCTTCGATTTGGTTAACACAACGACGTGGATATTCATCTAATGGAATATTATATTTGTCGATTAATTCCGGATATCTGCTCTTAATAAAGTATGGATGGTATTCCGCATTATGCTCAGAAGACTCAGTGACATAGTATCCGAACTTATCCATTAATTCAAAACGAACCATATCATCATGCTTTTCGCGTTGCTTTTCTTTGGCACGTTTTTTAATTTCCGGATAAAGATCTTCCCCATTTTGCGTAATTTCCAGTAGCCACGCCATATGATTGATTCCAGCAATTTTCCATTGAATATTGTCTTTTGGCATGTCAAGGGAATCTAATAAATGACTAGCACAAACCTGAACACTGTGGCATAGGCCAACCGTTTTGATTCCCTCTTTTAACATCACATTGGTTAATACCGCCATTGGATTGGTGTAATTTAAAAACCATGCATCAGGACAAACTTCTTTCATGTCACGGGCAAATTCCTGCATGACAGGTATTGTTCTTAAATTACGGAAAATCCCGCCTATTCCTAGTGTATCCGCAATTGTTTGTCGTAAGCCGTATTTTTTCGGCACTTCAAAATCAGTAATCGTACACGGGTCATAGCCCCCAACCTGGATAGCATTAATTACATATTTCGCATCTCTTAATGCTTCTTTACGATCATGGTAAGCCTTTACTGTTACTTCGGAGTTCAAACTTTCTTTTAAATTATTCAACATCATTTCTGAATCATTCAAACGCTCATGATCAATATCAAACAAAGCAAATTCGAAACCTTGCAAGGCATCGACTGTCATACAATCCCCTAGTACATTTTTCGCAAAAACCGTACTTCCCGCACCCAAAAACGTAATTTTAGACATCTTTTTTCCTCCTTATATTTCGTATTAAATTGCTATTACTTAATACCATCATAAGGAGATTTAAAACCGTTTACAATCGTAAATATTTTTGAAAAGGGTAAAATATTGCGGTTGTTAATCAATAAATAGCCGGTCAACTGGCATGACAAATTTATTTTTGCGATAAGCACTTGGCGTCTCATTCAGTAAGTGTTTAAACACTTTACTAAAATAATTACTAGATGTATAGCCTACTTCTTTCGCAATCTCTTCTATTGACTTCTCACTATTCTGTAAAAGGTCTAATGCATGCTGGATACGTACTTTTGTTAAGTACTGGATCGGTGTTTCATTGACAGAAGTAGAAAAAAGCCTAGTAAAATGATATTTGGATAATCCAGATATGGCTACGATATCATTTAAGGATATATCCTCTGCATAATTTTTTTCAATAAAGGATACAGCCTTAGCAATCGCAACAGGCAATTGCTCTTCCTGCCGTTGTTCATATTCAAGATATTGCAGGCATTCCATCAAAAAAGAATATGCATAGCCAGAAGCCTCATAACCATGGCTGATACCAGTAGTTTCTAATTTATCCAGCATTCGTAATATGTGTTTAATTGGGGTCGCATGGATAGGAAGCCGAAGAATGTGTCCATATTTTTCAGTTATATGACGAAAATGATGTAACGCTTCATTTCCATAAACCGTAAAATACAAAAAGTCCCAACGAACCGATTCTTCTGGTAGGTAGTAACAATGATCACTAGGGATTTCGACGAAAAAAGCATCCCCTTTTGTTAAAGGATAAGTCTTTCCTCCGATTCGAATTGCTCCCTTACCGTCTAATGTATATTGAAATACAATACGTCCTTCTTCACCTCTTTTTAACCCATCCCATATATATGTATGTTCTGTACGTGATTCCCGGCCAATAGCATGGAGGCCAGCAACACGATCCTGATAATCTCCTTTAAAACGAAAACCGTATGATTGGTGTTTAGAATATGGGTGCATGAGATCTCCTCCTTACTTCTATCATACCGAAATTCTTCAGAATGTCATTCCTTGATTGACTTCCTATCCCAAATCGCTTAAGCTTGCTTTATGATATGAGATAATGGAGGAATTTTGGAGTATGCTACAAGCAACTAATGTAAGTTTACGTTTTGGTGATAAGAAGTTATTTGAAGACGTTAATATTAAGTTTACAGCCGGAAATTGCTATGGTTTGATCGGTGCCAATGGTGCTGGTAAATCTACTTTTCTTAAAATATTGTCAGGTGAAATCGAACCTCAGACTGGTCACGTTTCACTTGGGAAAGATGAGCGACTTGCTGTGTTAAAACAGGATCACTTCGCCTATGAAGAGTACGAAGTGTTAAAGACTGTTATCATGGGACACACTCGTTTATATGACGTGATGCAGGAGAAAGACGCTATTTATGCAAAAGGGGAATTCACGGAAGAAGACGGCATGCGTGCTGCCGAATTAGAAGGTGAATTTGCCGAGATGAATGGTTGGGAAGCCGAATCAGATGCAGCTATTCTTTTAAAAGGCCTTGGTATTGGTGAAGATCTCCACACGAAAAAAATGGCTGATTTATCAGGTTCTGAAAAGGTAAAAGTATTACTTGCTCAAGCATTATTCGGGAACCCGGATATTTTATTATTAGATGAGCCGACGAACCACTTGGATATTCAAGCGATTCAATGGTTGGAAGAATTCTTAATTAACTTTGAAAATACAGTTATTGTAGTCTCCCACGACCGTCACTTTTTAAATAAAGTATGTACACATATCGCTGATGTCGACTATGGAAAAATCGAAATGTACGTGGGGAATTATGATTTCTGGTATGAATCAAGTCAATTAGCATTGCAAATGGCAAAGGATCAAAATAAGAAAAAAGAAGAGAAAATGAAGGAATTACAAAACTTTATCGCTCGCTTTAGTGCCAATGCATCGAAATCAAAACAAGCGACTTCTCGTAAAAAAATGCTGGATAACATTACACTAGATGATATTAAACCATCTTCTCGTCGTTATCCGTATGTAGCCTTCCAGCCTGGCCGTGATATTGGAAATGATTTATTACGTGTCGAAGGTATTTCGAAAACAATTGATGGTGTAAAGGTATTAGATAATGTAAGTTTTACATTAAAACCTTATGATAAAGCTGCCTTTATCGGACCAAATGAAAATGCTAAAACCGTGTTGTTTGATATCTTGATGGGTGAGATGGAACCTGATGAAGGAAGCTATACATGGGGTGTTACCACATCACAATCGTACTTCCCGAAAGATAACTCAGAATATTTCGATGGAAATAACATGTCCTTAGTAGAGTGGCTCCGTCAATATTCACCAGAGGATCAAACCGAGACGTTCTTACGCGGATTCCTTGGTCGTATGTTATTCTCTGGTGAGGAAGCATTGAAAAAAGCGAATGTCTTATCTGGTGGTGAGAAAGTGCGTTGTATGTTATCGAAAATGATGCTATCGAATGCCAATGTCCTCGTATTGGATGAACCTACAAACCACTTAGACTTGGAGTCCATTACTGCGTTGAACAACGGCTTAATTAAGTTTAAAGGTTCGATTCTGTTTACGTCTCATGACCATCAGTTCATTAATAGTATTGCCAATCGCCTTATCGAAATTACACCAAAAGGTATTGTCGATAAAGAGATCAGTTATGATGAATATGTGGCAGATCAGAAGTTACAAAAGGAAATCAGTGCGATGTACGCATAATATTAGAGGCTATCTCTTCTAAAGAGGTAGCCTTTTTGACAGGTTAAGAAAGTATATGATCTACTCAACCTTAAAGTAGGAGTTTTACGGAAGATTAGCACCGTGATAATACATATACTGCGAGGTTATACGTTTTAGATTTGCTTTCTTCCATTCTGATTTACGTTGAGTGCTAGGAAACGCTCCGGCAGAATACTGCGCTTTCCGTGGGCTCGGCTTCAGCTCTCGCGGTCCCACAGGAGTCTCCGTATTCTGCCTCCGCTATTTTTAGTGTTCTGATTATTGATAGAACAGAACTTATGGAACTGTATTCATTGGTTTTACTGTCTAATTTTCAGAATGCCATTCTAAGCTGCGGAACAATGTGACACTACTTTGGGACTATGGTTATGTCCGGTTTTCTTATTGCTAAAGTTTGGTTGTTTATTGCCAAATCCAGCTCAGTTATTTCCATTTTCTGTTGGAGTGCTCTTCTTGCAAGTCAAAAATGGACTATTAATACTTCAGGGGATATATTTTATACTATTTTTAGAATTCATATCTTTTCTTTTATATTCTTTATATTAAATTTACCTATGCTATTTTATTGTGTATGCTTAATAGATAAAGAATTTCGGAGGTTCCTATATGAATAAAGGTATTTCAACTTATATAACAATCGGTGAGTGGATTTTTAAAATTCTATTATTAAATTTGTACTGGTTTATCTTTTCTGTACTAGGCTTATTTATAGTTGGGATTTTTCCAGCTACTGCAGCCCTATTCGCCACGATAAGACAAGATATTAAAGCAGAAGATGATATTAAACTTTTTAGGGAATTCATCCATTATTATAAACAAGAATTTGTTAAATCTAATATTCTTGGGTATATTCTAACGATTGCCACTGCTATTTTGCTGTTTAACATTCAAATCCTAGGAGGGTTAGACAGCTCGCTATTAAACTCAACGTTAATGGTGATGACATATATCTTGTTAGCTCTTATTGCGCTTGTTTCAGTATTCATTTTCCCAATCTATGTGCACTATCATTTTTCTATACTCGGTTATATTAAATATTCTGCTATTTTAGTTATTGGCAGGCCTCTGCACACCATTGCCATGCTAGTGCTAATTGCGGCAACCTGTTACCTCTATTATATGATACCAGGTTTTATACCTGCTTTAGGCGTTAGTTTACTAGCATATATTATTATGCGTACGGCTTATTCTTTCTTTGCAACACCCGAATAAAAAGAACAGAACTGATCAGAAATCAGCTCTGTTCTTTTTATTTATCCTTTTACAGATCCAATTAATACACCCTTCTCAAAATACTTCTGAATAAATGGATACAAGATTAACACTGGTAGCGAGGATACAATAATGACACCATATTTAACCTGGTCGGCATAACGCTGTGCATAACCTCCACCAGTTCCGCCACTTCCCGCCCCTTCAGCAAATACTTGATTGGATAGCAGGATATCTCTTAATACGATCTGCAAGGGTTGCAAATCATAATTTCGGATATAAATTAACCCTGTAAAGAAGTCATTCCAATGCCATACTAGATAGTAAAGCCCGATTACTGCAGTAACAGCTTTGGACAAGGGTAAAACAATCGTAGAGAAAAACTTAAAATGTGAACAACCATCCATTGTTGCTGCTTCAAACATTTCATGTGGGATGTTGTTTTCAAAAAATGTTCTCGTAATAATTAAATTAAATACATTAATCGTAAGTGGATTAAAAATAAACACCCATGGCGTATCTATTAAGCTTAAATCTTTCATTAGCATATATGTAGGTATTAACCCACCATTAAAAAACATCGTAAAAATAAAGAAAAACATCAAGAACCTTCTGGCCTTAAACTCTTGACGAGACAACACATATGCTGCCGGTAACGTTAATAGTAAATTAACAAATGTCCCAAACAGAGCATAAAACAATGTATTACGGTATCCGATCCAAACTCTTGAATCTGTGAATATTTGTTCATATCCAAATAGGCTAAAACCTTTCGGAGCAAAAAGGACTTTTCCGGTTGAAACATACGTTGGATCACTAATCGATGCGATGACAATAAAATATATAGGATATGCCACAATAAAAAACATTAACAAGCATGTTGCCACAATCGCAACATCGAATAGTAAATCTGTTGGCTTTTTATTTCTAATTCTATTCATTGTGATAGAAGGCATTACTCTTCCTCCTTCAGATTAAATTGGGATACACTTACCATAGACTGATGCGAGCCACTTTCTTCGCAATGGTATTAACAATTACTAACATCATAAAATTAATGAATGTATTGAATAAACCAATTGCAGCGGCATAACTAAATTGATTAGATACAATACCCGTTTTATAAACATACGTTTCAATCACTTCTGATATTGGTAAGTTGAGAGAGTTCTGCATTAGGAATATTTTCTCAAAACCGGTACTGATAACCGTTCCCATATTAAGTATTAATAAAATGATGATGGTCGGAATAATAGCTGGTATTTCGACATTTCTAATAATTTGCCATTTATTCGCACCATCAATTTTTGCTGCATCATATAGCTGTGGATCAACCGCGGCTAATGCGGCTAAATAAATAATACTGTTCCAACCAACATGTTGCCATACATCCGATAAGACATATATCGGAACAAATGCATTTACAGATGCTAATAGATTTCCTTCCAAACCTAGCTTTGCTAATAGTAAACCGAGAACACCAGTGTTCGGTGATAACATCACATTTAACAAACCAACTAAAACCACGATGGAAATAAAGTGAGGCAAATAAACTGTCGTTTGTAATATTCGTTTACCCCTTTTCCATCTAATTTGGTTTACTAATAGAGCAAGGGCGATTGGTGCCGGGAAACCAACAACAATCGTCGTTATACTAATTAGTAACGTGTTACGAATCAGATCCCAGAAAAGGTGACTATTAATAAATTGTTCAAAATATTTAAGTCCTACCCATTCTCCACCTGTCAAACCAGCAGTGAAATCATATTCCCGAAATGCTAATTGGATTCCATACATTGGGATATAGTTAAATATAATCACACAGATGATTGCAGGTAGAATCATAAGCCATAATTGATAATCTCTGCGTAACGTATTAAACACTGTTGCTTTCTTCACCTTAGGCAAAGCCTCTGTACTAGTTCCTTGGGTCAAGGCCATGATATGACTCTCCTTCTTTTTAGAGAGATATTAGCTTTTAGCCAATATCTCTCCTTCTAGTTTTCTACTTTAATTGTTCCTTGTAATCATCATAGTAACCTTGGATAATTTCAATATTTGATGGTAAACCAATCTGTTCTACTTGTTTCACATAACTATCCCATTCTTCTTCAATACCACCTGAAGTAACCCACTCACCAAACTTGGAAATGGCTAGATTCATAAAGTCCGTATTCACAAGTGTCATTTGATTGTGATCTTCCTCTGAATATTTCAGCATCATCCCAGGAAAAACATCATTTTCATGATCTAATGATTCGAACACCTTTTTAAATGGTGCTTGCTGTTCATCTACTGATTGCATATCGACAGGTAATTCCACTTCTAATTCGTCTGAAATAAACATTGGACCATTGTCTGCCCAAGTAGAAGTCCATTTCCAAGTACCTGGATCCATTTCTTCATCCTGAGGCGGTAAAATTTTGTATGAATTATCACCCATTTTTTCAATGTTAGGACCCATTGAACCGAATAATACTTGTAAACTTACCTCAGGGTCATACAATTCGTTTATAAATTTCATTGCAGCTTCTTTATTACTTGTTTGCGAAGACATTTGAATAAAGTTCACACCATAATTTAGCTGGTTGTAGTCATATGACCAAGAAACTTCCCCGTCATAATCTGCAGATGCCTTCATTGGGGCAAATGTCACGTATTGATCTGAAACTTCTAGTCCAAATCGGTCTGTCCTTTCCCAACCAAATGTATAGCCGACTTTTGCATTTCCCCCCTCACCACGCGCTACTGCCTGATATTGAGAATAATCTTGTGTGAAAGCTTCTTCACTAATCAAACCATTTTCATGTAATTTATGGAGAAACGCTACAAATTGTTTATATCTTTCATCGATAAAGAAATTCTTTACTTTACCATCTTCTAGGAAGTAACCTTGGCCGCCACCACCAGTTACCGTCATGCCCATGCTGCCAAGTAACACCGTTGGTTGGAAGTAACCAAAACCACCTTCACCAACTGGCGCAAAATCCATTGGTATCTCATCATTCGGATCGCCATTTCCATTTGCGTCTTCTTCTTTAAAAGCCTTTAATACAGTAAATAGTTCATCCCAATTTGTCGGAGTTTCCAACCCTAAATTATCTAACCATTGTTTATTAATAAATTGCATGGTTGCTGTTTCTGGCCAGAATCGTTGATATTTTGATAAACCATAAATGGCACCATCAGCCTGGGTTGAAAGAATTTTTGTTTTAGGTTGCTGTTCAAACATCTTCTGTATATTAGGACCATGTTCTTCTATTAAGGGTTTAAGGTTTTCAAATAAACCAGGGAACTGTGCAAAGTCAGCGTCAGTAATAGCATTGGGGCCGACAATTATGTCAGGAATATCTCCACCAGCTAACATGGCACCTTTCTTTTGATCCCAGTCCGCTGTTACCTCTTCCCATTTGATCTCCACACCCGCTCTTTCTTCTGCTTTTGCTAACCATTCCATATCTTTA
Organism: Gracilibacillus sp. D59; assembly: GCF_052246695.1. Classification (NCBI taxonomy): domain Bacteria; kingdom Bacillati; phylum Bacillota; class Bacilli; order Caryophanales; family Bacillaceae; genus Gracilibacillus; species Gracilibacillus sp. D59. Next base: position 617,910 of record NZ_JBQQCK010000002.1, on the reverse strand, counting down.
AGTTCTTTGGTTAATGGGTGCTTCGTAATAAGCCCTGTTAAAACAACCTTTCCATCTTCGGTTTTTTCTGGCTCATTACTTGTTTCATCATCACTACAAGCCGCTAATACGAACATCAAACAAATTGTGATAAGTAATATTAGTTTTTTCTTCACACTTAATTCCCCCTAATTAATTTTATTCATCATTACAGTTTTGAAGTGTTATGCAAATCGTATAGATCAAACTTCAAAAAATCGTTTCCTCCTTCATTTAATAAATTAATTATTGTTATCGCTTACATATTCATTTTAAAATATAAACAAGTTGCGTTAGCATCTTGTTCGTACATGTTTCGATCTATTGCAATAGAACTTATTTACAGTATGCCACCATAAGCTGATTGTGTGAATTCACTTTTTTGCGAATACATATCCTTTTTTTAGATTTCAGTTAGATACACATTTATCCACATACACAACATTGTTAATAAAACTGTGGTTAAAGGGTTTCTAGTAAATATGCACTATTTTTTCTCTGATTATTTTAATATGTGCATATTTATGATAGCTATCTGTTAAATTTGTGCTTACAAATTATTTATTCAGTGGACAACCAAGTTAACCGGAAAGCTTAATAAAATGAGCTGCATAGTTTCATCTGATAAAGTAAGACTTCCATCAGTGGGGGTTTTTGACTCCCACTGATCATTAGCGAAACTTATCAGGGTGTTAGCGTCTGTTATCCCTAAACTTATCCTTGTATTACTTGAAGCTTGAAGTGGGGGGTTAGCACCGTGATAAATACACTCTATTCCACTAAAAAAGGCCGCTTGAGGTATCAACCTCAGGCGACTTTATCTTGACGGGATGAGTGTTCTGTTCCTTGGAAATAAATTCTCCTCATTGGAAAAGTACTTCTGTTCCTTGGATAAGTTTATATCCAAGGAATAACAGCTAGAAATGCCGTCACCATATCAACCAATTTTCGGATGAAATCAATAATGATACCCCTGCAATTTTTTTAGCAAAAGAATGCACATGCAGTTGCAGCTGATAAAAAGTCCAGGAACGATGATCTGGTGTTTCTATAGCGCGATATCATCCTCTGGCTTTGAACTTATTAAGGGAAGCGCGAAAATTGTTTTAAAGTCTGATTTGCGTTTTTCTTTGAATGCGTCTCGTGTTTCGTCCTTCTTTCGCTTCATCTGTTGTATGCTATAATAATGTGGCATCTCCGCCCATTCGTTTAAACCTGCAAGGTCACACAAAAAATGAACTAAGCGAAGGTCAAGCGATGGTTCTTTCTTATAAGAACGAATTATGTGAAGAGGAAAACTCTATCTTTTTTAGAGCTGAATTTATTTTTGGATGCATATCCACAGGAGGAAAAGTTCCTGTTGCTTTTATTGTCGCAGAAGCTGATTTACGGATAGCATTGCAGGATGAAACGAACGCGTATCAGTTACTCACACATTTCCCTTTGAAATAGTCATTTGTTCAAGCAATACTAATAACATCTTCATATAGTACTAGTAATTAAAGATGAAAGGGGGAAATTGTTATGAGTAACGGAGACACAAACATTTTAAGTCCTGAAGCTCTTTCTAAGGCTCTTTCTATCTTGCTTCAAGAGCAAAAACTTGAACAAGAAAGTGAACAAGAAGTGGAAGTAGAATCAGAACAAGAGTCTGAGCAAGAAGCGGAAGTAAAAGGACAATTCCATGTTTATAATGGAAACTCTTATGTTACGAAAAGTGGAAATAGTAAAAACCATAACCGCGCAGATTCAACAGTAGTTGTTATTATCATCATTATTATTCTTTTCTTTGATGGTGGTAAACTACCAAAATCCTAAGAATTTGTGAGTGAACAAGGGTGCTAATTTAGGCACCCTTTTTTTGTGATTAGCCCTTACATACCACCTTTTTCTTGCATACACCTATTATAGAAATGGAGGGATATTGATGGAACACGAGAACGAATTGAGAGCGTTAATTAAAGAAGAATTAGACCATTATATGCAGAATCATTTTAGTGAACTTGTGAAACACTTTACAACAGAACTAATTAATGAAAATGGAAATTCCAGTGTAAAGCAAAGTGGAAATGGTTTTGTATATGTAGACAATACCGGAATTGCCTATGCCTTAACCTTGTTTTTTTATCACTTTATGTCCGAGAACAGCCAACAGCATATTAATCTAGATCAAATTCTAGCACGACTTGATAAGCATATTGACGATAATCGTAAAATGTTTGAGGATACGATTCAATCATTGAAGGATAGCGACGAATGATCTTGCAAATGCGCTCCCCAACCATCTAATCCTAATGAAAAGGGGGGGTAATGTATGAAGCAAATTCTAGAACTTGTTCAAAATCAAGAGCAACCTGTTGTCATTCAGCTTTTCTTTGAAGATGGGTTATCAATGAGGCTTCATAACGTTAGAATGTGTTCTAATCATATGCTAGTAGGAACGAATCAATTTCAAGGAAAGTCTTTTATCTGTATCAAACATATTAAGGGATATTGTCTATTATATAAAAATATTGAAAAAGCTAGATTGAAAACAAAAAATGATAATAAACAATCTACTAACAAGTATAAACATTTTAGAAATAGAGCACAGATAGACAACACTGGAAATAAACCATCTAATGCAGAATCTGTTACAAAAGAGGCAGTAGACAAGGCAGATAAGTCGTCTTCCATACCAAACACGTTTCATCTCGATTCAAATCAGAACTACCAGCTGTCTAATGCAGATTCTACTTTAAAAGAGGATACTACTCCTCCTAATGAGTTGGAATCTTCCCATTCCTCTGATAAAATTGCCGATAATAAGCAATCGACTAACAAGCATAATCGTTTTAGAAATAGAGGACAGATAGACAACACTGGAAATAAACCATCTAATGCAGAATCTGTTACAAAAGAGGCAGTAGACAAGGCAGATAAGTCGTCTATCATACCAAACACGTTTCATCTCGATTCAAATCAGAACTACCAACCGTCTAATGCAGATTCTACTTTAAAAGAGGATACTACTCCTCCTAATGAGTTGGAATCTTCCCATTCCTCTGATAAAATTGCCGATAATAAGCAATCGACTAACAAGCATAATCGTTTTAGAAATAGAGGACAGATAGACAACACTGGAAATAAACCATCTAATGCAGAATCTGTTACAAAAGAGGCAGTAGACAAGGCAGATAAGTCGTCTATCATACCAAACACGTTTCATCTCGATTCAAATCAGAACTACCAACCGTCTAATGCAGATTCTACTTTAAAAGAGGATACTACTCCTCCTAATGAGTTGGAATCTTCCCATTCCTCTGATAAAATTGCCGATAATAAGCAATCGACTAACAAGCATAAACGTTTTAGAAATAGAGGACAGATAGACAACACTGGAAATAAACCATCTAATGCAGAATCTGTTACAAAAGAGGCAGTAGACAAGGCAGATAAGTCGTCTTCCATACCAAACACGTTTCATCTCGATTCAAATCAGAACTACCAGCTGTCTAATGCAGATTCTACTTTAAAAGAGGATGCTACTCCTCTTAATGAGTTGGAGTCTTTACACTCCTCTGATAAAATTTCCAATAATAAGCAAAGTAAATTATCTGAACGAAATCAAGCTATACCAAACAAGAAAGAAGCTGTATCATCTCCTAACACCAAGGTATCTAGCATAAATGGTAACTCATTGATTAAAGAAAGTGGCACATTTACAAATAAGGATGGACTATAAGGGCATGATGTAAAAAGTTATGTTCAAAATGTTTTAAAAAATGGAAGAGAATCGGCAAAAAGATGGGGACGTTGACTTATTAATAGTAAACCTCCCCATCTTTGTTATCGAAATAACTCGATACTCTTCTTCTGTATTATATTTATTTTGATACCAATCTATAAAATCAGTATGATTCACCCACATCCGAAGCATACCTTCTGCTAATGTGTATGTTGACATATCCCATGAGCGGAACAAGATATCCATGGAACAGCACTTAGCATCCCTTGCTTTATTTCTTTAAAATACTCTCACCGTGATTCCATTATCTCTTTCAAAGGTAAATGAGCACTATACTTTACCTTATTTCTGCTTTGAAATTTGTGCGGATACAATTAATTCACGGATTGCGTCTCGGTCATTTTTATATAACGAATCAACAATTTTACTACCAACAACCACCCCATCACAATGCTCTGTTAATGAGCGCACATGCTCTGGACTGGATACACCGAAGCCTGCGAGGACTGGCGCATTACTTTTTGCTCGAAGTGCTTCTAAGTGGGTCCCTAGATTTTCTTGGAAAGAAGCACGTACTCCTGTAGTTCCGGTTACAGTCACAGCATAGAGGAAACCTTCTGTACGTTTTCCGATTTCAGCTAAACGTTCATCCGTGCTTGTTAATGCAGCTAAACGAATTAACGCAATTTCTTTTTCCTGTAAAGCAGGGGCAATGATCTCCTCTTCTTCCAAAGGTAAATCCGGAATAATTAATCCGTCTACTCCGACTTCCTTACAAGACTTAGCAAAATTATTCACGCCATAAGTATGAATCGGATTAATGTACGTCATCAACACGATCGGAATATTCCGTTCTTCTTTGCTGTCTTTTAGTTTTTCCAGTACGGAGCTAAGTGATACACCGTTTGCTAATGCACGAAGTCCCGCCTCTTGAATGGTTGGACCATCTGCCACCGGGTCAGAAAAGGCAATCCCCAATTCTACAACAGTTGCCCCTGCTTCTTCTAAAAAGGCTAACTGTTCATCTAATTTGTCTAGGCCGCCATCACCAGCCATAATATAAGGTACAAAGGCTTTATCACCACGTTCTAATACTGCATTGAATGCCTGATCTATTTTTGCCTTACCCATTTACTTCACCACCTAATGCATCTCTCACTGTTTCGACATCTTTATCTCCACGCCCAGATAAACAAATCACCATAACTTCATCTTCGTTCATTTCCTTGGCAAGTTTCATTGCATATGCAATCGCATGAGAACTTTCCAATGCTGGAATAATCCCTTCTGTTCTCGATAATTCCTGTAATCCATCCAGCGCTTCTTCGTCTGTAATATCAACATAGTTGACACGACCAATATCTCTTAAATGACTATGCTCAGGTCCTACACCTGGATAATCGAGACCTGCAGAAATCGAATGCGCTTCTTGAATTTGTCCGTTTTCGTCTTGTAATAAGTAAGTCATCGTACCGTGTAGGACACCTTTTTTACCATAACTTAATGTAACAGCGTGTTGATCGGTATCGACACCTTTTCCACCAGCTTCAACACCATAAAGCTTCACTTCTTCATCCTCTACAAACGGATAGAACATCCCCATCGAGTTACTGCCACCACCAATACAAGCAACGACTGCGTCCGGCAAGCGGTCTTCCTTTTCTTTCACTTGTTTTTTCGTTTCAGTACCAATCATGCTCTGAAAGTCACGAACGATTTGCGGGAATGGATGCGGTCCTACTACTGAACCGATAATATAATGGGTATCTTCAACATGACTTACCCAGTAGCGTAAAGCTTCGTTTACGGCATCCTTTAATGTACCACTGCCTTGATCGACACTTTCGACACGAGCACCTAACAGTTCCATACGAAAGACGTTAAGCTTCTGACGTCGAACGTCCTCTTTCCCCATAAAAATCACACACTCTAAACCAAGCAATGCACATACTGTAGCAGTTGCCACCCCATGTTGACCTGCACCAGTTTCAGCAACCACTTTTTTCTTCCCCATTCTTAATGTTAAAAGCGCTTGACCAAGTGCATTATTAATTTTGTGAGCACCAGTATGATTTAAGTCTTCTCGCTTTAAGTAAATTTTCGGACCGCCTAATTTTTTCGAGAAACGCTCTGCATAATAAAGCGGTGTTTCCCTTCCAACGTATTCTTTTAAATAATAATCAAATTCGTCTAAAAATGCTTCATCATTAATAGCTTCATTATATGCTTTTTCCAATTCTAAAACGGCTGGCATTAACGTTTCCGGTACAAAACGGCCACCGTATTCTCCATAATGACCTGTTTCATTTGGCTCATGGTATGTTGCCATTTTAATCACCTTTCTTTGCAGCATCTATAAATGCTTTTATTTTATCTAAATCTTTCTCCCCATCTGTCTCGACACCACTGGAGACATCGACACCTGCGGGGGCTACTTCTGTGATCGCTTCTTCAATATTATCTGCTTTAAGGCCGCCAGCAAGCAAAATCTTTTTGTTCAAAAAGTTATATTCTTTTGCTACCTGCCAGTCGAACGTTTCTCCCGATCCACCACGGTATTTACCGGCAGGGCTGTCTAATAAATAGTACGCACAGTCATAGGGTCCGATTTTGTCTAGATCACTCGCCTGACGCACTTCAAATGCTTTAATAACTGGGATACCAATTTCCTGGCAAAAAGAAGGTGACTCATCGCCATGTAATTGTACATAATCCAAGCCGACATCGTGAGCAATTTCCTTAATTATCTTGATGTCCTCATTGACGAAAACACCGACTTTCTTCACATGGGATGGAACAAATTGAGCCATATTTGCTGCTTGTTCTTTTGTCACTCTTCGTTTACTTTTAGCAAATACAAATCCAATGAAATCTGCACCTGCTTCTACAGCCGTTTCTATTGCCTCTTTATTTTGTAACCCACAAATTTTTACTTGAACCATGTTTATTCTCCTAACGGCACTCTTAAACTATCAAATGTCTCTTTTAAATCAACCGAGCGCATCATTGTTTCACCAACTAAAATCCCTCTGGCGCCAACCTTCTGTACCCGTTCCACATCTGCTTGTTCCTTCATTCCACTTTCGCTGATTAAGAGTGTTTTCGTTGTGTCTATTTTTTCTGCGAGTCTCTCGGTTGTGGCAAGGTCGACTTCAAATGTTTTCAGATCACGGTTATTAACTCCGATAATCGTTGCACCGATTCGTTCGGCAACTGCTAATTCCTCTTCATTGTGTACCTCAAATAAAATTTCCAAGCCTTTTTGATCTGCATATTGATATAGTTCGGCTAGTCTTTGTTCAGGAAGGGCTGCTGCAATTAATAAAATTAAATTCGCACCGGCATCATACGCGCGATCAATTTGAATTTCATCAATAATAAAGTCCTTGTTTAATACCGGAATATCCACCACTTCTCTGACTTCTTGCATATCTTCAATCGTTCCTTGAAAAAAAGGTGTATCAGTTAAAACCGAGATTGCACCTGCTCCACACGTTTCATAGATGCGTCCTTGTGTGGCAGGTTCAACCCCATCATTAATTAACCCTTTTGACGGGGAAGCACGTTTCATCTCTGCAATAATACTCATTTTTTCTGCGTTCATAAAGGTATCGTACAATGAAATATTCACACGTTTTCCTTGTATAGTTCCCGGCTGATAGTTGTCTTTTAATTGCGCTACTTCCTTTTCTTTTTCTGCTAAAATCTTATCTAAAATCGTCATGTTACACCTCTTGTTTCATGTTATTGCTTATCGTAATAAGATTCTCCAATTTAGCTAAGGCAGCACCTGAATCAATGGACTCTCGTGCTAATTCTACCCCTTTTTGCACCGTATCTGCTTTGCCATTAGCGAATATGCCTAACCCTGCGTTTAATAATACTGTGTCACGATGTGGTCCTTTATTTCCTTCTAATACACTTCGTAAAATCTCTGCATTTTCTTTAGAATCGCCGCCTCTGATTAAATCATTTTCTACAATTGGCAAGTTCACTTCTTCTGGTTTAAGGGTGAATTTCATAATTTCACCTCGGTCTAATAATACCAAATGATTCTCTCCCGCTAAAGATGCTTCATCCATATAGCCAGCACCATTCACAATCAATGCTCGTTTACGGCCTAATTTATGCAATACACCTGCCATAGTTTCTAGTGAGTCACGGCGATATGTCCCCATCAATTGAGAAGTTAGTTTCACAGGATTCGTTAATGGTCCAATTACATTAAATATGGTCGGCACACCTAATTCTTTTCTCACTTTCATTGCTCGCTTCATTGCTGGATGTACATTCGGTGCAAATAAGAAGGCAATACCATTTTGTTTTAAAATGTCATATGTTTCCGGTCGAGTGAATTCTAAAGGAACACCGAGATGCTCTAATACATCCGCACTTCCTGTTTTACTCGAAATACTGCGATTACCATGTTTTGCTACGGTAATACCTGCACCTGCAATGACAAATGCAGAAGTTGTACTAATATTAAAACTTTGTGAACCATCGCCTCCTGTGCCACAGTTATCCATCGCACCTGCAAGTTCATCTGGTAATGCAAGTGGAGAAATTTCTAACATTACGTTGACTAGCCCTGTAATCTCATCCACTGTCTCTCCTTTTGTCTTCAGCGCTGATAAAAAGGCACCAATAGCAACATCACTCGTTTCTTCTGAAAAAATATACCTTGCAGCTTCCTCCATTTCTATTAATGTTAAATTTTCTTTTTCCATCACTTTTTTTAAAAATGTTTTCATATTTTTTGCCCCTTCCTAATCGACTCAAAAAAATTGTTTAGTAATTGCTTTCCTTTTCCAGTTCCAATTGATTCTGGGTGAAATTGTAGTCCGTAGACAGGTAAATAAGTATGCTTCACCGCCATGATTTCCTGATCATCCATTGCCGTTGCGGTTACTAACAACTGATCGGGAATCGTATCTTTATCAATCACCAATGAGTGGTAACGCATCACTTCCAACGGTTGTTCTAAATAATTAAAGATTTCATCGTTTTGATGACGAATCATCGAGGTTTTTCCATGTTTGATCTTTCCTGCATGTGTAACTGTTGCGCCATATGCGGCACCAATTGCCTGATGCCCAAGACATATACCCAAAATTGGAAACTCATTCGATAGAGCCTTGACAACATCAATGCAAATTCCTGCTTCTTCTGGAGTACCAGGCCCAGGTGACAGAATAATCGCTTCTGGCTTTAACTGTCTTATTTCTTCTATTGTGATTTTGTCATTGCGGACGATTTTGACTTCTTTGCCTAGCTCTGACATATATTGAAACAAGTTATAGGTAAATGAATCATAGTTATCAATTAATAGAATCATTTTTTACTAACCTCCAATAGCGATTTTGCTTTATTTAACGTTTCCTGATATTCCGATTGGGGGTCAGAGTCATAGACAACACCCGCTCCTGCTTGCACATATGCCTGCCTTCCTTTAATTACCATTGTTCGAATCGCTAATGCTAAATCAAGATCACCATTCATATTGATGTAACCGACAGCCCCTGCATATACACCACGCTTTTTGTCTTCGAGATCATTAATGATTTGCATGGCCCGGATTTTCGGCGCCCCTGAAACGGTTCCGGCGGGCAGTGTCGATATCAATGCATCTAATCCTGTGTACTCCTGCCTTAATTCACCATGTACTTCTGAAACAATGTGCATAACATGTTGATAACGTTCAATCGTCATATATTTCGGTATTGTGATCGAACCAATTTCACATACACGCCCCAGATCATTCCGACTTAGGTCCACTAACATTTTGTGTTCTGCTAATTCCTTTTCATCTGCTAATAACTCCGATGCTAATTGCTGATCTTCTGTTTCTGTTTTTCCTCTTGGCCTTGTGCCCGCAATCGGATTTGTCACCACGTTTCGTCCGGTTGTTTTAATTAAGCTTTCTGGTGACGCCCCAAGCACAATATAATCATCAAAATCGATAAAATACATATATGGTGACGGGTTAGCTACTCTCAACCTTCGATAAAAGGTGAATGGATCAGCATCAAAGCTTGCTTTCATTCGTTGTGATAAGACCACTTGAAAAATGTCGCCGTCAACAATGTGTTGTTTTGCCGTTTCGACCATATTCAGGAAGGTTTCCTTATCAATCGATGGTTCGAAACTGACATGTAACTCCTCATCTGACATTGTTTCTTCGGGTGTCCAGATTTGATCTTGCAGTTGATGTAAGTTTTCTTCTAATTGATCATCATCTCTTGTACCGTCTAAGTTGATCGTCATCATCGTAATTTTTTGTTTCATATGGTCAAAAACAATGACATCCTGATAAAACATCATGTGGACATCTGGCATGTCTATTTCATCTTCTAAAAGTTCGCCAATATATTCGTATTGTCTTATAGCATCATAGCCGATATAACCGATTGCTCCACCGTAAAATGCGTAAGGTAATGGTAGTTCTTCGTTCGGAATCTGTGCTTTGACTACTTCTAATGGCTTTTGCTGAACGACTTCATTTGTTCCGTCAGTATGGTTGATGACCATTGTTTCGTCTGTTGTTCCGATAATTTCTTTGTATGGATTTAGTCCAATGAAGGAGAACCGTCCTTTTTCGCCATGACTGACAGAACTCTCTAATAAGAATTTCTTCTTGCCTTTAATTCTGTTAAATACAGAGATAGGTGTAATAGTGTCTCCGTTTAGTGCCGTGCTTTTATAGTTAACCATCTTATTTCGACTCCTTTTTATAAAGTTTCATTTTCCGAATATAAAAAACCGCCCATATACAAACTTTTTTAGTCTGTATAAGGACGGTTGGTTTACCGCGGTGCCACCTTTTGTTGAAGGGCTATTAATGAATAGCCTTCCGCTCGTTATCCGTTAACGGGGATGAGCCGTTGCCTTGTACTATCATTTCCAAGGCACTCTCGAAGGTCCATTCCAATTTCCATGTATACCGGATTTTCAGCGGCTCCGGCTCTCTGTCATACAGGGGGATATTATACTCTTCCTTCTCATCGAGTTAATGTATTGATCGATATTTACACTTGAATTATTTTCTGGACACTTTTACGTATTTTCTGGACACTTTTTTTAATTTACTGGACACTTCTAGGCATTTTCTGGACACTTTAGCTCGGTTACTGGACACTTTTCATGATTTTCTGGACACTTTCTAGAATTGGCTTTTTTCCAGCAAATCAAAAAGGGTTTCCACATCCGAAAAGGACGAGGAAACCCGTGGTACCACCTTTGTTAGCTGTATCTACAGCTCACTTAACACGTCAATGGTTTAATCCATGAACGCTACCCTTTTGCAACGAGTGGGTATCTCGCCAAAGCCTACTAGACAATCGTTCGGTTTGGAGCTCGGAAGTCCATTCACTTATCTTGCACACTGATTCTCACCAACCATCAGCTCTCTTGAGTGCTTAAGTATAAGTTACTTCTCTTCGTCAATGCTATCACGTTATTAAATGTTGTTACTATCATAGTACGCTCTCTATATTTTGTCAATAGCAATCAATTAAATATTCGGAAAATTTACACAACATTAATACTCAAATATTTCTTCCTCAATTTTCTCACCAAGATGACGACCTGGTTGATCGACCTTTACTAAGATCCGCTCACCTTCTTGAAGGAAGATTGCTTGTTTTTCCTGATGTTCAGGAGTTAATAGGTGAACACTATCTGCTTCTTGTAGTGTCGCAGAAATTTCAGCATCACCAACTTTAGTTACTATACGCATGAGAGGTCGCTTTTCTATTTTCACCCTGCCTATCGCAAGTTTTCGAGTTTCATCTTTTTCATTGTAAACCGTGATAATATCACCCGGTTTCAATTCTGCTAAATAAGCCGTCGTCTCATCTTCTTTAACAACATAGTGATGAATCGCCCCACTATTTATTCGAAAAGGTCTAGCAGGGTATGTATCGGTAGTGCGATTTTCTGCTAAAACAAAAAAGTAACCATGACCTGTATTCCCCAATAGTATTCCCTCTGTAGGTGAAAGATGGTCAACTAAATCTAAACAGACTCGTGATCCTTCCCCTATACTTTCGATACGGACAATCTCAGCCTCTTGCAGAATATTTACCACTTATTAGCCCCCATTCATAAATTTGTGCGATTTTCCACAGAAATTATATAGTTATTATAACGATTATCATATACAATATATGTTGGATTTACAAATTAGGAGGGGTAACCTATGAGAAAATTGTTGGTAGTGTTATTTCTTCTATTAATCACGGGCTTCAGTGTGATTGGTTTTTCCAATAGCAATCATTCCGTAAATGATGAAGTAATTGAAATGGAGCAAGATGAATAGAAGAAATGTAAAGGGCTGTTGATTCGAAATCAACAGCCCTCTGTCTATTATTTTCTTTTTAGATCTACAAGCTCATCAACTTTTACCGCTTGCCCTGTTGCTAAGGATTTATTTCCGGCAATACCAGTTAAAATCGAAATGGCACCATCAATATGAGAAGCTGCACGATTGAATTCATCCTCTTTCGGCACCCCAAATAAGTCATTTAATAATTCAGGGTCACCACCACCATGGCCACCTTCTTTTTCTTCTACTTCTACTTCATATGGTTCACCAAACATCGGTAACACTCGAATTAATTTCCCACTAAGCTTTCCTTCATCACTCTTTTTGCCACCAGAATTAATATATGATTGCTCACGTACCTGCACTTCAATACGACCTTCTGTACCATTAAAGGCAATTTGGAACCCTTCCCATGGTAAATATGCATTTAGAGAATACGTTAAAATTGCTTTGTTTTTATACGTTACATTTACACCTAATGTATCTTCAATATTGATGCCATCCCCAAACACACTTTGATCACGATGATATCCGTCTTCTTTTTCTGCCTCTAAGTACATGGATTTTAAATGTTCATTGGACTCTAAATCAATGGCAAATGGATCCTCTTCGGCGTATTCACTTCCATGTGCACGCTCATAAAATTTCGTCACACCACGTTCTTCAGCATTTTCTTTCCCATAAAAGCGAAGACCACCTGTTGCATAGACAACATCTGGTTCTGTGTTTAGCCAGAAGTTAACTAGATCAAAGTGGTGAGTAGATTTATGAACTAGTAAACCACCGCTGTTACGCTTATCGCGATGCCAACGACGGAAATAATCTGCTCCATGTTGTGTATCCAGTGCCCATTCAAAGTGAACAGAATTAACTTGGCCAATGACACCATCGCGAATTAACTCACGGATTTTCGTATTGTGTGGTGCATAACGATAATTGAATGTTACGCGAACATTTTGACCTGTTCGTTCAATTGTGTCAATAATGGCTTGTGTTTTTTCTGCATCAACTGTCATCGGTTTTTCTGTAATGACATCACATCCTAATTCCATCGCACGGATAATGTAACGATGATGTGTTCTGTCCATTGATGTTACAATGACAATGTCTGGTTTTTCTGCTTCAACCATCTCATCAAATCGATCTGCTGTATACGTATTAATTTCAGAGACTCCATATTTGTCTTTTAATAGTTTGTTAGCATAGTTTAATCGTGTTTGATTCGAATCACAAAAAGCTACTAATTCACATGTTTCCTGAAAGTCTCGCACTATTGCACCATAAAAAAATTCTGCACGGCCGCCTGTTCCAACTAAAACATATTTTTTCTTCACTTTGAACACTCCCAATGTTATTTTTGAAATCGTTTGCAAATTATAATAACAACGTTGTTAAAAATTATAAGATATTTACCCTAAAATAGCAACTCTTAATCTGTGATTTTTTTTAATTGTTTTTGATTTTATTTGTTTTTATGCCTTATCAGTCTCACTTTTTTAACAAATTCAGATTAGATAACTAATTTGAATTAATGAAAATTTGTTTTGGTAGAGCTTCCTCCCATTCTGATTGATGAGAAGTGTTTGGACACGCTTCGGCAGAATACTGCGCTAGTAGTGATTCTTTCTTATTGGAAGATTGGAACTAATGGATTATATTCTATGGATTTCCTCTTACTTATCCAGAAAACTACTCTAAGCTGCGGAAAAATGCGACACTCTTGTGGGAAAGGAACAGTCTGAAGACCCCGTGTAAATGCACCTGCGTCTTCTAGTAACCCTTCGTAGTAGGATTCCTCGGTGCAAGGGAGCTAGGAAGTTTATTCAAGAAGTTCCCTGTCTGAAGCGTTCCACACGGAAAGGGAGTGTTTTTCCGCAGCGATGGACTTGCACTCATCTCCAAAAGGATGGGAGGAAGGAACATAATAGTTGCTGCGTAGTTAATATTTTTTATACACATCTCTAGGCTTTTCTAATAGCGAAAAAAAAACTCCCTCGCTAAAAAACGAGAGAGTCTCTGATTACTTTACTAGTCTAATATAGTGACGTCTACTGAACGGACGCCCCAGTCGTAGGCTTCGTCTTTGGTTGGAACATGAATGTCAATCTTGTTCCCTTTGATTGCTCCACCTGTATCAGCTGCAATTGCCTCCCCATATCCTTCCACGTGTACTCTAGTACCAAGTGGGATAACGCTAGGATCGACAGCAATTACTTTCATATTTGGATTTTCCAATAAGTTAATCCCTGTAGCGGTAATACCTGAACAACCGTCACATTTAGCAGTATATGCAGTAGCTGTCACTGAAATGGTTTCACCACTTTGTTCAGAAGATTCTTTACTTGATGTATTGGACTGCTTTTCAACTTCAGGTTCAGAAGCTTCCGGCGTTTCCTCTGTATTGCTTACTTCCTGTGTTTCTTCCGCTTTATTTACTTCCTGTGCTTTTTCTTCCTTATTTGCTTCAGACTGTTCTTTATTTACCTTAATAGTTAATTTTTCCCCAATAATAATTAAATCTGTTTCGAGGTTATTCCATTCTTTTAAATCGCTAACTGTCACATCATGTTCCAAAGCAATTTCGCTTAATGTATCTCCTCTTTTTACTTTGTATTCTCTATCTATCTCTAACATTTGTTTTGGAAAAATCAAGTCTGAATCTAGCTTATTAATCTCCTTTAATTCTGCAACTGTTGTATTATGTTCTTGTGCAATTTTCCACAAACTATCTCCTTCTTCTACTTCATATTCTGCTGCCGAAATTGGTAGCACGAAAAAGCAGCTAGTTGCAACAAAACCTACTGACACTAAAAACTTTCGCATCAAAGTTGCCTCCTTTCAATGTTGACAAGCACAACTATAACACACCGCATTACCCGCTGTGGTTACAGCGAATTTAAGAGTCTGTAACAAAATTTACGATGTTACAAAGGCTTGTCACATTTGTCATTATGGGGCAACAATGATCGATTTTATACGTCCAATCGTAATATTTTCTATCTTTATACCATTTTTTTAATCTATCATTATTTGATTATATTAAAATAACTCTTATTATCTGGAATCAATTCATCGCTTTTTAGAAGGTCATCTGCAATCAATTCTGTCATATCTATAGGTATATCTTTCACCACTTCTTTATTCTTAAACATATGATAGTCTCCACCGCCGCTAGCACGATAATTATTCATCACTACTTGAAATTCCTGGTCTAAGTCAAGTGGCTGACCTTGATAATCTAGTGTAGTCACTCGTTCACCGATTGGGTTCGATAGTTTCACCTCATAATATATCCCTTGCCACATATCATAATTATATGGTTGAGGTTTTGGTTGTAAGTATGATGGATTGATAATTATTTCATTGTTTTCCATTTTAAAATAACTGGCGGACTTTTCTAATGCTTTTTTGATATCATGACCTGTAAGCTTCAGTACTTTTAATGTATTGGGATAAATATAATTAGCTACAATATCCCTCATCGTTACTTGCTTCGGAAAACCTGGTGACTGATCGTGAAACAATGCCGTACAGGAAATATCTACTTCCGCTATATGCATTTGCAATTGATTGATATAATTAATAAAAGGGTGGCCATATAACCGTACTTTGTTTGGATCACTGATTTCCATATCACCCTTCACGGTTGTAATGGTTTGATCTAAAAACGCTTGGACAGCTTTTTCGTCTTTTACGATGTCCTTTTCCACTTGCTGATCTACTTCTGTCTGCTCATCTACATAGTGCAAGGTAGAAGTCACCGATTGTATCGTTTGGTCAATTGTTAAAGTGATTTCTGCGATCGCCTGTCCATTATTACCAGGCTGAACAACTGTTACACCATTAATCTTCTCTGTTAAAAAACGATGCTGATGACCTGTAATTAATATATCTATACCCTCTACTTCCTTGCAGATCTGATAACCTTGGTTTTCTCCTGTTAAATCTTCAGTTCGTTCACCTGTTTGGGGATCACGTTCTAATCCACCGTGGTAACTGACAACCATCACATCTGGTTCCTCTGTTTCACGAATCGTTGTTACCCATTTCTTTGCTGACTGACATGCATCCTCAAAAATAAGACTTTCTATATGATTAGGGTCCTCCCAATTCGGTATGTAGTGAGTCGTTAATCCTAAAATAGCGAACCGTACACCTGCTATTTTTTTAATTATATATGGTTTGCCTAAAAATGGCTGGTTCGTTTTTTTATCGATAATATTAGCAGATAACCAAGGAAAATCAGATACTGCTACTGCCTTTTGTAAATAATCCAATCCGTAATTAAATTCATGATTACCTATTACAGCAAGATCATAGTTTAAGTGATTAGCAATTCTAATCATTGGACTAGGTTGATCTGGTCGTTTTTTAGCAAAAAAATATGTAAATGGGCTTCCTTGAATAAAGTCTCCGTTATCTATTAAAATCGATTCATTTTTCTTCCTAATCTTTTTCAAAATGGAAGCAACTTTTGCTAACCCCATCTGTTGTTCTTGATTATTGCGATAATTCGTTGGCATAATATAACCGTGTATATCACTTGTAACACCAATGGAAACTGTCTTCATTGTAACTCCCCCTCTAATTCTTATTATCTAACATTATAACGATATATAATAGAATCAGGAAAAACTTTACATTAACTTAACTAAGACTTAACACCCTCTTTTCATTTATTTGATATAGTTAAAGTGTTCCAAATTGAGCAATGCTGCAAAGATTGCTTTCTCACAAAATGATAGCCCCTTTTTCTTTTGGCCGATGATAAATTCATCGGCTTTTCTTTTTACAGTTAATAGATATATTGATATAAAGAGAGACTTCCATCAGTAGGGTTACGGACGATTAGCACCGTGATATAACATCCTGACATGCTCTGTTCATTTAATTCAAAATAGATACAAACTGCGAAGTAATGAAAGTTTATCTAGGTGCTGACATTTATTGAGCGGACATTTAGTGCGTTATTTGAATGAAAATCACTTGCTTTTTCATGTTAGTGGACATTGAATCCCTTATTTGGTTCATTTCGGCTTGAATTAGCACTATTTTCGATGAATAGCGGAATAGATGTCCGCGACCACCCTAAAAACGGTACTTTTGTCACAAATAGCGGAACAAATGTCCTCACACTTGGGAGTCCACGTTACTGCGCAGCTTATGGTTTCTCTGCAATTTTGCCTAGTAGAAAAAAACGCATCGGAATCCAATGCATCCGATGCGTCTTACTCTATAACGGTGATTCTTTCTTTAGCTGATTTTCTTGGAACAGGGGATTGTGATTTGGCTGGATAGCCTACCTGTATTTGCCCCACTACTCTTTCATCTTTTTCTAATCCGATCAATTCTGCTGTTTCTTCACAGAAAGCGAGTTTCCCTGTTTTCCAAAAAACACTTAATCCTTTCTCCCACGCTAATAAACTAAAGTTCTGAATTAAGCAACTGGAAGAAGCATAGTCCTCTTCTCTTAATTTTTCTTGAGGATGTAGACTATTAATGACAAAAAAGATAAATGGAACATTCATGATTTTATGATAAGCATTATCGCTAACTATTTTTAATTCTTCATCCGAATTACTGTTAGTTTTTGACACTGCTACTTGACGGTTTATTTCTGCCAGTTTTTCTTTTGCTTCACCTTCTATAAACACAAAACGCCAAGGTTCTGTCAATTTATGATTAGGCACCCATATAGCAGTTTCAAGTAATTCTTCGATTAAATTCCTTGAAACCTTTTTATCCTGATAAGCAGATATCGAGCGACGTTCTTTAATCAGTTGTTGTAAGTTCATGAAGACGTCCTCCTTGTTATTGATAATCATTTTCAACTAAAATTTATCATATCATATTTATAAGAAGAGTCAAGATATCCAAACTAATTCATACCATAATTTGCAAAATGTACTTGAAATTAACTTTCACTTAATGTAAAATACTAGCAAATGTTACTAACTGAATAGCTTTTTCTTATCCAGAGAGGTGGAGGGACTGGCCTGACGATACCTCAGCAACCGTCTATAACTGACAAGGTGCTAATTCCAGCAAGCATAATGTGCTTGAAAGATGAGAGTCTTTTTCTAATTAATCTCCGTCTTTCTATAGCCGGAGATTTTTTATGTTTAACAGAAAAGAGGTGAAACTTAATGTCTAATTTAATCACTAATTTACAAAACAGGTTAATGGTCGCTGATGGGGCAATGGGAACTTTACTATATTCCCATGGTGTAGATCGATGTTTCGAATCTTATAACACTACTCATCCCGATGAAATCCTTCATGTTCATCAAACCTATCTTGATGCCGGAGCAGAAGTTATTCAGACCAACACTTATGGAGCAAATTATATCAAATTGTCTCGTTTTGGTTTAGAAGATCAAGTACATCAATTGAATACCAAAGCGGTTCAGCTCGCGAAGACTGCTGCTAAAGACCGAGCATTTGTGTTGGGAACAATCGGAGGAATCAGAGGGGTTCAAAAATTAATAACTTCTAAAAAAGAGATTATCCGCAGCTTTAAAGAACAACTATTCTCACTATTACTAGAAGGTGTGGATGGCATTTTACTGGAAACATACTATGATTTTGAAGAAATAAAACAAGTGTTAGAGATTGCTAGACAAGAAACAGATCTACCAATCATTGCGAATGTATCGATGCATGAACCTGGTGTGATGGAAAATGGGATCCAGCTTGCAGTAGCCCTCCAAACATTAGAAGACATAGGCGCAGATGTTGTAGGAGTGAATTGTCATTTAGGACCTCATTATATGATCAAAGCACTTGAATCTGTTCCACTTCTTGAAAAAGCAGTTTTAGCAGCATATCCAAATGCAAGTCTTCCTGCTTACCAAAATGGCAAATTGGTCTACAACCAGTACAGCCACTACTTTGAACGATGTGCGAAGGATTTCCGTGATCAAGGGGTTCACTTAATAGGTGGATGTTGTGGTACAACACCTGAACACATTCGGGCACTCAAGGATGGTATTACTGGCTTGGAACCTATTAAGGAAAAGGAAATCAAACCCATTACCGTTACCAAAAGCAAAAATGACCAACAGCCTCCACTACGAACAACACTTGCAGATAAAGCTCGAAAACGACATACCGTTATTGTGGAGTTAGACGCACCAAAACATCTTGACACAGACTCTTTTATCGATGGAGTATTTGCTTTAGAGAAGGCAGGAGTTGATGCAATTACATTGGCTGATAATTCCTTAGCAACTCCTCGCATTAGTAATCTAGCCATGGCTGTAAAAATGCAACAAGCGGGTTGTCATACAACACCACTTATCCATTTGACATGTCGCGACCGAAATTTAATCGGGCTTCAGTCTCATTTGATGGGATTGCACACACTAGGTTTTCGTGAAATTCTTGCTATAACTGGTGATCCGACTCGAATTGGCGGTTTTCCAGGTGCATCATCTGTTTTTGATGTAACATCTTTTGAATTAACAAAACTAATTAAACAATCTAACCAAGGGCTTTCTTTTGCTGGCAGTTCATTAAAAACGAACACGCAATTTCAAGTTGCCGCCGCATTTAATCCTAATGTTGCTAATCTCGAAAAAGCAGTGAAAAGAATGGAACGAAAAATAAAGCATGGTGCGGACTACTTTTTGACACAGCCAATATTCAATCATGAGCAAATTATCGAATTACATCGACATACCAAACATATTGATAAACCAATCTTCATTGGAATCATGCCACTCACTTCCCATCGGAATGCGGAATTTCTTCATCATGAGGTGCCAGGCATGAAACTGTCTGATGAAGTACGTACAAGAATGCAGCGCCATGATAACCGCCAGGACAGTTTACAAGAAGGAATACAAATCGCCAAGGAATTAATTGACACTGCTATGAACTATTTTCATGGCATTTATATAATCACCCCGTTTATGCATTATCCATTAACGGTGGAACTCACAAATTATGTTCATCAACAAGCTAAGTTAGTAACAAAAATATAAAAATTAAAGGAGTTTTTTACGCAATGACAACGATTCTTAGTACCAATTTAGGTTACCCTCGTATTGGAGAAAAAAGAGAATGGAAGAAAGCAATTGAAGCATTTTGGCAAGGAGATATTACCGAAAAATCACTTAAAGAACAAACAAAGAAATTACGCTTAAACAATTTGCAGAAACAAAAGGAACAAGGAATTGATCTTATTCCTGTAGGGGACTTTTCATTTTATGATCATATATTAGATACGGCCGTTTCATTCAATATTATACCAGAACGATTTAATCATCATAATCCAGAAGACTTGTCTAGCTATTTTGCGATTGCTCGTGGTGAAACGAATGCTGTAGCCGCTGAAATGACAAAATGGTTCAATACGAATTATCACTATATAGTTCCGGAACTAAATGGAACCACACCGACTTTAATTGAGAACCGAGCATTACATTATTATAAAGAAGCCAAAGAAGAATTAGGCATTGATGGTAAGCCGGTCATTGTTGGACCAGTCACATTTGTGAAGCTTGCAAAAGGCTATCAAGAAAGTGAATTGGAAAGCTGGGTTAACCGATTATTACCTTTGTATGAACAAATCCTTAGTGAGTTAGCAGCGGAAGGAGCTAGCTGGGTGCAGATAGATGAGCCTATACTAGGCACCAACCTTTCCGAAAAGGAACTTCAGCTGGTAGAGCAAGTCTACCAGACGATTGACAACAATGTATCAGGTATTCAAATCATTTTGCAAACATATTTTGAAACAGTTCAACATTATGAGCGTATTACAGCTCTACCGGTAAAAGGAATTGGCTTAGACTTTGTACATGGTGATCATTTAGCATTAATCGAAAAGTTTGGCTTTCCATCTGATAAAGTTTTAGGCGCTGGTATTATCAATGGACGTAATGTGTGGCGTGCCGACTTAGATGAAAAATATCAACTTTTACAAAATATCCAGCAAGAAGCAGATGTAGAAACGTTGCTTGTACAACCTTCCTGTTCTTTATTGCATGTACCTGTGACGAAACACCTGGAGGAAAAACTTGATCCTGTTGTAAAAGGCGGCTTAAGTTTTGCTAATGAGAAATTAGATGAGTTACAAAGCTTAACCATCGCTTTACGAGAAGGGAAACAGTCTGTTGAAGATGCCTTTAAAGCCAGTCAACAAGCTATTTCAAACTTAAATCAATCCGAATACCGCAGACAATCACCTGAAGTTGCACGAAAGGATGCGAAACGCGAGATCCCTTTTGTTGAAAGAAAAAAACGTCAACAAGCAACATTGAAACTGCCTTTATTACCTACGACAACAATAGGAAGTCTACCACAAACACATGAAGTAAAAAGAACGAGAACTAAATGGCGTAAAGGGGATATTTCCAACCAAGAGTATAATCAATTTATTGAGGAAGAAACGAGAAGATGGATTCAAATCCAAGAAGATCTAGATTTAGATGTACTCGTGCACGGAGAATTCGAACGAACAGATATGGTTGAGTATTTTGGTGAAAAACTAAAAGGCTTTGCTGTAACCGAATATGGTTGGGTGCAATCATATGGGTCGCGTTGTGTTAAACCACCTTTATTAGTTGGAAATGTCGAGTGGGAAAAAGCCATTACCGTTAAAGAAATTGCTTATGCTCAGTCTTTAACCGAAAAACCTGTCAAAGGAATGTTAACTGGTCCTGTTACGATCTTAAACTGGTCATTTGTTCATGAGGGATTACCTCGTTTCACAGTACAAGATCAAATTGCCTTAGCTCTGGAAAAAGAAGTGTTAGCACTAGAAGAAGCTGGAGTTAATATCATACAAGTTGATGAGCCAGCATTACGTGAAGGATTACCACTGGATCGTTTAAAATGGCCTGCCTATTTTGATGCAGCCGTAAATGCTTTTCAGCTAGCAACGTCAACAGTAAAACCTGAAACACAAATCCATACTCATATGTGCTACTCTGAATTCGGGGAAATTTATGAAGCTATCGATGGATTAGACGCTGATGTAATTTCCATTGAAACTTCACGGAGTCATGGTGAAATGGTCGAAACTTTTGAAAAAAATGACTATAAGAAGGATATTGGACTTGGCGTCTATGACATTCATAGTCCACGTGTACCAACTCTTCAAGAGCTTGAAGCAAACATTAAACGCGCTCTGGAAACCATTGACGTCGAACAATTCTGGATCAACCCAGACTGTGGACTTAAAACAAGAAACGAAGCTGAAACTGTTGCTGCTCTGGAAAAAATGGTAGAAGCAGCTAAGAAAGCAAGGGCTCAGTATACTACCATCAAACAACATTAAAATTTGTCTGTTACTTAATTAAAAAAATGGCTACATTCATTATACCCTTGAATGTAGCCATTCTCGTTATTAGATTAATTTTCTTTTACGAATTAGCAATAATAACCCGAGTACTATTACAACAACTCCTGCTAACAAGTAGTTAAACATAGACGTAGCGGTCTCTGGTAACTCATTATTTTCTGTTGATGTGTTCCCTGATTTCTCTTGATCTTCTGATCCATTAGAGCTATCATCGTTCTCTTCTGAATCGCCACCATTGTCACCAGTTTCACCACGATCACCATCATTGTTATTTGGATCTGTTTCAGGATTTTCGTCCTCATTAGATGGATCTTCAGGAATATTATCATCTCCACTAGCTTCCATTACAGTAAAGGTGGAGAAGTGAGTAGTTGTCGCTATTACAACACCGTTTTGATACTCACCACCAATTTCTATCCATTTCCCTGTTTCTTCATCTAGGTAGAATACTTTCAAAAGATCTAGATTTTCAACATTTTCACCATGGAGGTTAAAGGCTAATCGAACACCATCTGTTTCAGAAAAGTCATGTTTTACATTGTCACCTTCCATTAGTTTGAAATCATAGACAGCACTTTTCGCACCTTCTACATCTGCAAGCTTTCCGATGACAATCGTAACATCCTCTTCACCACTAAATATTGCTGCTGGAAAATCTAGTGTTACATCATTCTTTTGTACAGATAAAACTGCATTTTTATTTTTCAATTTAGCTAATTGTGACTTTGTTACTGTAATTTCTAATGGTTTGCTCTCATCAATATTTTCTACTTCTGTAAAGTCGACTGTTGCCTTACCATTTGCAGCTACATGATCAAAAATGACATCTTTTACTTTCGCCTTATTGCCAACAACTTCTGGCAATGTAACTTTCGGTATAGAAGAGATACGACCTTCAGAACCATATGCTAATGGATTATCTTCCGTTGTTTCTAAAGAAATAATGTACCTCTTAAGTGCCTTTACATCAACAGGCCCTTCTTCTCGCTCAGAATCTATTGTTGCAAATACACCTCTAGATGCTAAATAGCTATTAGTTGTTATTGTATAGGTTTCTTTCTTTTTCACTTTCTTGCCATTTGGAAGGGTTATTGATATAACTTTATTTGCTGCTTTATTGTAACGATATTGGAACCCAGACACACTATAATCTGAACCGTTATCAGAAAGCTGTGCGTTTAAAATCTCTTCTAATTCTGCGCCTGTCACTTCCATTTTCACTAATGTATTGCCATGGGTTAATATATTTTCTAATGAAGTTGTAGTGATCGGACCTTCTAATAGCGAAGAACCAATCCCTCCACCATTTGTCACAGCAAAATCACTGTCCATTTCAAACCTCATACTATCCGTAATTAAGTTACCTAAACCATGATCGATGCCATTTGTATAATTACCGACTAAATCTTGTCCATTGTAACCAATCGTTTCACCTTCATCGTCCATGTCTGGAATTTCGTCTGTTTGGGCAATACGTCCTTCTGGTCCAATTACTAGTGGATTGTCTTCAGAGGTATTTAAATGCTTGATATAGTTTACCGCAGCATCAACATCGACAGGTCCCATTACTGGATTCTTACCTAGATTTTTAATTGGGCCATCCTGTGTACCAATATAATTGTTCGTTGCCAATACATACGTTTCTTCTGGATCAATCGGAAATCCATCAGGTAAAGTAATATCTACTACTTGTTGATATTCATAATTGTAGGTGTAGTGTAAACCAGACACACTATAATCTGAGCCGTAACTTGATAAGTTGTCATTTAAAATAGGGATTAAGTCTTCCCCTTTAATTTCCACCGACATTACACTATTAGCAAACGGTAAAATATTAAATACTTCTCCCCATGTAATTGGACCAGCATTTAAAATATCTCGAATACCTCCACCATTGTGCATTGCAAAGTCAGCATTCATCACCCATTTCATACCATCTGCAATTAAATTTCCTAAACCATGATCACCATCATTCGTATATTGTCCTGCCAACTCTTGAGCGTTATAACCGATTTCTTCATTTACAATCGATTTGATTTCTTCTCCATATTTATGAAGTATACTTTCTACAGCTGGTTCTGGCTGATAATCATCTTGCTTTACAAACACAACTTCTGATTCTGCATCAACAATATCTTTTGTTTCACGGTCAATTTGCACATCAACATCAGCAAAGGCTTTTCCATATTCTGATGCCTGAATAATTAGCTTATCATCAACGACCGCATCCACTACTTGATGATTATGTGCTGCAAAGATAATATCTACTGCATCATTAACATTCTTAGCTAAATCTGCTGCCGCTCCTGTAGCAGATGATCCGGATTGTGTTGCCGGTATATGTGCAAGAACAACAATGGCTTCGACACCTTGTTCCTGTAATTCGTCAACAGCATCATTAACCGCTGTTGTTTCATCGATAAATGCTACATTTTCTAGAGAAGACGGCATAACCATGTTCATTGTTTCTTGTGTATTTACACCGATAAAACCTATTTCTACACCGTCAACTTCTTGAATGGCATATGGTGGTAAATAGGTTTCACCTGTATCTTCTTGAATACAGTTAGCACAAAGCACGTCAAAATTCATTCCTTCGTAACCTTCTGTACCTAGTCCTTCTGGATGATCGCCACCATTAACCATACGTTTCAATTCATCTAATCCTTCATCAAATTCATGATTCCCGACTATTCCTACATCAAAGCCCATTTCATTCATTATTTCAACTGTTGGCTCGTCCTGTAGTAATCCGGAAATAGGTGAACTACCACCAATCATATCACCAGCATGTACGAGTAATGTGTTTTCATTTTCTTGTTCACGTTCTTTAATCGCTTGCGCTGTATAATCCATACGACCATAAACAGCTTCTTCACCATCTACATTCAACGTATATTCTTGATCAATCTTGCCGTGTAAGTCATTCATGCTTAATAGCTGTACTTCAAGCAGATTATCAGATGGTTCTTCCGTCTCTGTTGCTGCTGTATAACCTTGCACTTCCGCTTCTTCCGCACTTGCAAAGAAAATACGTTTTTCTACTGGAACTTCTTCAAATGCCGTTGGTTCTACATATTTTTTCGTATCTGAATCCCCTACATAACGGTGAAAATCGCCACCTTCTGTAATGGCACGATATTCAAAAGGTAATTGAGTTAGCGGATTCTCAGGATTCCAAATACCTAACTCATTATCAATCGCTTCTTTGACAGTATCTTGATACGTTTGATATGTTTCCTCATCACCGATAGGCCAGATAAAGTAGGTACTCGCAAAGCCTTCTTTGACCATTTGCAAATTGGTATTGATACCATCTTTGTTAATGACCTCTGCTAGTAATCTACCATATTGATCAGTTGCTTCTTCACCAATTTCCAATGTTACTTCTGAACCTTCTGGTAACAATTCTTTCAAGCGACTTGTAGCATATTGACCATGTTCCTTTTGATTTGCTTCATCTACACCATTTGCTCCCGCCACACTTGTTTCGGGTGTATCGATGTTTAGAAAACGTACTCGATCAGATCCTAGTACAGGTGTTTCTAACCTAATAGTATCACCATCTGATACGTAACGAACTGTTGAGGTGTATTCTTCACTTACATTCGGTGCTTCTGGCTGCTCTTCTGCTAATTTAATGTCACTAGCTTTTCTTGGTAAAATTTGATAGCTTTCGTATTGACTTACTATTGCTGTAATGTCATACCATTTTCCTTCTTCTAAATTTGAAACATCTAACGTACCTTCCATTACTCTTAATGTTGTGCTATTAAATTCACTATCTATTAATGATATATTGTAGCCGCCACCAGACGGACTAGACGGTATACTTTGTATATATCCCGAAACAGATACCAGTTGTCCTTCTAATGGTTCAGCCGTTTCCGCATTATTCAAATCAGCTATTGTTGTATCTGCTGGAAATGGTACTTCCTCACCATTTGCTAAAACTTCAATATCACTAGATTTACTAGGAATAATTTCTGTTAAACCTTTATAGGTATCTATTTCACCTGTTACTTTTATCCGATCTCCTTCCTTCCATACAGGAAAGTCTGATCCATCAAAAGAAAACAGATTGATACCAGCTGTTTGATCTTGGACGTAAGTGGATAATTGACTTCCACTTGGATTTGCCAAATTAGCAGATGTTACAGTACCCTCTATTGTAACCACATTTCCATCTGCCTGTTGGCGTGCATCTGCGATATTAATAGTTTCTGCTGTTTCCTCTGAATCTTCTTCTGTTCCGTCATTATTTTTATGATTACCGATAAAAGCAAAATTATCTTTTCCTTTATCTAACCATTGTGATGGATCATATGTAGTCGATGGGACAGCGGTCTCAGGATTTCTCACTAATGTTTTATCGGATCCAAAAGAGTCTCTAACGCCAATCTCACCTAACTGATCAATGACCTCGCCATCTTTTAATAAAGCAAAAGCATCATCACCATTAAAATTAACCACACCAGAAGTTTCATCGGTAACCTCTAATATAGCTGAGTTAGCAGAACTGTTAGCAATAACAAAGACATCACCATCTGCTAATGATCCTTCCAGTTCCAAGCTCGACGAAATTTCCACTGAGCCATTGGAGTATAATGCTAAAGTGTAATTGGACAAGTCTACTTCAGATCCTGTCCCATTATAAATCTCAATCGCCTTATTATAGCTACTTCCTTCGATATACTCTGAAATAAATAATTCGTCTGCATTTGTTTCCTCTGCATTCAACTCCATTAATGGTAAAAATGCATTAGACAATTGCATAAAAATAAGCAAACAAACTAAAAATATGCTTGTGAGCTTCACCTTGGAATACTCCTTCATTCGTTCTCCTCCTTTAAATGATATTGCTTACCTCCTTCATTCTATCAATTGAAAATATGAAAAATTTAAACCCTCGGTAAAGTGTTTGTTAACTTTTGTAAATACGCGCATAAATTATTTACACTTTTATTCTTGTATCTCATGTCAAAATCACGTACAATATAGTTAGTAAATTAATTTAATTAAGTCGACAAAATATTTCAAAGGGTGATAAATAAAATGGATTTAAAAAATTCAGTTACAAAATTCCAAGATACTTTCCAGACAAATGAACAGCCCCGAGCATTCTTTGCACCAGGCAGAATTAACCTGATAGGCGAACACACAGATTATAATGGTGGGCATGTCTTCCCTGCCGCTATTTCCTTTGGAACATATGCATTGGCAGTACCGCGACAAGATAAAACGGTACGTCTCTATTCAGATAATTTCCCTGATAAAGGAATAATCGAAGTGTCACTTGATGACCTTTCCTACAAAAAAGAAGACGATTGGACGAATTTTCCTAAAGGGATGATTCTATACTTCCAAGAAGAAGGATTTAACATTGATACAGGATTTGACGTGCTATTTTATGGGAATATTCCAAACGGTGCAGGTCTTTCCTCTTCCGCTTCAATTGAACTTGTAACCGGTGTTTTATTAGAAAATCTCTACCGTCTGGATATCGACCGTATTCGGATGGTCCAAATCGGACAAAAAGTTGAAAACGATTATATTGGTGTCAACAGTGGTATTATGGATCAATTTGCGATCGGTATGGGCAAAGAAGATAACGCCATGCTATTAGACTGTGATACATTAAATTATGAATATGCACCGATTAAATTGGAGAATCATGATATCATTATTATTAATACAAACAAAAGACGTGAACTGGCAGATTCCAAGTATAATGAACGTCGTAGTCAGTGTGAAACGGCACTGGCAGACTTACAAAAAGAGTTGACTATTAACAGTCTTGGTGAATTAACACCGGAACAATTCGAGGAAAACCGTTCATTAATCAGCGATGAAACGAACCAAAAACGTGCCAAACATGCCGTATACGAAAATGCCAGAACTATCGATGCATTGAAAAAATTAAAAGCTGGTGAGCTAAAAAGATTTGGTGAGTTAGTGAATCAATCCCATATTTCATTACGGGATGACTATGAAGTAACAGGCATTGAGCTTGATACTATTGCCGAAACAGCCTGGCAACAAAAAGGTGTTCTTGGTGCCCGTATGACAGGTGCCGGATTTGGAGGATGTGCGATAGCAATCGTAGAAAAATCTGAAGTAGAACATGTTAAAGTAGCGATTGACAAAGCCTACCAAGAAAAAGTTGGTTATGCACCAACCTTTTATGTAGCAGCCATTGGAGACGGCGCCAAAGAAATTTCACTTTAGGCATAAACTGACGCTCTTACTGGTTCGTAGTTGATACAT
This sequence comes from Gracilibacillus sp. D59, assembly GCF_052246695.1. NCBI lineage: Bacteria > Bacillati > Bacillota > Bacilli > Caryophanales > Bacillaceae > Gracilibacillus > Gracilibacillus sp. D59. Next base: position 589,269 of record NZ_JBQQCK010000002.1, on the reverse strand, counting down.
ACTGCGAACTATTGAGCGGACATTTAGTACGTTATTGGAATGAAAATCACCTGTTTTTCCATGTTAGCGGACATTGAATCCCTTATTTGGTTCATTTCAGTCTCCATTAGCACTATTTTAGATGAATAGCGGAATAGATGTCCGCGACCACCCTAAAAACGGCACTTTTGTCACAAATAGCGGAACAAATGTCCGCGCTCAGCCCAGATTTACTTGGATGCCCTCGTTGCTTCGCAGTTTATGAATGGTTACTATTTTTTAAATTAGAAAGGATGATAATAAATGCGTATTTTAGTTTTAGGTGGAGCTGGTTATATTGGGTCACATGCCGTGTATCAATTAATCGATCAGGGATATGAAGTAGTAGTAATTGATAATTTATTAACAGGTCACGAGGAAGCGGTTCACCCGGACGCCACTTTTTATAATGGTGACATTCGTGATATCGAATTCTTGCGTGAGGTATTTACACACGAAAAAATCGATGGGGTACTCCACTTTTCAGCGAACTCTTTAGTCGGAGAATCCATGGAGGACCCACTTAAATATTTTGATAACAATGTTTACGGTACCCAAGTTTTACTGCAGGCAATGACAGAATTTGATATTAAACATATTGTCTTCTCTTCTACAGCAGCAACATATGGTGAGCCTGAGCAAGTACCAATTACCGAAACAATGGCAACGAACCCTACCAGTACGTATGGCGAAACAAAATTAACGATGGAAAAAATGATGAAGTGGACAGAAGCAGCTCATGATATCCGTTTTGTATCCCTTCGTTACTTTAATGTTGCCGGTGCTCGAAGTACAGGAGAAATTGGTGAAGACCACCGTCCAGAAACACACTTGATCCCGATCGTATTGCAAGTAGCTTTAGGTCAAAGAGAGCACATTTCCATTTTCGGTGAGGACTACGATACACCAGACGGCACATGTATTCGTGATTATATTCATGTTGAAGATTTAATAGATGCTCATATACTTGCATTGAAATATTTAAAAGAAGGCGGAGAAAGCAATGTCTTTAATCTTGGAAGCAGTCAAGGCTTCTCTGTAAAAGAGATCATTGACGCCGCACGAAAAGTAACCAATCATCCGATACCTGCAGAAGTTGCGCCAAGAAGAGCAGGTGATCCTAGTACGTTAATTGCAGCATCAGATAAAGCAAAACGTATTCTTGGCTGGAACCCAACAAGAACAGATATTGATCGCATCATAACCGATGCTTGGAACTGGCATCAAGCGAATCCTACAGGCTACAAGGAGGACTAATCATGGCCAACATCTCAAGCTTAGTGAACACAATCGTCAACAATGCCATTGAAAAAGATTTGATCCAGACTAGTGACCGAATTTATACACGCAACCAAGTGTTAGGCCTTCTCAATGAAGCAAGCTATCAGGAAGATGCAGAACTGCTTGACCTATCTATACCGGATATTTTGGAAGAATTAGCGGACCATGCCGTAAGTAAAGGATTAATTGAAGGCTTACTAGATGAAAAAGAACAATTAACAGCTAAAATAATGGATGTTTTTATGTCAAAGCCTTCTGAAGTGAACCACACCTTTCAACTAAAATATCAGGAGTCAGCAGAGCAAGCGACGGACTATTTCTATCAATTGAGTAAAGACAGCAATTATATTCAAACGAAAAGAATTGCAAATAACATCCAATTCAAAACAGCATCTAATTATGGAGATTTAGATATTACGATCAACCTATCCAAGCCGGAAAAGGACCCAGAACAAATTAAGCGTGAAAAAGAAATGAAACAGGATATCGCGTACCCGAAATGCTTATTATGTGCGGAAAATGAGGGATATGTTGGACGTATTGGTCACCCAGCCCGTTCTAATCATCGGATCATTGAGATTCCATTAGAAGGAGAAGACTGGTTTTTACAGTACTCCCCATATGTTTATTACAATGAACACAGTATTCTGTTCGCAAAAGAACACCGTCCCATGAAAATTAACCGAGATTCATTTAACCGTCTTACTGCATTCGTTGAAAAGTTCCCGCATTATTTCATTGGTTCTAATGCAGACTTACCGATTGTTGGCGGAAGTATTTTATCGCATGATCACTATCAGGGCGGTCATTACACGTTTGCCATGACAAATGCTGAAGAAGAATTCAAATTTACACTGAATGCTTTTTCTGATGTGGAGGCTGTTGTGGTTAAATGGCCTTTATCGGTCATCCGCCTCCGTCATGCTGATCGTGACAAACTTGTTGATGCTTCCGATTACATTTTACAAAAATGGCGTAAGTACAGTGACCCTGACGCGGATATTCTTGCATATACAGATGACACGCCACATAATACCATCACGCCCATTGCACGTAGACGTGGCGAATTATTCGAACTCGACCTTGTATTACGTAACAATCGTACGACAGAAGAACATCCGATGGGTCTTTTCCATCCACATGAGGATGTACACCATATAAAGAAAGAGAACATTGGACTTATTGAAGTAATGGGACTTGCAGTACTCCCTCCCCGCCTAAAAGATGAACTGGAAACAATAAAAAAACATCTTCTTGGTGAAAAGGTAACGGTTGCAGAATATCATCAAGATTGGGTACAATCTATGGAAGATAAACATGCTAATATAACACCAGACAACGTAAACAAAATTGTAGAAGATGCATTAGGACAAAAATTCGCTCGCGTCCTGGAAGATGCTGGTGTCTATAAAACAGACCAGTCAGGAAGAGATGCGTTCAAACGATTTTTGTCACACTTAAATGAAGGATAAGTAGGAGGAAACGGGTTATGGAAGTAAAAACAGATGTAGTCAAAGTGCAAGACCAGCAATGGAAAGAGTTTACTTTACTCAATGATAATGGAATGGCTGTTTCCATTCTTAATTTTGGTGGTATTATTACAAAAATTCTGGCGCCAGATCGTGATGGGAAACTAGAAAATGTCGTGATTGGTTTTGAAAACTATGAAGATTACCTTGAAAACCCTGGATACTTCGGGGCCCTGATCGGCCGTGTGGCTGGGCGAATCGAAAAGGCACAGTTCGAAATCGATGGCAAGTCCTATACATTACCTCAAAATGAAGGAAAGCATCATTTACATGGTGGAGAACCAGGCTTTCATAAATCGATTTGGAAGGTAGCTCCTTTTGAAAACAATGATGAAGTAGGATTAACCCTGACACTGCAAAGTGAAGATGGTGAGAATGGTTATCCTGGAAACGTCCGTATGACCGTGACATACACTTTGAATAATGATAATGCTTTTACTATTACCTATGAAGGTGTATCCGATCAGAAAACTGTTTTAACAAGTACCAACCATTCTTATTTTAACCTTAGCGGTAATTTACAGTCAGACATAACAGATCATGAGATTACGTTAGACAGCAGTAAATTCGTTGAGTTGGATGATGAATTAATTCCAACTGGAAATATACTAGATGCAGATGATACGGTTTATGACTTCCGTAATGGCCGTTTAATGAAGGATGGTATTACATCCGACTTTAAGCAGAATCTTGTGGCCAATCATGGCTATGACCATTATTTTATCTTTGACCATTCCAAACAGGAAAGTGCTGTTGTTCGAGAGAAAGAAAGTGGTCGACAGCTAACGGTGATTACCGATCAGCCTGGTGTTGTCATGTATACGTCTAATAATCTGCCGGAAGGTTTATCGTTACGTGAACGTGAATCGGTAAGATATTTAGGACTTTGTCTTGAAACACAAGGTTCACCTGCATCGATTCACCATGAAGGCTTTCCATCTATCTGGTTAGATAAAGATGAAAAATATTTTGCCAAAACTACTTTTATTTTTGATATAATAGAATAAGGAAAAAGACACTCTTTTGCCTGAGAGAGTGTCTTTTTTACGGTTTCCGCAATATATAGTATAACACTTCATTCGCAAGCACTATATATTGATGAAATGTGTTAATTCTGATAAGCTATAATAGATTTAATTTACTATTAATTGTTTTATATAAATAGATAAAGGAGGCTACTATCGAATGCAACCAACGAAAGAGCGGTCATTGGCAATCAATGTGGAGCAGCTCAATGAGGACATTAGAGAATTCCCGCAAGTTCACCCGATTACAGCTGATATGAAGACAACACATAAGGGTGTGTCTCGACTTGTTATGCTAGACCGATATGCATTTAAAGACACAGAAAAAAAGACATTAAAAAAAGGTGACTTTGTCGTCTTAACGATTAAGGAAGATCCGAAATTCCCTGCTAGAGGTACTGGTTTTATATTAGAAATTAATGAATCAAACCGCAAAGCCCGTATTCAAGTGGATAAAGATTATGTTCATGTATTAGAAAAAGATGAAGAGCGTGAAACTGGTGTAATTGAACGTTCTTTAAGCATTATCGATAAACCGTTAGAAGTGTATTACGAACAAATTGCTAAACGTAATGCAACGGGTCTTGCGGAAGTAGAAACAACCAAAGAAAAACAAGATGAATCATTTGAACAGTTCTATCAGGAACTGTCGAGCTTAAACTTTGTTCCAGCAGGACGTGTCCTGTACGGAGCAGGATCTCACACAGATGTAACGTATTTCAATTGCTATGTAATGCCTTTTGTAAGAGATTCCCGTGAAGGTATCAGTGATCATCGTAAGCAGGTAATGGAAATCATGTCACGCGGTGGCGGTGTTGGTACCAATGGATCCACACTTCGCCCTCGTAATGCGTTAGCGAGAGGTGTGAATGGTAAATCATCTGGCTCTGTCTCTTGGCTAGATGATATCGCCAAATTAACACACCTTGTTGAGCAAGGCGGATCAAGACGTGGTGCTCAAATGATTATGTTAAACGATTGGCACCCTGATGTGATTGAGTTTATCATCTCAAAGATGCAAAACCCAAGAATATTACGTTATTTGATTGAAAATACCGAAGACGAAACTATTCAGCAATTAGCAAGTGATAAACTGAATTTCACACCACTTTCTGCAGATGAAGTACAACTATACCAAGGTGTGGTCAATTATAAAAGCATGCCAGGTCAAGGCGGATTCACTGATGCCAATATCGAAAAAGCAGAAGCAGAATTACGCGATGGCGGTTCTTATTCTGTTCACAATCCTGACTTTTTAACAGGTGCGAACATTTCTGTTTGTATTACTGATGAATTTATGGAAGCTGTTGAAAATGATCTTGAATACGAATTACGCTTCCCTGATGTTGAAAATTACGATGCTGAGGAAATGGAATACTACAACAAGCATTGGCATGAAGTTGGAGACGTTAGAGAATGGGAGAAACTAGGTTTTGGTGTAAAAGTTTATAAGCGCATTAAAGCAAAAGAATTATGGGACTTGATTAACGTCTGTGCCACTTATTCAGCTGAACCAGGTATTTTCTTTATTGATAATGCCAATAAGAAAACAAACGCAACCGCTTATGGACAAAAAGTAGTAGCGACAAACCCATGTGGTAAAGTAGCATAGTTTGCCTCATGTAAAACACTGCGGAACGAAGCGGGGAGGCTGTGACGCTAATCCGAACCGAAGGCTAATGTAAAAAGTTAGTCAGGGGCAACGCATACTCGGTGATCCTACTTTAGTAGACTATAATCCGGGCAAGAGGCCGCAGCATTGCACACAACTTACCTATATATTTAAATGAAGTTATATAGAGGTGTAAAAATGAATAGAGGATATGCAGGGTTTTATAAAGGATATTATTTAAGAAGCTCCTATGAATATGCATATGCCAGATACCTTGACTATCAAAAGATAAGCTGGAAATACGAAGTTAGATCCTTTGATATAGGGTACAAAATTTATAAACCAGATTTCTTCTTATACGATCAAAATGGTTTGCTTATAGAAATTGTAGAAATAAAATCCCGAAATAAAGAAGCAAAAGAAAACGCAAGAAAAACTTTACAGTACATTGAAGATAAATATTTTATTAAATGGAATCTGATTTCTTATGAAGAACTGCTTAATTTATATAAAAGTTTACCTTTTTCCTTAACATCTGTTATTACAGAATGGATAAAATCTGACAACACCACTATAAATAAGGCTATGTTTGGTAAATTAAATGGACACTATAACATAAGGCATAATACGAAAACCAAAAAAATAATTGGTGAGCATACTAAAAAATTATGGGCTTCTAATACCCCATCTAGAAAAAGGATGCTAGAAGGTCTAAAGAAAAGTGGTATGAAAAAGGGCTATATAAAAACACCGAGAGAAACAAGGTCATGTAAAAAATGCGGAGAGTCATTTGAAATAACAATCACCTCTAATAAACTATTTTGCAGTCAAAAGTGTGCTGGTAAAGTTGCTATAAAACTTGCAACCCAATCTTATGTTGAAAAAAGAACCATTATTCACCAAAAGATTCGAGATCTTATTATAGAATGGACACTTGAGAACAAAAAAATAGTTGAAGCAACACCATTTAATAAAATCAATACATCCCTATCTCCACTTTTAAAGGAGATATATGAGCGTTTTGATGTAAAAGACTTTCGGGTAATATCTAAGGCAGTTTTTGGTGAAGATCGTGGAAGAAAAGAATTATTAAAATTCATGAAAAAAGTGTGCAATGAAAAGGTATGCTGAACTTACACGAAAGCGAAGTGTAAGAACTAAAGGATAAAAAGCCTTTAGGATAACAATATTGGAACAACCCCTCGCTCCGTTTTCTGTCTGCAATTTAGCAGCCGTTAACTTAGCGAATGTAGCAGACAAAGAGAAGAAAGCACCAGACTTTGATAAACTAAAACAAACGGTCGAAATCGGTGTACGCATGCAAGATAACGTGATTGATTCAACACCTTACTTCTTGGAAGAAAATCGTGTACAAGCTCTAGGTGAGCGTCGTGTCGGTTTAGGTGTAATGGGTCTTCATGATTTATTGATTTATTGTGAATCAGAGTACGGTTCCAAAGAAGGCAATGAATTAGTTGATAAAATATTCGAAACGATTGCGACAACCGCTTATCGCACATCCATCAAATTAGCAAAAGAAAAAGGTAGTTTCCCTTTCTTAGTTGGTGAAACAGAAGAAGAAACACAAAGCTTACGTGAAAACTTTATTTCTACTGGTTATATGCAAGGTATGCCAGAAGATATTCGTGAAGGTGTTTTAAAGTATGGTATTCGCAACTCACACTTATTAACCGTTGCGCCAACAGGTTCAACTGGTACGATGGTGGGTGTCTCTACCGGACTTGAGCCTTACTTCTCTTTCACCTACTATCGAAGTGGAAGATTAGGTAAATTTATCGAAGTAAAAGCAGACATTGTACAGGAATATTTAGATAATAATCCAGAACAAGATCCAGATCATTTACCTAAGTGGTTTGTAACTGCGATGAGTTTACCACCAGAAGCACACGCAGATACGCAATGTGTGATTCAGCGTTGGGTAGACAGTTCTATTTCCAAGACTGTCAATGCACCAAAAGGATATAAAGTCGAACAAGTGGAGCAAGTTTATCGTCGTTTATACCGTGGAGGTGCAAAAGGTGGTACGGTTTATGTAGACGGAAGCCGTGATTCACAAGTCTTAACATTAAAAGCAGAAGAAAATAACTTCTCAGAACAAACCGAACTATTTGAGGATGAAGAAAAGAAAGTTGTTATCGTTGATACAGTAAACGAATTAGACAAAACAGACATGTCAGTCGGCTCAGAAGTTGGCGACACATGCCCTGTCTGCCGTAAAGGTAGTGTCGAAGATATTGGTGGCTGTAATACGTGTACAAACTGTGGTGCACAACTTAAATGTGGATTGTAAAATTGAAATAAATGAACCCGCTTCGAGATCATTAAATCCAGAAGCGGGTTTTTTTGTGTAAGTGTCCAGATTATCATAAAAAGTGTCCAGTAAATTGCGAAATGTGTCCAGTAATCCTCTGAAAGTGTCCAGAAAAATTATATTCTCTTAGGTAGTGTAGTTTTGGCTACATGTATCGGATCATCATTAGATGAAAAAGGAACTAGACGAACACTAAATTCAAAATCCTCTGCACGTAATTCATACTTCTCTAAAACATCTGGTCCACAGCTTGCGGAACCTAAGCCATGCTGTTTATAGTCAAGATTCAGGTTAAAGCTATCCTGTTTGATCAGCTCATGTGTATGTCTTGCCTGATCGATATTTTCCATATCATAACGATGGACACTAAAGTCAAAGGTTGGCTTCCCTGTCACCAAAAGTCCAGTTCCAGATTCACGATATAGAGACATCCATTTTACTTGATGGCGATTCCCATTCTCTTGTGGGACAGCATAATTCGTAAATAGCTGATCGACTGTGCCTTGCCAAACTCCGAAGCGATTAGCCTCTTTACTATCGACATAAGCTTCACCAGGTCCTCTGCCATCCCATTTCACATGATCAAGCGCATCTGGTACTTTCATTTGTAAGCCAATTCTTGGAAGAGTATCTGGAGTATCTCCATCAAATTGACCAGTAACTGTAACCTGAACATCTCCACTGGCATAGACATCATAAGTATAGGTTGTTAAGATCGCCCACGCTAATTTAGGTGGTGCAATTCTTACTTTGGCTATTATCTGTACTTGTTTTTTATCATCTGCAACTTGATAGCTAAAATCGTCAAGTCGGTGCTGCAACCAATGTAACCCATATTTTTGCCAATTCGTTTTATTGCTGACCGGCTTCCATTGATTTGTTTCGTAAATATCATTATCTATTAGCGCGCGCCAGAAATTTAATTTTGGTGTGCTTTCGATTACTTGTTCACCTAGAAAGCTCCATTCTTCGATAAGACCAGTAATCTTGCTGAAAGAAACGTCGAATTCATTTCCTTGAACATGTAATTGATTACGTCCGTCCTCTATAACTAGTCTACCTGATTGCAGTCGCTCTACTGCTGGTTGTACTGCTTTTACAGGAATCTCAAATTGGGACCAGGCGATTTCATAACCGACTCTTGACCATGCCATATCCTTTGCTAATACTACCTTTGCATGAAGCAAATAATCGGTATTTGCAAGTACATTTTCTGGTTCAGAAAAATCGATACGTATTTCCTTCGTTTCTTCAGGCTTTATCCCGGAAAGATCTGCCGTTCCACTTTCTACAATGCCACCATCCGCTTCAACCGTCCATACTAATTGCAGATGATCTAAACCAATAAAATCATAACGATTGGTTACGCTAACTGTTTTAGCCTCCCAATTAACAGACCCTATCTTCACTGGTTCTAATATTTTTTTATACTCAATCAATGCCGGAGATGGTGTATGATCAGACATGACTAATCCGTCCATCACAAAGTTGGAGTCATTCGGCTCGTCTCCAAAATCTCCACCATAAGCAAAATATTCTTCTCCCTCTTCGGTTGTTTTACGAATGCCGTGGTCCATCCATTCCCATACAAAGCCACCCTGGAGTCTTGGATAACGGTAAAATGTTTCCCAGTATTCTTTTAGTGCACCAGGACTGTTCCCCATCGCATGGGCATACTCACAAAGAATATGCGGTGTTTGCAGAAAATCCTTTTTACCTAATCGATCTAAAATATCGATATCTGTATACATGGTTGTAAAGACGTCAGATGATACTGGGTCTTTCTCCGGATCCATATTGCTGCCATTCATAATGGTACGACATTCACCTTCGTAATGAACAAGACGTGACGGATCGCGCTCTTTTGTCCATTGATACATGGCATCATGATTTTGACCGTATCCTGATTCATTTCCTAACGACCACATAATAATCGATGGATGGTTTTTATCGCGCTCCACCATTCGAATCATTCGATCAAGGTAGGCTTCCTGCCATTCTGGGTCATCACTAATCAAATGAGGCTGACCAATATATTCGAAACCATGACATTCTAAATCGGCTTCATCAATGACATACAATCCATACTCATCACACAATGCGTAAAAACGCGGATCATTTGGATAATGAGCTGTTCTCACGGCATTGATATTATGTCGTTTCATCATTTTGACATCCTCGACCATCCAGTCAAACGGTACTGCTTTTCCGTAATCAGGATGATGATCATGGCGGTTAACCCCTTTTAGTTTGATCGCTTTACCATTAACTAGTAACAAACCATCTTTTAATTCTATCGAGCGAAAGCCGACTTTTACCGGAATAACCTCGATGATTTGATCATCCTTTTTTAGTGTTATCAATAATTGATAGAGAGCTGGATTTTCTGCACTCCATTTCAATGGAGCTTCTACTTCGATTGTTTGTACACTTTTCTGTTGATCGATAGTTGCTTCTGCCTGCTCCGTCAATGACCGATCTGGATCAAATAACTGGTATTCTATTTCGTAGTTTTCAGTTGGCAATTCATTTAAGACTGTTTTGATGTTTAACGTCGCATGACGGTAGTCTTTATCCAACTCTGTTTCAACAAAAAAGTCTTGTACATGAAAGGATGGACGAGCTAGTAAATAAACATCGCGAAAAATACCACTTAACCACCACATATCCTGATCTTCAATGTAGCTGGCATCTGACCATTGGTATACTTTTACAGCAATAGCATTCTCTCCGGCTTGCACGTAATCGGTCACATTAAACTCTGCAGGAATGCGGCTACCTTGGCTATATCCTACTTCCTTACCATTAATAAAAAGGTGAAAAGCACTGTCAACTCCTTCAAAGCGGAGAAAAATATGTTGTTTTTCCCAAGTTGGATCTATATAAAAATTACGACGATAAATACCTGTCGGATTTTCCGCCGGGATTCTCGGTGGATCAATCGGGAACGGATATTGTTTGTTTGTATAATGTGGGATTCCATAACCGTTCATTTGCCAATTAGACGGTACAAACAACTCCTCCCAATCACTGGCATCCCTTTCGCAAACATCTTCAGGTACTTGTTGAGGTGCTTCAAAATAGGCAAATTTCCATGTGCCATTTAACAATTGAAATCGTTCGGAATGGCTTCTTTGATTGGTCCATGCTGATTCTTGATTTGCAAAAGGAATATAGTATGACCTGGCGTTTTCTCGATTTCGTTGTAATACGGACAGGGTCTCCCAGTCTTTTGTCATCTTGTTCACTCCATTCTCATCTAAACTTTTGCCACAAATTGTTCTGCTCTTTGTTTTAACGCTTCTAAATCCTCTTTAGAATATGTCTGCTGTTTCTTAACTAAGGAACTGCCTAATCCTGCTGCCACGGCTCCTACCTGAAAATAATCGGATATATTATCAAGGTTTACTCCACCTGTTGGCATTAATGGAATATGTGGCAAAGGTCCTTTGATATCCTTGATATAGGTCGGCCCTAATATAGTGGCAGGAAAGACTTTGATGAGGTCACCGCCATTTTCATAAGCTGTTAAAATCTCTGTCGGAGTCATCGCTCCCGGAATGCTGACAACGCCATATCTTTTAGTCAGCTTTATCGTGTCCACATCCACTGTTGGTGAAAAAATAAATTGCGAACCAGCCATAATTGCCGCCCGAGCTGTTTCCGCATCCAATACGGTGCCAGCACCAACTATCAGCTCTCCGTCAAACTCTTTCCTTACCTGCTCTATTGCTCCTAATACATTAGGTGTATCCACAGTAATCTCTAACGTTCGTACTCCACCTTGATGCAACGCATTCGCCACATCGATAATTTGCTCTGATGGTACGCCACGAATAATCGCTACTAGTTTATGCTGGTAAATCTTTTGCAAAATCTCCATAGAGTTTGAGCTCCTTTCTTATTACCTTGTGACATCTTCTTTAGTGTCTTGTACAAACCGTTCAATTTCATCAATTTCTGGTAATCCTTCTACATCACCATTTACCATAGTAACCATAGCACCAATTGCATTAGCTCTTGCTATCGCTTTCTCCAGTGGAAGCTTCTCCAATAAGCCTGAGATCACCCCAGCAGCAAAACCATCCCCCGCACCAATTGGATCGACTACTCGGTCAATTGGATAGCTTGGTACAAAGCCATGCTCGTCTTTTGTATAGTAGGATGCCCCTTTACTACCTTCTTTCAGTATGACGACTTCCGCACCATTTCCGATAAAAAGACTTGCATAACGCTCAAGGTCATGCTCACCAAACAAATACTTCGCCTCACTTAATCCGGGCAAAACGATATCTGCTTTTGCAGCAATTTCTAATAAAACTTGTTTGGCTTTTTCTTTAGATTCCCATAACTTTTCACGAATATTTGGATCAAAAATAATCTTCACCTTATGCTTTTTGGCATATTCGATCGCTTGATAGACTGCTTGGTAACAACTTTCGCTTAAAGCAGGTGTAATACCAGTTAGATGAAGATATTTAGCGCCTGCAATATAGTCTTCCTTTATATCCTCTGGTCCTAACTTACTGGCGGCAGAACCTGCTCGGTAATAATAAACACGGACATCTTGTTCACTTCGTAGTTCTTTAAAATAAAGCCCTGTCTGTGCTTGCGAATCTGTTTTTACCTGTGAAACATCTACACCTTCGCCACGAACAAAAGACCGCATCGCTTTCCCTAATTCGTCATCACCAACTCGACTGATCCATCCAGCCTGATAACCGAGTCTTGTAATACCAATTGCTACATTAGTTTCTGCACCAGCAAACTTCCTGGAAAAATGGGAAGCATATCTCATCTTTCCCGTTGTGTCAGGTGTAAGTAATGCCATTGTTTCCCCAATTGTTACGACATCCATCAGATTCCTCCTTACCATTCTGCAACGGTTCCATCCTTGTGGCGCCATACAGGATTTCTCCATCTGTGTCCTTCTTTTGCCATTTCTTTCACTTTCTCTTCATTGATTTCAATACCTAAACCTGCTCCTTGAGGAATTTTGACATGGCCATCCTTGTATTCAAATACCGATTTATCTGTAATATAATCTAATAAGTCATTCCCTTTATTATAGTGAATCCCTAAGCTTTGCTCTTGAATAAAAGCGTTATGAGCGGTTGCATCCATTTGTAAACAAGCAGCTAAAGCAATCGGACCTAACGGACAATGTGGAGCAACAGCGACATCATACGCTTCTGCCATTGAAGCAATCTTTTTCACTTCAGTAATCCCGCCTGCATGGGATAAGTCCGGTTGAATAATATCGGCATAGCCAGATTCGAATAACGGTTTGAAATCCCAACGAGAATACATACGCTCTCCAGTAGCAATCGGAATACTTGTATGTTTCGTTATTTCTGCTAATGCTTCATTGTTCTCAGGTAAAACAGGTTCTTCGATAAACATCGGGCGGAATGGTTCCAGTTCTTTTGCCAGTATTTTAGCCATTGGTTTGTGAACCCTTCCATGAAAGTCGATACCTATTCCGATATAATCTCCAACTGCCTCACGTACAGATGCAATTCGTTCGACAACGTTATCAATTTTTTCGTAGCTATCTACATATTGCAGTTCTTCTGTTCCATTCATTTTCACTGCAGTAAAACCTGCCTCCACTACTTTTTTAGCAGCTTCTCCTACATCACTCGGTCGGTCACCGCCAATCCAGGAATACACCCGAATCGAGTCGCGGCATGCCCCTCCTAATAATTGATAGACAGGAGTATCGAAGTACTTCCCTTTTATATCCCATAGCGCTTGATCAAGACCGGCAATCGCACTCATTAGGATCGGCCCCCCACGATAAAAACCGGCACGATACATCACATTCCAATGGTCTTCGATTTTCAGAGGGTCCTTCCCGATTAAAAAGTCAGCCAATTCATGAACTGCTGCTTCAACAGTTGCGGCTTTCCCTTCTACAACAGGTTCCCCCCAGCCTGTAATACCTTCATCCGTCTCTACTTTTACAAAACACCATCTCGGCGCTACAACAAATGTTTCGATATTGGTTACTTTCATCCTTCAACACACCTTTCAATTTTTTTTTGATATAAAGCGAGACTATGATCAGGGTGTTAGCGTCTGTTACCCCTAAACTTTCCTTGTGTTACTTGAAACTCGAAGTTGAGGTCTTACAGACGGTTAACACCATGATAGCCTAATTTTGCAGATATATGTTTACTTTGATCTAAAATAGCTTGTGCTAAATCACCTTTAGCTCTTTCAATTGTCACTCGATCAGCAGGTCCTGCAATACTAATAGCAGCAATCACATTTCCATCATGATCATAAATCGGGGCCGCGATACAGCGAATCCCTGTTTCATGCTCCTGTTCATCAATGGCATATCCTCTTTCTTTGATTCTCATTAATTCCTTTTCTAGCTCGACTTTATCTGTGATCGTGGTTTCTGTAAATTCAGGCAGTCCTTTTTCTGTAATCAAATTATCTAATTGATCTACGGTGAAGCCAGAGAGTAAGGCTTTTCCTACTCCGGTGCAATGCATTAATGCTCTTCTTCCTATTTGCGAATACATTCGTAATGTTTGGTCACTTTCGACTTTATCGATGTAAACGACTTCATTTTTGTCATGAATACATAAGTGAACTACCTCCCCAGACTGCTTCGCTAATGTGTGCAACGCATCCTTTGCCATCGTTCTAATATCCATGTTATTTAATAGCGAACTTGCTAATACAAGACACTGGATTCCAAGAAGATAATAACCACTTTGACTGTCCTGCTGAACATAGCCTCTAGCCGTTAATGTACGTAAAAGTCGATGAGTCGTACTTTTTGCCAAATTAATTTCCTTGGACAATGCTGTAATACTCAGTCCATTAGGATGTTCGGCTAATATTTCTAAAATGGAAAAAGTACGTTCTACAGACTGTACTGAAGCCATAAAACCTCTCCCCTTCCTCTATTCCACAATACGGAATAACTTTTTGTATTGCGGAACAATTATAGTTTAGCGGTTATTTTAATTTCCGTCAATTGTTACACTCGTTCGGTAACAACTTATTGTTTTTTATGAAACTAAATACCTATATACCTACGTCGAATTTTGTAGTATTATATTACTATTCATGATACTTATAAACTATTAAAGGGAGTTGACATCTTATGTTTTTTAAGAAAAGTAAAGAATACGATTCTACATTAACCCTTGCAGAACGAGATATGGTCAAAAGAAATGCTGCCGTATTAATTGCTTTAACTGTTTCCACATTATTAACTTCCCTGGCATTAACAGCTAATCAAAACATTGGTACCATTATCTTCGTTACTGTTCAGGCTCTAGTGTGGGGACTATTCTTTGTTCTTCATTTTAAAAAGGCTTTCATTGTACATATTCCATACCTCGCTGTGATAGGTTCTGCACTAGCAACTGCAATTGGAACTATAGTACAACCAGCTGCTACCAACATTATTGCTGCGTTATATATTATCATCCTAGCTTTAATTTACATGAGCTATAAGCTATCCATATTCACGCTTGTGTATAGTCTATTATTAATCCTATATATATTATTGTTTCAAAGAGAATTAATCACTATAGCTCCCGAATCTGAAATCGTTTATATTTGCTTTTATATGATGATAGCTATTATTGTTTTCTTTTTCCTTCGAATTTCCGATTACATGAAAAAACAAACAGAAGAATCAAGAGTCAAAACAGAGGAACTTTTAGCTGAACAAGAAGAACAAAAGGCTTCATTGCTTAAGCTAATGAACACGATTAGTGAGAAGACTGAATTCATCACTAAAAATAGTGACCAAAATAATATAGCCTTTCAGGAAATGGGATTAGCATTCCAAGAAATTTCAACAGGCTCTAATACCCAGAGTGAGTCAGCACAGGATATTAATGAATTAATTGTTAATATGAGAAAGCAGTTGGAAGAAATGACAGAGACGACAACAAGCTTAACGGACGAATCGATTAATACAAAGCAGCTATCCCAAAGCGGTCAACAACAAATTAATTCTCTTACACAAACGGTCGGTGAATTTAGAGAAGAAATTGATGCAATGTCACAGGAAATCAGTCAGTTAATCAATAATCTAAATGAAACGAATCAATTTAGTAATACGATCAAAGAAATCGCCAATCAGACTAACCTGCTTTCCCTTAATGCTAGTATTGAGGCGGCTCGCGCAGGTGAACATGGAAAAGGATTTGCAGTTGTAGCTAATGAAGTCCGTAATTTAGCTGAGATGACTACGGAATCAGCGGAGAAAATTTCTGAACAATTGGACACTTTTACGAAACAATCGGACCAAACACGTAGTCGAATGATGCAAGTTTCTGAACGGATGGCAGAAAGCTATGAGCAAACTAAGGAAACAAATCACTCATTTTCTCAAATTAGTTCAGCCATTAGCAATTTAAATCAATTATCCATTCATAACAATCAATATATGGAGAACATTAACAACTCTGTCAAAGGAATTAGTGACTCTATTAGTGAATTAGCTGCAGTAAGCGAGCAATCCAACGCATCCATAGAGGAAGTGACAGCAACCTTAGATAATTGTTTAACTAGTAACACCGATATCCTTGAAAATTTAAAGCAATTAGAAGCGACATTAAATGAAAATTTCAAGTAGAATAAGCAGTAACTAATCCATCTTGAAATCCATTAGAAATATGCTTTCTAACAATCAGCTAATGATGAGGAGTAGACATTACTATTAGAAAAAAGCGTAGAGTGCCGCTTAGAAGCATATCGACTTCAGAATCAACTGAGATAAAGGAATCACGGTGAGCAAGTGACGCGATGATGACTTTCACTCAAGGGCGATTCGTGAAGTCGCCTAGTTTCTGGGAGCGTTCGAAGCTAGGCACCTACGCAAGCTTTATACTTTCTTGTAGAGTAGAAAACAGAAATGAGATACTATTTTTCTGTCTTCGGGTTTCAGGGGGTTTCACCTTGCTAGGCCAGACTGTAAGGTAGGATCCTCCTCCTATTTCCCCTCATCAAACCGTACGTGAAGTTTTCCCTCATACGGCTCTCCGACGTTCTTCTCCCTTTGGCTTTACGAGTTATATAGATAATTTCACAAGCTTGTAATGAACTTTTCTCGCTGTTTCTTGTATATATGAATGTTATACCGTCTATTCTTATTTTTATTACCAAAGATGTTCAAGTGTTGTAATAGATACCAGCCGAAACGGTTTAACCACCTTTTCCAAAACAAACAGTCTTAAAAATCTGCCTCAAATATGGGCTCGATCACAATTTTCATTGCCATTTATGCGATCTTGTTTTTCACTGTGGGGATGCCTAACGGTCGTTTCTTTTTCTTCATCTTTCGGTATATAGCCTTCAAAAATTGCTTCTCTCGATAATAACTGATACCTTCCAAGGTTTACTTGTCCATTCCACTACTTCCTCTATTTCTTTTCACTCGTTGCCACGCTTTCCACAAGGTACCTAGACGATAGTTCTTATCATATAACGCATGAAACCGCCGTGTCTTACTTCCCTTGACATCAAGTATAATGTTCGTTGAAGTTGTAAATCTTTTACCTGGTTGATGTAGTTAGCTGCTTTCGCATTCACTCACTCTTACTTACCCCTTTAAAACATATGAATGAAGTAGGGTATTATTTTTAAGGTATGATGAAAGAAGTTGTAACAAACTGGAGATAATTCCAACCAAGAGTTTACGTTATGTTTAAGTGACATAGAAGAACCATCATCCGGAAGAATTCAAAAAAACAGAATCTGATGATTATGTGATATACTGAAAAGTAAGCGGATTCATTTTTAATCATATTAACAGAAGATCAATATTGTTTTAACAACCGTGCCTTATTTTTTGAAGAGAAACGGATGGAATGAATGTTAGAATTTTCAATTTACTAAAAGAGTTGGTGGAAAATGTATAACAGAAAAGTTAGATATGAGTACATAACCACGGAAGAATCTTTCCCTTTATTCGTGGAGAGTCTCGGCTATAACCCATATGAACAGGATTTTAATAGACCTGAGGGGTATCCATACTATCATTGGCTGCAAACAGTTGAGGGCAATGGGCGATTTTCGTTTCAAGGTCAAGAATATATCTTATCTAAAGGCAAGGGAGTATTATTAAAGCCATATACACCTCACGTGTATTATTCATTAGGAAAAAAGTGGTCTACAATTTATATTACATTCGGAGGAAAATCGGCAGCATCTATTTTGGACGCTTTAAATATGAATTATTCTAGTATATATACAGAATTAGGAGATTTACAAGTAGAAATAATGATGCAAGATATGCTACAGAAAATGAAGTTGGATTCAGAGTTTTCAAAGATAGATTTATCAATCTACCTGTATAACTTTTTAC
This sequence comes from Gracilibacillus sp. D59, assembly GCF_052246695.1. NCBI lineage: Bacteria > Bacillati > Bacillota > Bacilli > Caryophanales > Bacillaceae > Gracilibacillus > Gracilibacillus sp. D59. The sequence continues at coordinate 571,127 of NZ_JBQQCK010000002.1, read as the reverse complement.
TAAAATTGAAAAAGTATGGAAAGATTAATAGCCAACCATCCTTATCCTATCTTTATGATAAAGTACGGAAAATTGTGGAGTGGCTTGAAGTTCATTATGCTGAGGATATTACCTTAGATGAAATGGCAAGCAAATTAAGTGTAAGCTCCCAATATTTAAACAAGTTATTTCAAAAGACGTTTCATGTAAGTCCCTATACATTTTTAATCCAATTGAGAATTAGAAAGGCAAAGGAAATATTGCTACAAAACCCTGAAGTACCAGTAAAAAATATTGCTATCCTTGTTGGGTTTAATAATCTTAGTTACTTTATTTCAACCTTTAAAAAGAGAGAAGGTATCACCCCTAAGAAATATAGAGATATGTACGGAAAAGAAAACAAGATGACCGTGAAATAAGTGGAAGTTTACTGAAGAATAAAACAATAAATGTGTGGACCGTACGACCAATTAGAAGACTAACTTTTGTGAATGGAAAGTTGGTCTTTTTGTTATTTTTGCAAAAGGTTCATTAGTACAACAGCAATTGAGTATTTAAGTAAGTTTCATATATTTATATTTTGTGTAGAACATCGTTGTACACCATAATGAAAAAATAATATAGATTAAAAACAACTTCTTTCTAAGTTTTGTACTTAAAATCTAAGATACTTTTTTAAAATCTAACCATTCTTCTCTACAACATAAGAAAAGCATAGAGCGCCCTTTTAGTAACGTAGCGACTTCAGAATCAACTGAGATAAAGGAATCACTGAGAAAAGCGAGCAGTTGATGACCTTCGCCCATGGGCCTAACTGCGATTAAGCCTCTGTTTTCACCTGTCGGCAAGCCTTCTTTATCGTAGGATGATTCATGGAAACACCTAATTTCTAGGTGCTCGGAGCTAGACAAATGCGCAAATTTTCTTATCTCACAAAAAAACCACACTACATCTACCATCTTTTTTCATAACTAACTGTTTTACTACGAAGAACTAGCAAAAAAAATAATTGATATTACTGCTAGGTAAAGAAATCTAGCTTTAATATACCTTAAACAAAGGGGAATATCCAAAACGGAAAGGAGGTAGTAAGAACAAATTCTTATGAAAGGGTATGCATATAGGATAGCAGATGTTCTCATTCTTGTAGTATAGCTTGTTTGATTCCTTGATAAAATAGGAGGTAACATTTTATGAAAAAACACTCGTTTGTAAAGAAGACAACGATACTCTCCATGGTAGTATTGCTAGTTGGGGCAATTTTTTTTAGTATGCCAACAGCTGCTTATTATGGAAATGCAGATATTTCACCTGCGTATACAAACTTACCAACGAAGAGTTGGGTATCTGCTGAAGCGGGAACAGGAGAAGCTAGTTTCGCTGTTGATCAGGAGGAAGCTACTTATTGGGATGCTGGCTCTGTGTCCGAAGACAGTTGGATACAGATCGACCTGGGTGGAACTTATCCTGGGATGAAAAAAGTAGAGGTTGTTTTTCCAACACTAGCTGGCGAATACAACTATACGCTTGAAGGATCTAGTGATGGAGAGCAATGGTTTACACTTTCCGATCATTCTGAAGAGCCAATAACTGGAGGAGAAGATGTTCTTATTCAGAATACTCCAGAAGTTAGGTATTTGAAAGTAACACTATTAAACGTTTCAGATGGTGCCATTGCAGGGATTTCAGAGATTCGCGCCAACAATTATCTACTAAAGGACAATCTTGCGGTTGGAGCAGATTTATCTTGGGATACAGCTTTTTTAAATAATACGTATACTACAGATAGTAATACAGATGTACCATCATCTGATGGTCGCATGATCGGAACAATGCAGGAAACAGGTATGACATCTGCTAGATTCCGAGTTTGGAATGAACCAAGATCCGAAAACACAGGGGAACCAGTGACACAAGTTGACGGAAGTATGAACCCAGAGGATACACTAAACAAGTCTTTATACGCAGATGAACTTGGTATGAACGTAGGACTTGACTTTCACTATTCGGACAGCTGGGCAGACCCAGGAAAACAGATAAAGCCAAAGGCCTGGAAGGACTTGCCGTTTGATGAGCTTGTGGAAGCAGTGTATGATTTCACCTATGAAGTGACAGCAGATCATGTGTCTGCAGGAGTAACTCCGTATTATATCCAGATTGGAAATGAAATAATTAATGGAACACTTTGGGGTGCGGAAAAGGTTCCAACAGGAAATGAACCAAGGTATGCAAGAGAAGATCCATCCTATACTGCCCAACCAGGTGGGGAACTGTTATGGGAGTATTGGGAATCAGAGGATCCAGAAGAACAAGCTGCCTATGATGCAGCATGGGATCGATTTACCGCAATCGTGGATGCTGGCCTACGTGCTACTCAAGATGCGTCACCTGAATCAAAAACTAAAATCCATGTAATCGTTGATAGAAATCGATTAGCGAAAACACAGGAGTTTTGGCGCCAGCTAACGACAAGACTGAAGGATGATTATCAGAATAATTTTGATGTCATGTCCATTTCTTATTATCCTGAATGGCATGGTACGATGGAAGATTTAAGTAATAACTTACATGCATTTGCAACAGAGTTTCCTGCGTATGAATTAGCAGTGTCAGAAACATCTCATAGAGCTTCTGGCGGTCCTTCTGATTCTGGATATCCTAACACAATACAAGGGCAAGCAGACTTTATGATCGATGTGATGCGGACTGCCAATGATACGATTAATAATGCCGCGTCCACTATATTAGTATGGGAACCAGCGATTTGGCAATCTATGTTTACTTCAAGAGGCGATGGGTGGTACGAAGCAAATGATTCTACACGAGTATTCCATGCAGCATTCAGTGATTTTATAGCGAAAACGAATGAATATCTCGTAACCCCACTATACGAGGTACCAGCATTGCCGGACACTATCGATGTATTAGATATTGAAAATGACACAATCGTGCGTACAGAAGTGACATGGGATGTTATAGAAGAAGAAGATTATTCCACTCTTGGATCATTCACTGTTCAAGGTACAACAGAACACGGTGATGTTACTGCACATGTAGCTGTAGTGATGACGGTGGATGTATTAAAGCATCTAACAGAAGAAAAGATGGAATCAGGTGACCTAACTGGCCCAGTAGTACCCCAATTAGTAAATGCATTAAATCAAGTGACACATCACTTGGAAAAAGGCTCAAAGGAAGATGCTAGTAAGTTTTTAGAAAACTATTTATCTCATCTAAACCGTAAGGCAAATGAAAGAAATATTTCTCATGAGGCAAAGGTAATTCTTACGGAACATGCGGAGTTGATGGTAGAAAACCTAAAATAACAGTACGTAATATTTGTTATCAAAGTCGTCTCTACTATTGGCGTAGTATGTTGGTCTCCATAAAACAACAATACCACAGCAAATACTGTGGTAGAGCCAAATTTTATACTTTCTCACATTTTCAAAAAAGGCATTCCTAATAGAGGAATGCCTTTAATCACGTTTATTTTTTCAACACTTTAACATCGAATCCTGGCAACGAAACGATACCTGATACTTCGTTGTCTGTTATTAAATCTTGATAAGTCTGACCGTTTAAGTTAATGTCTTTTGTCTCATTTGAAAAGTTCATTAAAAACAAGAATTCATTTGTGCCGTCTGTACGGACCTGAGCACTGACGTCCTTTGGTAGTAAGCCACCAGTCGCTCGTTTCAATGATAGTTGATCTGCTAACTTTTCAAAAAAGGCTTGATGGAATGCCTGATCATTTCTAGAAGCAATATAATAAGCTTTACCCTCACCATATTGATTAACCGTTAACGCGGGTCTACCCGCATAAAAGTCACTGCCGTATTGTGCTAAAACCTGTGCACCTTCTAAATGGATCAGATCACACAATTCTTTTGCTTCAAATTCACCACGCAGGTCTAGTTCGTTATTGCCTACTACTTTTACACGATTTGTTTCGCCATCATAGAGACCATCGATTTCTTCTGACCAGATACCTAATGTCTTACGCAATGGTCCCGGGAAACCACCAAGGAAACAAAGGTCATTGTCATCAACAATCCCTGACCAGTACGTCGTGACGAATGTTCCCCCATTTTGAACAAACTTCTCAATATTTTCACCAACTCCAGATCTTACCATATAAAGCATTGGTGCAACCACTAATTTATATTTGGATAGATCTTTCTCAGAATCAATGACATCAACGGCAATACCTTGCTCCCAAAATGCCTGGTAGTGCTCTGTAACTGTACGCTCATAATGAACACCGATATTACGCGGACCTTGGGAATCTTTTACTGCCCAACGATTTTCGGTATCAAATATAATCGCCACTTCTGCGTCAACCGTTGTGCCTACTACCTCGTCTAATTTAGCTAAACCTTCGCCAAGCTCTGTGACCTCTTGGAAGACACGTGTATGCTCATGCCCTGCATGGTCGACAACAGCACCGTGAAATTTCTCACTGGATCCACGACTTTTACGCCATTGGAAATATTGTACAGAATCAGAGCCATGTGCTACCGCTTGTAGAGATGATAATACATGCATTCCCGGCTTTTTCAACTTACTAATCGGCTGCCAGTTCGTTAAACTTGGTGTACTTTCCATTAGTAAAAATGGCTTGCCATCTTTTAAAGAACGGAACCAGTCATGATTCATTGCGGTGTAAGCAGCAAGATAGGACTCATCTTGCTGATCATGCCATGTCGGATAAGAATCCCATGAGATCACATCAATGTCATCAGCAAATTTTGCATAATTTAATCCTTCAAATGTTTCCATAAAGTTTGCTGTTGCCGGCATTTCAGGTTTAACTGCCTTTAAGGGTTTCACTTCATGGCGATAAAAGTCTAATGTTTGATCAGTGACAAAACGTTTCCAATCAAGGTTTTGACCATGAACCATTTTTTCTCCGTGTGGTGCAGGAGATTCCACTTGAGACCAACTCGAATACGTATGACTCCAGAACGTTGTCCACCATGCATCATTTAATGCATCTAATGTTTGATATTTCTTCTTTAACCACTCACGGAATGCATCTTGGCAGTAATCACAATGACATTCACCACCATATTCGTTGGATACATGCCAGCCAATAACTGCTGGATGGTCGGCATATCGTTCCGCTAATTTGCTATTCATAATCTCTACTTTTTCACGATATACAGGTGATGTAAAACAGTGATTGTGACGCATCCCGTGAAGATTACGCACACGGTTAGCTCCTACTCGTAATACTTCCGGATATTTTTCAGACATCCATGCCGGTCTAGCGCCACTTGGTGTTGCCAGAAAAGCATAAATTCCGTTTTCATGAAAAGTATCAAGCAACTTATCCATCCATCCAAACGTAAATGTTCCTTCCTCTGGCTCTAGCTTTGCCCAAGAAAAGATGCCCACTGACATGACATTACAATTAGCTAGCTTCATTAAACGAATATCTTCTGCTAAAACTTCCGGATACTTCTCCCACTGCTCTGGGTTATAATCCGCCCCATGCAACATTTTTGGTATTTTTTCACTTACTGGTTTGAATTTCATGAGATCACCTATCTTCCTTTGTGTTAGTACTTTCTTGAAATGCTTCCAATCCTATTAATTTGTTTCCTTTGTAATCAAATAATGTTAAATGGGACCAGTTATTTTCATGCCCTACAGACCATTCTTGCTTGGAAGGGATCCAACAAGGTTCCCAATAATAAATACCTTTCCCTAAATTATGTGGAGTTTCTTTAACTGTTTTGCATAGCTTTTCTAAATATGCCTTTTGACCTTCAGTAGTTGCCGGATAGCCTGGTACCAAATGCTCTCTAAAATCAGGAGCGTCATCAACTGCTGGAATTTCATCTGGCACAGTCCAGGGATACGCAACTTCTACCACGATAATTTCTTTTCGGTAGCGATTCGCCATATCTTTTAGATTAGCTTCAAAATCTTGATATGGTCCATGCCACCAAGGATAATAGGAAAGACCAATGACATCATACTCTAATTTAAACTTTTCCATTTGATCATAAAACTTACGGGAACCTTCATTATCCCCACCTCGATCAATATGAATCATCGTCTTCATTTGACCTTCCTCATCTGCATCCATTACACCTCGTAGACCTGCTTGCACCAGTCGGGTAATTCTTTCCCAATCCTCCGTTTTTTCTCCATTTATTTCTTTATATATTTTTCCTTCTTCCCAAAGCATGCCATTGGTAATTTCATTTCCTATCTGCACCATATCTGGAAGTGCATCTTCTTCCATAAAAGTTTCTATTACTTCCTTTGTATAACTATATACTATCTCTACAAGCTCATCAAAGCGTAAAGACTTCCAAGCTTCTGGTTTTGATTGCTTCCCTGGATCCGCCCAATAATCGGAATAGTGAAAGTCTAGTAAAAAATCCATATTATACTGTTTAATTCTTTTTGCCATTTTTATTGTTCTTTCTATATCGCAATATCCCCCAGTAGGTGTGTGCCAAAGTCGTAGACGCACCGCATTGACACCTGATCGATGCAACAAATCAATTACATCAACTGGTTTACCATTGTCAAAGTACAGGCCGCCTTCTGTTTCTACTTCATCTACAAACGACAAGTCGACACCTTTAATAAATTCTTTCTGTGTCATAAAATTAAAACCCCCAAATTAAATTTTATCCTTTTGTACCTCCGGCAGTAAGTCCCGAAATCAGGAATCGTTGTAAGAACAAATATATAATCGCTACTGGAATAGCTATTAAAATAGCACCAGCTGCAAACCGTGTGAAATTATTTGAGAACTGATCATTGATAAAATTAAATAACCCTAATGCGATCGTATAATTTTCAGGACTACTCAAAATAATGGAAGGCAATATAAAATCAAATAACGGTGTCATAAAATTAAATAATGCAACTACAGCTAAAATTGGCTTTGCTAACGGCATAATAATTCTAATAAATACCGTAAAATGACCTGCCCCATCTATTCTTGCTGCTTCATCTAGTCCTCTTGGTATCGTATCCAAATAACCTTTGACCAACCATGCGTTAAAAGGTATTTGCCCACCAACATAGATCAAAATCAATCCTGTCAAAGTGTCTAACAAACCAATTAGATGTAAAAAGATATATAATGCAACCATCGCCATCATTACTGGGAACATTTGCAGTATTAAGAAGGTATAAAGGCCTGATTTTCGACCAACAAATTGATACCTTGAAAAGGAGTAGGCTACAAAAGAGGTCATAATAACTGAAAACAATGCAGCACAACCGGACACAATCATACTATTTTTATACCATAATAAATAATCACTTTTCGGATCAGTAAATAGCCATTTATAATGTTCCAACGACCAATTCTCCGGGATAATTGTTGCTGAATACAAACTATTACCAGGGTTTAATGACATACCAAACGCCCAAATAATCGGATATATAATAATAACGGCCATAAATGCAAAGATCCCATAAATTCCTAACAATTCTAAATTTGACTTCAATTTTGGACTCATTATATATTACCCTCCTCTTTAAATGAGCTAGTACGTCTAAATTGAAAAATAGCAAAAATTGAAACCATTAAACCAATAATTAACGAAATAGCAGCGGCCATGCTGTAATCATTAGTTTCAAAGGTTAGCTTGTAAACCCAAGAAATTAAAATATCAGTTCCACCAGCATTTTGACCTTGTACTGCCGGGCCACCTTCATTAAATAGATATATAATATTAAAGTTATTAAAATTTGTTGTATATTGAATGATTAATAATGGTGCTGTGGCAAACAACACATGTGGCAATGTAATGTTGCGAAATTTTTGCCAACGAGTGGCACCATCAACTTCTGCTGCTTCATACCATTCAGACGAAATACTTTGTAGAACCCCTGAAAACAAAGCAAAAACGAATGGATAACCGAGCCATGTTTGAATTAAAATCAGTACTACTTTGGTATAGAAAGGATCTGTTAACCATGGTAAACCTTCTCCACCAAATAGAGGAATAATAATATCTCTATTAATTGCTCCAAATTCATTATTAAACATCGCTGCAAAGATTAAAATCGATACAAATCCTGGCACAGCCCAAGGCAGGATTAGGATCGTACGAATTGTCTTTTTAAATTTGACACGTTTATCATTTACCAATACGGCTAAAATCAACCCGACAACAATCTGAAATGACGTTGCTACTATCGTCCAAATAATTGTCCAAGAAAACACACTCGTAAAGGTATTTTGCCAAATGTCTACTGTTGCCAGATCCTTGAAGTTCTGAAAGCCAATCCACTCTACTAAGTTTTTGGGTGGTGAATTGTATAAGTCATAATTGGTGAAGGCTAAGGCAATCGCAAACAACAACGGAAAAACAACCGTAAAGATTAACAATATAAACCCAGGCAATGTCATAATGTATGGAAATGCCTTGTCATAAGTATTTTTAAATGATTGTTTAAAATTGGGCGGGGTCCATCCATTATTAATTTGCATAGCCTGTTTTCTTGCATCTATCACATTAAACACATAAAAAGTTATTACAAGGGTTAATAAAAGTAGTGCGACAATTCCATATACCAATAAATAAATGGAATGATCAACACCAGGAATTGTACCTAATGTGATAATTCCCCACAAACCTAACCAAAGGAAATCAAAAGTCGCTATGATAAAGGCAATTTCCAATATGATAAAAGAAATTCCCTTCATATAGCGCTTGTTATAAATTTGACCTAAACCTGCTAATATAATAGACAGCACCATTGCCACTGTCGGGTTCAATTTTTTTTGACTCTTTGGAAGATGCACACTTGAACTTGATTCCTCTTTTTTGGCCATCTATTCCACCTCTTTCTTCATTTCACTCATACTATTAATCAAGTAATTTTATCGTAAAGTTAGTATAAAAATGGAGAGTGGAAAAGAAAATCTCTTTTTCCACTCTACCTGCTTTATTCAGACGTTCCCATTGTCGCAATTTTATTTTTAATGGATTGCACTGTGTCTTTTACTGCTCCTTCGACTTCTGATCCATTATTAATTAATTCTATTGCAACATCCATATCCCATACTGGTGCCATTTCTGGAATATTTGGCATTAATGTACCATGTGGCACCTGTTCCGTATAACCAGCATAAATCGGATCATTTACAGCATCTAAAATTTCTGGTCTAGGAGGTAACTCACCTGTTACATCATAGTAAAGCTGAGAATTTTCATCATTTGTCATAAATTTAGCAAGATCCTTCGCCCAAGTAGGGTGTTCACTATAGTAAGATACCAACCAAGATTTGACACCTACAAAGGAAGGTGCAATTTCTCCATTCATTTTTGGAAGTGGTGTAGTGGCTAAGTCATCTCCAAGTGCTTCTTTATAAATCGGCATATTCCATGGTCCACTAACTACCATTCCAACCTTACCTTCTTTAAATAGACCATCAAGTACGTCTACTGTTAATGTTTTCGGAAGTACGCCTGCATCAATAAATTCTTTATATTTCTTTAAACCTTCAATAGAACCTTCATTATCCAACCCGATATCAGTTGGATCATAAACACCATTTTCTTCACCAAAGACATAACCACCATATGCATTCATAAAGGAATATAAGTAATAAAATTCAGGTGATACTAAAAATCCGTACTGATCTTTACTAGAATCTGTTAATTCTTTTGACATTGCAAGAACATCGTCAATTGTTTCCGGCGCTGTATCTACTAAACTTTTATTGTAATAAGTAAAGTAAGTCTCAATTGCTACAGGAGCTCCATAAATGTCACCCTCATATGTGAATGCATCCATTGCTACGTCCGTAAATGCTGATTTTTCTTCTTCTGCGTAGTCAATTGGAAGTGCTAACCCTTGTGCAACGATATCCCCCAAACTATCCTGAGGCTGGAAAAATAAATCCGGTCCATCACCTGTCGGTCCAGCTAAAGCCAATTCTTTTACTTGATCTGGTAGAGCTACTCGTTGATAGCTAATTTCAATACCAGTTTTTTCAGTATATTTATCAAACATTTGTACTGCAATATCTTCAGCTATATCTTCATCATTTATCCATACAACTAGTTCTTCAGGCTTCTCTGCCTCTTCTGATCCTTCTGTATTTTCTGTTCCTTTATCATTACCGGTAGCTTCTTCAGCACCTTCACGCTCAGGTGCACATGCGGCAAGTAATAGAACAAATGCTACCATCAATAATAAACCCCATAAAGTTTTCTTTTTAAACAACTTCATGACCTCCTTAGTAAATTAATTTAATTATCTTTACAAGATTTATTATAAAGCGATTTCATTTGGATTTATATATCAAATTATTCTAGATTACTTTCAAATAATGAAACATTGGTTTTAAAAAGTAGAAGTTAGCTGTTGATTATTCACCTATTATTTGCACGGGTTGTTATCATGGTTGTAATTTTGAAATCTACCATGTGCGAAACTGACGCTCCGACCGATTGCTACGCTTTCCGTGGGCTCGGCTTTAGCTAACTTTGTGAAGAAAGACACTTCAAAAAGTGGATCTGCAGCTCTCGCTGTCGAAGCTGCTGAAAAAGTGCCGATAAATCTGAATGAACACACCACAAGGCTTGTATTTGTTTTATAATAAAAATATCAAAAATAAAAGCGGTGAATTTGTATATTAGAACGTCAACCTTCTTTTCCATTAAGTGCACACGAAGAGCTTTATGATAAGTTGATTCCTAAAGATAACTTTCTTCGTCAAATAAAAGAGTTAGTGGATTTTACCTTTGTTGAAGAAGAATTAAAAGACAAATACTGTTTAGATAATGGGAGAAATGCGGAGCCACCTGTGCGGATGTGTAAATACCTGTTACTAAAACAAATCTATGATTTATCGGATGCCGACCTGGTAGAGCGTGCCATGTATGATTTGTCTTTATGTGTATATTCGTATTCAACATCCTCATATTCAGGTAAATATCAAGAGCTGGCATTATACCTTTAGCAGGTTCATTCAATTATGAGAAGAGCATTTCTTCCCAAAAGAAATGCTTTTCTTTGCATACTATTTGTTTACAATGATAAGTTCCTCCACACCAGCTGTAACTTGTTTAACTCCATCTTTAGTCTTAATGTCACTCATATCAGCTGAGTTGGTAATGATCATCGGTGTGATCGTGCTTGATGCTTTCTCATGAATGATGGTTTGGTCAAATCCGATAAGTTTATCACCTATCATTACTTTGTCGCCTTCCTGCACGTACGAAGTAAATCCTTCTCCTTTTAAGCCTACTGTTTCCAAGCCAATATGAATAAGAATTTCCACGCCATTATCAGCCTGTATACCGATTGCATGTTTAGTAGGAAAAAGCTGCATCACCGTACCTTCGACTGGTGCTACAACCAAATCATTCTCCGGCCAAATTGCTATCCCATCTCCCATCATTTTTTCAGAGAAAACAGGATCTGGTACCTCTTCGAGAGGGACTACTTTACCACTCACTGGTGCACACAGAGATACGCTCGTGTGTTTTTCTTCTTTCTTTCCGAATAATTTCTGTAACATATGATCACTCCTATTTTAAGGGAATTTCAATTATACCCTTGATGAAAATAGTTTACGGTAATATAATATAATTGTAAATAGTTATCATAACAAAAAAGAGGTGCTATTATGAATAAAAAGAAAAACAATGTGTTTTTTGAGAAAGCCCAGCGTTTCGGTAAATCTTTTATGTTACCGATTGCAGTTCTCCCTGCTGCTGGTTTGCTATTGGGAATTGGTGGGGCTTTCAGTAATGCTGCCACCATTGAAGCTTATCCGTTCTTAGACGTAGCATTTTTGCAGGCAATCTTTACGATCATGAGTACTGCTGGTAATATTATCTTCGCCAATTTACCAGTTATATTCGCAGTTGGTATCGCCATAGGTCTTGCGCGATCGGATAAAGGGACAGCGGGACTCGCTGCTATGTTAGGTTTCTTAGTGATGCATGCCACCATTAATGCGATGTTAGTGATTACAGGTAAATTGGCTGAAGAGAATATCGCTGAAGTTGGTCAAGGGATGGTATTAGGTATTCAATCCTTGGAAACCGGTGTGTTCGGTGGTGTTGTATTAGGGTTGCTTGCCTATTATCTTCATAACCGTTATAACAAAATTGAGTTACCAAGATTCTTGGGATTCTTTGGCGGATCACGTTTTATCCCGATTGCCACATCCTTCGCTTCCATCTTTTTAGGAATCATTTTATTTTATGCGTGGCCGGTTGTACAATCAGGTATTTTCTCATTAGGTGGTTTAGTCGAAGCAACTGGATATATTGGCACCTTAATTTATGGTTTTGTCCTTCGCTTATTAGGACCATTCGGACTTCACCATATTTTCTATCTGCCATTTTGGACAACAAGCCTTGGTGGATCCATGATCGTCGATGGGTCTTTAGTAGAAGGTACACAGCGAATTTTCTTTGCACAATTGGGGAGTACAGAACCTGTTAATCAATTCTTTATTGGAACAGCCAGATTTATGTCTGGTCGCCATATTACGATGATGTTTGGTTTACTAGGTGCAGCCTTGGCCATATACCATACGGCTAAACCTCAGCATAAAAAGAAAGTACTTGGTTTAATGCTTTCAGCAGGTCTCACCTCATTCTTAACTGGTATTACTGAGCCGCTGGAATTTTCGTTCTTATTTGTCGCACCGATACTATACGTCATTCACTCTTTTTTTGATGGTCTTGCCTTTATGTTCGCTCATATCTTTGAGATTACCATTGGTCAAACATTCTCAGGTGGGTTTATTGATTTCGTATTGTTTGGTGTGCTTCAAGGTGTGGAAAAAACAAACTGGATTTGGGTACCTATTATCGGTATTCCTTGGTTCTTTCTATACTACTTTACGTTCAAATATTTAATTAGAAAATTCAACTTTAAAACACCAGGACGTGAAGAAGAAATGGAAAGCTACTCCTTCACAAAAACTGAAAGAGCCAGTGCAATCATTACTGGTTTAGGTGGAGAATCTAATATTAAAGATGTAGATAACTGCGCAACACGCTTACGAGTTACTGTAAATCAAGCAGACCTTGTAAACAAAGACGACTTGAAGAAAACAGGTGCCCATGGTGTTGTAGCAAGCGGAAATGGTGTTCAAGTTATTTATGGACCAGAAGTAACTGGAATAAAAAATGAAGTCGAAGAGGCATTAGGAGAAGATTAAAAATGGAACTATTTAAACAACTAGAAAAAAAACTCGTTATATCTTGTCAGGCGTTAGAGCATGAACCACTGCATTCCCCTTTTATAATGGGGAGAATGGCGATAGCTGCTCAGGAAGCAGGAGCCTCAGGAATTCGAGCAAACTCTGTGGCTGATATAAAAGAAATTAAACAGCAAGTAGATCTTCCAATTATCGGATTAATTAAACAAGATTACGATGACAGTGAAGTTTTTATCACACCTACCATAAAAGAAGTAAAAGCTTTAATGGATGTAGAACCTGACATCATTGCCATGGACGGAACAGATCGTAAACGTCCGAATGATGAAAAGTTAGCTGATATCGTGAACTATGTGAAAGAAAACAAGCCGCATATTGCTCTAATGGCCGATGTTTCCACTATCGAAGAAGCAATCTATGCAGAACAATTAGGGTTTGACTGTGTGTCTACTACTCTGATTGGCTATACAAAAGAAACAGAAGGATATAACCTTGCTGATAACGATTTTGCAGTGCTAAAAGAAATAAAGAAAGCAGTTTCGATTCCTCTCATTGCGGAAGGAAGAGTGGATACACCCGAAAAAGCAGCAAGAGTGCTGGAAGTCGGAGCGGACTTCGCAGTGGTAGGTAGTGCCATCACACGACCACAACTTATTGGCAAAAAATTTGTAGATGAAATTAATAAGCGCCTGTAAGTAATAGAACTGGAGGCAATCCTCCAGTTCTATATTTTTTTATACTCGTCTAAAGCTTGCAGTGTCTGCTGATAAGTTTTCATAGAATGTTGATGTTCCGACAGAAGCATACTTAGAATATCCAGCGTGTAAAGAATGGATAGTTGGCTATTGAGAAACCCTCGCGCATGATAAGATTTGACGCTTGAAGTGTATAACATTAGATCTGAGCTTTTCGTTAATGAGGATTCTGAATAATCCGTGATGGAAATAATTTTTGCCTCGTTACGGCTGGCCAATTCCATTGCATCTACAACTTCCTTCGTCTGTCCAGAACTAGAAATGGCAATGACAACATCGTCTTCATTCAAAATCGAAGAAGCAATGATCATCGAATGGGAATCTAGATGTGTATTAATATTTAAACCCATTCTACTTAGTCGAAATTTCAGTTCTTCAGCCGATAGACCCGAGCTTCCCAAGCCATAAACATGGATTCTTTTTGCTTCAAGAATCCATTCACATGCCATCTGATAATCCTCAATGTTCGTTAAAGAATTGGTAGAATTAATGACGGAATTATAAATTTGATGTACTTCATGAATGGCATCATGTACTTCATCTTTTTCTTTGACGGCATCCCTTAATAGAATTTTAAATTCAACAAAACTAGTCACTCCAATTTTCTTACAAAATCGAGTTATTGCTGCGACAGACACATCAATTTGACTGGCTAGCTCTTTTATATGTATATTAAGTAAATGCTCATTATGACGAACCACATAATCCGCAATCTTCTTCTCTGTTTCAGTCAATGTCTGATGTTTAAGCTGAATCTCATTCAAAATGGTATGCATAGAAGAAAGCCTCCAAACTACTAAATCTCACTATATTATAAGCCTTTTACCAGCTTATGTCATTATAAGATTCCATCTGCTATCCACGTTTATACTATATACTATTAGCTCATGTTTGCAATACAAACTCTGTACTAGCTTTTTCTTCTCCATTTACTATAATCGTTAAAGCGTGTACTCCACTATAGTGTTTTCTTGTTGTTAGATCTTTCCATGTATGCTTCCTTACGATGCTTACGGATTCATCAGAATAATGTTTATCAGAGAGTTTAAATATTTTCCTGCTTTGTTTTCCATTTGCTTTTACAAAATCAATTGCATATTCAATTCTTAATTGGATAGGTCGAGTTGATTCATTTTGTATCTGAAAACTAAATTCCATCGTATCACCAAGGGAAAATTGCTCTTGTGACAATACTAAATCTCCGACTGTAATATCTTTAGCTGAAACGTACCCGAAAAGGCGAAGTGCTTCGACATCTCCTTTTTTTAATAAGCTACGACTTCCATGTTTCAAAATCCAGTCTGTGATGGGATTGTTACCACTCCATTTATGTATGATTTGCTTCACTAATGCCGGATGGTCTTTGGAGATATCATTTAAATTATTGGCAACACTTTTTTGTACATATTTAGAAGGGTCTTGTTTCAATTCATCTAATATTGGAATAATCTCACTCGGATCATTTCGGAACCTTGTCAAAGGTGCTGCCCATGGAAGCTTCGGTCGACATCCTTCACTTGCCAACCTCCGAACATGCTCATCTTCATGCATAGACCAATCTAACATCTGCTCCATCATTTTGGATGGATTTTTAATAATAAAAGGTCTTACTGCAAATTCGGAACTAGAATACTTGGTGAACTCCTCAAGAGCAGTCATCGAAGTATCCCAATGATCAATCCCATACCTTTCGACGAAATCAGGGAAAAATAAATACTCAAATCCACGACACTGAGGTGCCATTTCCATTAATATTTGTATTGTTTTTTCATAGGATGGTGGAAAAGTCTCACGAATGGCCATTGAAACGTGGTGAATTCTTTGCTTTAACTCAAAATGTTGCCAGTTTTCATCGAAAATAATTTCCATAAATCTTGTTTGATCAAATTGTGGATAATGTGAGCTCACTATACCAGTAAATCTTTCAAAAAACTCTGAGCTATACATCTCTTTTAAAGGTTCGGACATGATTACAGCTTTCCTTTCGTTATTTTATAGTAATTCCTGTTCTTTATATGTACCTTCATCTCTTTACAACAATCGAATGTATGTTCTTATTATACCATAGAAATAAAAATAAAGCCCGCACCATTATTGATGCAGGTTTCGATAAGTGGAAGGTGTGATACCTTCCCTTTTTTTAAATGTTGTAACAAAGTGACTTACACCATTAAATCCAACTAGTTTGGCAATCTCTTTCAAAGATAAATCTGGTGTTGTTATTAGGATGCGTTTTGCTTCCCGGATACGTAATTGTACAAGAAAGGAATACGGGCTTATACCAAATGTATCATGGAACATCGTATTTAAATGTTGAGAACTTACCTGTGCCTTCTCAGACATCTCCAATAAACCGATGTCTTGTGAATAGACTTGCTCCAACCATTCAACGATACCTCTTATTTTTTCAAAAGATTGTAAGACAGACAGTTTATTATTCATTTGCCCATATTTTTTCAAACGCATTAAAAATTGATAGAGATCTGCTGAAATTTCATGGGCTAGATGATGTGGATCCTGAAATTCTTCCAGCTTGCCTATGATTTTTTCCATATGTCTGTTAAAGGAAATATTATCATTCTCTTCATAGAAAGCAGAATAGTTCATATCCAACGCATTTAAGATCGGGTCTATCGCTGCTCCTGTAAAAGTAATATAATATGTTTCCCAATGTACGTTTGCATCGTGATCAGAGTAATATTTGTGGGGGGTATAAGGCGTTAACAAAATACCTTTACCTGGTGGTAGTGAGAAGGATTGATTTGCTAATTCAATGATTCCTTCTCCCTTCACCGTTTGTAACCAATGATAATAAGGATATCCTTCCGATCGATTAAAATCCAACTCATATGGATTATAACCAATACTTTCAATATATAAGGGTAGTGGGTTTTCAGAAACGGAAAAAGTAAATCGTTTTTTCTCAGCCACTTTATCACAACTTTCTTCAAGTATAGTTCTATCTTAAAGTGAAACTTCCATCCCCAACTGACAGTTAGCGAAACTGATTATAATTTGAAATTCTAAAATCTCAAGAAGCGAGTTCTCTTATATATAATGGCTATTCTAATATCGGCTCGAACAATTCACTCAAAATCAATGCTACTGCCCCAAGTGAGGAGCCATATTCCCCTAATTTAGATAGATAAACTGGTGTTGCCTGAGCTCTTTCTGAGATCGTTCTTGTTTTGATCGTACTAACAATTGGATCGAGAATAAAGGTGTCAGCTTTCGAAACTCCGCCACCAATAATAATCGTACTAGGATTACAGACATGAATTAAATTAGTTAGTGCAATTCCTAAATAAGTTCCCGCTTCCATTAATACATTTTGGGCTAATCGGTCTCCTGCCATTGCCGCTTGATGTACTGCTTCAGCTGTTATCGTTTCTTGATACTCAGATAAGCTGGTAGCATAACCTTGTTCTATTAATTCTACAGCTTTCTCTGCAATAGCTGGCCCTGAAGCGACAGTCTGTAAGCATCCTTCATTCCCACACGAACACTTCTTACCATGTAAGTCAACTGTCATATGACCAATTTCGCCAGCAATGCCATGTTCTCCACTATACAATTTGCCATCAATCACGAGACCAGCACCGATACCTTGTCCCACATTAACTGCAATCATACTCTTATTCGACATTTGATTATCAAACCAGGCTTCTCCCAAGGCTAAAGATTTCGCATCATTTTCTACTTTTACATTCATATCAAATCTAGCTTCTAAATGATCTTTAATAGGTATATTCCGTAGGTTCAAGTTAGGTGCAAATATCGAAATACCTTGCTCAGAATCTACTACACCATGCATGGCTACACCAATTCCGATAAATTGTAAGGATGAATGCTTTGTTATTAATTGTTCTACCCCAGTTGTTAGCATGTTTAAAAAGCTGTCTTTTTGTAGCTCTTGTATTATCTCTTGCGCATTTTCATCAATGACTTCGCCTGAAAGATCTGAAATAACAAAACGAATATCACTTGGACCTACGTCAATACCGATTATATGAAAACCTTTCGTATTGAGCACTAACATCGTTGGTTTTCTTCCACCCTGTGATACACCGAGCTGACTTTCTTGAATTAATCCTTGTTCTAACAGTTCTTTCACAATAGTTCCAACAGTTGGTGGAGTTAATTGTGTTTCTTTAGCAATTTGCGCACGCGAAATAGAACCAGCTGTGCGGATTTTATTTAAAATTATTGATTTATTAATTGATTTCATCCATTGAAAGCTTCCTCGTTGCATCTTTTTCCCCAACTTTCTTAATATACTTTAATAAGTATATCACATTATTCTTTTGTCATTAAGTGATTCTCGTATACCACATCATATAGATCTTTATATGCAACATGCTTCTCTTTTAATTGTGTCGGGGATTCTAAACCTGCAGCTGCAGCTATATTATTGAGCCCTTCTCTAATTGATATCACATAATTGGTCACACGATAGGATTTTTCTTCAATATCTAATCCTCTCTGCAGTTTCGGATCTGTAGTTGCAACACCTACTGGGCAATGATTAGTATGACAAACTTGTGCCATAATACACCCGGTGGTAATCATAAATGCTCGGGCTACCTGTACTAAGTCTGCTCCCAGCGCCAAAGCAAAAGCGATTCGGTCTGGTGTGAACAATTTACCAGATGCAATAATTCTTACTTGATCACGAATACCAGCCTGAACCAATGCTTGATGCAAGATCGGAATTGCAGATTTAATCGGAAGCCCCACACTATCCGTTAACTCTTGATAAGTAGCACCAGTGCCACCTTCTCCACCATCTACTGAAATAAAATCCGGTTTCTTGCCCGTCTCTTTGATTGCTGCCGCTAACTGCTGCACATCACTTTCTTGCCCGACAACTATTTTAATGCCGACAGGTTTTTCTGCTATATCACGGATCTGTTCGACAAAATCGAGTAAACCGTAAACATCCGAAAATTGATGGAATCGATTGGGACTATCATTTGACTGAAACGGGATAATCCCTCGATTTTCTGCAATTTCTTCTGTTACCTTTTCTGCTTCTAGGTGACCGCCACGTGTCTTCGCTCCCTGAGCCAGTTTAAGTTCAAAGGCTTTCACCTGATCAATGGCTGCCTTTTTTTTCAATGCTTCCCAGGACATTTCACCATCTGGCGTACGAACACCATATAAACCAGGGCCAATTTGCATGACAAGATCAACATTCCCTTTAAAATGATAAGAAGATAAACCACCTTCACCAGTATTCATCCATGTACCACCAGCACGGCCCAATCCAATTGAGAGTGCTGTTATCGCTCTTTCACCAAGTGCGCCAAAGCTCATTCCAGCCATACCTATTAATCCCTTTACATGAAAAGGATTTTTCGTATCAGGTCCAATTACTATTTCATGCTCTGAGCCCAGTAACTGAGGAGATACCATCTCTTCTTCACGGTGTTCTTTTCTGAAAAAAAGATTTTCCTTATCAATGTGATATACCTTTGTATCTACCTTTGGCTCATGATCAATAGATAATTCCTCTGCTAATCTTGGAAACATTGTATTCTTAATATAATAACCCGGTTGGTCAAAGTCTCGTTTAGAACCAAACCCTTCTAATCTCTTTTTATACTTAGCTGGCATAACAATATTCAGATAGTCTTTCCTTGAAAATGGCTTTCCTGTATCATCGTCCGTGAACAGGTACTGTCTTAATTCCGGCCCGATACTTTCTAGAAAATAACGTACCCTGCCTATCAAAGGATAATTACGTAAGACTGCGTGTCTCTTTTGGTTTCGATCTTTTAGAAACCATAGAATCATAAGTCCCCCAGGAATAAATAAAATTACCAATACTATCGTCAATAAAATAACTGAAGCAATTTCCGCCATATTTCCCCTCCATCCTAAAATTTCTCATAAGAATATGTATGATAAAGTATAGAAAACTACTTTTGTTTATCTATTTCATAATCAATAAAGTGAGACTTCCATCAGTATTCTACAAATCTTTGCTTTTCCTTGATAGATTTGTCGATTATCTTTGTCTTTTTACAAGCTGAAGACTATCAAGATGTATAATTTGTGCATGATGATTTAGTTTTCCGTGCGCAAAAAAAAGGTATGGAAAAATTTCTTTTCCATACCTCATTGTATTAATAGGCTCCACGAATATGATCGTGTACTTCATTTTTATAAAAGGTTTTTAGCTTGTCTAACTCTTGTTCTGCGAACTCAGGGACATCGACTGCTGCCAGGTTATCTTCCACTTGTTTTACCGTTTTAAAGCCCGGAATCACAGAGGATATAGCTTCATGGCTTAAGATCCATTTTAATGCGGCACGTGTCATGTTACCTCTACCTTCTGCAATCCATTCTAATTGTTTACTTAACTCTACCCCTTTATCAAAAGGTAAACCAGCAAAGGTCTCCCCTACATTAAATGCTTCACCATTTTGATTAAACTTACGATGATCATCATCTTCAAATTGGTGAGCAGTGGAGAATTTACCTGTTAACAATCCGCTAGCCAATGGTACTCTTGCTAAAATACCAACATTCTTCTCTTGGGCAACTGGGAATAATTCTGTGATTGGCTTTTGACGGAAAATGTTAAAAATCACTTGTAAAGCTGCTACATTTGGATTTTCCATTGCAAGTAATCCTTCTTCCACTGTCTCAACACTTACACCATAGTGACGAATTTTCCCTTGTTGCTGTAGTTTGTCTAACACTTCAAATACTGCTCCATCACGAATGATTTCAATTGGCGGACAATGAATTTGAATTAAATCTAATTGTTCACGTTGTAACCTTCTTAAACTGTTTTCTACATAATTGGTTACCGATTCTTCTGAATATGTCTTAGGATCATGAATATCCCCGGCACGACAAAATTTTGTTGCAATGTGAATTTTATCTTCTTTTCCTTTTGTTGCTTTCGCAAGTAATTCCTCACTATGGCCATCACCATAAACATCTGCAGTATCAAAGAAGTTTACTCCTGCATCCATTGCACGGGCCAGTCCGTTTAATGCCTCTTGGTCATTTGTCTGACCCCATGCTCCACCTATTGCCCATGTACCAAAGCTTAACTCACTAATTTTCATATCTGTTTTTCCAAATTGACGATATTGCATTATATCTCTCCTCTAATTATCTTTTATTTTTTTACATAGTCACGCCAGTTGTGAACAGGCTGCCAACCTAATACTTCTTTCGCCTTTTTATTACTTAGTAATGTTTCATAACCCTCAATTGGCTCGCGAAAGTCTGCTACATTCGGAAAACATGTTGTCATCAATTCTTTACTTTTAACATCCATACTAGTATTGTCAGCTGCAAGGTTTAAGGCTACTGTTCCCAGCCCATCTTTTTCAACCGCCAACCGATAAGCTGCACCAGCATCACGCGCATCAATATAACTCCATAATATCGGCTTTCGTAGTTCCGGTTTATGTATAAATTCAGGAAAGTTTTCATACATATGTGGTGCAATGACATTACCAACCCGCATAGATACGACTTGCATACCTGTCCGCTGATGAATCATTTCAGCTGTTTTTTCATTCACTATTTTGGACAGACCGTAACTATCCTCCGGCATTTGTGGATGTTCCTCATCGATTGGTACATATAAAGGCTGTAAGTCTTGCTTAGTGAACACAAGTCCATAGGATGATTCACTAGAGGTAATTACTGCTTTTTTTATGCCTAATGTGCCTGCCGCTTCTAAGATATTATAAGTAGACATCACATTATTTTGAAATGTTACTTCGTTCGGATGTGAATAAGCAACCGGTATCGCTGCTAAGTGAACGACAGCATCTGCACCTTCAAGAACACCATACACTTCACCAAGATTGGTTAAGTCAGCAATAATGGTTCTGCATTTAGGATCAGTTGGGTGTTTTTGATCCACATTCACTACCTCATAATCATGATCCAAAAATTCCTGAATAACAGATGGCCCTAATAAACCACTTCCACCTGTAATAACAACTTTTGCCATATCGATGCATCTTCCCCTTCTATGTTTACGTTTTCACATATCATTATACGTATTTTTACTAGAGAACTAAAAGAATCCGCTCAGAAAATAGGAATGAGGAGTAGGTAATACCACCTCTCATAACATTGATTATCGAACAATACCCTTTTGTCTGATATGATAGAAAATATAATAGTTAATCAAAATGGGTAAAATATATTCAAATCCTTACAAGGAGGACTCTGGCATTAATGAACGAATTTTATAAAGTTCTGATTGTCGATGATGAACTACTAATAAGACAAGGAATTATAAATTATATTGAATGGGAAAGTGAAGGATACAAAATTGTTGGTGAAGCCTCAAATGGTGAGGAGGCACTCCAATCACTGGAATTATACCGTCCTCACATCATGATTACAGATATCGTAATGCCAGGCATGGATGGTATTGAGTTAGTAAAGCAAGTAAAAGAAAACTACCCTGACACAGAAGTCATAGTACTAAGCAGCTTTGAAAATTTTGATTACGTAAAGCAAACGTTTCAGAATGGAGTTGCAGATTATATTCTTAAACCAAAACTAAATACAGAAGAATTGCTCCAAACGTTAAATCGTGTAACACAAAAACAAAAAAAGGCAGCAAATGTACACGATGATCCATCCTCGATGGGAGATATATGCAAAAAAATAATAGAAGGCTATCAATCGATACGAGAAATGGAATTTGCGATCAACCAATTCACACATGATACGTTTGTTTTAGTAGAGGTGTTTTGGAATAAAAGGGAAAGTATTCAATTATCAAAAACTACAATAAAAGATCAACTGCAGCAACATCTATCAGATATAAAATTGTATGACATTCCATTAAAGGAATATAGTATGCTGTTTTTAACTAATTTTGAATCCCATGAGCTGCCAAAACTAAAAGACGCTGTCCATACTTGTGAAACGAAAGCTGGTTCACCTAACATAAAATGGATTGTCAGTACACCTTTTCAATCTATCAAAGAACTTAAACATATGTATGAAACAGACCACTTAACCATGCAGCAATACCATTTTTATTTACCTGATCGCACTTCCCTTTTTTATGATAATTTACCTGAAGAAACAGAAAAAAAGGCAGATTTTGATTTGAATCACCTGATTTATTTGTTTAAACGAAAGCAATTCCAAGAAGCTTTTATTTACTTAAATGAACATATAGGATTTCTTTCTAATCAATATGAAACAGATGCTTTTGAATTTAAATCCTGGTTGGAAAACATTATATTTAATATCATTGTCCTACTTGGTAATATGAATTATGATATCCAAGAACTTGAGGCAGAGAAGTACTATTATTTCTCAGAAATCAATGAAGCCTTTCAGGTAAGAGAAGCGATTTCAATATTCGATACATTTTTAGCTAAGGTAGAAAAAAAAGTACTGCCTGCTAATGCAGAGACTATTTCTAACATCCAGCTGCTACTTGATTATATTGAGGAGCACTTTGACAGTCATTTAACATTAAGTACGCTAGCCGATCATTTTCATTTTAACCCTTCTTATTTATCCAGCTATTTCAGCAAACATCATCAAGAAGGTTTTAGTGAATATTTGAATTATGTTCGCATCAAAAATGCTCGAAACATGTTAAAGGAAACAGATATGTCTATCTCTGCAATTAGTGAAGCTGTAGGGTATTCTGATCCAAGTTACTTTACGAAAGTATTTAAAAGAATGACGGGTAAATCGCCAAGCACATACCGCAAAGAAAACAAACAGACGAATTGAGGCTGTTCTAATGAAGAAGTTAATCCGCATTATGCAGGCAAATAATCTATTTATAAAAATTTTCCTGGTGATGGTAGTCAGCATCATTGCCGTATCGATATCCATTACCTATAGCAGTATTCGGATGTCGAGCAACTTATTTATGGATACTTTCAGCATTACCAATTCCAAAATTATGAATCAAATTACCGAGAGTTTTAATTTATTTACTGATTCGATTGTGTCAGCTTCACTGGAGGTTGAAACGAATGGTACGATAAAACAGGTACTTCTGGAAGAACATGAAAGCGCGATTGATCAATCAATTTTTTATTATCATATGGCCAAAGAGATGGATCGGATTTATGCGGAAGTAGACCCTAATGATACCAATATGATCATCATGAGCAACGATCAAGATATCTTTAATATGAATTATGTAAAATGGCCAGTTGACGGTGAAAAATTAGCGAACCATGAAATGATAGAACGTGTAAAAGAAAGTCCGAATGACATTGTGTATCAATTCGAAGATTCAGAAGTTACCAATGGTGTTCCAATGATCATTGCTTCTAAAGCCTTAAAATTAAAATCGGACTATATATATGGATACTTATTCTTCTCATTGACAGAGAGAGATCTGAAGAAATTCTATGAAAGTTATACAGGTGCCGGAAATAACGTATTGTTAGTAACACCTAGAGGTCAAATTATCTCTAGCAACCAAGAAAAAATGGTCGGGAAGACTTCTCCGGAATTGTTAAGTTACGCAAAAAGCTTTGAAGATGAAAATTTAGAATACCGAAATGCGGATATATTTGGTCAAAATTACATCCTCCTGTCCGAGTATATCCCCAGCCTCGACATCTATCTTGTTAATTTAATTGATCGAGAAATAATCGCAGAGAATGTCATTGATACCCGCGAAATAGTGTTGATTAGTATTGCGATTGTCAGCTTAGCAGTTCTTGTTGCCTTTCTCATATTACGAAAGATGACCGTTTCCATTAGTAAACTTGTTCACCAAATTTCAGATATGGCAAGATATCAATTTAATAAACCATTAAAGGAAACTGGCGGATATGAAACAAGAAAAATAGCAAAAGCCTTCAATTATATGTTGAATGAACTGCAAGATTATGTACAAATTTTAATGAATACACAAGATAAGCAAAGAAAAGCGGAATTAGAAACATTGCAGCATCAAATCAATCCGCATTTTATCTATAATACGTTAGCTTCGATTAAGTTTATGATTCGACAAGAGAAAAAAGAGAAAGCATCTGACACGATTGATTCTTTTATTTCACTGATTCAAAACGCTTTAAGTAATATTGAAGAAACGATAACCGTAGAACAGGAATTAGAGAACCTCAAAAATTATGTACAAATTAATCAAGCAAGATATGGTGATCGAATTCGCGTGAACTATTTAATTTCACCTGACTGTTTGCACCTTTATTTACCTAAGCTTGTGATCCAACCTTTTATTGAGAATGCCTTTTTCCATGCTTTTACAAAGAAAAAGACTGGTTTTATCCAAATATTAATGGCACAAAAGGATAATTCCCTCATCTGCGAAATTATTGATAATGGCGATGGCATGATACCCGAACGGTTAGATAACAAAACAATCAAAGCAAAAGAAAAGAGACAGCTGTTCAGTGGTATCGGAGTTAAGAACGTTCATGAAAGAATTCAATTATTATACGGAAAAAACTACGGTGTGGAAATAGACAGTGAACCATCAAAAGGAACAAAGGTAAAGATAAAGCTACCTGTTAACGAATCATAACATCCAAATATTAGCATCTAAAAAAAATACAAAATCTAAAAAAAATTATAATAATTTTTAGGCGAATTGCTCATTCTAAAAATAGTTTCATTTTTTACTAAAGATCCTCCAAGAGGTCTTTAGTCTTTTTTGTTACAATAACATTACAGTGCTGAAAGCGATTTCAGAACTAACATAACTTTTAGGGGGTTTTATATAATGAGAGAAAAATTATCAAAAAAATTCTGGCTGTTAATGGTAGCGCTGATAACAGCTATGGTATTAGCAGCTTGTGGTGGTGGTGACGAAGAAGGAAGCGACGGTGAGTCATCTGAAGGAGATGATGCAGGTATTACAGCATGGGCTTGGGATCCAAACTTTAATATTGCAGCATTAGAACTTGCTAAAGAGCATTATGACAAAGAGGGTTTCAATATGGAAATCATTGAAAATGCCCAAGATGATATTGTACAGAAACTTAATACTGGCTTAAGTTCAGGAACTATGAATGGTATGCCAAACATTGTATTAATTGAAGATCAACGTGCACAAAGCTTTTTGCAATCTTATCCAGATGCTTTCTATCCAATAGGTGACTATTTTAATAAAGAAGATTTTGCAGCATACAAATTAGCACCAACAAGCTATGATGGAAAACAATACGGACTTCCATTCGATACTGGTGTAACAGGTTTCTTCTATCGTACAGATTACCTTGAAGAAGCAGGCTATACGCATGATGATTTAGTAGATATTACTTGGAGTAAATATGTTGAAATTGCAAAAGATGTAAAAGAAAAAACAGGTCACGCAATGCTTTCTCTTGACCCTAACGATTTAGGTATTTTACGTGTCATGATGCAAACAACAGGTACATGGTACACAACGGAAGATGGTACTATTCAACTTGAAGGTAACGAACCATTAAAGAAAGCTTTAAAAAACTATAAAGAATTAATGGAAAATGACCTTGTGAAATTAAGCTCTGACTGGAGTCAGTATTTAGCAGCATTTAACAGTGGTGATGTAGCATCCGTTCCTGCTGGTAACTGGATTGCTCCTAGTGTGGAAGCAGAAGAATCTCAAGCTGGCTTATGGAGAGTAGCTCCTACACCTCGTTTAGACATGGAAGGTGCAGTAAATGCATCAAACCAAGGTGGTAGTTCCTTCTATGTATTGAATATTGATGGTAAAGAAAAAGCAGCTGAATTCTTAGGCGAAACTTTTGGTTCTAATGTTGAGTTTTACCAAGACTTAGTTAAAGAAGTTGGAGCTCTTGGTACTTTCATTCCAGCATCTGAAGGAGATGCATACCAATTTGAAAATGAATTCTTTAATAATCAGCAAGTAGTACATGATTTCTCTCAATGGATGGAGGAAATTCCACAAGTTGATTACGGTATGAACACGTATGGAATTGAAGATATCTTATCAGCAGAACTTCAACAATACTTGGATGGTAAAAGTTTAGAAGACGTACTATCTGATGCACAAGCACAAGCTGAAAACCAGTTTAAATAAGAAAAAGCGCAGAGCATCTAATTTCTTGGTACTCGAGCTAGACATACTTTCTTTAAAAAATCAGTAAAATAAAGCCCTTGGGAAGAAGCTCATTCATGAGTGAATCCTTGTCCCAGGGCTTTATTTCCCTTAAGAAAGAGTTAGAATAGTAAATCTCATTAATGAGGAGGGGGATAATCATGAGTCAAACTTCTAATCCAACACATCAAACAACCTTTGCACAGCGGTTTAGAAAGAATTATATTGGATGGCTTTTTATCATTTTATCCGTATTGGGAATTTCTCTTTTCTATTTTTACCCAATGGTGCAAGCCTTTTTATTATCTTTACAATCAGGTATGGGGGCAAACCTTGACTATGTTGGACTTGACAATTATGTAAGATTATTTAATGATCCGACTTTTATTACTGCTTTAACGAATACGGTACTATATTTGTTGGTACAAGTACCAGTAATGATAGTATTAGCATTACTATTTTCCGTGTTATTAAATGATCCTACATTGAAATTTAAAGGTTTTTTCCGTACTGCAATCTTTTTACCTGCTGTTACTTCCCTTGTAGCATATGCCGTTATTTTTAAATATTTATTTGCTAATGATGGATTGGTTAATGACTTTTTGCTAAATATGAATCTAATTTCTGAACCACTCAATTGGCTTTCAGATCCGTTCTTAGCTAAATTAACCATTATTATAGCCATCACGTGGAGATGGACCGGCTACAATATGATTTTTTATTTATCTGCATTGCAGAATGTTGATAAATCGTTGTACGAAGCAGCAAAAATTGATGGGGCATCTGCAGTACAACAGTTTTTCTTTATTACGATACCTTTATTAAAACCAATCATTTTATTTACTTCCATTGTATCAACCATTGGTACTTTGCAATTGTTTGACGAAGTAATGAATATTACAAGTGGTGGACCTGGTAACTCCACAATGACGATTTCGATGTACATTTATAATTTATCGTTTGAGTATACACCAGACTTTGGATATGCAGCTACAGTATCTTATGTAATTCTGATCTTAGTTGTCATCCTATCCTTTATTCAATTTAAAGTGGCAGGTGATCGAGATTGAAAAAGCTAAAACGAGTTTTTACTTACCTATTTTTAAGTGTAGCGGCTCTAGTGTCTATTTTTCCATTCTTATGGATGTTAATAAGTATGACAAACAAATCAGTTGATGTAACACGTGGAAAATTAATCCCTGGTACTCACTTTATCGAGAACTTAAACAACTTGCTAGAACAAACCCAAATTGGTGTAGCGTTATGGAATTCCTTTGTAATAGCAGTTGTCACAACTGTTTTAACACTATTAATCGGTTCTTTAGCTGGTTATGGTTTCGAAATTTATCGATCAAAAGGTAAAGATATGATATTTAATATTTTGATCTTGTCGATGATGATTCCATTTGCTGCGATTATGATTCCATTGTATCGCTTATTTGGACAGATTTCTGCTGACGCTCCATGGATCGGTTTGGATACGTTAGCAGCAGCGTTTTTACCAACCATTATTACAGCCTTTTTCATTTTCTTCTTTAGACAGAATACAAAAATGTTTGCAAGAGAACTAGTAGAGGCAGGAAGAATTGATGGTTTAAGTGAATGGGGCATCTTTTTCCGAATTTACATGCCTACCATGAAAACAACGTATGCTGCGGCAGCCATTATAGCCTTTATGAACAGCTGGAATAACTATCTTTGGCCATTAGTTGTACTTCAATCACCGGAAAAGCAAACCATACCGTTGTTGATTTCCAACCTAGGTGCAGGATACACGCCTGACTATGGAGTGATTATGACAGCTATCGTCATCGCAACACTCCCAACGGCACTTGTGTTCTTCTTAATGCAGAGACACTTTGTGGCTGGTATGATGGGGTCTGTGAAAGGATAAAGCATAACGTCAATAGAAATATGCAGCCAAAGTTTTTTGGCTGCATATTTATTTAAGCTACAACTATTAAGATTCTCAGTTACTTATCCTTTCACTACATCCATTAATTCAAACTTCGTTACGTCTACAAGTCCTCGGTTAGAGATTCTTATTTCCGGGATAACTGGTAATGCGATAAGTGAAAAGGTCATGAATGGAGCATGGATCGTACAGCCTAACTGTTGCCATGCTTTTTCTAGTGCTCTAACTTGTTCAACCACTATTTCTATTGGTTGATCAGACATTAAGCCTGCAATTGGCATTGGAACATGCGCCAGTACTTCTCCATCTTCTACCACAATCATACCACCATCGGATTCGGCAAGTTTATTAGCTGCAAAAGCCATATCTTCTTGATTGACACCCATTACCAATAAATTGTGACTGTCATGTGCTACTGTTGACGCAACAGCACCTGACTTCAAACTAAAATCTTGGGCAAATCCTAATGAAATTTGACCAGTACCTTTATGACGCTCAACACAGGCAATTTGTACAATATCCTGTTCTAAATCTGTATGGATCAGGTTATTCGTTACAGGCAATGTCGCAGTCATTTTTGCTGTTCTTGCACTATTTTCTATGATCCTAATACCGTTAATTTTCACTTTTTCTTTTTGCTCTGTAAAGATATTAAAATCATCAGGTTGTAATGCTCGTTTTAATTTTACCGTGTCTTTGGCATGATTAGGATATTCATACGCTGGTATTTCTTTCACTAGCTCTTGATCGGAAACTATCAATTTACCATTCGTTATCACCGTGGATGCCTCAACATTTGTTAAATCCTCTAATAAAATGATATCAGCTATTTTACCTGGTGTAACGCTCCCAAACTGCTTATCGATTTGAAAATATCGAGCGACATTGATCGTAGCCATTTGAATCGCTACAACAGGATCAACACCTTCTTCGATTGCACGGCGCACAACGTGATTTAGCTGCCCTTTTTCTACTAACGTTTGCGGATAAATATCATCGGTAACTAGCGAGATATTTGAAGAATCGATTCCCTCTTCCGTAATGATTTTAATTACCTCTTTAACATCTTGCCAGGCCGTACCTTCACGAATCATAATATGCATTCCTAAACGTGCTTTTTCTAATGCTTGTTCCTTAGCAATCGTTTCATGGCAGGAATCAACACCAGATGCAATATATGCTTGAAGCATACCGTTGGATCCGTCCGGGAAGTGTCCGGTCACAATCTTATTCGCTTCTATTGTTGCTTCTATTTCATTGATCATCTTAGGGTCATTATAGACAACACCTGGAAAGTTCATTACTTCACCTAAACCGACAACACCTTCCCATTTTAGGCCTTCTTCAATATCGTTCTCGTTGAGGTCAGCACCAGCATCTTCGAGGTCTTTGGTTGCGGGAACACAGGAAGGAAAAGTAGTAAATACTTTTAATGGTAGGCTTCGCCCTTCTTCATGCATCAGTCTTACACCTTCTGTACCGAGCACATTGGCAATTTCATGCGGGTCCATAAATATCGCAGTGGTCCCTTTCTTCAAGGCTGCTTTAGCAAATTCCGTAACAGACAGCATCGTACTTTCAACATGCATATGTCCATCCATGAATCCGGGTGCCACGTACTTTCCTGTAGCATCCACTACTTTTGTGTCAGGACCAACTAAATGATCAGCCTTCCCTATCGTCGCAATACGCTCTCCTTTTATTGCAATATCTACATTTGCTTGTAATTCTCTAGTCATCACATTAACTAATGTACCATTTTGTATCACTAAGTCTGCATTTGCTTCTCCTAGCGATACTTTTCTCAGTAATTCTCTTGTCATTCATCCATGCTCCTCTCTATTTTATGAAATATGCTATATGGAGGAGTTACCCCACACATAGTTTAGCGATTTACGGTTGCTAAGTAGAAACGCTTATGCCCTATTCTTAAGCTTATACATGTTTTAACCATCTTACGTTTGAAACCGTTTCATAGTCAATGTTTTTCTTTTTTGAACAGTGTAGCAGTGTGGTAAAATGTAAGTATACTATGATGCTAGGAGAGAAAGTATGCGAAACTCATTATTTGCAGCAACAGAATGGATCACCAGATTCGCTTATATCAATATTTTATGGATGGTTTTTACACTAGTAGGTCTCGTAATTTTTGGTTTTTTTCCTGCAACTGTTGCGATGTTTACCTTGATTAGAAAATGGATTATGGGTAATACGGAAGACCCTGTGTTTGCAACATTTTGGAATACATATAAAAAGGAATTTTTAAGAAGTAACTTATTTGGATTGGTTTTTTATCTGCTTAGTCTTTTATTTTATATTAATCTTCAATTCATAGACATCAACCAGGGTGGCTTTTATGACATTATAAAAATTCCATTATATATTTTTATGTTAGCGATTTCGTTAACTTTAATTTATGTCATACCTACTTATGTTCACTTTGAACTGCGATTTATCGATGTTTGGAAAAATGCGTTTCTGGTCATGCTGATCCATCCATTTCACAATATATCTATGGTGCTTGGATCGGCAGCTGTCCTATATGTAATGTGGTTATTTCCTGGTTCTTTATTCTTCTTTGGTGGCAGTTTAACGGGATACATCATAATGGGTACCTGCTACCATGCCTTTAAAAAAGTAGCAGCAAAAAAAGAACAAATAGCAAACAACAATTGAGCTTTTGGAAGGTCAATTGTTGTGTAGATAAACATAAAAAACGAAATTGTGCTTTTTAGATTTGCTTTCTTCCATTGTTTTATTGATGAGTGCTTGATCGTCGCTGCGGGAAAATACTCCCTTTCCGGGGGGCACGGCTTCTGCTAACTTGGTAAAGAAAAGCACTTTACCAAGTGGATCTTCAGCTCGCGCTGATCCCCCAGGAGTGTCGCATTTTCCCGCAGCTTAGAATAGTATTCTGTTAAAGTGTCAGGAAATACAAAGAATACATATCCATGGGTTCTGTACTTGCAATAATTAAAACACTAAAAATAACGGAGGCAGAATACGAAGACTCCTATGGGAACAGCACGAGTCTGAAAACCCCGTGATGCACCTGCGTCTCCTAGTAACGCTTCGTAGTAGGCTTCCTCGGTGCAAGGGAACAAGAAGTTCATTCAAGTAGTTCCCTGGGGCTGAGACCGTACCCATGGAAAGCGCAGTATTCTGCCCGGAGCGTTTCCTAACACTCATTTCTAATCAGAATGGGAGGAAGCTATATAACGACAAATTTTCATTACTTCGCAGTATTTTAGTACGTATAAAGGCCGGGCGATTATGCCCGGCCTTTATTAAATTACTGTAATTCTGAATGTTCGGAAATGTTCTCGAGCGCTTGTCCTGCTGCATCATCTGACATTTCATCTAATGATAAATCTCCTAGCGAGATGATACCTGTTAATTGTCCGTTCGTTACGACTGGGAGACGACGAATTTGATGCTCTGCCATTGTAGTGCTTGCCTCTTGAAGGCTAACATCTGGAGATACATAATATAGGTGCTCACTCATTACTTCTTGCACTTTCGCCGAACCATCTTTGTTATCAGCATAGCCTCTAATAACTAAGTCACGGTCTGTGACCATTCCTAGTAACTCTTTATTTTCACTGCATACTGGAATAGCACCCACATTTCTTTGTTTCATTAGTTCTGCTGCTTGTGTTAATGAATCATCCGGTTTACAAAATGATACATTCTGCTCCATAATGTCTCTAACTGTTTTCATCCGAAAACCTCCTTATATAAGTCATCAAAGAGTAGTATGACCAACTTTTAAAAAAAATTGCAAAAAAAGCTGGAACAAATCAACTTTTTCCACTCCAAAGACGAATAATGTAAAAAATTAAAATTATATAAGCAGGATTCTATGTAGTAACTGATGATGTGTAACTATTGGTCAAAGTGGTAAGTTTGAAATGGTTTGAACTGCTAAACATCCGCTCCAACTGCCCACTTTCCTTTCCGTGGGGTTTTATCTTCAGCTAACTTTTCCAAGCAAAGACCGCTCGGAAAAGTGGATCTTCAGAGAAAACATTCCCACAGGAGTGAAAGCGGGCGCCTCCGCTAAAAAAAGTTCTACAACGTTTATCACAGTTAACTTTTTGAACTTTCGAAAAGATAATTATATAGTGAGACTATGATCAGTAGTGGTCTTACAGATGGTTATCACCGTGATAAAACATGAAATAAGAATGGAAATTCCACTTACATCCATTGTAGAACTTAATTAGCGCAGGCGCCTACTTCGACTCCTGGGGGATCAGCGTGATCTGAAGATCCACTTTTGTAAAGTGAATTTCTTTACAAAAGTTAGCTGAAGACACGCCCCTCGGAAAGCGAAGTGGGCTAGCCGTAGCGGTTGTTAAGCATTTGATACATGTCAAAATTACCACTGTTCCTATTACACAATTGAAAAAACCGAACGATAACAATTTCTAAGTGTAGAATTTGCAAAATCGTTCGGTTTATAATTTTATCAAATCACTTTTGTCCCAGCCTATTCTGTCATTTATCTATAGTGACACGTGAGCACATCTTATTACCCTTTAACAGAACCTGCAGCAATACCTTCCACAATACGATTACTCAATATTAAGAAGGCAATCAAAATTGGAATAATACTAATCATTAACGTTGCACCAATTGCACCCCAGTCAGTCAAGTATTGACCGATGAAGTTTTGGATACCAACTGTTAATGTTTTAAATTTATCGGAACTAATAAATGTGTTCACAAAAATAAACTCGTTCCAGTTGTAAATCATATTAATGATAGCTGTTGTTGCCAACACTGGTGATGTCATCGGTAATGTAATCTGGAAAAAGATACGGTGGACCGAACAGCCATCCATTACCGCCGCTTCTTCAATTTCGCGAGGTAATGTGTAATAGAAACCTAATAAGATCATAATCGTTAACGGTAAGTTAAATGCCGTATAAGACAAAATGATCGATAGCGGATGATCAATCAAGTTTAATTTTAAGAAAAACGAGAAAAGCGGTATGATAGCAGAGTGGATTGGAACCATCAAACCTACCATAAAAAGTCCTAATACTAATTTATTCAATTTCCAGTTCATTCTTGTGATTGCAAAAGTTACAAAACTTGCTAACAGGATTGTCAGTAAAACCGATGCAACAGTTATCCACACACTGTTGAAAAAGTACATATCGATATTACCGTCTGTCCACACTCTCACATAGTTTTCCCATTTTGGATCTTGTGGTAATGCAAACGGAGACATACCGAAAACTTCCGAATTACTTTTCAGTGAAAACATAAATAACCAAATCAATGGATATATTTGAAAAACAGCAACAATAATTAAAGCGATGTAAAGTACGACCATACCAATTCTGGTCAACATGTTATTATCATTGCCAGCTGCGTTTTGAGTTTGAGCCATCTGCTTTCCTTCCCTCCGTTAATATTGAATTTCATCTTCAGATGCTGTTAATTTACGAGTAATCCATGTAACAATAAGCGTGATTAATAGTAAGAAAAAGGCAACAGCACTACCATAACCAAATTCAAAAGTATCAAACGCTTTTTTGTACATGTAAGATGCGATAACTTCACTGGCACCGTTTGGACCCCCGCCAGTCATTACATAGATGAGATCAAAGTATTTCAATGACCCAACAATTGCTAAAACGACCGTTACTTTAATGACACCTGAAATAAGTGGCACCTTAATTTTATAAGCAATTTGCACAGGGGTCGCTCCATCAATCTTTGCTGCCTCAACTAGTGATTCCGGAATTCCTTTAAGAGCGGCATAATAAATAATGATATAAAAACCTGCATATTGCCAAAGTATAGCTACAAAAATTGCATATAAAACTAAATTGGTGTCTGCTAGCCATGCTGGTGGATTTTCAACTCCCACCATTGATAAAAAACTGTTTAACATTCCGTTATTCGGGTCATAGATTTTTATCCATAATTGTGCTATGGCAACGGAAGATAAAAGCATAGGAATTAAATAAATTTTTCTTAACAAATCAGACCCTTTGATTTTTCCTGCCAAAATCAATGAAACGGCTAAATATCCGACTAAACTTAATGTTGAGAATAATGCTAATAAAAATGAATGTTTTGCACTTTGCCAAAACTGAGCATCTTGAATTAATTGCGTATAGTTTTCTAAACCGACAAAAGTCATTGCACCGATACCGTCCCATTCCATCAAACCGTAGTAACCAGTTATCAGAATTGGTCCATAGATTAATGCCACAATTAACAGGAACGCCGGCAAAACATATAATGCAATGACTGCTTTGTTGGACATTACTTTGTTCATGGTTATTGCTCCTTTATGTCATAGGATAATAGTTAGTTTTAATACTAAGGTCTATCAGTAAACCTTCATTAGAGTTAGAAAAAGGACATATTTCAACTGTAAAATATGCCCTTTTCCAATTTGTTGTTTATTCTTCTTCCTCGGCTAATGCCTCTTCCTGTTTCTTAGCAAACTCCTCTGGCGTTATCGCCTTACCGAATAATGCTTGAATACTATTTAAATGTACTTCTGCTACACTAGCGCTCATTTGAACGTCAGCATAAAGTGTTAAGTTAGATGCTTCGTTTAAGTCGTTTAAGATATCAATATACATTTGTGGTAAATCAATACCTTCTGTATTTACTTTTGTTGCAGGTATTACACCAGCGTCTGTAACAGAACGTTCACCCCATTTTTCTACAAAGAAGGTAACAAATTCTTTAGCTTCTTCTTTTACATCCGAATTTTCTGCTACGAATAGACCAACACCAGGACCACCTACATAACTATTGATGTCTCCTTTTCCATCTTCAACAGTTGGAAACTTCGTATATTTAACTGCATCTCTGAATTCTTTTGGATTGTCTTCGTTAGTTGTCCATTCTGGTAAGTCCCAAGTCGCCATTAGATACATTGCTGCTTGTTCGTTAATGAAGTAACCTTTCGCTTCGTCGTTACCTAAACCATTGAAACCATTGATAAAGGCTCCCATATCAACAAGCTCTTGAACTTCTTCGGCAGCTTTAATTAAAGCTGGGTCTTCAAAGCTTCCGGTTCTGTTAATTGCATTGTTTAATACTTCAGGTCCACCGATACGATCAGCTAAATACATATACCACATTGAACCTGTCCAACGGTCTTTATTACCTAATGCAATCGGCGTTACACCAGCATCAGATAATTTTTTGATTGCAGTTTTTAATTCCTCAAGTGTGCTTGGTACTTCTACACCATGCTCTTCAAAAATTGCTGAATTGTAATAAAGTGGTGTAATGTTTAACTCTAATGGTAAGCCATAAGTTTTACCATCAACTGCATAAGCCTCTGCTGTACCAGAAACAAACTTGTCTTTAAGTGGTCCTTCTAAGATATCGTCAAGCGGAGCAAACATATTACCGCTTACATATGGATCTAAGAAACCTGCTGCCCAAGTCATACCTACGTCTGGCAATTCATTAGATGTAGATAACACCTTTAATTTTTCCTTATATTGTTCATTACCCAAAATTTCAACGTCTACTTTTACATCTGGATGGTCCGCCTCAAATTCGTCTATAATGCTATTAACAATTTCGTGGTGTTGCTTTGAACTTCCTTCAGGCCATAAGTGCATAAACTCAATTGTTTTTTTACTTGAATCGCTTTCATTTCCGCCAGAAGCTGAATCTTCTCCCGAACCTTCGTCATTCCCGCCGCAAGCTGCAAGCGCAAACATTAAAACTAAAGCAAATGGAAATAATAATTTAAGCTTTGCATTTCTCATTTGTTAAACCCCCTAATTAAATTGTAATTTTTAGTACAGTTATAAGTGTAGCACCGCGGGGATTCATCCGTAAGGTAACAGCGATTAGATAAAATACCACTTATTTTAGGAATCGTTTTCATTCTGCTTCCTGAATCCATTTGGGGTTGTATTTTCATATTGTTTAAAAAGTTTAATAAAATATTTTGAAGTCTGGTAGCCACTTTTCTCAGCTATTTCGGCAATTGTCAAATCTGTGGATAAGAGTAACTTCTTAGCTTCCTGTATTCTCTTTCTTGTAACATATTCACTAAATGTAACCTGCAATTCTTCCTTAAATAATGCACTCAAATAGCTAGCATTCAAATGAACTTGGATAGCAACCTCTTTCAATGTTAATTCCTCATCATAATGTTGATCGATATAATCCATTGCTTCTTTCACCGCTCGGTTATACTTGCTTAACTGCTGCATTTCCAATAATTTATCATCCACTATTTTATTAAACATACCTGTTTTTTCTCTTTGTTTTTCGAGTTCGATTGCCTTATCAATTGCTTCCATTAATTTTTCTTTGGCAATAGGTTTTAGCAAGTAATTTACAACACCTAACTCCAGGGCTTCATGGGCGTACTCAAACTCTGAATAAGCCGAAATAACAATAACAACAGGATCTTTCGCTTTTTCTTTCAGCTTTTTTAGTAACTCTAAACCAGTAACTTCAGGCATTCTTATATCTGTAATTAGGACATGAATCTTTTCATGACTGATACGTTCGATCGCCTCCGCTGCATTTGCTGCAGTAATTACTTCATATTGATCTGGAGAAGTCCGCTCAATTGTTTTTTTGATCCCCTGGCGACTTCTCGGTTCATCATCGACAACAAGAATAACCTTTTTATCCATATTACCAACCTCCTTATACTGGAATTTCAAAGCTAACTTTGGTTCCTTTACCTACTTCACTTAAAATAATAATGTCGCGAATCTGTTCTGTTTCATAAAACAGTCGTAAACGTTGTTGTACATTTTGCAATGCCAAACCTTGCTGTTTCTGGTG
Source organism: Gracilibacillus sp. D59 (assembly GCF_052246695.1). Lineage (NCBI taxonomy): Bacteria > Bacillati > Bacillota > Bacilli > Caryophanales > Bacillaceae > Gracilibacillus > Gracilibacillus sp. D59. Next base: position 533,472 of record NZ_JBQQCK010000002.1, on the reverse strand, counting down.
TCTGATACCACCTTCCATATGTTGCTTTACCTCTGCTATTTTTTCTTTGCTCATACCTGGGCCATTATCACTTACCGTAATGCGAATCCGTTGATTTTCTGCTACCTTTTCTATACGGACGGTAATATTACATTTACCCGTGACATTACCCGCACCGTGTAAAATTGCATTTTCTACTAAAGGCTGTATCATCAACTTCGGTATTTTGACATGTAACCAATCAAAGTCAACATCTTTTTCCCAGTTCAAACGATCTCCAAATCGCATGTGCATAATCTTCATATAGCGTTCAACATGGTCTAATTCTTCCTTAACAGTTACCCACTCATCTTCATTTTCCTTTGTAATCGTATAGCGAAATAACTCTGACATCGCCAGAACAACATTCGATAAATCTTCTTCTTCCTTTTCATCCAATGACCAATACAATGCGTCTAATGTGTTAAAAAGAAAATGTGGATGTATTTGGGCTTGTAAGGCTTTTAATTCTGTTCTGTTTTTAATAATTTCTTTTTCGTAGACCATCTGGACTAAATAATTAGTCTCTTCTGCCAGCTGATTATATGTTTGATTTAATTCATTTATTTCATTGGTAGAGTTCATCTCAGGGTTATGGGCTAGCACTCCCTCACCAGCTTGCCTCATTGTCTTTGTCAACCTTGTAATAGGTCTTGTAATAAAGGTCGACAAAAAGAATGAAAAGATAAAAAAGATCAATAATCCGATTAATCCAGCGATGAGAATACCCGCTTGAACGGTTGAAATACCCGCTGTTAATTGATTAACCGGTGTTAAAATATGCATCGTCCAGCCAGTTAAATCGGATGTATCCTTCACCAGCATGTATTCCTGATCATCAATAGTAATCGTCTCATCATCAGTTCTAAGGATTTGGTCTAAAGCGTTTCCATGATAATTCGTAACAATAGGATTATTTCGTTTATCTACTAGAATTGAATAATCTTTGGATTGATTTTCTTGTTGATTCGAGTTTAATTGAAAGTAGTTTCGATTAATTCTTGCTACGATATATCCACCAAAGTTAAAATCAGCATCCATTAAATTAATTTTCCTGCCTACTAAAAAATAGTTATGATCTAATGGATCTTCCCCCATCCATATTAGCCTGCCACCAGCTTCATTTGCCTGGACAATCCAATGGGGATCAAGGCGGTCAAGTAATAATGTAGAATCAATGGGGATTATACGTTGAAAATCTTTGTTATAGATTTCGACCGAATATATACCATCTGCATTTGCTTGAATTAAATTCGTAGTACTCATTAACGATTGCCTGTCATTAAATGAAGTAATTTCCCCTTCAGATTCTTGTAACAGCACATCCTGCAGTTCTTCATTGGTTAATACTTGTTTCGTTACCATATTCAATTGTTCAAACAATGAATCATACCTGCCAGATGACTCTATTGCTGTCTGACGTATTTGCTCTTCAGCATTATTTTGCAACAAATTCTCAACTAAAATATACGTAATCGCACTCACAATAAATAACACAATGAACATCACAAATAAATAAACTACCAACAACTGATTACGTAGTGTATTCCATCTTTTAAAATATTTGAGCATCTTGCTCACTCCAAACACTATTAACTTTGTTTATCCAGTATCCTAAGTCGTAATACTATTATACTATGGAAGTCAACATTACAAAACAATCATTTATTACCAAAATTGTATCCACTACTTTTACAAAAGATTTATTTTCAATTCACTTCATTCGGTTTATACATTTTTGGCCATAAAAAAACACTAAATAAACACATGCCTATTTAGTGTTTGTTTCATCGATTAAATTTTTCTATTCATACTCGCTATTTTCTTTGATTCCTATCCTCTAATATAACTAATCATACCGCTTTTTGCAAAGTAATCTTGTAGTTTGAGGCGTACATCACTTTCACTCTTCAACCGTTCTTTAACAATTACAAAATTGATGATCTTTAAGAACCTAATTTATTTCACTTTGCGCTCCGGACGAGGAAATACATCTGTTCTTTTCGCCCATTCTTTCCATTCTAATTTTAATTCTTCTACCATATATGGATATTGATCAGCTAGATTTACCATTTCACTTCTATCATTCTCCAAATTATATAGTTCCCAGTCTCTTTCTTTAATCTTCGACAACTTCCACTTACCTCGACGAATGCCGCAATGTTGCTCGTGTTCAAAACAAAGGCTTCTTTCTTGAGGAGATTCATCTAATAATGCAGGCATTAGGCTTTCCCCCTCCATTGGGAGAATTTTGTGACCATTATACTCCTCTGGATAATCTGCCCCTGTAATATCTACAAACGTTGCCATAAAATCTATAAAATGCCCTGGTCTGTGATCAATTTCTCCTTTACGTTCTATTTCCCCTGGCCAATGGGCAATTAATGGCGTACAAATTCCCCCTTCATGGCCATAATGCTTATATAAACGAAGGGGAGTACTACAGGCATTCGCCCAACCAGAACCATAGCTATGGTAACTATCAGGACCACCCATTTTCTTTAAATCTTCTTTCCGATGCAATATATTTGTTGTTGTTATCCAATTATCAAATCCCCACGGATCCCATTCAGCGCATGCTCCATTGTCAGAGCAGAACAAAATCAAAGTGTTCTCTAATTCCTGCTTTTCTTCTAAGTCACTTATTACTCTTCCAATATTTTGATCCATTCTATCAACCATCGCAGCATAAATAGCCATTCTCTTCGCTAAATCCTTTTTCCGATCCGGATCAATTGATTCCCATGCAGGATTAACACCTTGGATGTCTCTATCGCGATTCCAATATTCTGCTCGAGGTGTTAACGGTGTATCTTGCGTTATAATCCCCAATCCTTTCATTCGCTCCAAACGTTCCTCACGGATTTTATCCCACCCTTTTTCATAAAATCTTTCATATTTTGCAATGTCTTCTTGTGGTGCTTGTAAAGGAAAATGCGGGGCATTATATGACAAATACAGAAAGTACGGATTATCATCACATCTAGATTCTTCGATAAAATCTAAAGCATGATCAGTGATGGCATCTGTCGCGTAAAACTGTCCTTCTTCATACGCCCGCTCAGGCCGATCTTCAGGCAAGCGCACATAATCTTTTTGATCCCAAAAGCTTGTGAAACCACCCAAAAGTCCATAAAAGTCATCGAAGCCTTTTTTAATCGGTCCTTGCCTACCAACATGCCATTTTCCAGACAAATAGGTATGGTACCCTTCTTCCTTTAATACCTCAGCAAGGGTGACACACTGATCTTTTAAAAACCCACGATATCCAGGTGTTTCCAGTTCCTCGTTCATTTCGCCAACGCCTGCTTGATGCGGATAAAGACCTGTTAACAGTGATGCTCGACTAGGACAACAACGCGCAGAATTATAAAATTGCGTAAATCGCAGACCGCTTGAAGCAAGCCGATCTATATTCGGTGTATCTATCTCGCTTCCAAAGCAACCTAAGTCTGAATACCCTAGATCATCTGCAAGTATTAAAATCATATTTGGCTTCTGTTCTTTCATCACAAACCCCTCCATTTTTTGATTACTTCATTCACTGTTTGGATTTGTCTAAGGAGGTCTTCAGCGTTTTTCCTGAAGCAATCCATTATCTTGTAGCATATTTCGTCGTTTGGTATTACTTTTCATTATTGGTGAAAATTTAATTACATAATTTATGTATTAATACGTAAAATGCATTTATTTTATACCAGAATACGTTTACAAAACGTAAAAGTCAATCGTGCAATTCATCCTTTTTGCATTTTATAGCAAATAAAACCCCTCCATTGACTGGAGGGGAATATTATTTAAATTTTATATTCATTTTTATATCTTGTTGGAAATCACCGAATTCTTTACCGAAGATGTTCATACCGCCTTTATGAACCGCATCCTCTTTTAAACCTATTTTAAACGTTAAATAATCATTTTTCAGTACATTTATATCATTTAATGTAACATTAGAAAGCTGAAAATCATCTATCATCGTATTTTCATTTGATATTTTCCAAACCTTTAACGTACCATATTGAGTACTTGTTGTTTCTGCCCAGTATTTTGGATTTAATTTACCTGGACGATCTCCATAATCTCCTGGGCTGGTCCATGTCCCTATATCAACGTCATTTACCCAAACAGTGATGTCAGATGGCCAATTGTGATCATGGTTAGGAGCTTCTGAACAAATTTCTAATGAGAACTGAATTTCTTTTATAGTGGCATCAGGATCAATAACAATCGGAAATTTATACTCTAGAAATCCTTTCCGCGTCCAAATAAGTTGTGCTTGTATTCGTTCAGGACTATAAAAATAAACCGGCTCATCTTCAGGTATTAATAATTTCTCCTGATTTGCCATGCCACATGTAGGCGCAACTTGAAAGTCAACATATTGTCCAATAGGCATCTCTAGTTCATAATTTTTCAAATCAGTGTTCGAAGATTTATGTGGACTATTCAAAAGAATATGAATGTCATCAAAATTTCTTGTGCACACCTTCATTGCACCTCTACTCGCAGGTCTCAGCTCTGTAAGAATTAGATTAGCTTCTTCTAAAACACGAACATGTGAGGCGGTAGTGGAAACAGGAATTTGCAATGCATCTGATAGTTGATGCACATTCATATTTCCTTTATTTAGCAAATTAATCATTTTCAAGCGTACCTTTGATGATAACGCATGGGTTACCTTGCTTAGTTTTTCAGGATCGTTAATGGATAGTTCAAACAACTTTCATCCCTCCAGTGAGCTTTTATATTAAAATTATGGTTGTTAGTTTAAATATAAACGAAAAATCAGTTTTTATCTAGTTTTTTAAATTAATTAATCAGATTTATCCAATTTTAATAAATTATATGGAGGAAATGAGCACGTCACGTGTTATTTCTGTATATTTAGCGTCTAGCAGTTACCTTAGATTCAATCCTTAAGCCTAACAGAAAAAAGCACTCCGCTAAGCATAAAATTAACGAAGTGCCTTTATAACCTCTAAGCCAATTTCCTGCAGGCTGTCTACATCCTGATCTGAAACGTTACTGTCCGTAATTATCCGTTCTACCTGTGCTAACGGTGCAACATGAGCAAACGCTTGAAAATCAAACTTATGATGATCAGCCAAAATATAGGTGGTATCAGCTATTGCGATCATTTTTTGCTTCACGCGGGCTTGTTGTTCATTTGATTCACTAATTCCTCTTTCAAAGTGAATTCCTTTACAGGACAGAAATGCTTTATTTACATGATATAAATCAAGTGAACGTTCCGCTAAAGGACCTACATAGGAAAGGGATCTTGCAAGCAAGGTACCACCAGTTGAAATCACCGTAATTTGATTCTTTTTACTTAATTCTAGCACGACATTTACAGAATTCGTCAAAACGGTAACAGGTATATTTGGCAAGTTCTTTGCAACATACCAGGCTGTTGTACTAGCATCTAATAAGATTTTATCCGTTTCAACAATATGTTTAACAACTTCCCGGGCAATTTCTTTTTTTTCGTCTACATACATTACTTCTCGTTCTTGGAAAGGTATTTCCGGTCCATCCTGAGAGGAAGCTATACTGACAGCGCCTCCATGACTTCTGGCTAATTTTTTTTCCTTTTCTAGTTTTTCTAAGTCTCGACGAATGGTTTCATCAGTCACTGAAAAAAGGTTCGCGAGCTCAGAAACTCTAATACTTTTCTTCTCATTAACGACTTCTACAATTCGCTGATGTCTCTCTGCAACTAACATTTGATTCTCCTACCTTCTCATTCTACAAAACTGTCTACTATTGACTATAGGGAAGTCTACTCTAAATTTCAACAGTTTAGTCAAGATGAAAGACTTCTTGATCTATTAAATACATTTTCGGGTCACCTTTTTCATCCATTGCTAGAATATCGCTCATAAATTCCTGCCATTTTCGGTTAGCTGGATTGCTTTCCAATTCTTTCATTGCACGATGATAATCATCCACTTCCATATATGCATAAAGTTTGGTGCCATCCATGAAAATACTATAGTTGCTAATGCCTACTTCTTTTAGTGCTGCCAATAATTCCGGGTGTACTGCCTGATGTCTTTTCTTATATTCTTCTTGCGACCCTTCCTTACATTCCATAATAAACATATAACGTGCCATCCAATTTCCTCCTCATCATTGTAAACGTATTCATTTTATTGTTTTGTTTTTACTTTTGTTTGTTTCCATTGTATCACAGAACAAAACAAATATGAACAAAAACACAAGCTTATGATCGCTTGTGCTGAAAGTAGTTCTCTAAATAGTAATAAACACCTTGATTGTCATTCGTAAACTCTGTGATTTCCTTTACTAATGATTTAATTTGATCCGTAGCATTGAACATACCCACAGGGTAACCTACATATTTCATCATCGGAATGTCGTTATTACTATCCCCGATTGCCATAGTGTCTGCTGGATTAATCTGATAATGTTTCAGCAACACTTCAATTCCAGTTGCTTTATTAACTCCTTCTACCATCACTTCCACGTTATGATGAGAAGATGAAGAGGTGGTAAAATCAGTTTCTTTTTTCATATTTTCCAGTTCTTCGATCCATGCTTGCATTTTGCCATGATCGTTAGAGAAGCAGAACATTTTCGCATACTTTTGGTTCGGTAACGTTTCTTTCCAACAAATTTCATGTTGAATCGCTGCTTGTCGTTCCAGCCATTCATTGATTCCTACTTCATCTGGCTTCTCACCACTGATCATGGACTCCATATAACTTCGATCCTCTGTTAGCGAGAGTCGCTCCCCATCATTAGGGTGAACTTCATAATAAATTTGATGTGCCCTTGCAGATTGTATCACTTTATCCACAAGATCTGTGGATAAAGTGTGTTCTAATACCTTTTCGCCTTCAACATATGTAATCATACCATTTGCTGTAACAAATCCATCTAATTCTAAATTATCTGGTGCCGAATCAAATATTTCGTTATAAGAACGGCCTGTTACGATAAACACTCGAATTCCTTTTTTTCTTATATCCTGAATGATATCGAGCGTATTTTCAGTTAATTGATTATGGTTATTCAGCAATGTGCCATCCATATCTAAGCAAATTGCTTTTGGTGAAAATGTCATTGTTGCAATCCCCCTTGTAAACTAGCCGTTACCTAGTATAGCATAAGAAATATAAGCTCACCATCGACTTATATCGATGAGTGAGCTTAGAATCATTTGTCATGCTTCCCTGTTTCTAGAGGATTGAGATTGGCTTCGATTTTATTTCGTTTATTTTCTAGAAAGGGAGGAAGAGCGATCGTTTCTCCTAGTTGTTCGATATTTTCGTCTGTGTCAAACCCTGGCCCATCCGTTGCTAGTTCAAATAAAATGCCATTAGGTTCTCGAAAGTATAGCGATTGAAAATAGTACCGATCGACAAGTCCTGAGTTAGGTAGTCTTTCTTTGGTAATTCTCTCACGCCATTTTTCAAGCTCTTGATAATCTGCTACTCGAAAAGCAACATGGTGGACACTACCTCTTCCAGGACGCTCTTTTTGCAATTCTGGGCGAACTTCGATATGCACCTCTGCACCTGTACCACCTTCGGCCATTTCAAAAACTTGCATATCGTTTTCTCCTGCTGGGTTAAGGTAAGAACCAGCATAACGAAAGCCAAGAACTTCTGTTAAAATCCTTTCTGTTGGTGCTAATTCCGGAACTGTTAGTCGAACTGGTCCTAAACCGGTTATACCGTATTGCGTTGGAACCGGGCTTTTCTCCCATGGAACCCCGGCTTCCACACCCTTGTTATTTTCATCCGATACTAAAACAAGACGTTGTCCTTCATGATCTTGAAAAGGCAATACTTTTCGGCCAAATTTTTCTCCAATTCCGTCATGGACAACATCATATTCATCAAAGCGCTTTTCCCAATAGATTAACGCCTCATCACTCGCAACACGTAAAGAGGTATAAGAAATACTGTTATTTCCAGAATATGTATGCCCTGCATTTGTTATTTCAAAAAAGGTTAAATCTGTTCCAGGTCGTCCGATTTCATCTGCATAAAATAAATGATACATACTCGGATCATCTTGATTCACAGATTTTTTAACTAACCGCATTCCTAAAATATTCGTATAAAATTGATAATTATCTTTAGCATTTGCTGTAATTGCTGATACGTGATGTATTCCTTTAAGTTCCATGAGTTGCCTCCTTGAAGATATTGTTCATTCTATTATAACCCCTTTGTTATCTTGATTTCAAAGTAATAACATCTTGACAAACGGAGGGTTTTTGTTACAATTTTTTATAATTACATAAGTGTTATCACTACTAGGGGTGCCTTTTTAGTATGGGCTGAGAAAAAAGCACGTTGAAGCTTTTTAACCCTGAGAACCTGATCTGGTTTGTACCAGCGGAGGGAAGTAGCTAAACTATTTGCATGGTATAGCCAGGTTCTTATTCGGAATCTGGCTTTTTATTTTTTAGGATAGTGATGCACTTTCTATTTTACAAAGGAGGAAGTTTGCATGAATCGTACTTTATTATTAACAACGATGGCCGTTTTTATTGCGATTGGTACATTAGGTTCACAATTTCTATGGTTCCCGACCGGTATAGCCAAAGCATATCCAGTGCAACACGCAGTTAATGTGATGGCAGCTGTTACTCTGGGGCCTGTTCCTGCTGTTATCATTGCTTTTACTATTGGACTTTTACGTAATTTATTAGGCATAGGAACATTGCTTGCATTTCCAGGTGGCATGATAGGGGCGTTACTTGCAGGTTATATGTATCGATGGACGAAAAAAACGACTTTGGCTGGAGTCGGGGAAATTATTGGCACCGGTGTGCTAGGTGCTTTACTATCCGTTCCTTTTGCCAAAATTGTTATGGGAACTTCTGTAGGTGCTTTAGCATTTTTACCAGGTTTTCTAGTTAGTAGTGTAACAGGAGCTATCATTGGGCTCTTGATTTTATCCAAAGTGAAACATACTTCTTTGATGCAACAACCAGTTTCCAGTAAATAAAGCCATCTGCGGGACTTTTTAAGGAATTAGCACCGTAATAAACACCAAATCATAGCATTCCTTCGCTAGATTTGGTGTTTATCTTGGTTTATGTGACAAATCTTTGCTTATTCTTGTTACTTTTGTCGTTTATCTCTGTTTATTCTACAAATCTTTGCTTGCTCTTGTTACTTTTGTCGTTTTATCTAGATTCAAGACTTTTCTATAAAAGCGACCATATAGGAGATGGTCGCTTTCGTTTTAATCCTTTGCAAAAAAGGCTTCTGCTTTTTCTAAATATACTTCTTGTTCTGGAGTAAGATCATACTCCTCTTCAATTGCATCTACTGGGCAAACTGATTTACATGCTCCACAATCGATACAAATATCTGGATCTATATAAAATTGATCTGGCCCTTCGACAATACAGTCTACTGGACACACTGTTGTGCATTCGCCAGATTTTTCTGTTTCACATGGTTCTGTTATTACAAATGCCATCTTGCATCCTCCTAGATGTTTAACAATCTATTATTTAAGATAAAGCATGTTCGACTAGAATTGCAAGTGTTTTAAAGAAATTTATAACATTGGAGAGGAAGAAATTGTGGCCTCTTCTTACTAAATAAAATTAAGAACCCGATTCATTTCGAAACGGGTTCTTGTTAATCTTAGCTATTGCTATTATCGTTTATTAAATGTGTCTGGATCTGGACCAACACGTTCATCTTTATTCATATCGTGAATTAACTTCATTTCCTCTTCGGATAATTCAAAGTCAAAAATATCTGCATTATCATGAATACGATGCTGTTTCACTGATTTAGGAATGGTCACAACCTCTTGTTGTAAATCCCAACGTAAAATAACTTGTGCTGTCGATTTACCATGATGTTTTGCAATATCGGTTAATGTTGGATCATCCAAAATTTTCCCTTGTTTCAGTGGAGACCATGCTTCTAGCTGAATATTATGATTTTTGCAGAACTCATGCAAACTTCGTTGTTGTAGATGAGGGTGATATTCAACTTGGTTTACCATTGGTACAACTTGTGAATTATTGATTAAATCTTCTAAGTGATGCTCTTTAAAATTACTTACACCAATTGCACGGATTTTCCCGTCGTTATATAACTTCTCCATTGCCTTCCATGACTCTTTATATTTGTTTAGTTCTGGAACAGGCCAATGAATTAAATACAAATCTAAATATTCTAGACCCAATTTATTCAAGCTTGTTTCTAATGCTTGGATCGTTTCCTCGTAGCCCTGATCTCCATTCCAAAGCTTAGAGGTAATGAATAATTCTTCACGAGGAATACCAGAATCTTTGATTGCTTTCCCTACACCTTCTTCATTACCATAAACGGCTGCTGTATCTATGCTTTTGTAGCCGTGTTCCAGTGCCCACTTAACGGAATTGTAAACTTCTTCTCCTTCTTCCACCAAGAATACACCTAGACCAAACCATGGCATTTTCACACCATTATGTAGCGTAGTAGTTGATTGCAAACTATTAACCATCTCAAATTCCTCCTTTGTTCATTGTCTATACTATCTTGCCACAATCCACCATAAATGAAAAATATTGTGCTCATAAAAAAGTGGCCACTAAGAAACGTAGCGACTTCAGAATCAACTGAGAATGATGACTTATCGTAGTTCGATTCGTGAAGTCGCCTAGTTTCTGAGCACTCGGAACAAGACAAGTCCGTCATATACTCTTACCTCGTGAAATATGCTTAGTGCTCCCGTTTCACCCTGTACCTTTGTCCCAGATTTGATGGACTTTGTAATGACGATATTGTTGTTTCGGTATAGTTTTAATAAAATGAGTTGGTTTACCGATTGTAAATAGTGCTAGTTGGTGCATCGCCCTTGTACATGCTGTATAGAATAAGTTTCGTTCCAATTCATCTTGGAAATTTTCATTGGATGCATCTGCTATGATAACCGCATCGAATTCAATTCCTTTGGCAAGATATGCCGGAATCACTACAATACCTTTTTCAAAAATGTGTGCTTCCTGTGTCATTAAGTCAATGTCGATACGATTTTTTAATCTCTTATATATGTCTTCACACTCTTGCATCGTTTTTCCGATTAATGCAATCGTTTCATGACCTTCTTCTTCGTATTCATTTATTTGATCCAATATTTTTTCAATCAAAATATTCTGTTGCTCCACTTCCATCACAATTGGGGTCTCCCCATCACGCTCGAATGGCTCAATTAAATCACCATTTGGCATAAATGATTTAGTGAATTCTACGATCGGAGCTGTCGAACGATAGCTTCGCGTTAACACGATTCTTTCATGCTTTTCCTGCCACTTCTCTGATAACAAAGTCTCTTCTCTTAAAGCATGGGCATAAATCGCTTGATTAATATCACCTAACAATGTCATACGGCTTACCGGAAACATCCGTTTCATCAATGCAAACTGAAAAGGTGTATAATCCTGCGCTTCATCAATAAACAAGTGTTGAATCGAACGTTGGGCATCAAATCCCAACAAACTCTTTTCAAAGTAAATATATGCTGGCGCATCTTCCCATGATAAATATCTCTTTTTTAAGTAACCAATTGTTAGATGACATATTTCCTGCCACTGATTTGGAAGTGTAGCTTTTTTATCCAAGACCCATCCTTTGCCTGTAAATAACTGGCGAAATGTTTTAAGTGGATCAACAAAAGCTAATTTCTTTACTTTCTTTCGTAATGGTCGAAGTCGCAAAGCAACTACTCGTTTACGTAACAGTTCCTCTTCACGGTCATAGTCATCAAATGTATCCTCAGAAAATTGGTTCTCTTCTTGCAATGTTTGGTGAACATCGACATAATCAGCCTTTTCTAATAGTTCACTTTCTTCTAATACCCAATCTTTTTCTCTCTCCACCTTCTCTAGCCTTTTCAGCTGATACAGTATCCAATTGGCCACCTTTTCTAAACGATCTGGAATAGCTAAAGAACTTTCTGTCTGATAAAAGTATTTTTCAACCATTTGTTTTGGAATAATGATTTGCCCTCTAAAAGTAATATTGCGAAAAACGAGACCTTTATAAGCAAGTTGCTCTAAAAAGTGATCGATTAATTCTTTATATTCTAAGCTAGCCTTGTAATGCATTGCTTCTACTCTTGCTTGGTAATTTTCTGCTTGCTTTTGTAAATAATACTCCATTTGTTCGAAAGGTGTTTCCAATTGAAAACTATCATCTAACTGTCGATGTAAATATTGATAAAATGTCATCTGCTGCATATTATCTTCACCAAGCTCTGGAAGAACCGTTGCCACATAACTGTTAAATAACGGATTAGGAGAAAAAAGGACGATTTGCTCGGACGTTAAAGTTTCGCGATATCGATACAATAAATAAGCTACACGCTGCAATGCTGCAGAAGTTTTACCACTACCAGCAACACCTTGAACAATCAGTACTCTTGCTTTTTCATTACGAATAATTTGATTCTGTTCTTTTTGAATGGTTGATACAATGCTCTTCATTTTCGTACTTGCCTGATTACCTAGTACAGACTGAAGTAAATGATCCCCGATTGTTAATCCTGTGTCGAACATTCCCTGTAATTCACCATTACGAATCATATATTGTCGTTTTAACGTTATTTCCCCGGAAATATTTTCTTGAACAGTGTCATAATTTGCCGGACCTGGTGGGTAATCATAGTACATGCTCGAAATAGGTGCTCTCCAGTCATACACTAGGAAATTTTCTTCCTCTTCATCCATCACAGAGGCCAAACCAATATAAATCGGCAGTTCAGTGGACTGTCCATCTTCTTTAAAGTCAATTCGACCAAAATAAGGTTTATCCTTTAGACGGTGCAGGATGTCTAAACGTTCACTTACTTGCCCATGGCTTCGTTCCCGTTCCGATAGAAACTCTGCTTGCTGTTTAATACTTGCTTCTGTTTCAATTTTATCGTCCATTTCTTCTATATTTACCGTGACGTCTTCCCAAAAATCACGTCTGATATCAATGACATCTTCTTTTAAACCTTTTATTTTTGATTGCAGTGATGTGATTTTCTTTCCTATTTCACCCACTACCTCAGTTACCCTTTGTTTTTCCTGTTGCCATTCTTGATCTTCTCGCTTGTCTGCCACTGATTCCACCTCCGTGACGTTGATTTTGTCATCTCTTTTATAACAGTGCTAATCGTCCGTAAGACCCCCACTTCAAGCTTTAAGCATTACAAAGAAGCTAAGCGGGGGAGTACGGACCGCTATTACCCTGATAAGAGTTTCGCTATCCATCAGTGGGGTACCCCGCTGATGGAAGTCTTACTATATTATATTCCAACTAAACTTGTATCAATCATGAACAGTTTGTGTTGTGACTAGATTAGCATAAAAACCCTTTTCTTTCATTAATGATGAATGGGTGCCTTTTTCAATAATTTTCCCTTCCTTTAGAACAAGTATCATATCAGCCTTTTCAATCGTATTCAAGCGATGTGCAATTACAAAACTAGTCTTCCCTTCCATTAATGTTTCTAATGCATCCGTTATTTTTAACTCTGTTATTGTATCGATACTGCTTGTCGCCTCATCCAATATTAAAATGGACGGGTTTGCTAACATTGCCCTTGCAATCACAATCAACTGCCGTTGTCCCTGGCTTATACCTTGTCCATTGCCTTCAAGCACCGTATCATATTGTTTGGGCAATTGTTCAATAAAAGCATGGGCATTCGCCAGTTTCGCTGCTTCTTCCACTTCCTGATCGGTAGCATGGAGTTTTCCGTAACGAATATTTTCTCTAACTGTCGTATCAAACAAATAAGCATCCTGTAATACAATACCTAAATGGCTTCGAATACTTTTGTTCGTTAGATTCTTCATCGATTGACCATCCAGCAAAATCTCTCCTTCTTGTTCTTCGAAAAATCGGGCTAACAAGGAAATAATCGTTGTTTTACCTGCTCCTGTAGGGCCTACTAATGCTACAGTTTGGCCTGGTTTTGCATGAAAAGAGATATCTTGTAAGACGTGCTCACCGCTATTATAGGAAAATGAAACATGACGAAAAGTCACATCTCCTTTTACATGGTGAATATCTTGTTTTTCTTGATTCGTTTCTTCTTCGTCTTGATCCATTACTTCAAACGCTCGTTCAGCACCTGCAACTGCGGATAGAATCGTATTAAACTGATTAGCTAAGTCATTCAACGGCCGAGTGAATTGGCGTGCATATGTCGTGAAAGTTACAATAATCCCAATCGTAATAGTGGTTGCATTAGTAGCTAGTGCAATCCAGCCACCAACACCAACGATAATCGCAAAACCGAAGTTGTTTAAGCCATTCATTAACTTTGGAATAAATCCGGAATATACTTGAGCCCAGTACCCTGCCTTTCTTAATTGTTCATTTTGCCTGCGGTACTGATCAATCACACGGTGTTCCTGGTGAAATAGTTTTACCATCGAATGACCTGATAACGTTTCTTCTAAAAAACCTGTCATTTCACCGAGTTCACGCTGTTGCTCCTTAAAATAATAACCTGTTCTTTTCGTAATCCATTTCATGCCAAAGTACATTAACGGCACGATAGTTACTGTCATTAGTGTTAAAAGTGGACTAAGCCAAACCATCACGACTAACGTTCCTACTAATGTCAATATACTTGTCGTCACCTGAATAACAGCTGTATTCAACGTTCTGCTAACATTTTCAATATCATTTGTCAGCCGACTCATTAAATTCCCACTTTGGGACTTTTGAAATTGCATCACTGGCAAACGTAATACATGTTCAAATAAGTCTTTTCTCATTGCAAAAACCGTTTTTTGCGAAACATCAATCATCCAATAATTTTGTAGTGCGAGCGTTACAGAGTGTAAAGCAAAAACAATTACTAACAATATCAATATCATTTCAAAAGAGAAAACACTTACTGCACCTGTCATCACATCTACTGCAACTCCTATAAAATATGGACCGAGCAAGGATAAAACAGCACTTAAAAACACCATAACTAAAACGAGCCAAAACATAGTCTTGTCCATTTTCATATAACTCCAAATACGTGTTAGGGTTGTACGAATATTTTTCACTTTTGGTTTTTTGATAGGCTGAGGGTTATGTCTTGATGAAGGCTGAACTTCTGCTTTTTTGTTACTCATCAAGCATCACCCCTTCCTTTTGCTGCGTATGCCACATTGTTTGATATAGAGCATTCGTTTGCAGTAATTGCTGATGTGTTCCTAATCCTGCTATACTCCCTTTTTCCAACAAAATGATTTGGTCAGCATCTTTTACTGAGCTTATTTTTTGTGAAACGATAAAAGTAGTACATTGCCTCTCCCTAATCGCTGCTAATACACTTGATTCTGTTGTAGCATCTAATGCACTGGTACTATCATCAAGTAATAATACATGTGGGTTGTCTGCCAATGCCCTGGCTATCGATAACCGCTGCTTTTGACCACCTGATAGATTTACACCCCTTTGACCAACTCGGGTTTGATAGTTGTCTGGCAACGTCATAATAAAATCATGTAGTTGCGCTTCTTTCGCTACCTTTTCTGCTTGTTTCTGTGTGAGATGCTCATTCCCCCATGTGATATTATCAACAATTGTACCAGAGAATAAAAAACCTTCTTGAGGGACCAATGTCACATCATGCCTTACCTTATTCCCTAATTGTTCCATTGGTTTACCGTCTACATAAATGGTACCTGCCGATGGATGATAAAGGTATGGAATAAGATGGAGTAATGTTGTTTTGCCTGACCCGGTTTCTCCTAAAATTCCTATCTTCTCCCCTGCCTTCGCATGAAAATTAATATCACTTAATACTTCCTGCCTTGTATTAGGATAAGTGAAAGCAACATGAGCAAATTGAATATCACCTTCAATCATTACTCTTTGCTGTTGTTTAACAACCTCATCATTTTTCTTCTGCTTTAGAATATCGTCAATTCGATTCGCGGAAGCTCGCCCTCTTGACAGGTTCATAAGTAAAAAGGAAAACACACCAAATGACGCAAGCATTCTTGTTGCATAGTTAATGACACCTACTACTTCACCAGCCTGGGCTGATCCTGTTTCAAGCTGAATAAAACCAAACCATAATAATCCAATCATTGCTATATTCATGATTAACATGACAATAGGCATGACTATTTCCATTACCCATAATGCTTGTCTATTTTTATCTTTAAGGCTTGTATTCACTTTTGAAAAACGATTATTTTCAAATGCCATACGATGAAAAGCTTTCACTAGTTTTATTGCCAGCAAATTTTCAAGAATAACGTTATTGATGTGATCAACCCGCTCCTGCACATGACGAAATAATCGCATTCCTTTAAGCATTAGCCAAAACATGACCACAAATAAAACAGGAATCGTAGCTAATAAAATAAAAGCCAAAGGTATGTTTAATGTAAATGACATCACAATCCCAAAGATGATAAACAATGGAGCCCGCAACATTATTCGCATAAACGCAAATAATAGGTTTTGAATTTGAATCACATCATTCGTCATTCTTGTCAATAAAGTAGATGTGGCAAATTGCTGGATTTTCATCGCAGAAAACATTTGAATATTACGAAACATATCATTCCGTATATCATAACCTACACCTTGGCTGACTTCTGCCGCAAAAAAAGAACTCGTTATACCTGCAACAAATGCTAATAAAGTGATCACCAAAAGAATGGCTCCATAAAAATAAATCGTTGACATATCCTCTGCGATAATTCCATCATCTATAATTTTTGCCATAATGATCGGCTGTACCAGTTCCACCATTAACTCTACAATCATTAGTAATAGTGCGATGATCATTGCTTTTCTGTATGTATCTGCATATTTTAAAATAAGTTTCATCGTTTTCCTCCGTTATCTCTCTATTATTACATTATAACGAATTTAAAGCGCTTACTCCATTCTTCTGGATTGATAAAGTGTAAATTTTGTAAATCTAGCGATAAAATTGTTAGGTTTTGGTAAATCATATAGATTTTTTACAGGTTTCGATAGATAATGACGTTGCAAGAAAACTATGGATTTTATTAATTTATTGTCAGCTTTTTTACTACACTAATAGATTATATTGTTGAATCCATAGATAATATTCTTGTAAAACTACAAGTTTTAAGGGGGATATACAGACATGAAGAAAATAGTTTTATTGTTAATCGCTTTGTTAACTTTCTTTGTTATCACAGCTTGTGGTACAAGTGATGATTCAAACGGAAGCAGCAATGAAGAGAGCGAAAACACAGAAGAGAATACTAATGAAGATACAAATGCAGAAGAGAATCAAGCAGAAGCTAGTGAAGACGGAGACGTTCCTGAAGAACTTATTATGGGATTCGTTCCATCTCAGGATTCTGACACTATTGCAGATACCGTTGCTCCTCTAGCTGACAAGCTTTCAGAAGAATTAGGAATTCCTGTCGAAGGAAAAGTTATGACGAACTACACGGCATTAGTAGAAGCAATGGGGACAAATGAAGTTCAAATCGGATTTATTCCTGCTTTTGCTTATGTATTAGCGAACGAAAAACATGGTGTGGAAGTTCTCTTAAAATCTGAACGCTATGGCAGCGGAACATATAAAGCACAATATATTGTCAGCGCTGACTCTGAGTACGAAAAATTAGCTGATCTAGAAGGTGCCGTTTGGGCATATGGGGATCCATCATCTACAAGTGGTTACTTATTCCCGGCAGCACAAATTATGGATGAATTTGGTGTAAAGGATCCACAAACAGAATTCTTCTCTGAAGCATATCAAACAGGTGGACACGATAACTCCGCGATAGAAGTGTATCTAGGAAATGCAGATGTAGCAACTACATTTGATGATGTTCGTACTGAATTAGAAGAAGAATATCCAGATATTATGGAAAAAACAAGAATTCTTGGCTATACTGACGAAATTCCAAACGATACAATTTCTGTAACGAAAGAATTAAGCGACGAATTAGTTCAAAATATAAAAGATTCTTTCTTATCATTTAATGAAGATAAAGAAATGATTCAAATTATGAATGATGTGTACAGCTGGGATGCAATCATAGAAGCAAAAGACAGCGAATATGACGTTGTACGCAGCACTTACGAAAAATTTGGTGACGATATAAATTTAGATGAATAAGAAAAGTTAAACAGGAGAGAGCATGCTCTCTCCTGTTTCCATATGAATTGAAAGGGGCTAGACCATGATTGAGTTCAAAGATGTCTCACTTGTATATCCAAATGGGACAGAAGGATTAAAAAACATAGATCTAAAAATTAACGAGGGAGAATTTGTCGTTATCGTCGGTCTTTCCGGGGCAGGTAAGTCTACTTTTATCCGCAGTATTAACCGACTCGTAACCCCTACGAGCGGCTCTTTATTAGTAGAAGATGAAGATATATTAAAAGCTAATGGCAAAGACTTACGAAAGCTCCGTACTAAAATCGGAATGATTTTCCAAAGCTACAACCTAGTAAAGCGGTCTACTGTTATCAAAAATGTGATATCAGGCCGACTAGGTTATACAGGCACTTTAAAAAGTATTTTGAACATTTTTTCTAAAGAAGATAAATTATTAGCTTATGAAAATTTGAAACGTGTAAACATTGAGGAAAAGTTATACAACCGTGCAGATGAACTAAGTGGTGGACAACAACAACGTGTTAGTATTGCTCGTGTGCTGACACAAAAACCGAATTTGATTTTAGCGGACGAGCCGGTAGCAAGTCTTGACCCCCCTACATCACATCAGGTAATGAAGTATTTAAAACAGATTAACCGTGAAGATAAAATCACAACGATTGTTAACCTTCACTTTATTGATATGGCAATGGAATATGCCGATCGAATTATCGGTATGCGTGCTGGTGAAGTGGTTTTTGATGGACCAGCAAGTGATGTGACTGAACAAACCTTTGAAGAAATCTATGGTCGCTCAATACGTGATGAAGACCGTCGAGGAGGGGTGAAGGATGAGTAAAGAATCTTCCTTCGTTCCAAAAGGTTTATATCCTTTTAAGACCAAATTGATTATTACTATCTCTTTCATTATTGTCCTCGGCTTTTATTTACTTAGCTCGATTAAAACCGAATCATTTATTCTTCACTTTTTTGTGAAGTTGCCAAATGTCTTCGGGTTAGTTGGAGACTTTTTTCCGCCTGATTGGGGCTATGTCAATCAAATATGGCCGAAACTGTTTGAAACGATACATATAGCTATTATTGCAACCACAATAGCAGTTATTATCAGTATTCCTTTTTCATTATTAACTGCAAGTAATGTGATAACCAATACGTGGGTTTACCAAGCAATGCGTTTTATCTTAAATATCATCCGTACAATTCCCGATATTATTTTAGCGGTAGTATTTGTAAGTTTATTTGGTATTGGTGCTTTTTCTGGGATTATTGCATTGATTATTTTTGCAATCGGGATTTTAGTGAAACTGATGAGTGAAGTAATTGAGACAATTGACATGAATCCAACAGAGGCAATTCGTGCATCGGGCGGGAACGGGATCCAGACAATTAGTTTTGCAATTGTGCCTCAAGTACTACCACAATTCATTTCATTCAGTTTGTATGTATTTGAAATAAACATTCGTGCCTCATTGGTATTGGGATTAGTTGGCGCCGGTGGTATCGGGCAATTACTAAACACACAAATCAACTTCATGAACTACGCTGCTGTTAGCACGATTATTATTATTGTATTTGCCGTTGTGGTTGTGATTGATATCATTAGCGGGAAGTTAAGGGAGGGACTTGTATAATGTCAGAACAATTGACCCTTCCAGAAAAACCAACAAGTAAACTTACATTATATAAACGAATATTCATTTTTACCATTATTGCATTGATTTATATTTGGACATTTACAAGCATTGAAATACGTTGGGATAAAATTTTCGATCAACGTACATTAGATAACATTGATCGGATTATACCGAAGTTCTTCCATCCAGCTGTTGAAGAAACAGGCAATATAATGGAGATGATGTTCGAGACGTTATTTATCGCCTATACCGGTTCATTGGCAGCAGCTATCCTTGCCGTGCCACTAGCGTTCTTGTGTGCTTCCAACATGGTTCACAACAAATTTCTTAATAATGTCGGCATGTGGATCTTAGGTGCAGTACGAGCTTTTCCCGAGATTGTTCTTGCGATTATATTTGTGGCAGCTGTTGGACCGAATCCTTTTGCCGGTGTATTGGCAATTGCAATTGGTTCGACAGGAATGCTAGGGAAATTATATTCTGAGGTTATTGAATCGATTGATATGCATGTTATTGAAGCTTTAGAAGCCAGTGGCGCTAATAAATTTCAAATTCTATTTTATGGGATCTTTCCACAAGTTTTACCTGAATTTCTATCCTATGCGATTTATCGATTCGAGATTGATGTTCGTGCTTCTTCCGTACTGGGAATCGTTGGGGCAGGTGGGATTGGTACATTGATTACCTTTGCTTATATGAATCGAAATTGGGAAGAAGTTGGGATGATTTTGTTAGTAATTATTATTACCGTTACCATCATTGACCAGATATCAGGTTTTATCCGTAAGCGATTAGTTTAAGACGTTTCAAAAA
The DNA here is from genome assembly GCF_052246695.1 of Gracilibacillus sp. D59. Lineage (NCBI taxonomy): Bacteria > Bacillati > Bacillota > Bacilli > Caryophanales > Bacillaceae > Gracilibacillus > Gracilibacillus sp. D59. The sequence continues at coordinate 512,902 of NZ_JBQQCK010000002.1, read as the reverse complement.
GGATCTAAATCATACGTAGAAAGCCGTCATAGCACTTAACTATGACGGCTTTGTTTTATTTATTTAAATAAACCTCTGATCGAGTCGAGAATGTTTTGGAAGAAGGTTTTGACTTCTTGCCAGAACCCTTCAGAGTCTGCAGTTATGTCATCTAGTGTGCCTCTTATATCACTGACGATCGTTTCCAATTGGTCGGTAACTTGACCAAAGTCAATGTTGAGGTTACGCATTTTATCAAAAAGGTTAGTGAGCATTTCCCGGTCTTCTGGGCTTAATTCAATATTCAATTGTTCTAATTGCTCACTTACAATACGTTCAACATCTTCTTTTGTTGCCGGATTTTGTTCTGAGATAGCTCGTTTTATTTCACTTAAGAGTTCACTTACTTTTTCTTGGTCAATGCCAGCCTCTTTTGCCAAATCTGTTGCTACATCTAATTCTTCATTTGCTACTTCCATTCGATCCTTGTCTAACGATTCTCCATCAACATTAAAAGCTTTGTAAATTCCTGTAAGAGCAGAATGTCCACTTACCTTTTTCGGTGATGCTACTTCAATAAGTGCATTTTCTACACCAGCTGTTAACAAGGCATTAGCGTACATTTGATTGGTAACTTCAGTTATGTTTTCCGGATTGACAACATTGACAACGACTCCATACCCTTCATCTTTACGTGTGATTTTTGCTGAAGAGTACATATTGGAACTTGGATCTCCCCCAATAAAATTAACAAGATCTTCAGCCGTGACAACGTATTCTTCTACTTGTTCAGGGTCTGTTGCGTTTAATAAACTTCTTACTTTATCTTTATCTGAATCTGATAGTGCCTCACCGAGCACTACTTTCGGTTTACCATTCTTCTCATCAATGACATCTTGATTACCTGTACTTGCCAGGGCAAAAGGTGCGACAGCTAGTCCAATTAAGGTCACTACAATAAGCATCCATGTTATTTTTTTCATAGATTAACTCCTTTTCACCATAATACTTACTCTGATCACGATTCTAACACCTTGATAAGTTTCGCTATCAATTAGTAGGTAAAAACCAACTAATTGAAGGCTCACTTTATATTATGATAGATTTTCGTAATTATGGGAAGAAATTTCAACTATTTTATATACTTTTTCCTAAACTGAAAGCGGTTAAACCTATAAGAAAAACCGGGAGAGCCCGCCCGGTCCTTTTAGAAGAGATAGATTAGTTGTTGACACATATGGGGACAATACGCAATAAATGTATAACAATGAATCAAAGTAGTCATTTTGAAAGAAATAATAGGCTTTACAACCGCTCCGGCTTGCCCACCTCGCTTTCCAGGGGGCGCGTCTTCAGCTAACTTTGCAAAGAAGAACACTTTGCAAAGTGGATCTTCAGATCGCGCTGATCCCCCAGGAGTCGAAGTGGACGCCTGCGCTACATAAAATACCTACATTGGATCCCGAGTGGTAGCAGTTCTACTCTTATTTGTTGCTATATATGGCACCATCCGTTTGGAACGTTCAAAAATGATAACGGTCATTACCATTGTAGAGCAAACCATACAGCGGAGGCCGCCCGCTTCCACTCCTACGGGACGGTTTTCTTCGAAGCTAACTTTTTCAAGCGATCTTTGCTTGGAAAAGTTAGCTTCGGAGAAAACCCCGTGGAAAGGGAAGTGGGCAGCCGAAGCGATTTCCTTGCACACTATAACTTTCATAATAAACAACATGACTAGCCTTAAAACCAAAAAACTTCCAGCCTATTAATTTGACCGGAAGTTTCTTTGTTTATTTTTTTGCAATGACATCCATTTCCACGCCAACACCTTTAGGTAACTTGCTTACCTCTACTGTAGCCCTTGCCGGATATGGTTCTTGTAAAAATTGTGCATATGCCTCATTAATTGTAGCGAAATCATCCATATTCGTAATATAAATGGTGAATTTCACCACATTGGCAAAGGTCAAGCCTGCCTCTGTTAAAATTGCATCTAAGTTATTCATCACTCGTTCTGTCTGCGTGGCAATACCCCCCTCTACAACTTCCATTGTTTCCGGATTTAGTGGTATCTGCCCGGAAACAAAGACTAAATCGCCTGCATCAATAGCTTGTGAATATGGTCCAATTGCTTGTGGTGCTTTATCTGTATGTATTGCTTTAACCATTTTTACTGCATCCTTTCCATATTTGTATTTACAGAAAATTTTAACATATAATTGTTTTCTAGTAGAATATTTATAACACACTTTTTAAAAAAGGATGATGATAATGGAAAAGACGTTTTCTCTAAAAACTAATCACCATGATCAGATGATTGATATTACGTCAGAGGTGGCACAATTTCTTCGAGACCAAAATGTGTCAGATGGTATCGTGATAGTTTCATCACTGCATACTACCGCGGGAATCACAGTGAACGAAAATGCTGACCCAGATGTAAAAACAGACTTTTTGCGCAGATTACGTGAAGTATATCCATGGGAACACCCAGAAGATTTACATATGGAAGGAAATACAGCTGCTCATTTAAAAGTGAGTACTGTTGGTCATAATCAAACAATGGCCATTGCCAATGGACGTCTCGTTTTAGGTACATGGCAAGGTATTTATTTCTGTGAATTTGATGGACCACGTCATCGAAAATTCCATGTAAAAGTAATCGAAGGATAGGCTGCTCGATATAGAGCAGCCTATCCTCGTATGATTAGCACTTGCTCAGTCTAGATGTTTTTTTACATATCTGCTATTCTTAGTGGAATCCTATGTGAAAGGGAGGGGTAAAGATGTCGTTAAACATGACAGAAAATGAAATCTCATTAGCAATCATTCAAGCATTAAAAGACAGAAAAAAAGAAGTATTTCAAGAATTTATCGACGAACTCCAGCCATATGATATGGCACAACAATATCATAGCCTTCCGGTAAAACATCGAAATAAGTTTCTTCTCTATTTGTCCATCGAACAATTGACTGACCTTTTACAGGACCTAGATAAAGAAGAGCAGTTAGAAGTTATCTATAAATTGGGAATTGAGAAATCCTCCAAAGTATTAGATCTAATGCAAAATGATGATTTAGCCTCTTTACTTACCGATTTAGAACCGGAAAAAATAGAAGAGTTATTAGCGGAAATGCACGAAGAAGAATCTAAAATTGTAAAAGGCCTCATGAATTATCCGCTTGAAACAGCAGGTAGAATCATGAACAATCGCTATGTTTGGATTCCTCAGCATTACACTATCCGTGAAGCTGTTGATAAATTAAAACATTTTGCGGACCTTGCTGAATATCTTAACTACTTATATGTGATCGATAAAGATAAAAAACTAGTCGGTGTTGTATCGTATAAAGACCTACTTCTAGCCGATTTACACGATAAAATAGAAGAGGTAATGTATCGAAGAGTAGTAAAGGCAGATGTACATACAGATCAGGAGGAAGTTGCCAAGTTGATTAGTCGCTATGATTTTGTATCCTTACCTATCGTTGAAAAAGATAATACATTAGTAGGAGTGATCACGGTTGATGATGTCATCGATATTGTGATGCAGGAAGCAAATGAAGATATTGAAAAATTATCTGCATCCGGTAAAGCGATTGGCTTCAACACGAAACCTTTTGTCGCTGCTTACAAGAGACTTCCTTGGTTAATTCTTTTACTTTTCATCGGACTTATATCAGGAAGTATTATTAGTAGCTTTGAAGAAACTTTAGAAACCGTTGTCGCCTTAACTTTCTTTATGCCACTTATTGCTGGCATGACAGGTAATACCGGTACACAATCATTAGCAGTGGTAGTTCGTGGTCTAGTTTCAGAGGATTTGAACTTCAAACAAGTACTTAAATTAATTCTCCGGGAATTATGGGTTGGGATAATTATTGGGGTAACCTGTGGACTTATGATTGCAGTCATTGCTTATTTTTGGAGAGGGAATATGACTCTCGGATTAGTTGTTGGCAGCTCATTACTGATGACCCTAATTATCGGAACATTAGCTGGTACTATCATCCCCTTAATCTTGTACAAACTAAAAATTGATCCTGCTGTTGCTTCTGGTCCGCTCATTACCACGATTAACGATATTTTTTCTTTATTAATTTATTTTGGTATCGCGAGTGCGTTTATTACAAGATTAATGTGATGCTTGGATATTAACGATTATCCAAGCAACAGGTACCAAACTATAAGGATGATTATCAAGCGCTCAGATTCATAAATCTGAGCGCTGCTTATTAAAAGTCAAAATACTCTTTTGCATTGTAATAGGAAATATTTTGTACAATCTCTGCCAACGTTTCTTGATCATTTGGATATTCACCGTTTTCGACCCATGCACCGATTAAATTACACATAATGCGGCGGAAGTATTCATGGCGTGTATAGGATAAAAAGCTGCGTGAATCGGTAAGCATTCCAGTAAAACGACTAAATACACCGATATCCGCCAGTGTTTCCATTTGATTGATCATACCTAGCTTTGTATCATTAAACCACCAGGCTGTACCGAATTGCATTTTTCCTGGTACGCCCCCACCTTGGAAGCTGCCAATAATCGTTGCGATGGTCACATTGTCTCTTGGATTTAATGAATAAAGAATCGTTTTCGGCAAAGCATCTGCTTTATCCAATGAATCAAGCAGTTTTACCAATGGTTGTGCTAGTAAACTGTCATTCATAGAATCGAATCCTGTATCAGGGCCAAGCTCGTTAAACATGCGAGTGTTATTGTTTCGGTGAGCGTTAATATGATATTGCATCGCCCAGCCTTTTTTATGATATTGTTTACCTAAAAAGGTAAGCGTAAATGACTTATATTTTTTCTCTTCTTCTACAGATACTTGCTCACCTTTTAATGCTTTGGCGAAAATGGCACTAACTTCATTCTCTGTTGCTTGCTCATACATCATGACATCTAATGCATGATCAGAAACTCTACCACCAATTTCATGGAAGAAGTCAATTCGTTTTTGTAATGCTTGCAGGAAAGCATCATAAGAATCTATTGCTACACCAGAAACATCAGCTAGTTTTTGTACCCAGTCAGTAAAGCCGTCACGGTTAATTTCAAGCCCTTTATCTGGTCGGTAGCTTGGTAATACTTTTACATTGAAATTAGTGTCTGCTTTAATTTTCTCATGATATTCCAAAGAGTCAGTTGGATCATCTGTGGTGCAAATCACTTCTACTCCAGACTTCACGATAAAATCACGAACATTCCATTCTCCACTGTTTAAAAGCTTATTAACCTTTTCCCAAATAGCAGGTGCGGTATTTTCATTGAGTGGCTCTTCTACGCCGAAATAGCGTTTTAATTCTAAATGTGTCCAGTGATAAAGTGGATTACCGATCAGTTGTGGTACTGTCTTCGCCCATGCTAAAAACTTATCGTAATCACTTGCGTCGCCTGTTACATATTTTTCTTCAATCCCATTTGCTCTCATGGCGCGCCATTTATAATGGTCACCATATAACCATACTTTCGTAATGTTTTCAAATTGGGTATTCTCATAAATTTCTTGTGGACTTAAATGGCAATGGTAATCAATGATCGGTAAGTCTTTTGCGTACTTGTGATACAATGTTTCAGCAGTTTTGTTTGTTAACACAAAATTTTCATCCATAAACGACTTCATCATATCCCCACTTTCCTAAAATTTAAAGATAACGTAGTTTTACATAAACTACGAAGTTATACTTTTTAGATTTGCCTTTTTCCATTTATGATTTATGTTGAGTGCTAGGAAACGCTCCGGCAGAATACTGCGCTTTCCGTGGGCTCGGCTTCAGCTAACTTTGCAAAGCAGATCACTTTGCAAAGTGGATCTTCAGCTCTCGCTGTCCCACAGGAGTCTCCGTATTCTGCCTACGCTAATAACATTTTTCTATCTTTTTAAAGTGAAAATACTCGGAAAACAATTCCCTTGTATTCCTTTTTTAAAAAATCAGAAAACTACGCAAAGCGGAGGCAAGATACGTAGACTCCAACGGGAACAGCACGTGTCCGAAGACCCCGCAGGAAAGCGAATTTTGCTTTCCGAGGAGGCTAAGGCCGTGCCCGTGGAAAGCGAAGTATCTTGCCGTAGCGTATGTAAGCACTTAGCAAAAATTTGAATGGAAGGAACAATTTCAAATTTTTATTACTTCGCAGTTTGTATCTTATGTTCCTAAGTAATCCGATAATTATAATCCGAGCAAGTCTAGGTGGCGTCCGATGTGTTTTACTAATGCGTTTCGGTAGGCATCTTCATTGTTCATTAATGTTGTGAAAAATTCTGTTCTAAACAAATCAGCACCGGATTCACTTTTAGCCGTGAGGAGGATTCCATATGTAACATGGAATAATTGACGGGATGCGTCATGATCCATATATGATGGTAGATCCTTATCTGCAGTTTCAGCTAACGGAGCCACACTGTCTAAATCTGGTGTTACATGATAGTACTTCAACGTCTCCTCAAAATGCTCTTCCGCATAGACATGCATACGACGGTAAAGATCCGGATTCACTTGTGCTATAACACGAATTGCTTCCAGCCAGTTGGTACCTGCCGTTTTGATATGCAATAATCCTTCCGTGTATTTACCAATGATCGGGAATACACTGAATTTATCACTACCAGAGTGAATACTTAATTTGTAGCTAAAGTACTTAGCAATTTCGGCATGCTCATGTAACTCTTTTTCAAATTGCGTAAGATCTCCAATATAATCAATACCCTTTTGGAACTCACCACAAAATCTAGGAGCTAAACTTTGTACGGTAACACCTCTTCTGCGGAGTTCTTCTGCAACGAAAAAGTGAGCCTCTGGTGCCGTAACTGTTTCGGTTTCATCAATTGAAATTTCGAAATCAATTGCCTTTTCCGCTTTAGAAAGATACTCATTATAAACATGCTCCATAAAATCAATGGCTTCACCATAAACAAGGACATTTTTGTGAAGGCTTGCTTCATCAAATGATATTTCCAGTCCCTGTACATTAAATGTTTTGTTTAAATAATGGCTGTCAAAGTATTCTTTACGATCTACAGGTAAATCTGCATATTCCTTCTGCACATCCTCTACTGCCAGACCTTCAATGTCATTGCGAATTTGCTCGGAACAATCCAGTGTGATAAATGAGAAACCTAAATCCAAAGCATATTCAATATCTTTTTCCAGTTTAATATGGTCTGCATCCGCTCCGTATCCATCTTTATAACCTTCCTGGAATACCGCAAAAGTTGCTGCATCCAAAATATCAGTCATTGTACGGTTTAACAGGGTTAATTCACGAATACTTTGCTGAGCTAGGATTGGCTTAACTTTTCTCCCTTTGACTGTTTCGATATGTCCAGGCGATGCTATACCTAAACGGTCACCAAGTCCCATTGTCGCAATTTCTGTACCAAATGCTTGTGGTTTCGTATAGTCAAAGAATTGATTCAATGCTTTACTATTGTCATGTGTTAACGGGCACACCTTCCCATTTGCTACTGTGTCCCCTTGTAAAGCATCAAATAATGGTCCTTCACCTGCAGCTACCAGGTATTTGGTTGTACCTGACTTCACCATAACAACAGAGGCATTATCTTTCTTTTCAAGAGATTTCTCATAGACTTGTATTGATTCCGACGACTCTGGTAATTTTCCTGCCTGTAATGCTTCCACTACTGATTGAAATTGTTCCATCCATCCCCACTCCTTTTTTGTTAACGGTTTCATTCATTCAACAAATTTTAATAACAACGTTGTTATTTTTATGATATACTATTTAAAAATAGAACACAACTATAAAATATACAATTTTTCAGAAAGTTAAAGGTGATTATCATGAGTGTAACCATTAAAGATATTGCTAAAGAAGCTAATGTCAGTTATTCCACTGTCTCCAAAGCATTAAATAACAGCCCACTGGTAAAAGAAGTGACGAAACAAAAAATTCTGCGTGTCGCAAAAGAAATGGGATATGAACCGAATTTAGCTGCCAAACAATTAGTTCGGAAAAAGACTGATGTTGTCGGCCTAATTTGGCCTACAATTGAAAGAATTGTACTTGCAACCCTTGTAACCAATATTAGTAAAGCATTTGAATCTACTCGATATTCGATGATTTTATCCGTTGACTCAGCTGAAACAGCTATAGAAACTTTCAAAAAATTCCAAGTGGATGGTATGATCGTTTTTGCCGAATCAGAGAACATGATTCCTGAAGAAAATATTCCTCTAGTAGCATACGGGGTCTCGGGAAAAAGCGAGGTAACATATCCAATCATAGATGCAAATCATGAACAGGCAATGGATCAAGCAGTAGAATATTTATATAATTTAGGTCACCAAAATATTGCTTATGTAGGATTAATGAATACAGATGATGCTTTACAAAATGAGAAGGTAGAAGGATACAAAAAAGCGATGAGGAAAATTGGCCTTACAGATCAGAGTATTGCCACAAATGGCTTAGATTGGTTTGATGGCTATTTGGCAGTCGATAATGTTTTACATATAGAGCAAAGGCCCACAGCTATCATAGGTGGTAGTTATGATATTAGTAGTGGTATTTTACGTGCATTACAAGAGAAAGGGATTAGTGTACCTGAAGACTTATCCTTAATCAGCTATGATAATATTCCTCAAATGGAAACTACAGAAATACCAATGACCTGTATTGGGGTACCAGTAGACGAGCTTGCAGAAGAAATCGTGCATGCCATTATTGAGCGGGTTGAATCAGAAGAAATAAATGTTGTTAAGAAATTAAATCCAACCTTAACAGAACGACAAAGTGCTGGTCCAGTTTCAGAAGATGTAACTTCTAATTAGTTAATATAATAACGCAAAACTACTCGCGTAAAAACAAGAGCGACTATGCCTTCACAAAACGGGTAGATCATGACACGTCATCCCTTTGTCCTGAGAAATATAGGAATCACGGTGAATAAACAATGCGATGATGACCTTCATCTAAAGGTATGAGTGTGAATATTCAAAAAACCCTATCTTTTAGGGTTTTTTAGTAATGCAGCTATTACATAATGGCAATTTTTTTGATTTCCTAAGCTAAAAAATATGCTGAGTGTTCAACACACTCAGCCCTTTATTCATCACATTACACTTTGAGAGTTAACTCTGCTAAACGTCTTGCAGAAACTTTTACTTCTTCCATACCTGTAGCAATAATCTCATCAGTTTTATCAGGCATAGCATTATGGCCTTCTATGATCACTTCATCTATAATGTCCATACCAAATATACCACCGATTACGTTACGCATATAGTTCACAGCCATTTCCATTGGAGCTGCTTCAGGTGTGGAGTATATTCCTCCACGAGCATTTAGGAAAATAGCTTTTTTGTCTGTTAATAATGGAACCAAGTTACCTTCCGTACTATATTTAAATGAGAAGCCTGCTGCATATATATAATCGATAAAAGTTTGTAATTTAGCGGGAATTGTCAAATTCCATAATGGGAATGCAAATACCACTACGTCTGCAGCTGAAACGGCATCCATTGCTTTTTGCTTTGCAGCAAGAAGGCGTGATTCAACATCGGTTAATTCCTCATCATTTTGCATTTTGCCAAAAGCATTGAACAAGTCTTGACCGAAGAAAGGTGTATCTTCTGCATATACATCATAAGTGGTTATATTTAAGTCTTTACCTTCTAATTCAGTCATAAACGTTTCATACATTTTACTGGAAATTGCTTCTTCAGAAGGACGATTATTGGCCTTTACTATTAATACATTCATGTAAAAAACTCTCCTTTGGTGCTATTTTAATAGATTAATATTGTGTGGATTGGATAACAGATGATTCCTTTTGCTCATCAGTGAGCATTTATTATCACTCTGCATCTATCCACGTTAATTATAATGGATAATATTAATTAACGGTAGTACGCACTTTAAAGTAACATAGTATCAAAAAGGATACTACTAGACTCTGATAGCTGGAATCTAGTTTAATTTCTGCCACACCGATTGATATACATTTTTAAGTGGGATGTTGTGCAGCTCTGCTATCTTTTTACAATCCTCATATTCAGGGGAGGCTTTGACTACTTTCCCTTTCTGCAAACCCTCTTTTACGGTGACAGGCCCCCATTCCGTTTCTACGGTTGTTATATTTCGCTCCATCCGATAAACGGTCAATGGATAATAGCGAATTCCCAGGGTGGTCGTTTCAGATAAAAGAATATCCTTCATTTCTGTCAACTGGGCTTCACTACATAAAAGTTGTAATTGAACAGCAGGGCGATTCTTCTTCATATAAATCGGCGTGTAATACACATCATTCGCCCCCGCATCGAACAACTTATCCATCACATAGCCAAGCCATTCCCCAGGTGTATCATCCAAATTCACTTCTATTTTTATCATATTCTCATCAGTATGTTCCTGATCTGGCGGGTGTTTGCTCATTAATCTCACCTCATGCCTTTATACAAAAGTATTTTTCACATGCTTAGTTGCCTCTAACCACCATAATTAACAAAAACTGCGAAGTATTTTGACTTGGGTTTGCTTTCTTCCAATCTTACCCTAAAGAGTACTGGTATACCGCTTCGGCAGAATACTCCGCTTTCCGTGGGCACGGCTTCAGCTAACTTGGTAAAGAAAATCACTTTACCAAGTGGATCTTCAGCTCGCGCTGTTCCCACAGGAGTCTCCGTATCCTGCCTACGCTAAAATAAATGTTCAAACATTTGAAAGCGGAAATTCTTATAATTAATTCCAGTGGGTTAATTCTTTCAACAATCGGCCTTAGCCTCCTCGGACACGTGCTGTTCCTGTACTAGTTTCATCATTCAAAATAATATATAATAAGCAACATTCGTATTACACTATTAATATCCTGCTTTACACCTCTGGTAAAATGCGCTTTAGGAATTGCTTTGTTCTTGGCTCTTTTGGTTGTTCTAATACGTCTTTTGGAGCACCTTGTTCCACAATATAACCACCATCCATAAAGATGACATGGTCGGACACATGCTTAGCAAAAGACACCTCATGGGTTACGACTACCATTGTCCAGCCTTCGTTAGCTAAATCTTTAATAACTCCGAGAACCTCACCGATCAGCTCAGGATCAAGTGCAGAGGTTGGCTCATCAAACAACATCAACTCCGGTTCGATTGCAAGCGCGCGGGCAATACCAACTCGTTGCTGCTGGCCACCAGATAATTGATGAGGATATAAATCCATCTTATCTTGCAAGCCTACTTTTTCTAATAGTCGTTTAGCTTCATCTTCTGCTGTTTGTTTATTCTTTTTCTGTACGATGACAGGACCTTCTGTAACATTTTCTAATGCAGTCTTGTGTGGGAAAAGGTTATACGATTGAAAAACCATACCCGATTTTCTTCTTAATTGGAGCATCTCTTTTTTGCTTAGCTTCTGGTTAAAATCTAATGAAAAACCATCTTGAAATTGATAGTGACCTTGATCTGGAATTTCTAAACCATTTAAACAACGAAGTAAGGTTGTTTTACCAGAGCCGGAAGGTCCCATAATCGTCACAACTTTTCCTTTTTCCACAGGTAAGTCAATATCCTTGAGAACCGTTAATTCTCCAAAACTTTTTTGAAGTCCTTTAATTGATAAAAGCACGTTATCCCCCCTCTACTTTGCTATATAACGTTCCAGCCTGCGTTCAATGATTTCCTGTACAATCGATAATAAAAAGCAAATAACCCAATATAAAACCGCAGCTTCTACATATAAGAGCATAAATTGATAGGTTGTTGCTGCAATCTCTTGTGCTTTACGAAATAACTCCGTTACTAAAATAAGCGAGGCTAGTGACGTATCCTTTATTAAACTAATAAATGTATTCGAGAGAGGTGGAATAGATACTCTTGTTGCTTGTGGTAAGATAATTCTTCGCAATGTTGTTCCATATGTCATCCCAACTGTATAGCCTGCTTCCCATTGTCCTTTTGGAATCGAAGAAATCGACGCACGAATCACTTCTGATGCATATGCCCCGACATTTAATGAAAAAGCTATGACTGCACTTGGTAATGGATCGATGGTTAATCCGATCGTTGGTAAGCCGTAGAACACAATAAACAATTGAACTAATAGTGGTGTACCTCTAATTGCCGAAACATAAAATACAGCGGGTGCACGCACAATTCTAAGTGATGATAAACGCATAATAGCTGTAATTAGTGCAATAATTATACCAAGTAAAAAAGAAACAAGTGTAAGGGGAATCGTATATTTGATTGCCCCTTCCACCATTGGCCAGAGTGCGCGAAGAATTAAATCCCAATTTCCTGACTCATTTGTGACAGTATAAAGGATATTATTGGCTAGAAACATCTTCACCAAACCATTCTTTAGATATCTCCGCTAGTGTACCATCTTCTTTCATTGCTGCTAATGCTTCGTTAAATGCTTTCACCAGTTCTTCATTTCCTTTTCGGAATGCAAAGGCAGACTTAGAAACATCGTCCTGCTCTGCTGCAATTTTGATAGAATCGTCTCCAGTTTCATTAATGTATTCCAACACTGCTAATTTGTCGTTTACCGTTAAGTCTACGCGTCCTAGTTTAATATTCTCAATGGCTTGCGCAAGACCTTCCACACCAATAATTTCCGCTCCATTTTCTTCCGCAATAGAGCCGAAATTACTTGTTAAGGACTGTGCTGATTTTTTACCTTTTATATCTTCAAACGACGTAACATTTTCATTATCAGCAGGGACAACCACTACTGCACCCGAATACGTATATGGTTCTGAGAAGTCATAAGATTTTAATCGCTCTTCATTAATCCCAACTTGGTTAGCAATCACATCGAAACGTTCTGCATTTAAACCAGCAAACATAGAATCCCATTGCGTTTCTTTAAATTCTACTTCCAATCCTAAACGAGAAGCTACTTCACGCATCACTTCTACATCATATCCTGTTAATTTATCTTCTTCATTATGGAACGTAAATGGTGCATATGTTCCTTCAGTACCTACTGTAATTACTCCATCTTCCTGAATTTGTTTATATAAATTGGTTGCTGTTTCAGCTTGCTCTGTGTCTTCTTGAGTTTCCTCATTTGTAGTATCCTGTTCATTTTCACTTCCTGTATTTTGATCTTCTTGATCAGCAGTTCCGCATGCCGCAAGTAAAACAAGTAAACCAATGATCAGAATAGATAGTTGTATTTTTTTCATGTTGATAACCCCCAGTAATTTTGTCGGTTTTAACTTTTCCTTGCTGATTATACAATACGACTTACATAAAGTAAAACAAAAGAGAAGACACTAATCAATATCATTAGTGTCCTCTCATTATTTACAAAATATGCTTAGGCTTGCTGATATTTTTGCAGTAAATCTGAATATTGTTATCAATATATCGTTCTTTTATGTTTGTAGAAAGCACCCATTTCTACTGTCTCTTTGTCCGATTCATCTTGCTAACCAGCCACCGTCTACTGCTAGGATATGACCGTTCATGTAGTCTGAAGCTTTGCTGGCTAGGTAAACTACTGTTCCCATTAGATCGCTCGGGTCTGCCCAATAGCCTGCTGGGATTCTGGATAGGATTTCTGCGTTTCGTTTTTCGTCTGAGCGGATTGGTGCGGTGTTTTTCGTTGCAAAATAACCTGGTGCAATAGCGTTTACTTGTACTCCATGTTCAGCTAATTCATTGGCAAAGGATTTCGTCAAACCAGCTACAGCATGCTTACTAGCCGTGTATGGCGGAATAAATTTACCACCTTGAAAGGAAAGCATTGATGCAATATTAATAATCTTGCCTGAACCTTTCTCAGCCATGACTTTGGCTGCTGCCTGACTTAAGAAGTAGACCGCATCGAGATTTAACGACATTACATCATCCCAATCCCTATCCTTAAATTCGAGTAACGGATTCCGTCTAATTGTACCTGCATTATTCACCAATATATCTACTGTGCCAAATGCATCAACACAAGCTGGGATAACCCTTTGTAATTGATCACGATCCGCCAGGTCAGCTTGGAAAAATTCTGCTTTTGCTTCCATATTGGTTAAGAATTCCTTCGTTTCGTCCCAGTTGGTACCGTGTGTAACTACAAATACAGTAGCACCAGCCTTAGCCAAAGCAACTGTATAAGCCTGACCCAGACCAGTATTACCACCTGTTATAATGGCTACTTTACCTTTCAACGAAAAATAATCTAGTGAAAAATCTTGTAAATCCTCCCCCATGAAGTATCCTCCTTAACGTAATTCATCCATGCTAATGTGGTCCATATCGTCATATGTGATGTTCTCGCCACACATCCCCCAAATAAAGGTATAGTTACTTGTAGCCGTTCCACAGTGGATTGACCAACTTGGAGAAATAACTGCTTGCTCATTTTTTAGGACAAGATGTCTTGTTTCACTTGATTCACCCATAAAATGGAATGCTCGAGTGTTTTCTTCCATATCAAAATATAGATAGACTTCACTACGGCGATCATGCGTATGCGCTGGCATTGTGTTCCATACACTGCCAGGTTGAAGCATTGTTAAACCCATTTGTAATTGACAGCTTTCACATACATTTGGGTGAATGTATTGATGAATTTTTCTTTCATTCAGAGTACCTGACTCGCCTAGTTCTAACGGCTTAATGTCTTTAATATCAATTTTTACTGTTGGATAAGTATGATGTGCTGGTGATGATAAGGTATAAAATTTGGCTGGGTTAGCCGGATCATTGGAACCGAACCAAACTTCCTCTGTACCACGGCTTACATATAACCCATCATGACGTTTCATATCATACCGTTCACCATCTAATACTACGTAGCCGTCATTGCCGATATTAATGATCCCTAGCTCACGACGTTCTAAGAAATAATTTACACCTAACTGTTTATCAAGCTTAATGGTCAATTCCTTTGATGCAGGTGTTACACCTCCAAAAATCATCCGATCCACATGTGTATATGTTAAGTGAACTTTCCCTGGTTCAAATAACTTCTCGACTAAAAACTTCTCGCGTAACTCATCGGTATTATATCTTTTAATTTCTTCCGGGTGATTAGCATAACGTATGTCCATTTTGCTATCTCTCCTTGTAAAGTTTCTCAAATTTCTTAATTCTGTTGTACCCAAGTTCTCGAAAACATCATCGGTTCAACTCATCCTATTTTGGCTAGAGATGCTAATGGATGTTCTATCCGTATTAACTCTTTCACAAATAATAAGCAATGCTGGTGTGCTCCTCTTTCATGTAAATGAGTATTATCTACTTCTCCATCCGGATATGCTTCGTACTCACCTGGTGTCAATCTCATAAACCAATTTTTTGATTTCTCATCACCTAGCTCAAGTAATGCCTCTCTAGTAAGGGTAAGCATATCGATACATACTACGCCTTCTTCTGCCGAGAGCTCTCTGACAGCTTGTGGATAATCACCATGAGTTTCCTGTAAGTTTCCATTTTCATCAAAATGTCTTCGTGCTATCGATGTTAATAATATTGGTGTGACACCGAAAGCTCGCGATCGTTGAATAAAAAATCGCAAATTGTCTTGATAACTTGTAAAAGGCTTCGTCGCTCGCTCTTCATCTGGTTTTTGATCATTATGGCCAAACTGAATTAGAACATAGTCTCCTTCTTGAAACTCCTTTTCGATTGCGTCCCATCGTCCTTCTGAAATAAAAGACTTGGTACTGCGACCCGATGCTGCATGATTACGAACGATGAGGTCATTAGAGAAATATTGTCCGAGTGTTTGTCCCCACCCCATTTGTGGATATTTAGACGCTTCGAATGTAGCCATAGTAGAGTCACCAGCTAAAAATAAATGTGTTGGCATTCACTTTCCCCTTTTCCCATATCAAGTTGCATACTGCTCACTCCTCTAGTCCATGATATTCAAACCAATCAAAGTCAGCATAATTAGTTGATTCTTCTCCATTTCCGGAAGCATACATACCGATATATGCTCCAACAAAACCATCAGCAACGTCTGTACTCAAAATTCTCCCATCAATATTTTCAGCCAATACTTGCCAATCAAACGGCTGGGTTGTATAGGAAAAGCTATAGTCTTGGCCATGAGCTTCTACTTTTAAATAAACTTTACCTTTATCAATTTGGTCTTTAGAAATAACTTCATCCTTGCCCGCTTCTCTTCTTACCAAACGCACAAATGTCTCCATTCCTTCTAACAACACTTCTACACGGAATTGAAAATCCTGATTTTGCAGAAGTACCATGCCTGCTGTTTCATTTTCAGCTTTCGGTGCAAACTCCAGAACCGTTTGAGCGAAGAAGTTTATATGTTGCTGCCTTCTGCCAACAAAGGCGGGATTTTCTTCCTCCATGATGGTTTCTTGCTTTGCTTTTAACCGTAAATAACCAGGACGTTCAGTTAAGGACCAGAAATCCCCTCGTGGCGTCCGTAAAAAGTTCCAAATATCGTCTAGTTGCTCTGATTCAAATGAATCGGCATGTGGTAATGCAGGCCATTTATGCTCTGGTAAGTTTGGGAATTCCATCTCTGATTCGATAATTCCTTTTCCAGGATTAGCGATCGGCCAGCCATCTTCCCATATAAATGGCACAAGAAATGTTTCGCGCCCAAGATTTCGATAATAGCCACCATAAGGACGGGACGCTAGGGCCACCATCCACCAATCACCATTCTGTGTTTCCACAATGTCAGCATGGCCAACGTTTACAATTGGATGATCTTTCCCTAAATGTCGGTGTGTTAAAATTGGATTTGTTTCTGTCATTTCGTATGGTCCTGTTACTTCTTTACTTCTGGCAATCGTAACGGCATGGGTATGACCTGTTCCACCTTCTGCTATGATTAAATAATACCAACCATCGATTTTATACAAATGTGGCGCCTCTTGTGCATGGGCGTTTTTTAGCGCACCATCCCATAAGCTATACTTTGGTCCAACTAATTGTTTCTTCTCTAAATCTAATTCTTGTAACCAAATTTCATTATGCTTTTTATACTGTCGCCCAGATGGTGGCTGTCGGTTACCGGTGTAATAAACTTTACCATCATCATCAAATAATAAGGATGGATCAATTCCTGGTGCATCTTCTAACCAATTTGGATCAGACCACAGCCCTGCTGGATCGGTTGCCGTTACATAAAAATTACGTCTTGCTCCAGTTTTGCTAACTACAAAAGTTGTTATCATATAGAAAACGCCATCATGATAACGAATTGTTGGGGCATAGATACCTCTAGAATTTGGTGTTTGATCTAAGTTAAGCTGCTCAGGACGATCTAGCACATGACCGATTTGCTTCCAATTGACAAGGTCTTTACTATGAAAAATCGGAACACCTGGAAAGTATTCGAAACTTGAAGTGACAAGGTAATAATCTTCCCCTACACGACAGACAGAAGGGTCCGGATAGAACCCAGGGATAATTGGATTTTTAAATGTTTTCACTATATTTCACCTGCTTTTTGTAGATTACTTTCATGTCCAGTTAAATGCAATTCTTCTGTATCTTCATATATAAGAACCGGTTCTTGTTCATTTTGATTGGTTGAGGTTAACTCATCGATTTTGATTCGCTTCGCATTATGTAATTGAAGCGCTGCTCCTTTTCGCTGCTTTACTTCCACATGGTGGAAACGTAGATCCTCGACATATTTTGCAAAAATACCTTCACCTGCCATGTTGATAACCTCACGAACCATATCCGGCTCGCCGCCAGGGACCGTTTCATCTAAGGTCATCTCCAATGTGACATGTTCTATAGTTACCTTCCTCACCGGCATTTCTGGTAACCCATAAATAAAACCTGCTGCAGCACGACAGTTTCTCGCCGTAATATGACTGATGTTAATATGTTCGACTATAGGTGTTTTTTCTGTCACAGCTACTGGAGCGGCATCTAGTAATTCGGGGTTACTTTTGCTTACTCCATGACGGTAAAACGAATTAATCGCTATTGGACAAAGAACGTTATCCATCATAATGTTTTGTACTAAAATATTACGGATATAACTTCCTCGCTCACGGTTCGTTTTAATTCGGATTCCACGGTCTGTACCATCGAAAATACAATTGGTTACGGTAACATTTTCAATCCCACCGGAATTTTCACTACCAAATACGACACCGCCATGACCGTGATGCATCGTACAATTAGTCACTGTTACATTTTTGGTAGGCACACCGTAATGACGACCATCTTGATTAATTCCTGATTTAAGTACGACACAATCATCTCCTACATCAAAATGACAAGCAGATATTCTGACATTCTGGCAAGAATCAATATCCAATCCATCGCCATTCGGTGTATCTGAAGGGTTTTGGAATGTCACATTTTGAATCGAAACGTTGTCACAGAAGACAAGATGTGTATTCCAGAATGGCGAGTTTTTCACGGTAACTCCTGAGATCGTGACATGCTCCGCTTCGAAAAATTGGATGACTGGCGGTCGTAAAAATTGTGATGACCATTCTACTAAATTAGTATCTGCCGGTTCCGTGAAATCTTTATTTGCTTCCGCAATTTCCTCCGTTTTAGGAGATTGGAAGTTCTCCCCTTTTCTTAGCTGAGCATTGACCTTCCACCATGCCTGCCCGTTTCCATCAATGACACCATCGCCTTTTATAGCTACATTCGTAACATTTTCTCCGAAGATAAGCGGCATAAAGCCATAACAAACATATCCCGACCACCTGGTTTTCACTACCGGATAGCGCTCAAAATCATCTGTAAAAGAAAGGACTGTACCAGCATCAAGATATAATGTCATGTTACTTTTTAAGGCAAAAGGCCCTGTTTGATAGGTTCCGGATGGAATATATACGGTACCCCCACCCGCTTTTTCACAATCATCAATTGCTTGCTGAATCGCTGCTGTACTGTCAGTATCATCTTGAACGTGATAATCTTTGATATTGAATAGACTCATTTCATCCACCTCTAATCTAGTAAATCTTCTCTTAACGGTGTGAATACATCTAATAGTTTACTTTTAGTTATTGCTTTTACACCGTGTACAGCGTTGGACGGAATCCGAAGAGAGTTTCCTTTTTCGACAATGATTTCTTTTCCGTCTACATGAAAGGCAAGCTTACCTTCTAAACAATAGGTTAATTGTTCATGTGGATGACTGTGGGATGATCCTTCCGCTCCCTCTTCAAACGACACTTCCATCATCATCAGTTGATCTCCCGGTTCATGAATTTTTCGTATAACGCCTGGTTCTGCCTGTTCCCAACTGTTTACAGCCATTATGATTCCTCCTTTAATTTTGTTATCATTGGCAAAATGAACTGAATTGCCATTGCTAGCATAATCACATAAGCTACTGTGTTTGTATCAATTTCATTGGAAAATACCATAAATATAATTATTCCTAATCCACGACCAATATTAATAATCGTTTCTCTGAGGACAACTGACTCAACGCGGAATTCAGAGCCCAGTGGAATCCGATCCATCCATTGAAAGTAATAAGCGGCATATGCATTCGCTTGTAGAGGTTTAAACATATTTTGCGTTATCATAAACAAGATGACGCTCCACATTGCAATCTCCCAGGTTAAAAAGGAGCCTGCAACAAAGAAACCAATTGCAGCGATCCATAAATATTTTTTGGTTTGTTCAATATTGGCAAAACGAGAAATGATATAGCTTGCCAGTATGGAAACTGCCAAAAAAACAGCATTCAAGTAACCGACAACACTCTCCTCTTCGAAAATGCTATAGATTAGGATTGGAGGAATATACATCAAAATCCCCTGAGGAAAACCGATAATAAACCACCCGACTAAAGCATGACGGAATGCTTTTTTTCTTTTAATAATCTGTCCTAAGTATTTCATATAATAATTACGATGACGGATCGATTCTTTCTTGATACGAAAGCTACCGATCGTTGCTGTTAGAAACATTAGAAAGGCGATGGAGAAAACGATCAGATAACCGGATAACCCTGCAAATAAACCGATAATAAACCCGGCAAGAGCAGGTGCAATGAGGTTAGCAGACCCCATCACTATTTGATTCCAGCCTAAATAGCGGTGCCTATTTTGATCAGAAGAGACTTCATGAACAATAGTGAAATACGCTACCCAATAAAGTCCTTGTGCGATTCCTCTCAATAGCGCAAATAAATAAAAGTAATGTACAATTTCTTCCTGCACTATAACAATGAGCAAATAAAAAATGGCAGTCATCAATATCCCATAACGATATATTGTTGTCCTGCCTTTTTTCTTTGACATTTTTCCAATTAAAAAGGTTGTGGCTGCTTGCGAAAGGATGGCAACCAGGTTATAAATACCGTTCACCCATAAACTGTTAGTCAACCGCCATAAGTATAAGTTCACAAAGATAATCGATAATGATCCACCAAATTGAAAAATTGCGTGATTGATTAATATATTTACAGCATGTGATGATAACCGCTTGTCATTGTCTAGACTCAAGCTTTACACTTCTTTCTTTTCGCTTATTTTGCCTTTGAAATGGGGAGTTCACCCTGTCCACCGTCCCAAAAGTTGGTCGAAATTGATTTCGGATGTTTTTTCCAAAGGTAATAGAGTTGTTTTCGGATTAGTGTTGCTTGTGTAGTTGCGTTCATATCACCTTCTTTTAAGCCTAGTCCTAGTTCTACAGCTTGCGGCATGTTGGGGTAATATTCTCCCTGTTTCACTTGGGCGACATTTGGTGCTTTTGGTGAATGAGCTAATTCTCTTGAGAAAGCGCCATCTTTTTGTTTTAGCCTCTTCATGTTGTTAATAGTTATTTCTGATATTTCTTGAAGTTCCGACTCTGGAATATCCGGCTCCATATAACTCAACAGATCAATTGGATTACGTATATAGCACATATCTATCGCTTCCTCTGTCCGCAAGCAATGAAGGATCGTTCTATAAATACGATCTTGATTTGGCATTGGGATTTGATATCTCCGGTAAAAGGTATGCAGTTTAAATGCACCTGAAATTTGAACATACAGGGATCCTTCTCCCCATAAACCTGTATCAGGATTTTGCTTTTCTGCTAAATACTCAGCGAATGCATCCACATAGCTCCATAGAGTTGTTTCATCCATTTGTGAAAAATATACTGTGGAAGATGCAAGCAAGTCACATCCTCTCCAGCTGTTTCGCAAATCAATACTATCCCATTTTTCTCGGTATAAAGATAACGACTTCGTATAATTAGGAGCGACCTGATTTTTTACTGGCAATGAATATAGTGGTGATGCACCTAATCTCTTGAGACTATTCAGTGAATAATGGAGTGCTCGATGGACCATCACTTCATCCTTTTTCATATGAGGGTCATGATCATAAAAATAACCGGTCCGAGCATCCTGTCTCATTTGATAAAAAGCAATCATTTTTTCTTTCATCGTTTGCGGCATATCATCTAAAAGCTGGTGCCTAAGCAAAATATTAATTGCTTGAGAGGTGGACTCGATGTCCGGTGTAAAACGGTCATCGAGCACAGAACTTCTTGCGTAATAAAATCCGCCTGTAAGTGGATCAAATTGTTCTAATAACCAGGAAAATACTCCATCAAACAAACCATCCAACCTGTTACTTTCTGTCTCATGCCAAATCGTCATGAACATTACCCCTCTTGAATAAAATTAACCTTTCACAGACCCTAGCAGCGCCCCTTTTGCAAAGTACTTTTGTAAAAATGGGTACACTAAAAGAACCGGAACAGTTGCAACAACGATGGTTGCCATTTTCACTGTTACTTCTGGTGGTGGAACATCTGTGTACGCTTCGGCATCATAGTTCATTCCACTCGCCAATACTACGATTTGCCGTAACAATACTTGTACCGGCCATTTATCTGCATCTGCAAGATAAAGGATGGCATGCATATAAGTATTCCAGTAAGTCACCGCATAGAATAAGGAAATCGTCGCAATTGCTGGCAGTGAAATCGGAATGACGATTCGAAACAGAATACTAAAGTCATTTGCACCATCAATTTTTGCTGACTCTTCTAAACCGGTTGGTAAATTCATAAAGAAACTACGTAAAATAATCATGTTAAATGCATTGATGGTAACCGGAATAACAAGTGCCCATAAGGAATTTAGCAAGCCTGTTTGCTGCACTACTAGGAATGTCGGAATCATCCCACCATTAAATAAAAGAGTGAACACTATTAAGAAGTTAATCACCCGGCGTCCAACAAGGTCTCTTCGCGATAGACCATACGCTGTTAAAGTGGAGAAGAACATACTCCATAATGTTCCCCCAACTGTCACAATGATTGAGACACCTAAAGCTCTGAAAATCGTATTAGTAGAAAAAATATATTCATATGCTTTTAATGAAAAATCAGTTGGAAACAGTAAAAATTTTGTATTTGCAACTTCAGCGCTTGTTGCAAAGGAACTCCCCACCACATGAATAAATGGGAGTATGGTAATTAATGCTAATAGCGCTAGCAAGAAATAATTAAAGAAATCGAAAACTCTACTTCCTCCAGATATTCGTTTTTGTGCCATTATTTCACCTCACCTATTGTTGTCTATTAATAGATACCCTCTTCATTGAATCGTTTAGCTAACCAGTTGGCAAATACTACCATAGCAAGTCCTACAGCCCCTTTAAAGAAACCAACTGCGGTACTGTAACTAAATTGTCCTTGTTGCAAACCAGCCACATATACATACGTATCAAAGATTTCAGCGACATTTCGGTTAGATGAGTTAAGTAATAAATAAACATGTTCAAAACCTAACTCTAAAACATCACCAATTTTCAAAATTAAAAGTACAATAATAACGTTACGGATTGCCGGTATTGTGATATGCCACATTTGCCGGAAGCGGTTAGCACCGTCCATTCTTGCAGCTTCATACAACTGTGGATCCACCGCTGTGATTGCTGCTAAGAAGATAATGGTTCCCCATCCAGCTTCCCGCCATATAACCTGCAAAATATACATTGGCCTAAACCATTCTTCATTTAACAGGAAGTTAATTTTCTCAAAGCCCAAGCTTTCTATTATAGCGTTTACAATTCCACCATCAAGTGTCAACATCACATAACTGATGGAGACGATAACCACCCATGACATAAAGTGTGGTATATAGATTAGCGTCTGCACACCTCGTTTAAAAAAGCTATTTCGAACTTCATTAAGCAATAGCGAGATAATGATCGGAATTGGAAAGTAAATAAATATTTGTAGGCCAAACAGTACCAGTGTATTTTTGAAGATCATCCAGAATTCAGGACTCAGGAATAACCGGTTGAAGTGTTCCATTCCTACCCATTCACTACCGCTAATTCCCAAGTATGGTTTATAATCCTGAAATGAAATGATTAATCCATACATCGGTAAATACTTATAAATAATGAAGTAAATTATACCCGGCAGAATCATCAGATAAATCAATTTATTTCGTTTGACTTTCCGCCATGTTTCTGAGCGTTTCATTTTCTTTACTTGTTTCGCTTCTTCTTTTGCAGTTAAAGTCGTTGTTCCCATAAGCAGAATCCTTTCTTTTAAAATTCGGTTTTAAATTATCGCCTTAACAAAATCCTACGTCATAGGTTATATAACGTAAATAATCATTATCTTACGAGTTGCTTTCAATGGTGTTATATAGGTTTTTCCTTTCATTCTTCATGATATAAGCAACTAACATAACATAATGATCATCTCCCGTTCTTACCACCCTGCAGATATGGATTGGGCTCTTAAAAGGAGTATTTTAAGAGCCCATTTACTATTATCATTCAGATGCGTTAAATTCCTCGATAATGGCATCTCCACCTTGAGATTTCCATTTTTCTACTGCTTTATCAAAACCAGCTTCATCAATTTGGCCTAAGATATATTGATAGGTTGCATCGGTAATGGTTTCTTGAAGTATTGCACCTTCATTTACATATGTTTCAGAGTAAAGTGGTACAGTTGGATCTTCAATTAGATATTTCTCATTATCTTTAAACAATTCTTCAGATTTTGCCTTCACCTCATAATCGAAATATCCTTCATAGCGACCGTTTGTTTCCGGTTCACCGATTTCAATCGCTTGATAAGGTTTTACTTCGCGATCAAACAATGCTTGATCGTCTGTTGGTTTAGCACTACCTTCAACAACTTCATAATGTTCTCCTTCAATACCCCAATAAGCATAATTTATTACTTCTGGTGTCATTAATTGATCAAAGAACCCTAAGATTTTCTTTAAATCTTCCTCTGTTTCAACAGAACTTTTCGGGAACATCATTAAACTACCGTAACCAGGGATTGCCCATACACCAAACTCACCGTTTGGACCTTTAATTTGATTATGCACATCAAATTCCGCATCTGGATTAATGGCTACTGCATCATTATGAAGGCTGCCTACATCACCCATAGAACCTACATACATACCTGCTGTTCCATTTTTAAAGAATTCTTGTTGATCTGTTTTACTAGTTACAGGGAAATCTTGATTAATGTATCCGTTTTCGTGCATTTCTCTAAAGAAATCCATTGTTTGTTTATATTCATCAAACATAAACTCAGGTAATAGCTGGCCATCTTTCTCACCCCAATTATTTGGAGTACCGAACCAAGATGATACGGTTTTGAAGGCACCATAGATTAAATCACTACGGTCTGTGAGACCAAATGTATCATCTTTACCATTTCCATCAGGATCATCTTCTGTAAACGCTCTTGCCATTTCCATAAATTCCTCTGTTGTTTTCGGTGCTTCTAACCCAAGATTGTCAGCCCAATCTTTACGATAGATTAAACCTTGTCTTGATAACGGACGACCTTGATATAATGTGTATAAATTGCCATTTACTTTCGTATTATCAAGTACATTTTGTTTTAATTTAGACAAATTCTCAAATTCATCCAAATATTGACTTAATTCCCAGAACTGTTCATCTTCCATTGCATCACGGAACTGAATAAACGTTGCCTGGTTCTTCAAGAACACTGCCTCAGGTAAAGAATTTGTGGCAAATGCTGTGTTTAATCGATCTTCATAGTTGTTATCTGGTACCCATTGAATTTCAATGTCTGTGTTAGTTGCTTCCTCAATTTTCTTTAATATTTTTTCATTAGGTACTTCTGGTGTGTGTAAGTTTGCCATAATCGTGAATGAATAAGGCTCTTCTGATCCTGAGTCTTCTCCTTCCTCTGCAGAAGAGTCACCTTCATCTCCCGTATCTTCTCCACCTTCAGTGGTACTATCACTACTACATGCAGCTAATACTACAAATAATAGTAACAACATGATTCCCATAAGTTTCTTCCAATTACTCAAATTAACCACCCTCCAGAATACATTTTTTTGTACAACAACTTTTTGGCGTGTACAACTTTAATGGTAAGGAACAGAAAAAGCTTTGTATATAATCACTTTTTCACAGCTATTGAAAACGCTTACGACAAAAAGAATGAAATTTATCTTTTTAATTAAAATGATCATTATTTAGTATAGCGAAAAATAATATTAAAAAATGATTATTTTATTAGGTTTATTTCTCTAAATCTCTTAATTGACGTGGGTTCATCCCTCCTTATAAGATGATCATCATGTGAAAGCGCTTCATATTTACTATTTACGGAAATTCAATAAAGCGGTATCCTAATTAATAGGATAACATTTATATATAGAATTAGGTGGTTTTTATGATGGAACTTACAGGGATGTGGGCCGGTTTTTATCGCATTAGTGTATGGATTACCCGGTTTGTTTGGTTAAATATGCTCTGGATAGCTTTTACTTTATTAGGCTTGATTTTCTTCGGTATTATGCCAGCAACGATCGCTATGTTCGCTGTCGCTCGCAAGTGGGTTTTAAAGGAATATGATATACCTATTTTTAAAACCTTCTTCAAAGAGTATAAGTATACTTTCCTACGCGCTAACCTATTCGGCTTAGTTATTTTTATTATTGGTTATTTTTTATCAGTCTTTTTGAAATATACAGGACTAATGAATAACTCGAATATATACCCAGTCCTCTTAGGTATTTTTATTTTAGCAGCAGTTCTTTACATTATGCTGGTTTTGTATATAGCTCCAGTTTATGTTCATTATCAGCTTCGTTTTTGGCAATATATTCGATATGCGGTCTCGATTGGGGCGGTTAACTTACACTATTCTATTTGTGCTATTACCGTTTTAGCGGGGATTTATTTTGCTTCTCTAAAATTTCCTGGTATTACACTTTTTTTTAGCTTTAGCGTTAGCGCTTATACAACGATGTTTATTGTTAATATCGGTTTTACTCAATTGCTAAAAAAACAACGAGAACAACTTGATAAAACTCAGATAACCGCTTCCTAACGCTATACCACTGTTAAAAATATAACGATTAAGGAAGTATGCCTATGAAAAAACTATCTACTCAACATTATTTTAAACTGATTGCATTCTTAGTCATCTTAAGTACGGTTCCTGTTGTTATTACCGGTGGCTTATCTTATTGGCAATCGTCTAAAGCTATTGTGGATTATTCCAATGACGAAAAAAAGCAAAATATTTATCAAATACAAACTAACGTGGAACAAGTTTTAAAATATATTGATTTATCTACAACATATTTTGTGCGTTCTGCTCAAACACAGGAATTTTTAAACGAAACTATGAATGGTAGTGCATTTAGCGATTTTCACAAGTTAAGAAAAGATTTAAATCATTTACAAACCATTGAAACGGGAATTGAAGATGTTATATTGGTAAGTTTAGATAAGAGGTGGCTCATAAATAACGATGGTTTAGTACACCTAGATAATAAAGCATATGAACAAATAAACACAAACTATTTAAGTTTACCCGACAAATCTGTTTGGATTAAGGAAGAAGCAGATCAAATAAATTTACCAAATGCGACGAAGAAAAGCTGTTCCCATTATATTAATTTAGTGAAAAAATTGCCGATCTTGTCATCTCAACCTAGTGGTCTTATATCCGTTCTAGTCCCTACTTGTGAATTAAATGAAATCATGGCACAAAGTAATGATAGTGAATCATTTATTATTTTAGATGAAAATAATCAGACGATTGCCCACAGTAATGCGGAATACACAGGTGAAGATGGATATATCCCAAATAAATTATTTAGTATGATTGACCATAATGAATTAGAAGGCCAATTCGAGTATCAAATTAATGGAACAGATTTTAAAATTTCTTATCAAACTTCAAAATATAATGACTGGACTTATCTTTCTTTAGTTAAATTAAGTGACCTGCATATGAAATCGAGTTCTATCGGCTGGTTAACGGTATTAATTGTTTCGATATTATTAATTATTTCTTTATGTATTGCCTTCATCGGTAGCAAAGTGCTATATAAACCTGTCAAAAAATTAAAAAGTGTTATAGATTTATCAAGTGAAGGTAAGAATGAACCAGACAATACCACTAACGAATTCGATTTAATCGAGACACATATCGAAAAATTATTAAATCAGAATCATTTGTTAGAAAAACGTGTTCAGAGTCAGGTTACGCAATTAAAACAACTTTTCATGATCCGGTTATTACAAGGAAAAGTAACGAGTAGCGAACTTCCGCTAAAAGTGAAATCCTTTAATTACAACCAAAATTGGACAGGATTAACGGTCTTTTCATTAAAATTAGATGAAATAGATCAGGAGAAATTCAATAAAAATGACCAGGATTTGATTCTTTTTGCCATTAACAATTTAATTGAGGATCTTATACCAAATAAGGATCGATTTACTCCAGTAGTCATTAATGACTCGCAATCCACTATTATTATCACGGAGTGCGAGAATGAATCTGATTATACACATATTATTAATCAGAAGGTGAAACTAATCCAAAACAAAGTAATGGAGTTATTTCATCTGTCTGTGAGTATCGGTATTAGCAACCGCTACACCGAATTAGAAGATTCAAATATAGCTTTTAAAGAAAGTAAAGAAGCATTAAAATATCGTCTAAAAATGGGCGAAGCATCCATCATTTTCTATGAAAATCTTAATAGACGCTACTCTAGTGTAGCACCATATCCGACAGCCATTAAGAATAAAATTTTTGATGCTATTAAATTGAGTGATCAAGAACATGCCTTATCAGAACTTGCTAAGTTTTTTGATTATGTCGACAGGAATGATATTCACCATCAACAGTTAGAAATTATCTTATCTAGATTCTTATATGAATTGTATGAGTTAAAGGAACTACTTGGGGCAAGTGTGGAAGGTTTCCAATCTACAGATATGATTACGTATTATCAAAACCTAAACTCCATAGAAGCAATCCATGAATGGGTAAGTGATCAAATTGTCGTCCCTCTTATCGAGAGTATTGATGCAAAAGATGATTCGAAAAATAAAAAAATCTCTGATAAGATGATTAGAATTATTCATGAGAATTACAATAAAGATATTTCACTAGATCTTATTGCTGCCGAGTTACACTATAATCCAAACTATTTAAGTAGTATTTTTCAAAAGGAAACAGGATACTCTTTTAGTGAATATTTACTTCGTTATCGTCTCAACAAAGCGAAGGAATGGCTAACAACTACTAATATGTCAGTAAAAGAGATTGCAGAAAGGCTACAATATAATAATTCTCAAAACTTTATCCGTTCATTTAGAAAGATGGAGGAAATTACGCCAGGTAAATACCGAGCGCAATATAAAAGTAAAGAAGCATAAGAAAAGAATAGACGAAATAATCAAGTATCATGCATATAAAGAAGAGCGAAACGGATAATCCGTATTCGCTCTCTTAACTTACTACGTGAATACCTCTAAAAAGTAGATAATCGGGATTCGACCCTTCACTTTCTGCGTGAATGCCTTAAAAATGCAGATAATAAGGATTCGACCCTTCACTTTCTGCGTGAATGCCTTAAAAATGCAGATAATAAGGATTCGACCCTCCACTTTCTGCGTGAATGCCTTAAAAAAGTAGATAATAAGGATTCGCTCGCTCAAATGCAAAATGAGTCTCTTAAAAGATGAATTTTGTTACACTTCGACAACCTGTACTTCATTGGAAGATCTAGGCATAGAGATGTCTTTTTTCTTTCATCCCTTATGAAAAAAATCGAGATTTCTCTTTGTTATGGACAGGCAATATTCACTCTGGAGTTTTTACAAAATATCCCCAATTATTACTCTTAAAACATTAGGGTGGTCTTCAAATGTTTTCGTACCTGCTCCGTACCCTATTTTATCCACTTTCATGTTTGGCATAGTGGAAAAATCATTAGCTAAAGTCTTAATAATAGATGCTCCTGTGGGGGTTGTTAATTCCCCATTTATTTTACTTTCTTTTAATGGCACACCTTTTAAGACTTCTAATGTTGCTGGTGCAGGCACGGGATAAACTCCATGGTCAATATGTATGTGTCCTGATCCAACTGGTATAGAAGAAGATACTATCCGATCGACCTGTAATTCATCTATTAGTATAGCAGTACCAACAATATCAATAATCGAATCTATTGCACCTACTTCATGAAAATGCACACTTTCAAGGTTCATGCCGTGTATTTTTGCCTCCGCTTCACCTATGACACGGAACATTTCTAAAGACATTTTTTTCACAGCATCGTTAAGTTCGCTTTCCTCAATAAGTTTGACAATATCCTTATATTGTCGGTGATGATGAGAATGGCCGTGATGATGATCATGGTGATGGTGATGGTGATGATGGTGGTCATCATAGTTCACATCAAACTTATTACTATTAATCCCGTTCTTTAGTATTTTGTCTAGCTTTAATTGATACTCTTTATCTAATTCTAATGCTTTTAGCTGATTCTCAAACCACTCTAATGAGATACCTGTATCCAATAATGCTGCAATCGTCATATCTCCGCTTATCCCAGAAAAACAGTCGAAATACAAAATTTTAGCCATGCTATTATCCTCCATTTTTTTGTCTCTTAATGCCATTTTATCTTAATGTATCATTCACAAGCAATTAGAAACACAGCACTTATTTCACACTAGATACAAACTGCGAAGTTGTATAGGGTTACTTTCTCTCTTTTTAATCGATAATAAGTGCTTGATCGTCGCTGCGGAAAAATGTTTAAGTAAAGTGATAGGAAAGCCAAAATTAAAAGTTCCAGGAGTTCTATTCTCCTAATAATTAAAACACTAAAATGAGCGGAGGCAGAATACGAAGACTCCTGTGGGACAACGAAAGTTGAAGATCCACTTTGTGGAGGGCTTTTCTTCACAAAGTTAGCTGAAGCCGAGCCCACGGTATAGGATACACTGCGAAAGCTTGCTTGAGCAGATGTTGACTTATGCCCTTTGGGTAAAAGCGCAGTATTCTGCCGGAGCGGTGCCATGACACTCCCTGCAAGAAAGATTGGGAGAAAGCAAACCTCTGATAAGGTTATTGCGTAGTTTATGTATTTAGTAAACAATTTTAATCTTTCTTTCCTTTAAAAGCTTAAGTGCACCCGTTTAGAGACATAGCGATGGGACTGTGAATCAATTGAGAAGGAATCACAGTGAGTTTTTGAAGGCGATGATACAATTCGTATATGCTTTTTGTTTGTAAAGAAAAAGGACTATTCTTTTTGAATAGTCCTTTGACATTTAAATTATTCTACAATTTGTGATTTCACTTTCTCTTGTGCTGCATCTAATGCTTCTTGTGGTGTTTTAGAACCATCACGTAATACATTATTAAGTGTATTCGTGTTCAGCTCTGTTACAACATCTGGTGTTAATGGTGTTACATTTGTAGCAGCAATTTCGTCTTGAATTTCAGTTAACGTATCAAAGATATCATCACCAAAATATTGGAAATATTTATTATCTTCTAATACTCTCTCATCATCCCATACACTGTGACGAATTGGATCAAATCCTAGGATAGTCCATAATTTAACGTTACCTTCTTCAGAAAGTTTAGCATATGCCAAGAATTCTTTAGCTAATTCTGGGTGCTCAGACTGATTTGTTACGACTGTACCTGTACCACCCATACCAGCAGAACGGTTTCCACCTTCTTCAAATGCTGGCATTGGACGAACTACCATTTTTCCTTTTAAGTCTGGCATACTATCCGTAAAACGTCCCATGTACCAAATCGGCATACTGATTGCAGCTGCACCGCCATCATTCATATAAGAATAGAATTCTTCAGCGTGTGGTTGTGCACCTGGTGCAACTTCCGCAATTCCTGCATCTTGCATATCTAATAATAATTGTAACGCATCAACATTCTCTTGACGATTTATGGTAGGATTACCATTTTCATCGATAAAATCTGATTTTTGTTGAGATACCATCTGGAAATATGGTAAATAATCTCCCGGGAATGTGTTGAACATCATTGCATCCGTGTTAGCAACAACTTTTTCACCTGCAGCCATAAAGTCATCCCAAGTAGCGATAGATTCGATATCTACACCTGCTGCATCCATTATTTCAGTATTATAATACATTACAGATGCACCTACGTGTGTTGGCATTCCATAATACTTTCCATCCTTAGAGTAAATCTCAAAACGCGACTTAACAAATTCGTCAATAATTGGATCAACGTGTTCATTCATTGGTAATATTTGTGGTTCACCTTCTAAAAAGTTAGGAAAACGACCTATTTCAATATCAGCGATATCTGGTGCACCGCTTCCTGATTGTAATGCTAGTAATAAGTTATTATGCATTTGATCATATGGATAAGTTTCTACTGTTAATTTAATTGCCTTATCAGGATTTTCTTCGTTCCAATTCTTTGCAGCATCTTCATAAAAATCAACGTGTTGAGCTGCGAATACCCATAATGTTAATTCTGTAGCACCTTCTATATCGTCACCAACTGTTCTTACATCTTCTGCTTCACTTGACGAGTCATCTCCACCGCCACAAGCTACAAGGAACATAGCAACAATTCCAAATAAAATGGCTAACAAACTTTTTCTTTTCATTTTTTTACCCCCTAAATATTTAGATTGAAAACCTAATCAGTAACCGCTTTCAACTAAGTGAAAGAAATAAACGAAGTTATCTTTTTACACCTGTTCGTACAAGATAGAGAAACAGAAGTATTAACTTCGCTTATATTTACTCTTGCATTAACTATAAGATATCATTACTATTAAAATTTGTCAATAAGTTTCTTAAGTTGCTGATCAAAAGTATTTAATTAACATAAATGTTTAATTGATATTTGTGTTATTAGTACGTACATTCTTTATTAAGCTTCATTCTTATCTATATTTTCAAACACCCTCATTGAAAAGAATGCTACTGCTAGACTGATTAAACTTATTGTGCAGAACAACAACATACTCGGTACCTCTAAAGACATATAAAGAATTATAAATATAACTAGACCAATAAGAATTGTAGTTGGCATTTTTGTTATTCCTATAATGAAGGCATTTTTGAAATATTGTTTTACACTTGATTGATAATGACTTAATAATGGAAAGATCCAAATTACTATAATACTGTACAAGAAAATAACAAAGTAAAATGCAAAAACAACAATTATTGGTACTTGGTCACCTAACTGTAATAGAGCTTGATAATTCAAGAACAGTACAGTAGCAATAGCAGTTAATATGAATCCTATGATATTCGATTTTATAAACTCTGTTTTGTACGATTGTTTAAAAGCTTTATAAACGGGTATATCTTCTTGTTTCTGCACCCATTTTCTTGCCACACTTATAGTCGCTGTAGTAGCTGGGAAAATACCAGCTACTACAAGACCTATTAAAGTGAATAAAATCCATAAGAAATTGAGCCATGCTACCTGTAGGATTATTCTTAAAAGTCGATCCAATGAACCTACAAATTGTTGTCCAAACATCTTTGTCACATCCTAAATATTATCCTTTTACTCCCCCAGTTGTTAGACCAGCAACAAAGTAACGTTGGAAGAAAATAAACAAGATAATGATTGGTACGATTGTCATTACCGACCCGGCAATTAACACATCATAGTTATTTCCATACGGCGTTAATAGTGTTGCCAAACCAATTGGTAAAGTAAACATATCATTTGAACGTAATACGATTAACGGCCATAAAAAGTTATTCCAGCTTCCAAGACCTTGCAAGATTGCCATTGCACCAAGTGATGGACCCATTAATGGTAGCATTATTTTAAAGAAAATCCCATACTCAGTGGAACCGTCAATACGTGCTGCGTCCATTAATTGTACTGGTAATCCTAATGCATATTGTCTAAAGAAAAATACTGCAATTGGTGCTACTACCATTGGTAAAATTACACCAAGATATGAATCTACTAATTGAACTTTAATCATCATCTGGAATAATGGTAACATTAAGATTTCAAAAGGCACCATCAAGATGAATACAACAAATGTAAAGAATAAATTTCGCCCTTTAAAGTCATATACTGCTAAGGCATAACCTACCATTGAGGAGAAGAACAAGGATAGCACAATGGTAACAGCAGAAATAATTAAACTGTTCGTATACCATGTCCAATAGTCTCCTGCTTGTGTAAAGATATAATCATAGTTATCAAAATTTAGTATGCTCCAATCAAATGCTAAACTAATACCTGTACGCATCAATTCTGATGAAGGTCTTAAAGATGAAATTAATAGCATTATAACTGGGAATAAAGCAATCAAACATACAATAGCCATGCCAATAGTAGCGACCCATGTTAACGTCTTTTGTTTTTGTTCGCTTTTCATTATTCATCACCTCGCTTGAATGCACCTGTTAGAACTAATTGAATAAAACTAATAACGAAGATTATGAGCATTAGGATAACACCAATGGCTGCACCGAATCCCATGTCATTTTGTTGAATACCTTGTTGATAAATATAACCTACAACTGTTAAACCAATATTCCCAGGTGAACCAGCTTCCCAGAATACGAAACTCTCTTCAAACATTCGGAAACCGTTTATAATTGAAATAGTTACTACAAAAATTGTAACCGGTTTTAAGAAAGGTAATGTTACATACCAAAATTTTTGGAATATAGAAGCGCCATCAATGTCTGCTGCTTCATATAATTCATCTGGCACATTTTGCAGTGCAGCTAAGAAGTAAAGGATATTAACCCCTAACCAACGCCACACACACAACATAACCATTAAGAACATCCCTGACCATGCATGAAATCGCCAATCAACTGAGCCCATTCCTAGCCAGTTTAAAATTTGGTTTGCCGCAGCTGTATCCGTTTCCCCAAACATCAAACGGAAAATCATACCGGCTACGATTGTTGAAGCTAATGTCGGCATAAATAAAGAAGCACGAAATAAAGTTTTTAACTTTACAACTTTCGAATCTAATAAAACTGCAAAAATAATTGGTAATATGGTTAATATTACAACCGTTAAGACTACGTATATCGACGTGTTTGTTAACGCTTTATAAAAAGTCGGATTAAAAACCCTTTCATAATTCTGCCATCCAATAAATTCAACTTGGCCTGGTAGTACACTTTGGAAACTCATGATAATACCACGAATTGCTGGATAAACAGTTAGTATTAAAAAAGAAATAATAAATGGTGATACAAAGATATAAGGTACAACCTTTTTGGAATTTAAAAATTTCATCAATGGGCTTGGACCTTTATTTGTATCAACCGTTTTAACTGTCTGATTTGTTGCCACTGTAACCCCTCCTCAAATGAATACGCTTTCAATAATTACAGACTTCCTATTCACTACTGTTGCACTAGTCGTTTCAGTAACATATCTAAATTGATCATTACTAAAACGTACGTATAAGTGGTGTTGGTTCTATTATATATAACTGTATAAGTTTTTTCAATCTTTTTCTTAAAAAAAAAACTAATTTTATAAACAAATATATTCAACTTAGAATTAATTGGTAAATTATTTTATCAATTCTATTTACTAATCAATTATTTAATATCTTTTATTAAATAGAAATCAACTCCATTATCCAAACGATAACCTATATAAAAGATTGATTGTTCGGATTTTCCTGCTAAACTGGTAGGCGATCGTCTGCATAATCAAGATAACTTGTCTTATATTTGTTTAATAACCAGTGGCCTGTACAACAATCGCGTAAATTATGTGCCTCATTTAAACTATTATTTACAACAGTGGGATCAAGCTGCAGTTCTTCGAAACTAACTGGTCCACCAACTTTTGCTAAATAAGTTTTAAGCGCTACTATATCAAGTATTGCTTGAATTAACCTTTGCATCTTTGACCAATGGCGCTTTAATCGTGAACAATATGGTTCATCTCCTACTGCTGAAATATCCAACTGATCAGCAAGCATCTTATACAAGTTTGTAGTTATTGTAGTCGTTGCTCCTACTTTTGCCCCATGCAAGTATTGTTTTTATTATTTTGACATAGTCATTTCCCAATAATGAGAAAAGGGATGTTCACCACCAGAGACAACTCAACTACTGTTTGTTCCTATGCGACCACTTGTTGATCCTCTGTTTGCCTTAGTAATATTTCATTTGCTTCTACTTTGCTTTTGATTAACTTATTTGTTAATCTCTATCCAATAACCTATGATGTGCTTTGACCAGATACAACTAGGGCTTCAGCATGTTTTTTTGCTTTTAGATACTCTGGAATTTGCTTTACTACTTGTCTAGCGATAAATACTTCAGGTATTTCAATTTCTTCAGCATCCCATACTATTTTTTTAGCAATGCCAATTCTTTATAAATATCCACACTATTCACCTCTTATTGGTTAAAGTTGTTCACCATTATTACATATATATAAAGGTCATTTTTACGCGTATTATTTCATTACTTATATAAGCACGCAGAGTGTGAGTTGCCTAAACCCCTGTATATGCTTTAAATAAGGAAAAGTCGATAAGGATGGCCTTACCGACTTTCATTCGTTTTCTTATTTAATCGTAATACTTAAAACGGACTTCGAAGGTAATGTCAAGGCTAATTCACTACCATTTGTCTGAAAATCATTAAAAGCTTCTGGTTTGACATTGTCTGGGTTATCTAACGTATTATGAGCATCCATTTCATCCGCAGTAATAATACGGCCCGAAACATCAGTTAAATCTATACCTCGCAAATCAAGCTCTAAATCTGCTGTTTCCGCTTTATCTAAGTTACATAACGTAATCGTAACTGAGCCGTCTGCTGCTTTTGATGCAGAAGCTGATACCTGTGGAATTTCTTTATCCCCTACTTTAATGGAACCACTTTCGATGTTTAAATCTAAGCGCTCCGCATCCTGGTGTACTTTATACATTTCAAATACGTGATACGTAGGTGTTAATATCATTTTTTCCTTATCCGTTAAAATCATAGACTGAATAACGTTAATCGTCTGTGCAATGTTCGCCATTTGAACACGATCGTTATGCTCATTAAAGATATTAAGTGAAACGCCTGCCACCAATGCATCACGAATCGTATTTTGCTGATATAAAAATCCTGGGTTTGTACCTGGTTCTACATCATACCATGCACCCCACTCATCAATAATCATGGCAATTCGTTTTTCCGGATCATACTTATCCATGATCGTACCATGCTTTTCAATTAATTCTTCAATGTGTAACGTTTTTTGCATAGTAATATCCCATACATCTTCCGAAAATCCTGTTGCTGGCCCTTTATTCCAGAATCCACCTGGGTGAACATAATAGTGTAAACTTAAGCCGTCCATCAGATGTGCAGCTTCTCTCATTAATACTTCTGTCCAGTTATAGTCGTCTACATTGGCACCACCAGCAATACGGAAAATCTTATTATCGCCATAATTTCTTACGTATGTTTGGAAGCGACGATATAAATCAGCATAGTATTGCGGACGCATATTTCCACCGCATCCCCAGTTTTCGTTACCTACACCAAAATATTTTAATTTCCAAGCTTCTTCTCTGCCGTGTTCCTTACGCCAATTAGCCATTGGAGATTCACCGTCAAAGGTCATATACTCAACCCATTCAGACATCTCCTGTACTGTTCCACTACCTACATTTCCGTTGATATACGGCTCTGTATCTAACATATCACAAAGCATGTAGAATTCATGCGTACCGAAATGGTTGTTTTCAATAACACCACCCCAGTGTGTATTGACCATACGTTTACGGTTTTCTCTTGGACCTACACCATCTTTCCAATGGTATTCATCAGCAAAACAGCCTCCTGGCCAACGAAGCACCGGAATATTGATATTACGTAATGCTTCTACAACATCATTTCGAATTCCATTAGTGTTCGGTATATCAGAGTCTTCGCCAACCCAAAAACCTTCATAAATACAACGTCCTAAATGCTCTGCAAAATGTCCATATATATTTTTGTTAATCGTACCTTTTCCGACATCTGCATTGACAATTACTTTTTTCGTCATACTTTCACCTCATTATAAATTTAATCGTGTTCCTTTATGACAACTTTCAATAGTAACATCTGTTATCTTTAATAATTTGGATGAGTGTGGGTTTAATTCGTAAGCTAATGACTCCGTTATCATCCCTAAGTCTTGTTGTTCCCATAAATCACGAATTCCCGCTTGATTATTGGTTATACCTAAATCATCTATAACTACTTCTATTTTTTGTTTTTGGTCAGCGATATTGAATAATGCTACATACAAAGTCTGATCATCACCAAATGAACTCCAGACAACACGATCATTATCCCGATAAACTTGACGAGCACCATAGCTATTTTTGTGTACTTCTAAGACTTCATGATTGGTCAATAATGAAAGTGTCCATTCATCAATATCTCTTAGTTCTCCTCCAAACATAAGCGGTGAACGGAAAATGGACCATAAAGTCATCATAGTTATTTGTTCATCTTTCGTAAATCTTGTATAGCGATCTGACGCTCCTCCATCTACAGAACGTATTCCAATATGTCCTAAAGGAAGCATATCAGCATCAGGCCAGAAACCTGGGCCAATATTTTTACTCCACTTATAGCATCGATCGAACATATCATAAAGTAAATCCCAGATATCCCAAAAGTCATCTGTCATTCTCCACATGTTGGCATTCTCTTCCAAAAAACTGGCGTGTTCAAGTGGCGCTGGACCAGGTGATAGACTTAGAACCATTGGTCTGTCGCAGTTATCGATTGCTTTTCGGATCATTTTTATTTCATCTTCGTGAATTCCATATAACTTGGAATCCGCAATATCATCTACTTTGACGAAATCGACACCCCATTCAGCATACAATTGAAAGAGAGAGTCATAGTATTCCTGTGCTCCTTCTTTTGTATGATCGATGCCATACATATCTGTATTCCAAGGACAAATAGAATTAGGTTTTGCAATATCTCTCGCCCGTTTCTCAGTACCTAGAATCTTCGTATTCTGATGTACTGCTTGTCTAGGTATACCTCGCATAATGTGTATACCAAATTTCAGGCCTAACTGATGAACGTAATCTGCTAATGGTTTAAATCCTTGGTTCTTTTTTGCTGATGGAAAACGATTTTCAGCAGGGATTAATCGGGAATACTCATCCATTTCTAGAGGCACAAACGGGCGATACGCAGATGAAACTGCTCCAGATTCTGACCATTGAATATCCACTACAATATATTCCCATCCATATTGTTTAAGATGTTCAGCCATATAATCTGCATTGCCCTTTACTTCCTCTTCTCTTACTGTTGCACCATAGCAATCCCAACTATTCCAGCCCATTGGTGGTGTAACAGCATATTGATGGTGTATCATTTAAAACCACTGCCTTTCCTAGGACAATAAGGAAATAGATAGGGAGGAGGTATACAAAATACACTCCTCCATCTATTTCATTTAATTACGGGTTGCTTTTTTTAAACGGATCATATTCCATGAGAATTTAGGGAAAATACCTACTAGCTTTCCATCATCTAAATAAGATTCTCCATTAGCATGTGGTTTTACATTCTCTTGACCAACAAGGTTTACAGCTTTCGCATCTTCATTTTCAAGAACAATATGTTCAACCACTTCATACCCTTCAAATGAACGAACATCGATATCAACTTCTAATGGTTTTTCTAAGTGACGGTTCGTAGCAAATACAACTAATTCTTCTTTTTCTTCATTGTATACAACTGATGGATCCAGATATGGAACATCTGTAAAATCTTTACTATCATATTTAGGTGAGCTTACTACTGGATTAAGTGCTACACCACGTCCATATACAGACGTATAGAAATATGGATAGAAAATCGTCTGCTTCCATGCAGCTCCACCATTTTCTGTCATTATTGGCGCGATAACGTTTACAAGTTGAGCCATACAAGCAACTTTCACACGATCAGAGTGACGTAACATCGTGTTTAACATACTACCTACTAAAAGAGCATCTTCAAATGTATAAACATCCTCCAATTGTGGTGGCGCTACTGTCCATGGATCAATTTCCTTATCCTGCTCATTTGAGTGGAACCATACATTCCATTCATCAAAGCTTAGGTACATATTCTTCTTGCTACGTTTTTTCGCTTTAATATAATCACATGTAGAAATTACGGTTTGAATAAAGTTTTCCATATCCAATGATTTCGCTAAAAAGTTAGCAGTGTCACCACTACGATTACCATAATATTGGTGTAATGAGATATAATCTGCTACCTCATAGGTATGCTCTAATGTTTCTGCTTCCCAGCTAGGGAATGTTGGCATATTGGAATTAGAGCTACCACAGCTAACTAATTCTATTTCTGGGTCTACAAGTCTCATTGCTTTAGCTGTTTCATATGCTAGACGGCCATATTCATGGGCAGTTTTTTGTCCAACCTGCCATGGCCCGTCCATTTCATTACCAAGACACCAAGTTTTAATATTGTGTGGATTTTCGTACCCGTGTGATTTACGTAAATCACTCCAATATGTTCCTCCGGGGTGATTACAATATTCTAATAGATTTCTGGCCGCATCGATTCCTCTAGTACCTAGGTTAACTGCCATCATAACATCTGTATTAGCTGCTTTTGCCCAGTCAACAAATTCGTTTGTACCAACTTGGTTTGTTTCTGTTACTCTCCATGCTAGCTCAAGACGTTTCGGACGGTCTTCTTTTGGACCTACACCATCTTCCCAGTTATATGCTGAAACCATGTTGCCACCAGGATATCTGACAATTGGTACTTGTAATTCCTTTACTAAATCAATAACATCTTGCCTGAAACCTTTGTCATTTGCTGTAGGATGATCTGGCTCATAGATTCCACCGTACACCGCTCTTCCTAAGTGCTCGATAAATGATCCGTAAACTCTAGGGTCTATCTCCGAGATCTGAAACTCTTTGTCTACTACCATCTTTGCCTTTACTGTTTCATTTGCCATTTCTTTCATCCTTTCTTTAAAAAATAATATGAGTTACAACACCACTAATAAATTAATACGCTTACATAAAAGTAAGTTAAACGTACATGATCAAACACGAATCATAAATTTGTACGTATAATAAGATTATGGCATAAATGATTTTTTGTCAAGATTCTAACAAGCAGAAAAATGATATCAATTATGTTGTTTTTTTCCTATTATATTCACATCAATTCTTTTTAATTGCACCAGAACATCGAGAGCCCTTATTTGGTTGTCTTCCCATTTCGTTCAGGCTGCCACTCTCCAAAAAAAAGACCAGTTATGATAATTAACCAGTCCTCCTATTACTTACTATGTTGCCCAATTTTTAGTTCTGCAGTTGACTGTCTAACAATTAACTCTGGTTCATATAAGTGGGATAATTTCTCATTGCTGTGTACTCCCTCATTATTCTTACTCATTTGTATAATTGCCTTTGCTGCATCTAAACCTAATTGACTTTTAGGATGTTTAACAGATGTCAATTTCACTTCAGATATTTCAACTAACATGGAATCATCATAACCAATTAATGATAACTGTTCTGGTATTTTAATACCTAACTTCCTAACCTCATCCATTAAATACAAAACTAATTGATCATTATAACAGACGATTGCAGTAGGTTTATTTTCTTTCATTGCTAATAAATTTTTTAATTCTGCTAAAGGTTTAGTAAGCTCATTTTCTGTGGTATAAGTAACAATATTCTTCGGGTTTAATGGTATATTCAATTCTCTGTGCGCCTTAATATAACCTTTTAATCGTTTTTTCCCTTGGGCATCATCAGTCTTATACATACATGCAATCTCTTCGTGGCCCAATTCCAGCAAATGTTTTGTTTGTATATATCCACCCTTCACGTCATCTACCATAAAATATACTGGCTCTAGCTCTTCATAAAACGCATTGATCATTACAAAGGGAATTTTTGCTCGCTCCAGATTTAAATAATAACTTAGATTAGGATTAGCTGAAGCACTATGTGTTGGTTCAATAATGATTCCATCATAATTGCCTGACAACAACTGACTTATTATCTTTTTTTCTTGTTCATATCTATTATTTGTATTAAAAATGCTAACGTGATAGCCTTGTTCACTCAAATAAGCTTCTGCTCCCCGAATAATAGAAGGAAAGATATACTCGGAAATATACGTAGTAACAATCGCGATATTTTTATTTTGTTGAACAATAGAATGATCCCTTACTTTATCAGATCGATCCGCACAGAAAGTACCTGCTCCTTGTGACCTGTATAACCATCCCTCATTAACCAATTCCCCTAATGCCAATCTTACAGTATGCCTGCTTACATCAAATTGTCGCATCAGTTCACTTTCTGAACTTATTTTTTCATGCTTTTGTATCAAGCCTTCTAATATCTTTGATTTAATCGATTGTTTTATCTTTTTATATTTAGCCTCCATATTTTTGATCCCCCTACTCCCTGCACAAAACAACGACTTAAGCAAATGCTTGTTAAGAGCTAAATCACATTTATATTTGTGTATTATTTGAAAGCGATTACATCTATAAGTTGATTATTCTATGCTTCTAAATTATACGTACTACCAGTATAGCAGATCAATCAGTTATTACAATACTTGTATGATGTATTTTTTTTACATTTACTTTTGTACATATAATTCAATCAAGATAGAACAATAAATTTAGAGATCCGTGAATCAGAATCTTTTTTTCAACCTTTTAATGGCCCGGTCGAGTGACGAATGATCAATTCCGGATCAAAACGAATAAGGTCTTTTTCCGTGTTCTGTTGTTTCTTAGCCCCTCTATTTTTTTTCACCATATCCAATATTACTTTTGCTGCTAATTCTCCCATCTCGCTTTTCGGATGAGTAACAGTAGTAAGTTTAACTTCTGTTAGTTCTGCCATAAATGAATCATCATATCCTACAATCGAAATATCTTCCGGTACTTTTAATTGTGCTTCTCTTAAGACATCTAGTAATTTGATAGCTAATTCATCGTTATAACATACAATTGCTGTTGGCCGTTTAGCCTCTGGTTCACTTAGTACCTGTTTTAACATATCAATTGGCTTTGATGACTTTTCCTCTGTATTATAAGTAACGATATTATTAGGCATTATTTCAATGTTATGTTTACGATGTGCTTTCAGATAACCTTTCATCCGTTTGGTCCCCTGAATATCATCATTTTTAAAAAAGCCTATTATATTTCGGTGACCGAGTTCAATCACGTGTTCTGTTTGAATCAGACCACCTTTTTCATCATCTACTACAATATGAAAAGGTTCTAATTCATCATAATAAGCATTAATCATCAAATAGGGAATGTGCTGGCGTTCTAAATTTAAATAATAATTAATATTTGGATTGCTTATTGCACTTCGGGTCGGTTCAATAATGACACCATCGAATTGTTGCATTAGGATTTTTTCTAAAAACTTACGCTCCATATCATGATCATTATTCGTACTGAAAAGACTTACTTGATAACCTTCTTTACTTAAATAGGATTCAGCACCTCTAATAATAGATGGGAAAATATAATCAGATAAATACGTTGTGATAAGAGCTATATTTTTTTGATCAACAAATGATTGGGATGTATCTTTTGTACGATCGGCACAAAATGTTCCTGCTCCCTGTTCACGGTACAACCACCCTTGATTAACGAGATCACCAATCGCTAATCTCACGGTATGTCTACTCACACCAAATTCCTTCATTAATTCACTTTCGGAACTAATTTTTTGATGTGGTCTAAATGTGCCGTCTAATATTTGGGATTTTATTGCTTTTTTTACTATACTGTATTTTGTCTGCATTGCTCGCACCTCATTTTTATCCTTGTCTATTATAAGGATAAAGGTTTAACTATCACTGTCAAGATCTTTTGTAAAATGAAAGGAATAACATGCTACTTATCGGCGTATTCTTTTAGACCTATTTTTAAATAAAACAGCGCTATTTTCAAAAATAACAATCTATTTAGCCAAGATATTTCGCAGTTAATATGATAGTGATTTAACGTAAGTAACAACTTTTAGGGATAAAAGTATACACGCGTTTCACTTCTGCTTGAAACGCGTGTACTTATTATCATACCATCCTGTATGAAAGCCTTAATAATAACTTAACGATAAACTGCTTCATTCCATTTTAATTCATTACGGAATTGACGAAGCTTCGTGTCTTCATCAATGACTACACATTCGATTTTTGCCATATTAGCAAAATCGTATAACTGTTCTGTAGTTACATCAAAAGAGAATACCGTATGGTGTGCCCCACCTGCATAAATCCATGCTTCCGTCGCTTCGCTTAGAGACGGTTCTGGCTTCCATAATACTTTTGCTACAGGTAAATTTGGAGTTTCAATTTTAGGTTGTTCAGCTTTTACTTCGTTAATCACAAGACGATAACGGCCACCCATTTCTACTAGGGATGCATTAACTGCATCACCACCACGTCCATCAAATACTAGACGAGCTGGATCTTCTTTACCACCAATACCTAATGGGTTAACCACAATTTTAGGTTTTGTCGCAGAAACAGTTGGGCAAATCTCCAACATATGAGAACCAAGGATCATTTCGTTACCTGGTTCGAGGTGGTACGTATAATCCTCCATAAAGGACGTCCCTTTATTATCAGAA
Organism: Gracilibacillus sp. D59; assembly: GCF_052246695.1. Classification (NCBI taxonomy): domain Bacteria; kingdom Bacillati; phylum Bacillota; class Bacilli; order Caryophanales; family Bacillaceae; genus Gracilibacillus; species Gracilibacillus sp. D59. The sequence goes on along the minus strand of NZ_JBQQCK010000002.1, from coordinate 469,052 downwards.
ATAATTTTCATGAATCGAAGCAAGGCAGCTGTTCGCCAGTCACCTTCCCCAGCAAAACCATAGCCTTCCGCCATTAAACGTTGTGCTGCAAGGCCTGGTAACTGTTTCATACCATGTAAATCTTCAAAGTTTGTTGTGAATGCTGTATAATTTCCTTTTTTCAGAAATGATTTTAAACCTAACTCGATTTTTCCTTGATATAAGATCGAATCACGGATTGGACCTGGTTCACTAGCCTCTGCAGGCAATTCGTATAGCTCTTGGTATTCTTTGTATAAAGCATCTAACTCTTCATCTGTCACTTGATCCATTTCTTCTACAAGATCACCAATACCATAATAGTCAACGGTCCAGCCAAATTTAATTTGTGCTTCTACTTTATCACCGTCTGTTACGGCAACATTACGCATATTGTCACCAAAACGAGCAACTCGAATATTATCGCTTTCTGCAACAGCTGCTGCAGTTTTCATCCAATCTGAAATTTTAGATGTAACGTCTTTACTTTCCCAGTGGCCTACCACTACTTTACGAGATACATCCATTCTAGTACCGATAAAACCATATTCTCTATCACCGTGTGCTGCTTGATTTAAATTCATGAAGTCCATGTCAATGCTTTCCCACGGAATATCACGGTTAAACTGTGTATGCAAGTGCAATAACGGTTTTTGTAATGCTTTAAGACCGGCAATCCAGATTTTTGCTGGAGAGAATGTATGCATCCAAGTAATCACACCAGCACAATTTTCGTCTGCATTTGCCTTTTGCATTAAGCGGTGAATATCTGGTGATGTTGTTAACACCTCTTTAAATTCCACTTCAAAAGGCAAGTTACCTTTTTTATTTAATCCAGCTACTACTTCTTTTGAGTTATTTGCTACCTCATTTAGTGTTTCTTCTCCATATAAATGTTGACTACCTGTTACAAACCAAAATGTATAAGGACGTACTTTTAACATGTGATTTCCTCCTCTTATTCTTTTCTTTAATAGTTGTTAAACAATTCAATATGTCCTAAGAGTTTGGATGCAATGACACAACTTGATTTCCTGCATACCATTTAAACTCTTGTTATATTCTCCTAATTACTTTTTATCCTGACCATAATACGCATTGGCTCCATGTTTTCGTAAATAGTGTTTATCTAACAAAAATTGGTCCATATCTTGTGCATTCGGGTTAATTTGATACGTATGAAGTGCCATCTTCGCAACTTCTTCCATGACTACTGCATTATGAAGTGCCTCATGTGGGTCTTTTCCCCAATTAAATGGTGCATGACTGTGTACCAACACACTAGGGATTTGCAATGGATCGATATCCTGAAATGTTTCCACAATCACATTACCTGTTTCCCATTCATAATCACCCGTCACTTCTTCTTTTGTCATACGACGAGTACATGGGATGGTGCCATAAAAATAATCCGCTTGTGTTGTACCGAGTGCCGGGATCCCTTTACCAGCTTGAGCCCAACTTGTCGCCCACGGAGAATGGGTATGAACGATACCACCAATCCCTGGGAACTTTTGATATAACAAGCGATGTGTCGGTGTATCTGAAGATGGCTTCAAATCACCTTCGACAATATTGCCATCTAAATCTAATACAACTAGATCTTCAGCCTTTAACTCTTCATAAGGTACACCACTAGGCTTAATTACCATTAAACCAGACTCTTCATCGAAACCGCTTACATTGCCCCAAGTAAATGTTACTAAACCATACTTGGGTAGATCGAGGTTTGCTTCCAATACTTGCTGTTTTAATTCTTCAAGCATTCTTACATCCACCCTTTTCTTCATATTTCATCCTTGTACGTATGTGTAAAAGTAATTACTTTTATCATAATACAATTCGTACGTACATTCAATATATAAATATTATTTTTATAAAATTTTATACAAAGTACTTGAAATAACGTAAAAATCACATGTTGATTTAGCTTCTCAAGTTCAAGTGACGATTAACTACCAAAGAGTTGATACTTTAATGATTTCCCCATTGGTCTTGCTTTAGGATTACATTTCTATCCCTTTTCAAATCGGTCTTGCAGTTGCTTGGGCAAACTTATCAGGGTGTTAGCGTCTGTTATCCCTAAACTTATCTTTGTATTACTTGAAGTGGGGGTCTTACAGACGGTTAGCACCGTGATAAAACTGGCATAATACTGCTTGTCCCAATTATGTTAGTCTTTTCACCAATGGAACATGAAGAACGGTAAGATGCTGTTTCTGTTAGCGACTTGTGTCGAACTAACATATTATTTTTTAGTTTAATATGTTAGTTCGATGACAGATATAAATCAACTAGTTGTACAGAAACTTAGGTATCAATCAAAAATTTCACATCCTGATGCTGGTAGACTAGCTCAAAATCCTGGTTTTCTAACAACTGATGGTACAAATCTTCCGGCGAGAACCATAAATGGTCATTCTCAAAAGTATATTTTGCTCCGAAGTGATAACAAATCCATACTAATTTCGAACAATATATATTCTCCCATGGATCATCTAATTTTTGTGAAAGGTTAAAAGAAAAGGTTGGCTTATGAACACCTTTTTCCAAATTACTATTGTATTCCTGATAATAATTCATCGCATATTGGGCTGCTTTCTCCCCTAGTCCTGACTGTATCGGACGAAACTGAGCATGTATTGGATGTTTATCAAGAAACTGTCTAATTGGCTCACGAACAATCGCCGGCTCTAGACCCGGCGATTCAATTAATTCGTTCTCATTAATTACAAGTGCGGAATGACCCATGTATCCGGTTAATTCTGCCTTCACGTTATCGCTAGCCACTAAAATATCGCCAGCTTGATAGTCACGTTCTCTTGTTGCATAATAAGATTTCAACGGATAATGTTCTCTTCCTAATTTGTTCTCATGCAAGTATTCTATCGTTAGTATCGTATTTGGCTTCTGATTATGCAATGGAATTAAAACACCATCATCATCTAGACCGCTAGCCACCAATACATCATTTTCATACGCTTTAAACCGTACACCATTCAAACGAGGCCTCACAAATACCAAACCATTCCGAATCCACACATCAAAAAAACCCATTACAAACCACCTCACCATAACATATGACAAAAACTGGGTTAGGGGGACAGGGGAAATAGCCCATTTTTATGTTTGGTTCTATCAATTTACGGGATTTCTTATCAACTCGAGGGGGATCTATCAACTTCGCGCATTTCTCTATCAACTTTGAGGGGTTCTCTATCAACTTCATGCATCTCTCTATCAACTTTGAGGGGCGCTCTATCAACTTCATGCATTTCTCTATCAACTTTGAGGGGCGCTCTATCAACTTCACGCATCTCTCTATCAACTACAAAAAAGCACCCTTACCGATTTGATAAGAGTGCTTTCGTCATTTAAAATACAATTGTCTTATTTCCGTTGACAATAATACGGTCTTCCAGGTGCCATTTTATTGCTCTTGCTAACACACTTCGTTCAACGGATTGACCGATTTTTTTCATTGCTTCCACATTATCACGATGATCGACTCGGCTGATATCCTGTTCGATAATCGGCCCTTCATCGAGATCGTTCGTAACGTAATGTGAAGTGGCACCGATTAATTTAACCCCACGGTTATACGCTCGTTCATAGGGCTTCGCACCAATAAATGCTGGTAAAAAGGAGTGGTGGATATTAATGATCTTATTTTTAAATGTTTCCACAAAATCAGGTGTCAATATTTGCATATAACGTGCTAAGACAATTACGTCTATCTCATATTCTTTTAATAATCGAATTTGTTTTTCCTCTACTTGTTTACGGATATCTTTATTAGCAGGAATGTAATAATACGGAATACCCAGTGGTTCGACAAATTCCCGTGATGTTTCATGATTACTGATCACTAGGCTGATATCTGTCATTAGATCGCCACTTTGCCACTCCCATAATAATTCTAACAAACAGTGAGGCTCTTTAGATACAAAGATCGCCATTTTCTTTACTTGGTCCACATATTTAAATGTTGCTTCCATATTAAAGTCTTCTTTAACATTTTGAAAATCAGCTTCTAATTTTTCAACTTGATCTTTTAAATTTTCTATCTCAAATTCAATGCGCATAAAAAACTCGCCGCCATGTGGGTCAGTAGAGTATTGATTGGATTCGATGATATTGGCATCGTGCTCATATAAAAACTGAGACACTGCCGCCACAATACCTGGCTGGTCGGCACAATTAATTAATAAACGTGCACGGTTTTTATTTATTTTCTTAAATGCTTCTATCTTTTCTGCTATATAACTTTTCATCTTGATCCCTCTTTACTATAATCGTTCTTTACTACTTTACCACGTTACAGATGTTGGTCAAGAGTTCTTATGAAAATATTTTATCCAGAATCTTAACAAGCTGTTCTGCTTCTGCCTTGCTTGCCGTTAATGGTGGCAGCACACGAACGATCTGTGGACCAGCAACAACAATTAATAATTGATGTTGCTCTCTTGCTTTATTAACGTAATCTATTGCTTTGCCATCGACTTCAAGGCCTATTAACAAACCTTTACCTCTGACAGACTTCACTTCCTTCTTATCTTCCACTAATTGTTGTAATGTATTCCATAAATAATCCGCTATTTGATTAGCATGATCTAATATATCTGTTTGGGTAAGATGATTAATTGTTGCAAGTCCTGCTGTGGTTACGATTGGATTACCTCCAAATGTACTTCCATGTGTACCAGGAGAGAAAACTTTAGCGACATGCTCTTTAGCAATGATGGCACCAATCGGGAATCCCGATCCCAGACCTTTTGCAATACTGATCACATCTGGTTCAATACCGTAATGCTGATAGGCAAAAAGTTTTCCTGTTCGCCCCACACCTGTCTGAATTTCATCAATCATAAGTAAAATATTATATTCTTTACAAATCGCCGCCAGCTTACTCACCCACACAGGATCAGCCGGTATGACCCCGCCTTCACCTTGAACAAGTTCTAATAATACGGCAGCAGGTTTCTGTTTAACTAACTCATCAAGTGATTCACTCTCATTAAAAGGTAAATATGCAAAACCTGGTGTTAAAGGGGTAAACCCATCTTGGATTTTCTTTTGCCCTGTAGCAGATAATGTAGCCATCGTCCGGCCATGGAATGAATTGTTAAAGGTGATGATTAATGGATTATCCTGCTGCAAAACATCATGACCATATTTTTTGGCAATTTTTATTGCTGCCTCATTCGCTTCGGCCCCACTGTTACAGAAAAATACCTGATCACCACAACTATTCTCCGTTAATGCTTGTGCCAATTTTTCCTGGGTCGGAATATAATAGAGGTTAGAACAATGCCACAACTTCGACAATTGTTCTTGTACTGCTCTCTCCACCACATCTGGTACATGCCCTAAGTTACAAGTCGCAATACCAGAAGAAAAATCTAAATACTTTGTCCCTTGATCATCCCATACATAACTTCCTTTCCCTTCTACTAAGGTAATTGGAAAACGTCCATATGTATTCATAATAGGGCTTAAGGTTTGTTTATACATTCGGCACCTCCTGATCTAAAGCTATTCTCGTTCCAATTTGTTTCCCTTGCATAAACTCTGCTAAGCCGTGTTTAGCAGTACCATCAACAATAGAAACTTCCCGCACATTTTTTCGTAGAGCGGATAAAGCAGATTTAACTTTTGGAATCATCCCACCAAAAATCACTTCTTGTTGGATTAATTGTTCAATTTTCTCTTCGTTCAGTTGGTGGAATACTTGTTTCTCACCATCTACTTCATGATAGATTCCAGGAATATCACTAATAAAACATAACTTCGCTTCTAATGCTTGTGCAACAGCTGATGCTGCCATATCTGCATTTATATTATAGCGTTGTCCTGTTTGATCCTTACCAATAGGCGAAACCACAGGGATTAGACCTTGCCCCACAAAGCTTTCTAACAAACCGGTATTTACTTGGGTCACTTCTCCAACAAAACCGAGAGTAGTATCATCCTTTACCGGCTTGGCTTCTAACAAGTTTCCGTCTATCCCACTTACACCAATTGCCTTTCCGTCTGCTTCTGCTATTTTACGGACAATTCCTTTATTCATGGAACCACTAAGTGCCATTTCGACCACGTCTAATACTTCATTAGTAGTCACACGCAAACCATTAACAAAAGTAGTTTTTACTCCAGTTTGCTCTAGTAATTGTGAAATTAATGGTCCACCACCATGGACAATAATTGGTTGCCATTCACCTTGTTGCTGAATGGTCACAATATCTTGATAAAAAGAAGGAGGCAGTTGTTCAAACACACTACCACCACACTTAATCACTACATAATTCACTTTAGTCCCTCCTTACGTACGATAAGAAGCGTTTATTCTGACATATTCATAGGATAGGTCACAGCCCCATGCAGTTGCCTTTCCGTTCGCATCGCCTAACTTTGCAAGAATAGTTATTTCATCTCCCAATAAATATTCTTTTGCCGCTTCTTCATCAAATGAATGGGGCACACCGTTTTCTACTACTAAAATATCACCTAAATAAATGCTCACTTTATCCGGATCTAAAGACTCACCACTGTAACCGATTGCGGTAATAATACGCCCCCAGTTAGCATCTGCACCATGAATCGCTGTTTTAACGAGATTAGACGAGATAATCGATTTAGCAATTGCAGTAGCAGATTTATCAGTAAAAGCTCCTTCTACCTGCACTTCAACTAATCGAGTAGCGCCTTCTCCATCACGTGCAATCTCTTTCGCTAAGTATTCACAAACAAATTTTAAAGCTTGGTAAAACTTTTGCCATTCTTTATGTTCCGGTGTTAATGCTTCATTTTCTGCTTTTCCATTTGCTAACACTAAAACCATGTCATTTGTACTTGTATCCCCATCAACTGTAATCATATTGAACGATTGATTTGTAATTGCTTTTAATGTATCAGATAAATGAGAAGAAGAAATATTTGCGTCAGTGGTGACAAAACCTAGCATCGTCGCCATGTTCGGATGAATCATACCTGAACCTTTGGCAGCACCACCGATTGTTACCGTCTGACCATCTATTTCTAATGCTATCGCAATTCCTTTTTCCTTTGTATCTGTTGTTAAAATCGCTGTCTCAAATTTGTCAGCACCAACATGGTTATTTTCAGGGATTTGACTTATTCCTTTTTGCAATTTATCCATTGGTAATAATTCACCAATCAATCCCGTTGATGCGACTGCCGCTAGATGTTCTTCTACACCCACTGTTTCGGCAAATTGTTTACGCATATCATAAGCATCCTGTAGTCCTTGTTCACCTGTACAAGCATTTGCAATTGCTGAGTTTACAATAATGGCTTGTAATTGGTTTTCCTTTGCGATACTTTCCTGTGTAACTTTAAGTGGGGCTGCTTGAAAGACATTCATCGTATACACCCCTGCCGCTTGTGCTGGCACTTCCGAATATACCCAGCCTAAATCTATTTGCTTTTTACGTAGTCCACAATGTAAACCTCCTGCATGAAAGCCTTTCGCAGAGGCAATATTTCCATCTTTAATTAATTTAAAATGTTCTTGCTGATCTCCCATGTCTGCATTTCACTCCTTAAGGATAAATAGGTAACTGATCTAGGCCTGTTTTCTCTTCCCAGCCGTACATTATATTCATATTTTGAATTGCTTGACCAGATGCACCTTTTACTAAATTATCAATGACAGATACTATGATAAGCTTTCCTGTCCTTTCATCTGCATATAATCCGATGTCACAATAATTACTGCCATAGACCTCTTTCGTTGAAGGGAGCTCCCCTTCTTTACGAACACGTACAAAAGGATGATCTTGATAGTAAGTTTGATAGATATCAATCAGTTGTTTCGTAGAATAGTTGTCTTTCATATCTACATATATGGTACTCATGATCCCCCTCGTCATTGGCACAATGTGTGGAGTAAAGATCACTTGAATATCTTCATTTGCTCGATCTGTTAACATTTGCTCAATTTCAGGAATATGCTTATGGACGCCAATTTTATAAGCTTTAAAGTTTTCATTCATTTCTGAAAAATGGAAATTTAATGCTAAGCTTCGTCCTGCTCCGGATACCCCTGTTTTTGCATCAATGATGACCGTTGATCGATCAACTAAATTTTTTTCAATGGCTGGAATTAAACCCAAAGTCGTTGCAGTTGGATAACAACCTGGATTTGCTAGAATACTAGCTTCCTTGATTTCTTCTTTATTAATCTCGGATAATCCATATACTGCTTTGTTAATATATTCCTGCGATGCAATTTCCTCTCCATAATACGATTGGTATTTATCACCATCTCGCAAACGGAAATCTCCGGATAAATCAATACATCGCACTCCTTTATCAACTAATGCTGGAATGACGTTTTTACTAACATTAGATGGTGTTGCAAAAAAGACTAGCTCTACCTCATCTGCAAGTATATCCACATCCAATTCTCCCATTGTGATCTCAACAATATCCACAACATGTGGATAAACTTCCGCTAATTCTGTTCCACTATTTGAATGTGATATAATCTTTTTCACTTGAACATGTGGATGGTTATGCAAAAATCGTAATAATTCTACCGCTCCATAACCCGTTCCACCTATAATTGCTACATCCACAATATTTTCCTCCTAAGATCCGTGTCTGATTAATTTATAATTATACTGCATTTTGTATTTTCATGCAATAATGTTTATAAAAAAATCAGAAAATTGTTTCTTCTACCTATTCCTAATAAATTGTATAAATTACATTGATGTTAACATTCATTCATCATCATGTATAATCATCTCACCTAAAAATATGCATCTGCATGTATAAATATCCAAATATGCATGGAATATGATAAAAAGTGTTCCAGCTTTTATGAATCAAAAAAAGATAGGAGAAGTTATCCTCCCCTATCTTAATATACTTTATCTAAGATTATCTACCGCTGCTCTTTCAATCGCAAGTCCGTTCTTATAACGTTCCATAAACTTCTCAAAACCTTCTACATCTTTAGAATCTGGTGACACAGTCTTAACGGCTTCCCCTGCAAATACTTTCCCATTTAAATAATCTTCTAATGTTTCATTTTCTTCTTTATTAATCATATAAGATCCAAGCAATGCAATTCCCCATGCTCCACCCTCTCCTGCCGTTTCCATAACAGAAACAGGAACATTAAAGGCAGCTGCTAAGATGCTCTGAGCGACACCTTCTGTTTTAAAAATTCCACCATGACCTAAAACTTCATCCAGCTTAACTCCCTCTTCTTTGGTTAGAATATCCATCCCAATTTTCATAGCCCCAAATGAAGTATACAAATGGGTACGCATGAAATTAGCAAGGTTGAAATTACTTTCAGAAGAGCGGGTAAACAATGGACGACCTTCTTCAAAATGGGTCATATGTTCACCGGAGAGATAGCCGTATGATAATAGTCCTCCTCCATCAGCATCTCCTTGTAGTGCCTTTTCGAATAATGTTTCAAACAACTTATTCTTATCGACTTCGAAACCAATAGCTTGGGTAAATTCTTCGAATAATCCAACCCATGCATTTAAGTCTGATGTACAGTTATTAGAGTGCGCCATTGCTACAAGGTTACCTGAAGGTGTTGTCACTAGATCAATCTCTGGATGAACTTTTGATAAATCTTTTTCCATTACAACCATTGCAAATGCAGAAGTCCCGGCAGAAACGTTACCTGTGCGTTTTGCGACACTGTTTGTTGCGACCATTCCTGTTCCTGCATCCCCTTCTGGTGGACAAAGCGGAATACCTGCCTCCAACTCACCTGTAACATCTAGTAATTTCACGCCTTCTTCCGTAAGAGTGCCTGCATTCTCACCTGCTACTAAAACCTCTGGTAAAATATCCTCTAATTTCCACGGTAGATTTTGTGGTTCAATCAATTTATTGAACTGATCGATCATTTTTTTATTATAGCTTTTTGTATCGAGATCGATTGGGAATACACCAGATGCTTCCCCAACTCCAAGAACCTTCTTACCTGTCAGTTTCCAATGAACATAGCCGGCAAGTGTTGTTTGAAATTGGATATTAGAAATATGGTCTTCCTGATTTAAAATAGCTTGATACAAATGCGCAATACTCCATCTTTGTGGAATATTATAATTAAAGTGTTTGGTCAGTTCTGTTGAAGCCTGCTCGGTAATATTATTTCGCCAAGTACGGAACGGGACAAGAAGCTGTTCATCTTTATCAAATACCATATAACCATGCATCATCGCACTAAAGCCAATGGCACCTATTTTTTTCAAGGTGATGCCGTACTGTTGTTTCACGTCATCCGCCATTTTCTGATAGCTGTCTTGCAGTCCTTTCCATACTTCATCAATACTATAAGTCCAAATATTGTCTACGTAACTGTTTTCCCAGTCATGACTACCAGATGCAATTGCTGTGTTATCTTCTCCGACGAGAACTGCTTTAATCCGGGTTGATCCGAGTTCAATACCAAGCACTGTTTTACCGTTTTGAATAGTATTTTTCACTTCATTCATATCTTTTTCCTCCAATATTATAAAATTTGTTTATCACGGTGCTAATCGTCTGTAAAACCCCACTGATGGAAGTCTCACTTTATGTATAATTATATTAGCGCTTTCATTGTAATTCGTGTTATGAAAATCTAGCCTTCACTTCATTCATATTGTTTATTGTTCTTTTTGTAAAAGGTCTTCACTTATCTGCACAAATAATACACATCTATTGTTTCTCTAATCATCATACCATCTAGTCCATGTTAGCGTCAATTTAAATTCGTCCGTACGTGTTTTGTTTCAAAGTAAATAAGGTTAAAGTAAGGGTTCCAACCGTGGGAGCTATCGGAAAATTAGTATCGTTGTAAACTACACCCGCAGATTGGTCATCTGCGGGTGTAATGTATCGCTATTTCGCAATTACTTTGTTTTCTAGTGTGCCAATATTATCAATCTCCAGAGTGACGATATCACCGGATTGAAGTAGTTTAGGTGGATCCATCGCAAAACCAACTCCATCAGGTGTTCCTGTTAAAATAATATCTCCTGGATCTAAAGTGATTAAATTGGAAATAAAACTAATTAAATACGGAATATCAAATATTAAATGTTCTGTATTAGAAGATTGACGTAATTCTCCATTAACATAGGATTTGATTGCCAGATTGCTTGGATCGGATAATTCAGAAGCAGTTACCATCCAAGGACCGATTGGAGTAGTATGATCTAATGACTTACCTTGCAACCATTGCGGTGTGCGCTTTTGTAGGTCGCGTGCTGAAATGTCATTACCAATGGTGTAACCTGCTACATATTTTAAAGCTTCTTCTCTTGCTACTTTTGATGCTTTTTCTCCAATGACAACGGCTAGTTCCACTTCATAATCTAGTTTATTCGTAGCTTCTGACTTATAAATTTCATCTTCAGGCCCGATAAGTGCATTGTTAAATTTAGAGAATAATACTGGATATTCCGGTAATTCACCACCCATTTCCTTCACATGGTCTGCATAATTAGTTCCGATACAAATAATTTTGGATGGAGTAGGACTTGGTGTATTAAGTACAACATCATCGCGTTCAAAAACATGAGATGTAGAATGTTGCTTTATTTGTTCCCAGAGAGCTTCTGCATGCTTAATATGTATGTTTGCCTGTTGGTAAAAAGTATTTGGGTCAGCTGGAATGACGTAACTGTCTGCAACTATTTTACTTTGCTCAAGCAACTCTTGTTGTGCACCATGTAGATCAATAATCTTATTATCTTCAATTACTCCGATTCGACTTTGTGCATAAGGATGTTTCAACTGGTAATTAACAAGTTTCATTTCATAACCCTCCTCCGATTTAAGATCATTTTACCATAGAATATGCTTAGAGTTGGAAAAAACAATCGTTCAGTTTGTCAGCTTTATCGAACTACAGTATTCTACCCCATCTCATTTGCAGTAGATACAAACTGCGAAATAGTGAAAATCAAATTTCTCTGCTCCATTCAATCCATAGGAAGTGCTGAAATACCGCTCCGGCAGAATACTTCGCTTTCCGTGGGCACGGCTTCAGCTAACTTGGTAAAGAAAATCACTTTACCAAGTGGATCTTCAGCTCGCACTGTTCCCACTGGAGTCTACGTATTCTGCCTGCGCTAGTAGTAATTCTTTTATTTTTGGAGGAATAGAACTAATGGAGTATATTCTATGGATTCCCTCATACTTATCCAGGAAACTACTCTAAGCTGCGGAAAAATGCGACACTCCTGTGGGAGAGGAACAGTCTGAAGACCCCGCAGTGAGCGTTCTTTGCTCGCGAGGAGGCTGAAGCGTTCCCCACGGAAAGGGAGTGTTTTTCCGCAGCGTTGGACTTGCACTCATCTCCTAAACGATGGGAGGAAGGAACATAAAAGTTGCTGCGTAGTTTATGGTTTTAGTACATTTAAAACAAAAACCCATTTCATTAACTAACGAAATGGGTTTACTACTATTATAATACTTTACTTAAGAATGCTTTTGTTCGTTCATGTTGCGGGTTTTCGAATAGTTGTTTTGGTTCTTTTTCTTCTACGACGTAACCCTCATCCATAAAAATCACCCGGTCTCCTACTTCCTTAGCAAAGCCCATTTCATGGGTAACGACAACCATCGTCATCCCTTCTTCGGCTAGCTGTTTCATAACGCCTAGCACTTCCCCAACCATCTCTGGGTCTAATGCAGAAGTCGGCTCATCAAATAACATCACTTTCGGCTCCATACCTAAAGCTCTCGCAATGGCAACACGTTGCTTTTGACCGCCTGAAAGTGATTCTGGATACACGTCTGCTTTATCTAATAGACCTACTTTTTGAAGGAGATCTTTCGCCTTTTTCTCAGCATCTTTCTTGTTCCACTTTTTCACTGTGACAATCGGTAAAGTGATATTTTCCAAAACGCTTTTATGTGGAAAAAGGTTAAATTGCTGAAATACCATACCAACCTCTGCCCTTAGTTTATTGATATCTACTTTTTTATCGGTTAACTCCACACCATCAATTGATACTGTTCCATCTGTTACTGATTCAATTAAGTTAAGACAGCGCAGAAACGTTGATTTACCTGAACCAGAAGGCCCGATAACAACGACAACTTCTTGTTGATCGATATCTACACTAATGTCCTTCAGCACTTCTAAATCACCAAAGGATTTTTTTAAATGTTTGACAGAAATCATTTTACATCTAACCTTCTTTCTAGATAATTTAATAAGTACGTTAAGCTAAGTGTTAACACTAAATAAAGTAAAGCAACCATTAAGTATGGCTCCCATACTCTTAAATATTGTCCAGAGGCTGCTCTTCCCCAATATAATATTTCTTGTGCTGCGATCATTGCACCTAGTGACGAATCTTTCAGTAATACGATAAATTCGTTGCCCAATGGCGGAATCGAACGTTTAAATGCTTGTGGCAGGAGAACGTGACGCATCACTTGAAATTTGTTCATCCCCAATGAATGTGCCGCTTCCGCCTGACCTTTGTCAATTGACTGTAACCCTGCACGGAATATTTCTGCAACATATGCCGAAGAGTTAAGTGACAATGTCACCATAACAGAAATTACAGGTGTTGTTGATCCAAGTATAGCTGGTAAAACAGCATAATGAAATAAAAATAATTGCACAAGTAATGGTGTACCTCTTAAAAAGTTAATATACCAAATAAATGGCAGACGAACTATCAGGATAGGGGACATTTTCCCTAATGCAATAAAAAAACCGAGTATACAACCCATCAGGACACCGACTACTGACATAAGGACCGTTAAACCCATACCTTTCATAAAAAATGGGAAGTACTCGACGATAATTTCAAATCTAAAGTCCATATTATTGACTCCTTTCCTACTTATACTTTGCTTTCAGTTTTCCTTTTTTATTCCTCGCGGAAACGTAATTCGCTTTTATTACCCAGGCAATAACTTTTTTCTTCCTACACAAACGAAAAGCGTAACGGGTCGCTACGCTTTTTGATTAGTGTTTTATTGGTTTAGCGCTTCTATGTCTGGTTCTACTCCAAACCATTCTTGATAGATTTTTGCATATGTTCCATTATCGATTACAGTTTGAAGAGCTTTATTAATGTCTTCCTGAATTTCGCTTCCTTTCGGGAACATAATTCCGTAGAATTCTGACTCAAACGTATCAGGATCCTCAATCATTTCAATGTTAGCTTCTGGATTATTGGCAACATATTCATCCGCTACAACATTATCTGTAACTACTGCATCAACATCTCCAGATTGAAGTGACATTAATGCTAATGTATTGGAATCATATTTTGAAATATTTTCATGATTTTTTCCTAAAATCTTTTCCACTGCTTCTGCACCAGTTGTACCTGCTTGAACGCCTACTTTTAAATTTTTAATATCTTTTCCGCTAGTAATACCTTCTCCCTCACGGAAAATTACCTTATGCGTGGATTCAAAATATGGTGAAGAAAAATCATATGTTTGTTTACGGTCTTCATTCATTGTTATTCCTGCAATAGCAAGATCAGCATCGCCTTCCTCTACAGAAAGTAACATAGCATCCCAGCCTACATTCTTTAATTTATAGTCATAACCTGCTTCTTCCATTACAGCAGCTAATAAATCAATATCAAATCCAACTACTTCCCCTTTATCTAAGTAGGTAAAGGGCATAAATCCTGCCTCTGTTACAACAGAAAGAGTTGGTTTATCATCTGAACCATTCGTCCCTTCCGCTTGATCTGAGCCGTCATCTGTACCACATGCTACAAGAATTGCTAACAAAAAAATAGCAAATCCTTTTAACATCCATTTATTCATAAATATTCACTCCATTTTGTATTTATACAATTTTATAACGATTATCATATAGTATTCAGTCGGTAAATTCAATACTTTTGTCAGAAATTCTAAATTTAAAATTATTCAGAATTTTTTAATAATTATACTAAGATAATGACATATTTTTATAATAGAATCATTAAGAGTAATGGCAATGTAAGGATACTTAGTAATGTAGTTATTAACGTCACGCTTGAAACAAATCCTGGTCTAGAACCAAATTGTAATGCATACATTGTTGTATTTGCAGCAGTTGGCATGGCTGCAGTTAGTATCAGAATATCTTTCACCATTTCATCCACTGGTAATGGCAGAGTTAGAAAGTAAGCAATAATCGGAGCCAGTACCAATCGAAAAACAACTGCTAAACTGACACGTCCGAACTCCAAGTCACTAAGTCTAATTTTCGCCAGTTGCATACCAAGTACGATCATTATTATCGGAATTGTCGCATCGGATACCATATCAATTGCCGTCATCATTTGCTCATTAATATTAAAACCAATTAGATTAAAGATAATTCCTAAAAGGGCACCATACACAATAGGTACTTTGACAACATCTTTTAATGGAGAAATTTTGACTCTGCGACCAGAAGCACCACCTTTTGCCGCAAAATAAATGCCAATTGTACACATAATTAAAGTCTGTAATACCATTAAAATAATCGCATAGTGGAATCCTTCTTCCCCAAACACTAATAACACAAGTGGTGCACCGTAATTCCCATTATTCATAAACACGGAAGCCAGGATAAAGCCACTTTGAACTGGCTGGTCCCATTTTCGAAAATAGCCGGCAACATAGCAAAAAAGCAAACTGATCATACATAAAATGATTAAAAAAGCACCTAAATATACATAATCCATATTTAATTCATTTTGATAAAACGTGCGAAACGCTAAGAATGGCGACATTAAGTATAATGTCACCGTTGAAATCGGCTTAATATCTACACGCAAAAATTTTATTCCGATATATCCAATCGCAAATATACTGAATATCGGGATAAGTACTCCTATAAATTCCATGATTTATCACCTGATTTTGAATTAAGATTTCCCAAAAGGTAACCAATGATATACAAGCATCATCATGCTTCCTACTGTTGTTAAAATCCCCATAAATAAATATAAGTAAGATCCGCCAAGGTTGTCCATTATTACCCCACCCACGAGTGAGCCAATAATTCCGGACAAGCCAAAGAAAGTCGATGCAAACACTAAATGCCCTGTTGATTGTAACATTTTTGGTATTAGTCTTGTTACATACTCAAAGGCAGTTAAGTAAAAAACACCAAATGTTAAACCATGCAAAAATTGTAATGCAACAATTAACATCGGATCATCGAAAGTTGCATAGAAATACCAACGGATAGAATAGAGTAGGCCTGCTCCGATAATAAAAATAAGTGGGTGGAACTTACGAAACCATAATCCCGCAGTCGCAAAAACAATTGCCTCACTTGCAACTCCTGCAAACCAAGCAAAACCTATCATATCTTCTGATCCCCCAAGAGAAGCAATGTAAATACCAATAAAACTATCATTGGCACGGTGGGAAATCGTAATAAACACGATTATGAAAAGAAATATTAGATAAGGTTTCGTTTTTATTAATGACCCAATATCTTTAAATTGAATAGGTGGCGTTTCCACTTTTACATCCACTAACCGAGTACTTACTATAAATGCTGCACCCGCTAACAGTAAGTACGGCCACACCATAAATTGAATACCAGCACGTGACAAAATTTCCCCTACCGCCAACGAAGAAGCGGCAAATCCTATCGAACCCCAAGTTCGAATCGTACCAAAAGATATCCCTAACTGATCCGCTCTTCTTTGTGATAAACTATCTCCCAATGCACCAATTGGAGCTGCGAAGAAAAAGAATGTTGCTCCGAATGTTAATAATAACGGTAACGTCCCCATTTGTAAAAAGAATGCGCTACTGATAATAAGTCCTATCAAACATAGTATCAAAATTTTCTGTACGGTTTGATACTTGTCACTCATATAACCCCAAAATGGTTGCGAAAAAATTGCAACAAATGGTCCTATCGCCATTACCCAACCAATTTCCGTTCCGCTTAAGCCTTTAAACTGAAGGTATAATGGTAAGAAACTAACTATTATTGTATTTGCTCCATGGAAACAAAATAAGAGCATCTTTAAAGGTATTGTTGATTCTCCTCGTGCCAAAAATATGGCTCCCTTCCCTAGATGTACTAATAGCCTTCTATTATAGATTGAAATACAATTAAATGAAAGGAGTTTGAATTCGTTTTCTCAGGGGATGAGAAATCGGGCATTGCACGACCGGTTATATTCTTACTAGATACATACTGCAAACTGTATGCAGAATAGGGAGACTCCAGCGGGAACTCACGCAAGCTGAAGTAGTGCCAGCACTCGCTTTTGAAAGAATGGAAGAAAGTAAATTCACAAAAAAGGAAATTCAAAATAAATAGTAATAGAATTGTTTATCCTTATTGGTTTTGTTGATTAAACTGGTTTATTCAACAAATCTTTGTTCTTCCTTATTGGATTTGTCGATTATCTTGGTTTATTCAACAAATCTTTGCTCTTCCTTTTTGGATTTGTCGATTATCTTGGTTTATTCTGTCAAGTCCGTATTTATGTGTAAATTCATGATACAAGTATTAACCATTATTTCATTTTAAAGGTTTTTATATTTTAAAGAAGGGGGGAAGGGGATCCCCTTCCCCCCTTCTTTAAATTGCGCATTTTCTCCAGGCTATTAGAGCTTTGTTTTTGTTTGTAATTGTTCATGATAATCCATCAGAATAGCTCCAGTTAAACGATAAGCAGATTGGTGATTAGGGAATACCTGGATGACGCTCTCTCTTCTGCGAACTTCACGATTAATTCTTTCTATATGATTCGTGGTCCGGATGTATTGATGATATTCTTCTGGTTCGTTCATATATTGAATGGCATCTTCAAAGCCTTCGTCCAAAGTTTGGATGACTTTTTGGTATTTTGTATAGCCTTTATATTTTTTCATAAATACTTGATAGAGTTCTCGAGCATCTTCCCTTTTTGCCATGCGAAAGATCTGTTTTAGTTCTTTTTTGGCCTCATCACTATCACGCTTTGGTAACTTATCCATCAGGTTTCTTAAAAAGTGAACGGTACAACGCTGCCAGCTTGTGCCTACAAACACTTCTTGAACAGCTTTTTTTAATCCAGAATGGGCATCAGAAATGACGAGTCGCGGAGAATTCAATCCCCTATCTAATAAGGATTGTAGGAACTTCTTCCAACTCTCATAACTTTCCTGATGATCCACGGAAAAGCCGAGAATTTCCCTTTTCTTTTCTTTATTGATAGCACTAGCAATATAAATCGCTTTTGATACCACCCGATCATTTTCCCGTACTTTTGTGTATAGGGCATCTACGAATATATAGGGATAATGCATCACATTTAATGGACGTTCTGCCCATTGTCGCACAACAGGGTCTATTTTTACTGTTAAAGAGGAAACAAATGATTTCGAGACAGTTTCTCCGCATAACTCTTGGACCACGTTCTTCACTTTTCTTGTCGACACACCGTTAATAAACATTTCTAGCATACTCAACACAAAGGCTTGGTCACTTCGTTTATACTTTTCAAACAAAGAGGTAGAGAATTCACCACTTCGTGTACGTGGTACGAGTAACTTGAGTCTACCTATGCTTACTAGTAATTCTCTCTCGTAATAACCATTTCGATAGTCGTTTCGGTTGTCGGAACGTTCATATTTACCTACTTCTATAAAATCATCTCGTTCTTTTTCCATATACTCATTAAGAATAATGACTAATACAGATTTCATAAGGGCATTAAGGTCAGAGCTCATTACAGCGTCTTTTAATTCGTCCATATTTAGGTTAAAATGTAGTTGAGTCATTCATTATTCCTCCTTGACTTTTTGTTTTTGTGGTTAAAAACATTGTATCATGAGGAATACATGAATGACTTTTCCTTTTTACACAATTATATGGCCTTAATCGTTTATTCAACAAATCTTTGCTCTCCCTTATTGGATTTGTCGTTTATCTTGGTTTATTCAACAAATCTTTGCTCTTCCTTATCGGATTTGTCGATTATCTTGGTTTATTCAACAAATTTTTGCTCACTCTTGATGCATTTATCGTTCACCTCCAATTTTACGTGATGAAGCTAAGTCGCATAGTTTCTGGACGCTTGCGTAGAAGACATCCGCGTTGATTTTATGCTTTCTTGTCTTACAAAAAAGGATTAGCCTCGATCAAAGGCTAATCCCTATATAATTTATTTCTTTATAAAAAGTTGGGTCCAATAGTTTCCGTTAGAGTCATATCCGACACCGATATGAGTAACCTCCGGGTCTAACAAGTTCTTACGGTGTCCTTCACTATCTAGCCAAGCTTGTACGACTTCTTCTGCTGTCTTTTGACCAGCGGCAATATTTTCTGAAGCTTTCGTATAGTCAATGCCAAACTGTTTTAACATATCAAACGGAGAACCATATGTTGGTGAAGTATGGGAAAAATAATTTTTTTCTGACATATCTTCTGATTTCTTCTGAGCTACATTTCCTAATTCATGGTCAAACTTTAAAGCATTAGCACCATTTTCTCTGCGTGCCTTGTTGGTTAACTCGACCACTTTTTGTCTCATTCCATCTAACGAATTTCTGTCAAATGATTGCGGCTCTTCTTTTTGATCTACATAATTCTCATTTTGCTGCTTAGTTTGCTGATTCTCTTCAGTTGTCTGCTTTTTTTGTGGTGTCGTTTGTTGTTCCTGATGGTTTGCTCCATAATTTTGATCTGACTGACGGAACCACTTTCCCGGGTTAGCATCTTCAAAAATATTTTGCTCTCTCCCTGGATCAACCGGAACTTCGTTGTTGTCTCCTCTATTTAGTTGTTGATTGTCGCCATTATTTTGACCGCCAAAACTTACATTCTCAGGTTCAATATTTTGATCTTCCGGTTCTAATGAAGACTCGTTACAGCCTACCATAAAACCAATCATTAAAATCATGAATAAATAAACCATATGTTTGTACATATTAATCACCTCAAGGATTTTTTTTTTGCCACTGTAGGTTTACTATGTACTTAACATATTTATCTTATGCGTCTAATTCACTGAGATTTACAACTCTTTTTTCACGAATCGACTTTTGTGCAGCTAATGCGATTTTAAAGGAATGCCAACCATCCTCATAACTGGAAAGGATTTTAGAACGATCCCCTGTTTTTACAGCATGGAGAAATGCCTCATTTTCCTTCTTATAAGGATTTTGCCTTGCGATATATTTTTCTGACTTTGCTGGAGTTTTACTCTCGATATGGCCCATTTGCCAGTCAAGAATCCCCTGATCGGTATAAGCTTTAATGCCCACTTCACCTGTCCCACCAGGTAAAACGGAAGTATTGGATATTTGAACTAACAAGCCGTTTTCCAATGTTAGCGTGAATAATCCTACATCTGCTACAGTTATGGAAGCGTCTTTTTTAGCTGTTACCACATTACTCTCTTGTGCATAAACAGATTTAACCTCACCGAATAAAAAGCGAATTAAATCAACTAGGTGTGTAGTTTGTTCATTAAATTGTCCACCTGATTGCTCTTGGTTTTTCCACCAGTAAACACCAGGCATGGAGCCCATCCATTTTGCCATAACAGCCCCGATATCAGCTTCTTCCAGCATTTCCTGAAACCTCTTCACTGTATCAGCATAACGGAAATGGTAACCGACCGCTGTAAGGTGATTTTTTTCGATTACTTTTTGCCTTACTTGACGTACTTTATTTTCATCGACTCCTAATGGTTTTTCTACTAAAAAGGGGATGTCATGTTCCATCAAGATTTCTTCATAATTTTCATGTGCCATTGGAGGGACACAAATATATACGGCGTCTAATTGTTCATGAGCAAGCATTGTTTCTAAATTCTGATAACCTGTCGTTTCATAATACTTTTCAGCAAAATGCTCAGCTTTTTCCTGACTTGATCCAACAAAACCTACCACTTTGACATTTTCAATCTCCTGTAAGATCTCAACATGATGCTTCGTAAAACCACCAGTACCAATAAAGCCAACTCGGATCATCCACATTCACTCCTTCTAAAAAAATAATTAGCGTGTGTTATCTATCACCCACACACAGTAATTGTCCACCAAAGATAAAACGGTTACATTTTACAGGTATCCTCCCTTTTCGGGGGAACTATCACTAGGAAAAGATACGTTTGTCTCGCCATTTTCCGAAGCGATAATATAAAAACGCAATAACACTACTTAACATAAAGCTTACACCAATTCCGTATCCAATTCCATCTTCCCCCATTATTTCGGAAAATAAATAGGCTAACGGATAACGAAGCGCCCAAAATGATAGCAAGTTTAAAACTAATACTTGGTACATCGCTCCTGAAGCTCTGACAATCCCGTTCAGGACGAAATTAATCCCCAAAAATGGGTAAAAGAAGGCGATAATCATTAAATATTTAGCACCAAACTGAACCGCTGCTTCTTCCTGGATAAATAAACTTATGCCAAACTCTGCAAATAATACAATTAATCCGGCAAACAGCAGCATAATTACGGTATTGTAAACAACACCGTATGTAGCGATCTGCTTTACTCGGTTCCACTTTCCTACACCAATGTTTTGACCAGCCATACTATTAACCGTTGCTCCTAATGCATGTGCCGGCAATAAGAACAGACTATCTAAACGTTGGGCAGCACTATAACCTGCAACAGCAGCTTCCCCATGCGCTGTAACAACACTCATTATAGCTGCTGCACCTGCAGAAATTACCGCCATTTGCAAACCGGATGGAATGCCGAGATTTAAAATCAACTTTACTTCTGACCATAATGGTAATGTCGGCCATTTCAACGGTATGATTTTCTTTCTGATTACAAAAATAACACCATAAATGAAAGAAAAACCTTGTGATAATATCGTCGCGATCGCTGCTCCTTGTACACCAAGGTCGAGAACAGAAATAAATAATGGGTCAAGCCCAATATTTAGCACGACGGCGATCGCTACGAATAACAGTGGTGTTTTACTGTCTCCTACAGCACGTAATGCCGTACTAATAAAGTTATAGCCTACTAAAAAAAGTATTCCTATCGCATTAATGCGTAAGTAGGTCATCGCTTCCGGCATCATGGCTTCTGGTGTTCCTAGCAATAACAATATTGGCCTAGCAAGTATAAAGCCCAATATACCCATGACAATCGCTAAAATTGATAACGTCACGACAAAGGCATTCACATACGTTTTTACGCCTTCTTCATTTCCCTTCCCTTTTTGTTGGGATAGAACAGTTAATGTTGTATTATTAATACCGATAATAAAGGATAGTACAGTAAAAATAACTGTACCTGAAATATTTACTGCACCTAAAGCATTTGCTCCAATCAGATTCCCTACCCACAAGCTGTCAATAAACTGATACGAGACCTGCAAAAGTTGGGCCAACATAATGGGAGAAGAAAAATAAAACAAATCCATCCATATATTCCCACTGGTAAAATCACGGTGTCTACTCAAGAAAAATCCTCCTACATTCCAAGTCTTGATTCAGGCATTGTCACACCATCCCAAATCCGATCACTTGGGGCCTTCCTTTTCTTCACATCGGGTTCTTCTAATAATAAATAAAAGTTTTTGGTAGGCAAGTTTCCTAATTGATGTTTCACACTAAGCCGATCCAAATAATAACGCATGTTATCTAATTTCTTTGATTGATTATCTCCTGTCTCTGAAAACTCGTACAAAACACTTGCGATTGGTACTCTTTTAACTCGGTGTTTTTCTACTACCCGTAAAAAGAAGTCCCAATCCCAATAGTTACGAACACTTTCATCGAAAAGACCAATTTCCTTATGTAGCGATTTACGATAAACACTTCCGGACGGTACATAAGTGGAAAACCTTCTCATCGCATCGACGTCATAATGATAAGCAAATAATTGATAATTAATTGGAATTCTTTTTTCACTTGTCTCCTGATAATTAACAATCTCCACATCAGAATAAACGAGATCAGCATCCACAATATGCTTAACCATCATTTCTAAATGTGTAGGTAATGGAAGATCATCATCATCCATTAACATAATCAACTCCCCAGCTGCTTTCTCAATCCCTTTATTTCTTGCATATACGTGATAACGATTTTCCGGTAAATCGAGGATGGTTATATCTAATTCAGGATATAAAGCTGATATATCATTGATTTTTTCCCCTGCGTCATTAATAATGATGACTTCAAATTCTTGATATGTTTGCTCGACAAGAGCAGCTAACAGCTCTGCCAGTGCTATTCGGCGATTATAGGTTGTAATGATAATTGACACGTTTGGCTTAGACATTTGTAAACTCCTTCATAAAATTCATTAAAAGTATGTAAACTTTGTTGACATTAGCCATGACAAAGTTAAAATTGTGGCATATAGTAAAGACATACTCTACTTCAACATTCTATCACCTTTACTATTCAAATTAATTATATATCAATTTATAATTTCAGCGAAACCATTCCATTCACATTTTACATTTCAAACCTTTTACAATTCTGACACAATTCGAATAAAATGACATGATCCTTTTTCGTATAACATATAACAAAATTGGCAATACTTTTCTTAAATTGCAAATGTTTATGACTTAAATAAAATAGGAGGCTGGTTAAATGGCTTTTTTACGGGAAGCAGTTGAAAAACAGAAAGTGTACCTGATTCAACAGTTGATGGCCAAGGGTATTGTGGATAAAAATGATCAAGAGCTCTACGACAAACCTATTAGCGAAATTGTCAATGACTATGAAAAATTTTGTCGGGAATTTGAAAAACAAAACGCCTTAAAATTCACTCGTTATAATCCTGTAAAAAAAGAAGAGAAGCCAGATTTCCATTAGGCTTCTCTTTCTTTTATACAAAACGAGTACTTGGTAATAAGCCAAGCCTTGTTTATCTTTCTTTTTGGATACCAAATCGTGCGTTGATTTCCCCGCGCAGTAGTTGCTTGCGCATTCTTTTTTCCTTCTTCTTCTCTTCCCTGATCATATCTTGTCTGATTTCATAAGTTTGAACGCCTTCTTCCCGCTTATTCGCAATATCAATTAACAATTCCACATCTGCAAAAGAATATTTTCGATTTCCTTTCGGGGAACGTTCAGGATATACTAGTTTTCTCTCTTCATAATAACGAATTTGACGTTCTGATAAACCCGTTAATTCACTTACGACACCAATGGTTATAACTTTTCGCTCTTTATAGGAAGGACTTTCTGCCATGCAATACACCACCTATTAACGTTTACCGTTGTAACCTGACCTTATTAAAAGTATACAATGATTACCTGGTGTTGCACAAAGTTTTGTTAGATAATCTGACAGTAATTATCTTACAATTGCTACTACTAGCTTCCCCATCACATTTTCGTTAGTATAGAAGTGAGGAGGATGAACAGCAATGGACATGTCGATTACAAAACCAGCAGCAAAATGGTTTATAAAAGAATTAGATTTAGCAGAAGGAGACGCCATCCGCTTCCTTGCCAGATATGGCGGATTCGGTGGTGTTCATAAAGGTTTTTCCCTGGCGTTGGAGAAAGCGGAACCCAACAACCCTGGAGCAGAAGTAACGGAAGAAGGCATTCGTTTCTTTGTCGAAGAATCCGATATCTGGTACTTCGATCAAAAAAACTTCCATATCAAATACTCAAGAAAATACGACGAAATCGAATATATCATTGAATAAACCGGGACATTTCACTGCACTCTAATTAGTACGGAGAGCAGGGGAAATGTCCCATTTCTATGACTTATCTTTGTTCGTGTTGTTAAATTTCACAATCCTTGTTAAATAAAGACAGTTCTTTTGATTTTTGCGACTTTCTTGTCCGAGAGAGGCGCAGTTTTTCGTATCTTAGCACACGCCCGTTTGCATGCTTCCGAAGACCTAGAGTAATGAGGCAAAAGCGCTCCCCACAGAAATACCTTACCAGAGCGAATCCAAGGAAACTGGAGAAAATCTCGCTATAAAGGTTACGTTTTTCCTGCATAACAACAAAAACCGAGTGCTAACCTTTCAACACTCGGTCTTCTTATTATTTCAACGTAATCTTCGCTTTTGCTTTATGGTTAGAAAAATCTAATTGATAACCTGGTTCTCCGAAGTATGGGAAACCGTCTTTTGTCCAAAACAGACGCTGAATTCGCGCATGTCGATTGTGATCGTATAATGGATTCTCTGTATTAAACCCTTTATATGGGCGAGCGTGGTAGACAAGAAGCTCATAACCATCTTCATCAACACTGAAACTATTATGTCCCGGACCATACTCGCTCGTGTTATCACTAGAAACAAGCACCGGATCCTTCTCTTTCGCCCAAGAGTTTGGATCTAATAAATCACTATTTACATCAGCATGTAATAGTCCCATTGCATAGTTCTCATCTGTCGCACTCGCTGAAAAACCTATGAAAATCTTCTTCTCATTCTTAATCATAGCTGGACCTTCATTGACATCAAAACCAATTACTTCCCAATCGTATTCTGGAGTAGATAAAAGAACTTGTTTCTTTATCGTCCATGGATTCTCCATTTCAGCAATATAAAGATTTGAAATTGTATCATTATTCACCTTTTGCGCCCACACCAGATAACGTTTACCTTGATGTTCAAATGTTGTCGCATCTAAAGAGAAACTTTGAAATTCTGTATTAATCTGGCCTTTCTCTACCCATTCACCTTCTAATGGGTTTGCTGCATCACATTCAAGGACATACGGACGAATTGCCCAAACATCGTCTTTGTCCCCAGCTGCAACATGAACATACCATTTCCCATCAATAAAATGGATCTCTGGTGCCCAAATATGCTCAGACATTATACCTGATTCATGCTTCCACCAGATCACTTTCTCCTCTGCTTGTGGTAATTCATCTATAGTTTTCGCTCTTCTTAAGACAACACGGTCATACAACGGGTAAGAACCGGTGAAATAATAGTAACCATCTGTATGCTTATATAAATATGGATCTGCTCGCTGTTCAATAAAAGGTTTAGGATAATCTTTATGTTCTATCTTGCCTTTAACCTCAATACATCCTTTATCTAAAAGTTCATTTTTATCAATAGCATCCCAGTTTACATTAAACTCTGCGGTAATGTTATCATTCAGATCTACATGCACTCGTTCCGGCAATCGAATGTCTTCGCCCTTAGCAACATCTATTTCCACATCGTGTATACGCTTAACATCCATCTTTGACATCCTTTCCATCTTCATTAATTTCTATTATAAACGAGTCAACTTGTACTTACAACTAAATAGTTAATTTTAAAGCTACTAAAACAATCGAACAAATAAAAACCAACAGTATATTACGCTGTTGGTTTTTATATTTCACTATTATGTTTAACAAACCGATCCATTCTTTTCATAGCTTCATCTAATTGTTTAATGGAAGTAGCGTAAGAACAGCGGATATATCCCTCTCCACTTTCACCAAAAACATGACCTGGTACTACGGCAACTCTTTCTTCTTCTAATAATTTTTGTGCAAATTCCTCAGAGCTATAACCGGTTTCTTTGATAGATGGAAATACATAAAAGGCACCTCCGGGCAAATGGCATGATAATCCCATATCATTTAATGCTTTCACAACAAAATTACGACGTTGGCGATAGCTAGTTTTCATTTCTCTGACACTTTCATTTCCGTGGCGCAACGCTTCCAACGCGCCATGTTGTGCCATAGTAGGCGCACACATCATCGTATATTGATGAATTTTTGTCATAGCTTGCATAATAGCCACAGGGCCTGCAGCATAACCGAGTCGCCAGCCTGTCATCGCAAAAGATTTTGAAAATCCAGAAATCACAATCGTATGTTCTTTCATACCATCAACAGATGCGATACTAGATGCAGCTTCATCATAAGCCAGTTCTGCGTAAATTTCATCAGACAGAACAAGTAAATCATGTTTTCGTACAACTTGCGCTATTCCGTCTAATTCTTCCTTACTTAACACTGCTCCAGTCGGATTATTCGGGCTGCACAAAACAATCGCCTTTGTTCTGGACGTTATCGCTGCTTCGATTTGTTCTGGGGTAACTTTAAACTCATTATCTGCGGTAGCACTTACTGAGATAGGAACACCACCTGCCAGCGAAATAGCTGGACTATACGAAACAAAGCACGGCTCAACAACAATCACTTCATCACCAGAATCAACAATCGCTCGTAAAGCTAAATCAATCGCCTGACTGGCACCTACTGTTACTAAAATTTGATCTTCTGGATTATAGGAAATAGAAAATGTATCCGTCAGATATTTACTGATCTCTTCTCTTAATTCGATTAATCCTGCATTAGCTGTATATGCAGTATACCCTTGCTCCAAAGAATGATAACTCGCTTCTATTACATTCCATGGTGTTACAAAATCCGGTTCACCAACCCCAAGTGAGATAACATTATCCATTTGAGAAGCAAGATCAAAAAACTTGCGAATACCAGATGGCTGTAATTCTTTTACATGATTTGCTAAGTATGAATTACTCATGGCGTCACCATAATGCGTTTGTCTTCATCGTCACCTTCATCAAAAATGATACCATCATGCTTGTATTTCTTCAGAATGAAATGAGTCGTAGTAGAAAGCACGGTATCTAACGTAGACAACTTATCCGATACAAAACGACTAACTTCCATCATTGTTTTTCCTTCTACAGACACACTTAAATCATAAGCACCTGACATCAAATAAACAGCCTTCACTTCCGGAAAACGATAGATTCTGGAAGCGATTTTATCGAAACCAACACCTCTCACTGGTGTTACCTTAACATCTATTAAAGCTGCTACTCCCTCATACTCATAGACATTAGACCAATCTACAAGTGTGGAATAACCAAGAATAGTGTGTTCCTCTTCTAAGTTTTTTATCATTTCGTCCACTTCAACAGGAGGTACATCTAACATTTTACTAATAGTTTCATTATCCATTCGGCCATTTTTTTCTAATAATTTCAATAATTCAATCTCTTTTTGTTCCAATCCATTCACCTTCTTTAGATGTTGTGTATACACTATATACAACTTGTTATTTATTCTTACTAATATTTAATCATACTACAATTAATCCCAAATATAAACCATATATATGGAAAACTTCGGAACCACGGAAGGAATGATACACATGGCTAGTTATCATGAACTCATAACACAACTAGGTATTGGCTATACACATCCCGGAGGAACAACAGCAACAGAAAGATGGGTAAAACAAATACCGAAAAATTTGAAGCATGTATTAGAAGTAGGCTGTGGAACAGGCGAAACTCTCCAAAAATTAAGAGATCAAACAGATGCATTTTTGTATGGTATCGACAGTTCTCCCGACATGGTAGCAAATGCTAAGTCCAAAACAAAACACCTGCACCACCTAGAAATCATGCAACAAAGAATAGATGATCTTTTATTTAGACATCATTTTTTCGACCTGATCATATCCGAATCCGTATTAGCTTTTACTTCTATCAATCACAGCCTCCCGAAACTTACAAACTTACTTAAATCGAATGGACAAATCATCCTATTAGAAATGGCAAAACCCCATACATTACCTCATATTAAAGAAGAAAAAGTGAAAACATTTTATCAATCACCGCAATTATTATCAAAAGAAGACTGGTTGAAACTGTTATTAGACAATGGATATGAAACCGTCTATGTAGAAAGAGTCGAGAAAGAGAGACAAACCCCAGTCACACTACCTCAACATCTGTCCATTGATATGCTGCAAACATTAAAAGTACATTACCAGTTAAACGCTGAATGTGCTAATGATCTTCATACTTACTTATTTATAGCTAAAAAGCGAGGAGATAACCATGACCATACATGCTACTGATAAGTGGCTTAAGAGATTTATTGATAAAAAAAATGACAAAGACCGCGATGAGCAACATCTTTTACATCAATCCATCATCTTTGAACCATTAGCCGATTATTTTGAAGATATCCCAACTGAAGCAATTCAAGAACACTTATTACGCCATGGTATATTTTCATCGAATATAAATAAAAAAGACGCACAACAATGGTTACAACAAAACTATTTATCTAAGGTGAACAGCATTTATAAAAAATGTAAAAACGCGTGGAATGGACCAAAACCTGATATATTTATTTTTCCTTCTAATGAAGAAATCAAGGAACTGAGAGAATGGTATAACAGTAACGCAGGTTTAAGTTACCCTGACAAGCTGTTCTTATTCTTACAAAAGAATGCTAAAAACAGAGAAATCGTTGCTTTATTCCTTCATGAATACAGCCATATTTGCAGGCTTAATCATTTCCCAAAGAAAGAAATGGAGTACACCTTATTAGACGCAATTATTTTAGAAGGCATCGCTGAATGGATCGTACGAAAAAAAGTGGGAGCCGCTCATGGAAATAAAAGAGTAGAAAAGGTAACAGATGAAGTATTAAAGGATTTATGGAAAACATGGATTGCACCATTGCAACAATTGAATAGAGATCATCCTAAACACGATATGATTATGTACGGACTACATGGTGTGCCTAAAAATATCGGTTATATTATCGGTTACAACATTGTTCAACGTTATATGACAAAACAAAATATCTCGATAACCACATTATTGTACGCTCCGAATCAGCAAATTTTGCAAGAAGTTGATTTGCTAACCGAAAATAATTAGTGTAAATGCCGACGAACAGGTGACCACAATATTATCTCTTTCTTGCATACTCTATTAGTAGTTACGCAATGAACTGCTTGATGTGGAGAGAGGGGGTTCATGATGTCACATTATGATTTTTGCTGTCAAAACGTAGGTCGTCCCGTAAAGATTGTTACACACGACGGGGCAGTCCATAGAGGTATTATTAGGCGAGTCAATCCTTCTAAGGTTTTTATAGACCCACTTGATGCCCAACGAGGAATTGGTGGATACGGCTATGGTTTTTGGGGATATGGCAGGGGACTAGGTATTGGTATTGCACTCGGTGCTATCGCAACGATCGCATTTCTACCATTTTTCTTTTGGTAATGATTTTTCCATTGCTGCTGCAATTGCTTTACAAAGGGTAAAACAAGTGTCTTATAAGAATACAACTGACATGAGAAATCCAAGGCTTTCAGGAATCTATCCGAAAAGCCTTGGATTTCTATACTTGTGGTACCCAAAACAAAACTGAAAAGACAAAACTCTTAATGGTTTCGTCTTGCAAAGTCAACAAATCGAAACTTATCTGGACGGTGCCTTGATTCCGTATATTGAAAGAGGCTAGCATCATCTAAATATACATAATTTTTGATGACTACAATATTATGAAATCCTTCTAAATCTAATAAATCCCGATCCTCTTCTGTTGGCTCTTCCACAACAATTTCTTTCTTGGCAAAACTAATTACCAGACCTAATTCATCCTCTAGATAAGCATATATCGATTTTTTCGCAATATCTACTGACATATAGGGAACATATTTTTCCACCAGATAATCTTTATCTAATATAATACTTTGCCCAGAGAATTCTCGGGAACGAATCACTTCCCACACCTGATTCTTGCCCTTTAATTTTAATTGATCTTTGAGATAATGGGTAGGTTTAATAAGCTGACACCGATGTACCGAAGTTACCGGCTTTTCCCCCATTTTATCTGCTAACTCTTTAAAACTGACAAGCCCCGAAACAGGGAAATCAAATTTACTGCGATCAATTACCATCGAACCTTTTCCTCTAATTTTTTGTATATAGCCATTTTGTGCTAACAGGTTCAAGGCTTTTCTTATTGTTTCTCTGGACGTTTCGTATTTATCTGTCAGTTCGTTCTCAGAAGGCAAAAATTGATTGGCTTTAAATTTTCCCTTTTCAATTTGTTGAACCATTTCCTGATAAATCACTAAATATTTATTTCGCATTCCAATTTATCCCCATCTATAACTTAATATAGTAAACAAATGATTCATAAGGACGCATTGTGACATTGTCCAATTGAGTTGGTGGTTGCGAGTAATTAGAAAGAATAACCTCTCCACTTTCAAATTGCTCTTTCACTTTTTCCGGTAATTCTAACGTCACTTCTTCAGCATAAAAATTGTTTACTACTAGCATACTTTCATGATCATTTTCTCGTAAATAGGCAAAAATAGCAAGATCATCTGGTAAAATTAGTCGATAACTTCCATCTGTAATTACCTGATACTCTTTTCTCATTTGAATTAATGTTTGATAATGATAAAAAATAGATGATTTATCAGCAATAGCTTGTTCAGCATTAATCGTCGTGAAATTATCAGGTAGGTCTATCCATGGTTTCCCTTCTGTAAATCCCGCATTTTCCCTAGAACTCCATTGAACTGGTGTCCGGGAATTATCACGCGATTTCTCTTTCAGGATCGCCATGATGTCTACTTCCGACATACCTTCCTCTTTTTTTATGTTATACATATTAATCGATTCTACATCACGGTATTGTTCAATACTATCAAATCCAGGGTTTGTCATACCAAACTCTTCACCTTGATAAATATAAGGTGTCCCTTGCATCAGATGAATCGTTGTTGCTAACATTTTCGCAGATTCATTGTGATAATGTTGATCATCACCGAATCGCGACACAATTCTTGGCTGATCATGATTACACCAGAACAATGCATTCCAACCTCCACCTTGTTGCATTCCTACTTGCCATTTGGAGAGGATTTGCTTTAACTCTAAAAAATCAAATGGTGCTTTTGTCCATTTTTCACCATTGGGATAATCGACTTTTAAATGATGAAAATTGAAAGTCATATCTAACTCTTGACTCTTAGGATTGGAATATTGAATACAATCATCCATCGTTGTGGAAGACATTTCCCCCACAGTCATCGTTTCACGATTCTTAAAAACCTGTTGATTCATTTCATGTATAAATTCATGCACTCTTGGGCCGTCTGTATAAAATTTTCTCCCATCTCCTGGAGGCACACTGCCATCATCATCAGGAAAACGTTGATCCTTTGAAATTAGATTGATAACATCTAAACGAAAACCGTCTACCCCTTTATCTAGCCAATGATTCATCATTTGATAAACATCGTCTCGTACTGCTTCATTCTCCCAATTCAGGTCTGCTTGTGTGACGTCAAATAGATGCAAATAGTATTGGCCGGTTTCTTCATCAAATGCCCAGGCAGAACCACCGAATTTCGATTGCCAATTAGTTGGAGGGGTATCTTCCTCGCCTTCTTTCCAAATATAATAATTCCGATATGGATTATCTTTTGAACGACTTGCTTCTTTAAACCATTGATGCTCTGTAGAAGTATGGTTGACTACAATATCCATGATAATTTTCATTTCACGATGGTGAGCTTCATCTAATAATTTTTCAAAGTCTTCCATTGAGCCGTATTCAGGATGAATGGAATAGTAGTCAGATATATCGTATCCATTGTCTTTTTGTGGAGATGCGTAAATAGGGGTCAACCAAATAACATCAACACCTAATTTTTTTAGATAATCCAGTTTTTCAATAATGCCTTGGATATCCCCAACACCATTTCCTGTCGTATCATTAAAACTTCTTGGATATATCTGATAGACAACAGATTTTTGCCACCAATTCTCTTCCATCTATTACACCCTCCTGTTGATCTGTGATGAAATTTTTATTGTATCAGCTTCTGATTTTCGAATATGCATAAAGAGCGCCAAATCCTAATTCGAGTTGCGCGGACATTTAGTGCGTTATTTGAATGATAATCACCTGTTTTTCCATGTTTGCGGACATCGAATCCCTTAATTGGTTCATTTCGGCTTCAATTAGCACTATTTTCGATGAATAGCGGAATAGATGTCCGCGACCACCCTAAAAACGGCACTTTTGTCATAAATAGAGGAACAAATGTCCGTTCTCAGTCCAGATTACTTATTTCACACTAAAAAGAGGAGTTTCCTCCTCTTTTATTATGAGCTTGTTTTTCCTAGGCGATCGTATGCATCTTTACCCATTTTGGTTTTTGACAAAATAACGGTTAGGATAAATGGCACTACAATCGCTATCAGCATAGCTACGGTGAACATGAGCATATCTGGCACTTGAATAGATAAGATTCCCGGTATTCCACCTACACCAATCGAGTTTGCCATAACACCAGAACCAACTGATACTACTGCTGCAATCGCTGAACCTGTCATACCCGCAATGAATGGGAAAAGATAACGCAAATTAATACCAAATAATGCTGGTTCGGTTACACCTAAATAACAAGAAATCGCTGCTGGAACGGATACTTGTTGTTCTTTCTTATCTCTACGGTTTAAGTAAATCATTGCAACTACCGCAGAACCTTGAGCAATGTTAGATAAGGCAATCATTGGCCAGAGGTTTGTTCCATCAAATTCACTCATCAGTTGCAAGTCGATTGCATTCGTCATATGATGTAAACCAGTGATGACTAAAGGCGCATATGCAAAACCAAATATGGCAGCAAATAGCCAGCCAAATGCAGAAGTTAAACCGCTGTACACAATATTTGAAATCCAAGAACCAATTTCCCATCCAATTGGACCTAATACGACATGCGCTACTAAAACTGCCGGAATTAAGGCAAAGAAAGGTACAAAGATCATAGACACTACTTGCGGAATTACTTTACGCAACCAAATCTCTAAATATGCCAATACAAAACCAGCCAAAATCGCCGGAATAACTTGTGCTTGATAACCAATCATATCAATTTGCGCAAAACCGAAGTCCCATACCGGAATATCTTCAGCACCCGCCACTCCATATGCATTTAGTAATTGTGGTGAAACTAACGTAATACCTAATACAATACCAAGTACTTGTGTTGTACCCATTTTTCTCGAAATGGACCATGTTATGGCGACCGGTAAGAAGTGGAATATCGCTTCACCAATTAACCATAAGAAGTCATATAAACCAGTCCAAAACTGTGAAGATTCTGCCAACGTCTGTGTACCGTTGTTAACCATTTGAATATCCCCGATAACATTACGAAAACCTAAAATAAGACCACCAACAACTAATGCAGGGATAATCGGTGTAAAAATATCAGCTAAATGTGCTACCAAACGCTGGATAATATTCATGTTTTTCTTAGCTGCTTCTTTTGCATCTTCTTTGGAAGTATCTCCTACTCCCGCTATTTTGGTAAACTCATTATAAAAAGAAGCCACTTCATTTCCAACAATAACTTGAAACTGACCAGCCTGTGTAAAAGTCCCTTTGACTACATCTATATCTTCAATTGCATCTACATCCGCTTTGTCTAGATCATTTAAAACGAATCGCATTCTCGTAGCACAATGTGTGACAACCGAGATATTTTCACTGCCACCTACTTTATCCAACAATTCTTTTGCAGGATCTGTAAACTTACTCAATGCACTTCCTCCTCGATGATTTATATTATTGTATATACAAGTGATTACGTTTTCATGATAACTTGTATATACAAGTTTGTCAACGAAAATTTATCTTTTTTTAATAAACGCATAGGTATTGAGTACTTGTCCCACTCTAGAAGTTGCAAACTAAACAGAAGCAAAGGCTATACAACCTTTGCTTCTGTTTAACTTATCCTTCAAATGAATTTTTATCCACATACCCGTCATTTTCCATAATAATTTTTAGTGCTTCTGGGTAATCATCTTCTGCTACCTCACATTCAATCGTATGTTCTCTAGGTGTGTCATCCACTTCTTCACCGCTATTTGTCGTTGCAATTGCAGGTAAAATGCCCCCACCAGCACCCATACCTGTAGAATAATTACCTGTAAAAGTTATTGGGGCTAATATTAATGTTCGATCTGCTTCTGGTAAATGGTCAACTCGAATATCATTCGTTTTCAGCTTATTTAGGTCCGCTCTTACAGTTTCTGCATCATCTTCTGTCTTAAAAAACGCTTGAACACTTTTATACATCATCATCATCCTTTCCATTTAATATAATGCTAGTGTTAATGTACCCGTTTCCAGCAATATTAAACTTCTGTAAATTTTAATCAGTACATAAGTGTCTTTCTTTGTAGGTTCTAGTAAAATAAAAGGAAAAGGATGGGTGAAATTATGAAAAAGTTTACGAAGCAAGAAAATAGTTGGATGTTTTACGATTGGGGAAGTTCGGCTTTTACGGTTATTATCACCACCGCTATTTTTCCTATTTATTATAAAGCACAAGCCACAACTGCAGGTGTTTCAGGAGCAAATTCTACTGCATATCTTGGTTACACCATTGCTATTTTCACCTTTATTTT
Source organism: Gracilibacillus sp. D59 (assembly GCF_052246695.1). Classification (NCBI taxonomy): domain Bacteria; kingdom Bacillati; phylum Bacillota; class Bacilli; order Caryophanales; family Bacillaceae; genus Gracilibacillus; species Gracilibacillus sp. D59. Next base: position 433,878 of record NZ_JBQQCK010000002.1, on the reverse strand, counting down.
GGCAATGCTTGGGCCGATCTTGGGAACACTAGCGGACTACGAAGGACTAAAAAAGAAATTCTTTTTTAGTTTTATGGGAATGGGTATTTTTTCAACATTCGCTCTTATCTTTGTACCGGAAGGTCAATGGTTACTCTTACTGATCTTCTTTACTTTAGCATCGCTCGGCTCTACCGGGGCTAATGTTTTTTATGACGGTTTCCTTGTGGATGTCACGAATGACAAACGAATGAATCAAGTATCTGCCCGGGGATTTGGGCTTGGCTATATTGGTAGTGCAATTCCTTTTGTAATAAGTATTGCTATCATATTATTAGCGCAACAGGGCATTCTACCTATTAGCAGCACAACAGCAAGTAAAGTTGCTTTCCTGATCACTTGTATATGGTGGGGAGTATTTGCTGTACCTATGATTAAAAATGTGAAGCAAGTCCATTTCATCGAGCGCGATCCTAAACCAGTTCGCCAAAGTTTCAAAAGGTTGTTCCAAACCCTCAAACATGTGAAAGAATATAAACACTTAACTCTTTTCTTAATCGCTTATTTTTTCTATATAGACGGTGTCGGTACGATTATTTCGATGTCTACGGCTTATGGAACAGATGTCGGTCTTAGTTCCACTATATTGTTGGTGGTTTTATTTGTCACACAAGTAGTAGCCGCCCCATTTTCCATTATCTATGGTAAATTAGCGAATCGCTTCTCTGCTAAAAGCATGTTATATATAGGGATTTTCATTTATATGATTGTTTGTATATATGGATATTATCTAGAAACAGCGTTTGATTTCTGGGTTATCGCCATGCTTGTCGCTTCTTCACAGGGTGGAATTCAGGCGTTGAGCCGTTCCTACTTCGCCAAACTGATTCCCAAAAAGAACGCCAACGAATTTTTTGGTTTCTATAATATTTTTGGTAAGTTTGCTTCGATAACCGGTCCACTTCTTTTAGGTGTAACTGCTCAAATTACCGGCCGCTCAAACGCAGGTATTCTAAGTCTGATTGTATTATTTGTTATCGGTATGATTATGCTTTATTTTGTTCCTTCCGACAAAAAATTGACGACGCCGACACAACCTATCTCAAAATGATATCAATTGCATCTCGCCTGAGCATTGTTTAGACCAAATTGATATAATACACTTTACATTAACGAGTTATTTTCAAAATAATTAGATAAATAAAAATTGGTGTCACGCTTATGCTTAAATATATAATAATAAAAAAGAAGGAGAGAACAAATAAGATATGACAAATGCAAATCAAGTAGCTCAAAATTACGTTAATGACGTGTTCGAAACTGTCAAAAAGCGTAATCCAAACGAAAATGAATTTCATCAAGCAGTTAAGGAAATATTTGATTCCTTAGTTCCTGTATTCGAAAAACAACCCGTATACATGGAACACAATATTCTAGAAAGAATCGTTGAACCTGAAAGAATTATCTCATTCCGTGTGCCATGGGTAGACGATGAAGGTAAAGTACAAGTTAATCGTGGTTTCCGTGTACAATTCAATAGTGCAATCGGACCTTACAAAGGTGGTCTTCGTTTCCACCCATCTGTAAACGCTAGTATTATTAAATTCTTAGGGTTTGAACAAATTTTCAAGAACTCTTTAACTGGCCAACCAATTGGTGGCGGTAAAGGTGGATCTGACTTTGATCCAAAAGGTAAATCTGATGGCGAAATTATGCGTTTCTGTCAAAGCTTTATGAGTGAACTTTCTAAACACATCGGACCAGACACTGACGTACCTGCTGGTGATATCGGTGTAGGTGCACGTGAAGTTGGTTACCTATTCGGTCAATACAAAAAAATGCGTGGCGGCTACCAAGCAGGTGTTCTTACTGGTAAAGGTATTAACTTTGGTGGAAGTTTAGCACGTACGGAAGCAACTGGATATGGTACAGTATATTTCGTTAACGAAATGTTAAAAGGTAAAGGTGACAGTTTCAATGGTAAAACAGTAGTTGTTTCTGGTTCTGGTAATGTTTCTACATATGCTATTGAAAAAGCAACAGAATTAGGTGCTAAAGTAGTGGCATGTAGTGATTCCAGCGGTTATATATATGACAAAAACGGCATTAATCTTGAAACTGTAAAACGTCTAAAAGAAGTAGAAAGAAAGCGTATTAAAGAATATGTCAACGAACATCCAGAAGCAGAGTATACTGCTGGTTTTGAAGGCATTTGGAATATCCCTTGTGACATCGCTCTTCCTTGTGCAACACAAAACGAATTAAATGAAGATGCTGCGAAAACACTTCTATCCAATGGTGTAAAAGCGGTTGGTGAAGGTGCGAACATGCCTTCAACACTAGAAGCGATTGACGTATTCATTGAAAACAATGTATTATTCGGCCCTGCCAAAGCAGCAAATGCTGGTGGTGTAGCCGTATCTGCATTAGAAATGGCACAAAATAGTGCACGCCTTTCTTGGAAATTTGAAGAAGTGGATGAAAAACTGCAAGAGATTATGGCAAACATTTATAAAAACAGTGTTGAAGCTGCAGAGGAATACGGTCAGCCTGGTAACCTAGTTGTTGGTGCAAACATTGCCGGTTTCATCAAAGTTGCCGATGCTATGGTAGCGCAAGGTGTTATTTAATCATTCTTAAATGATTAGGTACGTTTTCCTCATCATAAAGCACAAGAAGTATACCCTTCGGAACGAGGGTATACTTTTTTTCTGTACAGCTAATTACAAATAATTAGCTATAAATGCTAGAATGACTTTAAAAATATTATTTATCGATTGTTTTAAATGATAATTATACTAATATACTATTTGTAGGAGCGAAATCCATTCCCCGAAATACTCCTCCCCCCATTCTTATATTCACTTTAAGTACCTAATATAGTAATATAATAATAGTGTGATATTACTCGAAATCGAGATAAAGTGAGACTATGATCAGGGAGTTAGCGTCTGTTATCCCTAAACTTACCCTTGTATTACTTGAAGCATCAAGAGAAGGTCTTACAGACGGTTAGCACCGTGATAAATGAAAGATACAGAGCAAAGAGAGGGAGTAAAATGAGCATAGAGAAAAAACCTAGTAGATGGGTGCAAAGTCTTTTATTATCAGCTATTCGACTCCATTTAAATAGAATTACTACGTTCAAAGTTACCCAGAATGATACGAAAGATTTACAGCCTCCCTATTTAATCGTCAGCAATCATGTCAACAATTGGGATCCACTATATATTAATCTATTTGTCGATGAACCAATCTCTTTTATCGCTGGTGAACCATTGTTTCGTAACCCTTTATTAAAAAAAATATTGGAATATACCGGCGCCATCCGCAAAACAAAATTCAAAAGTGATACAAGTACCATTCGCAATGTAATGAAAGCTAAAAAGCACAATCGAGTCATTGGCTTGTTTCCTGAAGGGAACCGCAACTGGGACGGGGTAACAGAACCGATTATTTATTCAACCGCTAAACTAGTGAAGCTTTTAAAAATTCCTGTTGTAGCAGTACAAATAAAAGGTGGCCACTTAACACATCCGAGATGGGGTGACGGTGACAGAAAAGGCACAATCGAAATTAGCTTACAAAAAATCTGGGATGGCGAGGATGTAACAGACTTATCCGTTTCAGCTATCCATCACCAGCTAAGCGAATCCTTACATCACGATGAAATGAACTGGCAAATGGACAAAGGTTATAGCTATCGCGGCAAAAATATTGCTCACTATTTAGAAAGGTTGCTATTCACCTGCCCTTCATGCCACAAAATCAGCCATATGCGTTCTGATCATGATACATTTCGATGTGACAACTGTGACTACCAAGTCCAATTTACCGAACAAGGATTTTTTCATTCCGATGATACCCTTTATTTTGATACACCTTACAAATGGAAACAGTGGCAACAACATCACCTTAATCAACTAGTTGCAACAGCAGACAACCTTCCTGAAATCGAGGATCAGATCGAGCTCTATCAGTCCCGTGGGCAACAGCCTTTCGAAAAAGTTATGAAAGGTACAATCCTATTAAAGCGGGAGCAAATCAGTATTAACGCTCGTAATGGTCGCAACCAATCGTTTCCTTTTGAACAGATGGAAGGAATCAACATTCATTTTCACCATAAGCTCGACTTCTTTATTGAAGACACGTTATATCGAGTGATTTTCACAAACCCAAGAGCATCTGCTTATATGTGGCTTCAATTGATTCAAAGATTAAAAGCAAGCACTGTTGTAAAGGAGCAATTATCATGACAGATACTTGGATTTTTGTAATGGAATTTATTTATATCTCCATTATTTTAGCTGCAGCTACTGTACTTAAAACACGAATTCCGTTTTTAAATAAGATCATTATTCCCACTTCCATGATTGCAGGTTTTCTCGGATTACTAGTTGGCACTGAATTTTTAGCTATCATACCTTTTAATCAAGATATGCTAGGTAATCTTGTCTATCACTTTATGGCGGTAGGATTTATCGCTCTTTCTCTCAAAGAACGGAACATGGAAAATAGTCCCGCCATTATGAATGCAGGAATGTTGATTGTCTCTGGTTATGTCATTCAAGGTATTGTTGGTTTCGGTCTATTTTTATTTTTAGTCCAGACTTTTTATCCAGACTTTTTCCCAGGGATTGGCCTTTTACTACCTCTTGGTTTTGGTCAAGGTCCCGGACAGGCATATTCAATTGGAACCCAATGGGAAGAACTAGGTGTAATGGGTGGCGGTAATCTTGGACTGACCATTGCCGGCATTGGCTTTATTTGGGCTACTGTAATTGGCATTATTATCATGAATCTATTAGCCAAAAGATTTTCCTTTCAATCTAAGGATAAGCCAATGAAAGAAAATACTAAATTGGTAGAAGAAATCGAGCCTGATGAAATTCCATTAGGAGATGCCATTGACAAACTAACGTTCCAAATTGCTTTAATAGGTACGATTTATTTTATAACATATCTTACCATCTATGGCGTAAACGACCTACTTCAACCAATTGGTGCATTTGGTGAAACATTAGGTCAGCTACTGATTGGTTTTCATTTTATTATCGGTAGCTTGTATGCCGTCCTTTTCCGGATTATTTTAAATAAACTAAAAGATAAAGGCATTAAACTCGAACACACACCGAATAATTATTTGTTACAGCGAATTGCCGGATTCTCATTTGATTATATGATCGCAGCTGCTATTACAGCAATTTCGATATATGCTTTACAAGATTACTTAATTCCAGTATTAATTATCACAACTGTTGGCGGACTAGTGACGATTCTGTTCTTTATATGGATTATTCCAAAAGTGTTCCCTGCTGATGCTTTACCAAACATCTTAGGCTTTTACGGGATGCAAACAGGAACCATTTCAACTGGAATGGCATTGGTCAAAGCGGTAGACCCAAAATTCAAATCCAACACAACAGATAATCTTGTAATGGGTAGTGGTACTGCTTTATTATTTGGCTTTCCTTTATTGTTAATCTTAAATATTCCAGTTGTTGGTTATGTGCAAGATCAACCAGTCATGTATCTTTATACGATGTTAGCTCTAGTCCTTTACTTTGCTGCATTATTATTCGGATTGTTATGGCGTGTCAGAAAAAGGTAACGTAGATCATTTATAGGCGCAAATTTTGATGATTTTATCAAAAAGGTTCATATTTCGTAGCTTATAATGTAGGATGGAAGGTAAAGTGAGACTTCCATGAATTTTCCATGTATTGATATAGAGTATTGTAGAAGATTGTTTACCTTGATAAAGTGATCAGTGGGGGTCTTACTGACGTGACGGTTAGCACCGTGATAAACAAATTAGGAGGTAATTTCCCATGTTTAAAAAATTAGCAAGTGATGCGTTAGGTTTAAGTGACATTGGAAAAATCATTGCTCCGGAGGACTTTGATAAGACAGAATCGGATGAATATGTTCTACATGAAGAAGGAGAGCGAATCCACTTTTTGATCAAATCAAAATCAGATGAATACTGCTTTACCAATCGTGCCTTAATACATCTTGATGGAGAAAAAGCATCTAGTAGTAAACGAAATATTTTTCGGTATGATTATTACCTATACCCTATTAAAAATGTATCGGTTGAAACAGCTGGTACGATCGACTTAGATTTGGAAATTAAATTTTCACTTGGAGGCCAGCCTATTTCTGTTGATATCGATAAAAAAGAAGGCGAAGCTATTGCAGATCTGTATAAATCCTTAGTAACCATTTCACATATCCAAGATGAGAACGAAAGAATGAAAGAATTCGCAAAAGATAGTCTGCAAGCCTCTCAATCTCTGTTTACCGATAATAGGTTCCATGAAGGCAATCTATCAACAGAATTCGAACAAGCAACTAAATTTGCCTTCGATTGGTTTAATTCCACCTATAATAACAACACAAGAAAAGACTTCAGCGAAATTTTTGACAAATATATTCAAAACTAGATCATACGTTTTAAATCGTATGGAAAGGTGCTTCTCCTTGGATATTAATATCCAAGGAAGAGGCGTTCTTATCCTAGGAACAGCAGTATTTCCAAGGAAGGCGGGTTCACACTTCCCAGGAGCATAATATTTGCCCTCTCAACAAAAACTACAACTGTTAATAATCCCCACTGTTTAGCACTTTCTAATGATAGTTTTACCGCCTAAAAGTATGTCGTGTACTCCAAATCGTGCCCCTTCTAAAAACAGATCATTCGCTTCTTTTCTATCATTCTTTTATAATAGTGTAAACGCTTAATAATAGGAGGTTGTATACAGTGCAATATCGTCAATTAGGAAAAACCGGTCTGAAAGTAAGCGAAATTAGTTTAGGTAGCTGGCTTACATATGGTGGCTATGTCGAGGAACGAAATGCCGAAGCTTCTATTGATAAAGCTTATGACCTCGGGATTAACTTTTTTGATACAGCAAATGTCTATATGCGTGGAGAAGCAGAAAAAATTGTAGGTAAAGCATTGAGAAAGTACCCACGCAGCTCCTATGTTCTTGCTACAAAGGTATTCGGAAAAATGGGTGATGGCCCTAATGATCAAGGTCTTTCCCGCAAACATATTATGGAGCAGTGCGATGCCAGTTTGCAGCGGTTAGGACTCGATTACGTCGATATTTATTATTGCCACCGTTACCATCCGGATACACCATTAGAGGAAACGTTGCGTGCATTGGATGACCTTGTACGTCAAGGAAAAGTGTTATACATCGGTGTCAGTGAATGGACAGCCGAGCAAATGACAGAAGCCGTTCACCTTGCTGACAAAAAGTTGTTAGATCGCATTGTTGTCAACCAGCCAAATTACAGTATGCTTCAACGCTATATCGAGAAAGAAGTCATCCCTGTCAGCGAGAAGCACGGCATTGGACAGGTTGTCTTCTCCCCTCTTGCCCAAGGTGTACTTACAGGAAAATATAAAAAAGGAGAAGCCATTCCTGAAGATAGTCGTGCTGCTCAAAAAAACTTGGACTTATCACGTGTGTTGACAGAGGAAAACTTAGAACGTGTCGACGCATTAAAAGGGATTGCTGCTAACGAAAACTTGTCATTAGCGCAATTAGCAATCGCCTGGATCTTACGTCAAGACAATGTATCTAGTGCCCTTATTGGTGCAAGTAAACCCGAACAAATTGAAGAAAATGCTAAAGCCTCTGGCGTCACTCTCTCTAAAGAAACCATTGCGAAAGTGGAAGATATATTACAACAGTAATAATGCCCATACCGAGTAACAAACCTAGTTACTTGGTATTATTTTTTACATTTTTTACAAAAAACCATTGACTTTTCCATTCTATATGTATACTATGGTAGTAACCGAACATAATGGAATTCTTATCCAGAGAGGTGGAGGGGCAGGCCCTGTGAATCCTCGGCAACAGGTTAGTTAGAGTAACACTGTGCCAAATCCTGCGGGACAGCATAAGCTGTACCGAAAGATAAGAAGGAATGATAACACATTGCTTACCTTCTTATCAAACTGATAGGAAGGTTTTTTAATGAGGAGGAAGCAACAAATGCTGACTTATGAAAATTTTTATGACAGCCCGTTGAACAAGGAGACTCCTGACCAACAAGACCCAACTAAAGGAGCTTTGAAAATCCTAGAATGGGCTTATCAAACGTATGGTAAATCTTTAGTCTATGCTTGTAGTTTCGGAGCAGAAAGTATGGTTTTAATTGACCTGATTGCATCTGTCCAACCAGATGCGAGATTAGTATTTTTAGACACTGGCTTGCACTTTCAAGAAACATATGACCTAATTGATGAAGTCAAGGAACGTTATCCTTCATTAGATATCGTCATGCAGCAGCCTTCCCTCACTGTTGATGAACAACGAGAACAATATGGATCAGCATTATGGAGCAGAGATCCTGATCAATGCTGTTATATTAGAAAAGTAAAACCATTAGAAGATGCACTCAGTGGAGCAACGGCCTGGATTTCGGGATTAAGAAGAGCACAATCTCCAACAAGAGCCAACACCAACTTTATTAACAAGGATGACCGTTTCCAATCGATTAAAATTTGTCCATTAATTTATTGGTCATGGGATGATGTTTGGGAATATATTGAGCAACAGCAATTACCTTATAACAAGCTGCATGATCAAAACTATCCCAGCATTGGTTGTATTCCGTGTACGACGAAAGCTTCAGATGCTAATGACGAACGTTCAGGAAGATGGGCAAACTTTCAAAAAACGGAATGCGGATTACACGCTACCCCACAATCAACAAAGTAATCATTTTTTTATTGTCAAACACAAGTAAATCTATCGGAATAATTAAAAGAGGTGAATACGTTGACATTACAAGTGGTAAACAGTCCGTTTGATGAAAAGCAGACGGAAATATTAAATCAAATTTTACCAACATTGACAGATGCACAAAAAAATTGGCTTGCTGGTTATTTAGCCGCTTCCCAATCATCGCAAAACATTACAACAACTGAACCAGCAGCACCAGAAAAATTAGCAACCCGAACCGTAACTATTTTATACGGATCCGAGACAGGAAATAGTCAGGAACTGGCGGAACAACTTTCCAAGCAACTAAAGGATTTACAGAGAGACGTAACCATTTCAAGCATGGATGATTTCAAGCCTAAAAAACTAAAAGAAGTAGAGGATTTACTTATTATCACAGCGACCCATGGTGAAGGTGATCCACCTGACAATGCCATTCAATTTCATGAATTCTTACACAGTCGAAAAGCACCAAAACTTGAAAATGTTAACTTTTCCGTTTTGTCACTTGGTGATGAGTCCTATGAACACTTCTGTCAAACCGGTAAGGATTTTGATAAACGTTTGGAAGAATTGGGTGCTACCAGAATACACCCTCGTATTGACTGTGACGTTGATTATGAAGAGCTTGCTGAAGAATGGATAACAGAGGTACTTGCCATTTTGAAAAAAGATGCTGGAAATACTGCGAATACATCAGTCACCAGTCCAACTCCTGCAGAACAGCCAATTTATTCTAAGAGCAATCCTTATACCGCAGAAGTATTAGATAATATTATTCTGAGCGGCAAAGGATCTAATAAAGAAACAAGGCATATTGAAATCTCATTGGAGGGATCTAATCTCAGTTATGAACCTGGAGATTGTTTAGCTATTTATCCGAAAAATGATCCTGCCTTAGTCCAAGCGATTATCGAAGAACTTAAATGGAATCCAGAACAAACGATACCAATTAATAAACAAGGTGAAATTCGATCTGTCCAGGAAGCGTTAACTTCCATATTCGAAATCACGCGGCTAACAAAAGGCTTACTGGAAAAGGCAACCACTTATTTCGATAATAAAAAACTCCATGAATTAGTAACTGATGCTGACAAAGTAAAAGCATATATCGATGGTCGAGACCTATTAGATTTGATTATCGACTATCCGCCAAAACAACTGGATCCAACATCAATTATGCACGTATTAAGAAAAATACCGGCCAGACAATACTCGATTTCCAGCAGCTATCAAGCAAATCCTGATGAGGTTCATTTAACGCTGGCAACTGTAAGATATCATACACATGGTCGTGATCGAAGTGGCGTATGCACAGGAGAAATTGCTGATAGAATTAAACCAGGTGATCAGATCAATGCCTATGTACACAAAAATCCGAACTTCAAATTTCCATTTGATGAAGAAACACCAGTCATCATGATTGGACCCGGAACTGGTGTAGCTCCGTTTAGAGGCTATATCGAAGAACGCGAAGAACTTGAATTAAAAGGAAAAACATGGCTCTTCTTTGGTGACCAGCATTTCCGCACTGACTTTTTGTATCAAGTTGATTGGCAAAATTGGTTAAAGCAAGGATACTTAGCCAAAATGGATGTTGCTTTCTCTAGAGATAGTGAACAAAAGGTGTATGTGCAGCATCGCATGCAAGAAAGAGCTAAAGAACTATTCGAATGGATCGAAGCTGGTGCACACCTTTATGTTTGTGGTGATGAAAAACGGATGGCAAAGGATGTTCACGAAGCTTTAATCACGATCATTAGTCAAGAAGGCAAACTTAGCAAAGAGGCCGCAATAGAGTATATCAATAAATTAAAACAGGAAAAGAGATATCAACGTGATGTGTATTAAGGGGGAACAAAAATGGTAAACGATCCAAATAAACTAGACCCGATGGAAAAGCTAAAAGAGGAAAGCCGTTTTTTACGAGGAACGATTCAGGAAGGGCTACAAGACCCGATTACCGCATCGATATCAGATGATGATACAAAACTGCTGAAATTCCATGGAAGTTATCAGCAGGATGACCGTGACATCCGCGATGAACGAAGAAGACAAAAGCTAGAGCCTGCCTATCAATTTATGCTTCGCGTCGCCATTCCTGGAGGTGTCGCAACACCAAAACAATGGCTTGCTGTGGATGACCTGGCACAAAAATATGGTGATCAGACGATTAAATTAACTACACGCCAAGCTTTTCAACTACATGGAATATTAAAATGGAACTTGAAAGATACGATTAAAACAATCAATGAAGCATTAATGACAACGATAGCTGCATGTGGAGATGTCAATCGTAACGTCATGTGTAATCCTAACCCATATCAATCTGACATTCATCAAGAAATTCAAGATTGGGCCAAAAAAATTAGTGATCACCTTTCACCCAAAACAGGTGCCTATCATGAAATATGGTTAGATCAGGAGAAAATTATTGATTCTAAAGAGGAAGAAGAGCCGATTTATGGCAAAACGTATTTACCAAGAAAATTTAAAATTGGAATTGCGGCACCACCTTCTAATGATGTAGATGTTTTTTCTCAAGATCTCGGATTCATTGCGATTGTGCAAGACAATCAAGTCAAAGGCTTTAATGTCGTAGTTGGCGGTGGTATGGGCTCGACACATGGTAATACGAATACCTATCCACAACTTGGAAAAATTATTGGCTATTGTGATAAACAAGATGTGATAGATGTTGCCGAAAAGATCGTGACGATTCAACGAGATTATGGCAATCGATCTGATCGCAAGAATGCTAGATTTAAATATACGATCGATCGCCATGGCCTTGACTGGTTGAAACAAGAGCTTACTGATCGTCTCAGTTGGGAACTTGAGGAAGCGAAGGACTATCATTTTGATCATAATGGTGACAGATATGGCTGGATCAAAGGAAGCAACAGATGGCATCTAACCCTTTTTGTTGAAAATGGTAGAGTAAAAGATGCTGATGAATATAAGTTGATGACAGCTCTTCGGGAGATTGCCAATATTCATACTGGTGATTTCCGCTTAACTCCCAACCAGAATCTAGTCATCGCTAATGTTACAGCACAGAAAAAGAAAAAAATTAACGAAATCCTCGACATGTATGGGATTACAGAAGGGAAACAATATTCCGGTTTACGTCGAAATTCAATTGCTTGTGTAGCAATGCCTACTTGTGGTTTAGCAATGGCCGAATCTGAACGTTATTTACCTTCACTTATCGATAAAATTGAAGGTCTCTTAGCAGCGGAAGGTATAAAGGACGAAGAGATAGTGATCCGGATGTCAGGATGTCCAAACGGTTGTTCACGTCCAGCTTTAGCTGAGATCGCCTTTATTGGAAAAGCTCCTGGGAAATACAATCTATATCTTGGTGGAAGTTTTATTGGTGACCGATTAAATCAGCTTTACCGAGAAAATATTGGAGAAGAAGAGATTCTAGCAACCTTGAAAGAAATTTTTAATGACTATGCGAACAATCGTTTAGATAAAGAACATTTTGGAGATTTTGTCGTCCGTAAAGGTTATGTAGATGAAGTGTATGACGGGCAAAATTTCCATCGTGACACGAAAGGAGTTTTATAATGGTAGCGACAACAGAACAAATAAAAGAAACGATCGAAGCTCATGGAGGCACTTTAATCAATCGTGAAATACATGGTGCAGAACGAGAAAAATTATTAAAAGAGGCGGAAGCTTTTAAAACATTAACAATCAATGCATGGACTATTTCAGACCTGGAGCTGATTGGCATCGGTGGATTTAGCCCTCTCACCGGTTTCCTCGGTGAAAAAGACTATCTAGAAGTAGTCGAAAATTTACATCTGGCAGATGGTACGGTTTGGAGTATTCCTATTACATTAGCCGTTACAGAAGCGGAAGCAGACAACTTAGATATTGGTGAAAAGATCGCACTCTACGGCGAAGATGGTATTCTTTATGGGACACTAGATTTAGAGGAAAAGTACAGCTATGACAAAGAGAAAGAAGCACAATTTGTTTATGGTACAACGGAAGATGCCCATCCTGGAGTCAAAAAGCTGTATGAAAAGGGAAATGTCTATTTAGCTGGACCTATTAACTTATTAAACCGTCCAACACACGATCAATTTAAAGACTTCCATCTGGATCCTTCAGAAACGAGACAGCTTTTTCAAGATTTAGGCTGGAAAACGGTAGTTGGTTTTCAAACAAGAAACCCTGTCCATCGTGCTCATGAGTATATTCAAAAATCCGCACTAGAATCTGTTGACGGTCTTTTACTGAATCCTTTAGTAGGTGAAACGAAATCCGATGATATCCCAGCAGATATTCGGATGGAAAGCTATCAGGTCATTTTAAAACATTATTATCCGAAAGATCGAACACGTCTTGTTATTTATCCTGCAGCAATGCGTTATGCAGGTCCACGTGAAGCCATTTTACACGCTATCGTCCGTAAGAATTATGGCTGTACTCATTTCATAGTCGGTCGTGATCATGCAGGTGTCGGTGATTATTATGGTACGTATGAAGCGCAGGAATTAATTTCACAATATGAAGCAGAGCTTGGCATTCAAATATTTAAATTCGAGCATGCTTTCTTTTGTCAAAAATGCGAGAACATGGCCACACAAAAGACATGTCCGCATGATAAATCAGAACATGTCCATTTAAGTGGAACAAAAGTAAGAGAAAAGCTTCGCAATGGTGAAGCATTACCACGGCAATTTTCAAGACCAGAAGTAGCTGAAGTTTTAATTAAAGGATTACAAAGGGGTTCAAACGCATGACACAAACCAATAACAACATCGTATGGCATGATTCTGTTGTAACAAAACAGGATCGAATCAAACAAAATGACCATCAAAGTCCGGTATTATGGTTCACCGGGCTTTCAGGCTCAGGTAAATCTACGATTACAGTAGAACTAGAAAAAGCACTGTTTGAAAGAGGGATTCGTTGCTATCGATTAGATGGTGATAATATCCGTCACGGACTAAATAATAATTTAGGATTTAGCCCAGAGGACCGCAAAGAAAATATTAGAAGGATTGGAGAGGTATCAAAACTATTAAATGATGCTGGTCTAATCACGCTCACTGCTTTTATTTCGCCATATCGTGAAGACCGTGATAATGTCAGAAACCTTTTAAACGAAGGGGATTTTATTGAAGTATATGTGAAATGCAGCTTGAAAAGCTGTGAAGCTCGCGATCCAAAAGGACTTTACCAAAAGGCACGAGCAGGTGAGATTAAAGGATTTACCGGTATTGATGCACCATATGAAGAGCCAGAAAATCCAGAGTTAGTGATTGATACGGAAAATAGCACAGTGGAAGAAGTAGTAGCAGAAATTTTGGATTTCTTAAAAGATCAACAATATATTTAAGTCGCTTCCATTTTATAATCCGGACAGTGACCCGACTGTTTCTTCAAATTCAAAATAAAACAAACTGCGAATTTTTGGCACTATGTGGACTTTGTGCTCAGTTTGATAAAAAGGACAGTTAAGCTTTATCTCAACTGTCCTTTTTGGTTGTTTTGATTTTATTAATGCTGTCTTGGTCAAATGACTCCTGATACGATCCGTTCAACCGGACACCTCTCCCGAAGTGATATTCTTCTGCTTTAATATACGGGTGTAAGGATGTGAAATTTTCTGCGTTTAAGCCTGAACCAGGTATAATAACAGGTCCATTGGTTTTTCTTGATTGTTCAACAAGCATTTTGAGTTCATCTTTTCCCGCCACACCATCTTCTTTCCCACCTGATGTTAAGATCCGTTCAATGTTACCAGAATAACGCACCAAACTTTGATAAGCTTCCATTACATCACGCGAATTATCAAAAGCACGGTGAAATGTAAAACGAGCATGTGGAAAGGTTGCAATTATTTCATCCAGTAACTGCTCATCTACGGTACCATCTTTATTTAATGCACCGAAAACAAAATTACTGGAACCAATTGCTAGCATCTTTTTTATCATTTGCTTTATCACTTCAACATCCTGTTCAGAATAACAAAAGCTTTTAGAATGTGGGCGAATCATGACTTGAACTGGAAGCGAAACGTGTTCAAGTATTTCTTTTACGATGCGAACATTCGGTGTCAGTCCACCTTGTTCTATTGAAGATACTAACTCAAGGCGATCCACACCAGCTTTTTCTGCTTCTAATGCATCCCATACGTTTTGTACAATTGCCTCCATTAACATTCTATTCAACTTCTTTCTTTACGAGTTCTGTTAATAACCGGACACCAAAACCGCTAGCACCTTCTACATAATAACCGCTAATTTCGAATGGTTTCACTGTATTAGCCATGTCAATATGATACCACTTAACATCTTTTTCAATAAAGGAATGAAGAAATGAAGCTGCAGTTATTGCTCCACCAAATGGTGTACTAGTAACATTTTTGATATCAGCAGTTTCGCTTTTTAAGAGACCTTTATATTCTTTTACCATAGGCATTGGCCATATATGATCTCCAGTCTCCTGACTAATCCGCTCATATTCCGTAAGGCTTTCTAGCTTATTACTAAACAACCCAGCCACCTTTAACCCTAAGGCATGACCTATTGAGCCAGTCAATGTTGCTATATCAGCAATCCAATCTGCTCCTTGATTTTGAGCATACAACAATCCATCAGCTAAAATCAATCGTCCTTCAGCATCCGTATTACCAACTTCTACCGTCATACCATTTTGATAGGTAATAATATCTGATGGTAAATAAGATGTTCTACTAGGTATATTTTCAACTAATGGGATAATAGCGGTCAAATGAACTGGTAATTCCATACTTTCTATTAATTTCATGGCTCCTGCAACAGCTGCAGATCCACCCATGTCCATCTTCATATCAACAATATCATTCGCTTGTTTCAAATTGATTCCACCTGCATCAAACGTTACTCCTTTTCCAACTAACGCCATCTTATTTTTTCCTTGATTATGATAAGTTAGAAGTGCCACTCTCGGGGTATCATTACTACCTTTTCCAACATGATAAGTTGCATGAAAACCATGATCGCATATATCTTCTTCGTGAAGAATTGTTACATCAATCATAGTATCTTGGAAAATATTAATTAATTTTTGTCCGTATGTAGCAGGAGTTAAGTTACTTGCCGGTTCATTACATAAATCCCTTGCAATACAAACTGCTTCTGTCACCTTTGAAGCCTCTTCTTCTAGCTCTCTGTAATCTTCCTCATAAAATAAATCGATATCTAAGCTCTGTGAATCTGATTTATAGTGCTCAAATCGATAACCTGCTAAATACCACCCTTCAAAAAAGGCCTTAATCGTATCTTCCGCTGGCAAAGAACTGATATAATTAGAAAGTGATTCTAACGAGACCTCTAATTTATTGATTCGATATTCTTCTACTTTTTTTCTTAGATTTCCGGCCATTACTTTTATCGATTCATGTGAATGCACTTCATCGTTAAGGCTTACTAAAAATACTGCTTGGCTGCCCTCATATACAAAATGAATCGAAGCAAAATGCTCAATACTTTGTAGAAACGGATACGATGCAATATCTTTCTCTCCACAAATGAAATTTACGTTAGCTTGCATGATCAAACCTCATTTCTATATTTGATAACGCACATCTCATGACCATCTAATTTATCTACATGAAATTGAATATAGCTTCCTTCTTGTGTGAATGAGATTTCTTTACCTGAAAATATACCTGTTACGGTAGCTGCTTTTTTATTATCTACCCACACATTAAGAGTGATATTATACAAAGGGATCCGCTCCTCAATTGTATAAAGGTCAACTGATTTTTTCTCTGTTATATAATGCAACAAATGAATAGCATCAATGTTTTTATGGTGATTTCGTTGAATAGTTGCTAATAAGCTGGTCGGACCATTATGGGTAATCAATTTTTCATCTAATAAAATTTCTATTGCATCTTTCAGCATTTGTTTACACCACATTGGTGCTTTTTGCCGATAAAGATGAAAGATCGGATGAGAAAAATAAATGACATTTTCTAACTTGGTGACAGCTGGGTGTCCTACTTCTTTTGAAGATGGAGCATGTTGATGTGAGCAGAATGTTTTGCCTTCACGGTTAAAATAAGGTTTGACCGTATCCATTAATATATCTGCTCGTGTCGCCTCGATGAATGAACTAGTACTATACATAACATATTCTTCCTTATTTAACTGCTTACCAATCTGCTCATTTGGTAAAACAAATTCTCGATCATAAGGGGAATCTCCAAACCATTTCACTCCTAATATCGCAATTTCTTCTTGCTTTTGTTTTGTCAATGAACGGTATGAAGCGATAATTTTACCACCATTTTTTTGATACTGCTTTAACTTTTCCTCTAATTCCTCCCTATACTTGATTTGGTCTGGCAAAATAATTAAACGATAATCATCGAAATTCATCTTGCTATCGATAATATCAAATTGATAAGTTAATTCTTGTAGCATTCTTACGGTTCCTATCACAGAAGGAGTTATACCCGGAGTACCAGTTTCTTCAGGTGTGAGTACTGCGATTTCTGATAAGTTCACTGCTCCTTTACAATATGGTTCCATCTTCGCCACTTTTTCAAAAACTGATCCAATTAATTTGTAGGAACCAGTTGATAATTGCCCATTTGGGTGCAATTGATCTCCAATTGATATCCCTGCACCTGAAGCAAACATTTGCAAACATTCAAATTCTAATGCTGCTTGATTTTTAAAGGAGTGAAAATCTCCCCAATAGGTATGGAATTTACCTGTCATCCCAATAATATCTTTCCTTAAATTACGTGCATACCGGACAGTTGACGGAAAGTGATCATACCCCCATCCACCGCTTGGAAGAGACTCTATCTCTAAATGGGTATAGTCATCTAAACTAGCTTTTATTTTCGGACCAATATGTGAACTGTTATAAAAAACACCTGCCTCAGGTATTCGTTGATGTACAAAACTAGTAATCTCATGCCTAAATTCATGAAGCATGGTAGATGCGTACTTCATCCGCTCAGCTTTTTGTTTAACATTATAACCTCTAGACTTCATTTGCTTGATACAACGGTCACAATGACAATCTACTTCAAATAAGATATCGAAAAAAAATCCATCTATATTTGTTTTACCAACAACTTGTATTATATCTGCCAGGTGTTCTTTAAAAAATTGCCGATAGCCACTGTTCAAACAAATTGAATAGTAAAAATGTGGTTCCGGTACTTCCTGCGTATTCATATAATTTCCTTCACCATCAATACACAGCCATTCTGGATGTGCTCTTGCAATATATCCATCCCATTGTACGGTTGTATAGATAGGCACTTTAATACCTTGTTCATGACATGCTTCTATTTGATCTAATAACAAGTTTTTATTTTGTAATTGAGGATGGATTAAATCAGGTCTACTTTCTGATGGATAATACAACCAACCATGATGACACCGAGCGAAACATGTAATAGAATCAACATATGATTCCTTTAATGTTTTTGCAAATTCCTGTTTATCAAATTGATTAGCGACTTCTGGAATAAATTCGCTTGTATGAAAATCTAAATGAACTTGCCTGTAACTTAGGTTACTCACACTCTTACCCTCCAAACGAGATGCCGTAATAATTCATTCACACGTGTACCTCCGTATGACCTGCTATTTTCCCACTGTCATTGGTTATCTTTGAATCTTTTAAAGCATATAAACGATCAATCGTTTCTTTATTATGATATGGCAGCTTCTCCAATATTTTTGCTACAAGTAGCGGCCAAAGATGTTCTGTCCCACTTAATACTTTTATGGCAATACTGATTTTTTCTTTCTTTAAAGCTAGACAATAAACACCTTGAGCACCACCTTTTGCGATAATATTGGGATCCTCTAAAAGAACAGAACAAATAAATTGATGGGATGCAACAATGTTTGGAAAACTATTCATTATTTGGGTTATTTGATCAACAGCCTCACACAATGACTTATTACTAATCATAGAAGTATCTGCAAATTTCAAATAAGAGATTGCCATGTTGCGGAGCGGAATGGCATGTACAGGTGCCCCACATCCATCTAAACCTGTTATGATTTTATCTCTTGGAGTTTCTGATAATAGAGATACATAATCCAAAATTTCCTGCTGAATGGGATGAGACATTTCATGGTAATCATCCATGCTAAGTCCTTTTTCCTTCGTATAAGATAAAAATCCTAAATGTTTGCCTGCACAGTTATGCAGTAATTTTCTTCTTGGTTTATGAGATGCAATATATTTTTCTTTTGGTGCTACGTTTAATGGATAACTTTGATTACACACTAGTCGTTTTTCTTCTATACCCAACTTGCCAGCTAAACTTAATAATGCTTTTTCGTGATAATCTTCTCCCCTTTGTGATGCAGTGAAAAGAGCTGCTTCCTCTCCTGTCAGCTGATATTTATTTATTACATTACTAGAGAATACAGGTATGGCTTGGAGTGGTTTCATAGCTGAACGATAATAGAAAGGTTGGGTTATATCACCTTTCTCAAAAACTATTTTCTTGTTTTTATCTATTACACAAACAACACCTTGATGGATATTTTCTACGTTCCCATTTCTAAACTCTTTTGCAATAACAGGAAAATCCATATTTGTATCCCTTCTTTACCTTTTAAGTCACTATAGCGGAGAAGCTGGGACAAATGTGAGTATTTTAGTCAAAGATAGATCCTAAAAGATGATTCCATTATTAACGAAGTAGTTCGGATTTAACTTTCCGGGCATCTTGATAAATGCTTCACTCACTCTGATAAATTTTATTAGTTCGCAGTTGTTATCTACTTTGAAAAAGTAAAATGCTGTATTTCCTACTCTGGATCATTCGTCTTGATCATGGAAATTTTAAATTTTGCCCCAGCTTCTTTCCTATGCTATGCTACTGCACGATATAATCATACATGGATGAAACGTTGACATTTGTAATCTCTTGCGTCTTGGTAAATTGCATATTTCCGCGTAATGAATCCGTAAATGCAATAAATTTTTTGATCCCTGGAATCAAGGAGAAGTTATTATCTTCGAAAAAGCCGTCTTTATCTACTTCCAGCCAGACATTCATTGCAAATGATTGACTTTCTAATTCAATACCGCCATCAACATACGCAAGTTGAATCTGAGGATCTTGCAATACAAGTTCTTTCGGTTTTACCATTACATGCTCCACACTATCAATCACGTTTTCATTTACCGTTAATTGGGCAAATAATACAACATTGTTACTCTTCTCTTCTGCGATTCCTAACGATTGGATATCTGTTTCATAGATTATCATGGAAGTATTTTGTCTCACAAAGACAGCTTTTGTTTCTTGATAGATTGGTTGACCGTTTAAATCATAAATATGTAGCGACAGTTGTGCTTCTTGATCCTGTAATTGATCTGATACCACATAAACTGATAGGCTATCGTCCTTTTGATCTGCTATTATTGCAGTTGTTTTAAAGCGATTTTTGATAACATACTGTAACGCTTTCCATCTGCCGTAATAGTCCATACTCGACCATGAAGCAACTGGCCAACAATCATTCAATTGCCAATATAACGTTCCCATACAATACGGCATATTTAACCGATGTGCTTCTACTGCTACTTTGATCGCATCTGCTTGCAAAATATGACTAAGATGCAGAAAAGACGAAAAATCCTTCGGTTCTTTATAGTACATTTCCATATAATTCTTAATCAGGCGATTTCCTGCACCATTTTTCTGATGATGTAACATAACATCTGATTCTAGTGCTAATTCCTCTTCTTTTGCATAGGTTAGGACTGTCTTTTTCTCTGGGAAAGACTGAAACCCATATTCACTCATAAAACGTCCAACTTTTTCTTTATAGGCTTCAATCGGTTTTAACCCATGCCAAACATCCCAATAGTGAATATCACCTTTTTCCACCGTATCAAACGTTGCATGCTGATTCTTATCATGCGATATCTCCCTCATGGGAGAGCTTGGCCAATAATCCGTATTCGGGTCATATTTTTCCACAATAGATGGCAATAGATGATGAAAAACTTCATCGTACGCCTTCCAGATTTTTTTACGTTGTGGTGCATTATATCGTTGCTTCCAGCCCCAGCCAGCTTCTTCTTCATACTGGGACCAGGCAGCATCCATTTCATTATTCCCACACCAAAGTGCTATACATGCGTAATTTCGTAACCGTTTCACATTATCGATTGCTTCTTTTTTTACGCTATTCAGAAAAGCAGAATCGCCCGGATACATACTACATGCAAACATAAAGTCTTGCCAAACTAGTATCCCGTACTCATCGCATAATTCATAAAACATATCATATTCATAAATTCCACCGCCCCATACACGAAGCATATTCATATTGGAAGCTGCTGCTGTGGCGATTTCATGCTCATATTCGGCTCTTGTTGTCCTCGTTTGAAAACTATCATTCGGAATATGATTTGCCCCTTTTACAAATACAGGGACACCATTTAATTCAAAATAGAAACTTTGACCACGTTGATCATCTTCTCTTACAAAACGAATGGATCGAAGACCTGTTTTTACAACGCTTGTATGCTTCATGCTTTCATTTAACTTTAAATCTGCTTGAATACGATATAAATATGGTTTACCTAAACCATTGCTCCACCATAATTGAGGATTTTCAATCACTATCGGAATCTCTATTACTTGGGAACCTTTTGCTAATTTACAAACCTTTCTTATATCCAAACCATGTTGGTCAGAAATAGCTATTTCTATTTCCATTTGATTTGTTGCTTCTATTTCTATGACCGCATTAATTTCTGCTTTTTCGGATGATACAGCTTGTTGTTGAATATGAAAATCCGTTAGCCTAGCATCAGACCATGCTTCCAGATAAACATCCTTCCAAATACCGCTTGTTACAAAGCGCGGTCCCCAGTCCCAACCATAATGATAGGGAGCCTTTCGAGCAAACACACTTAATTTTTTCTGACCAACTCCCCCATCTTCAGAATGATCATTATCGGCCGGGAGGTTATATCCCAATTGATCAGGCTTATCTATATCATGATTTATTGGTGAGTGGAAATATACGAGTAATTGATTCTCGCCAACCTTCAAGTATGATTTAACATCTACTTTCCAGCTTCTAAACATATTGTCTGCCTGTAGTACCTTCTCGCCGTTTACATATACATCTGCATATGTATCTAAACCTTCAAATACAAGCTCTACTCTTTCTTCTTGTAAACATTCTTTTGAAATTAAAATAGTAGTTTTATATTCCCAATCCTGCTTATCAACCCATTGCAAATTCAACTCATTTTTTCCTACAAAAGGATCTGGTATTATGTCATGTTTTAACAAATCGGTATGCACACAACTAGGAACTGTAGCTGATCTCCATTCATTTGCTCCTGCTGTCTTGAAATACCAATTTTGTATTGAGGTCTTTCTAACGTTATTCATTTGCATGCCTCCGTCTATTATCAATCAAAATGTACCTCTGTCTTTTCCTCACTTGATTTATATACACCCGTTAGGATCTTCATCATTTCTACACCATCTTCTACCGGCGCTATCGTTTCTTCTTCCCCTTTAACACAGTTAATAAAATGGTCGATTTCATTTTGAAAACCTTGTGCAAAATCAAATGTTAGATGATCGATTTGTGGAGTGCTGTTTAACATAATATTATTCTTCTCTGTAAAAATTTCTAATTGAGGCTCTATCTCTGCCCCGCCTTTATCACCATGTAAACTAACGTGTATTTCTTCTTTTTTGGCATGTAGTGAAAAGCTAACATCTACCATTAGAGAAGCACCATTTTCAAATCGAATAATCGCATTTGCTAAATCTTCCACGCTATTCTGTTTAGCATCGTAATCTGCTGCTTTATAAAAAGATTTATATACTATATTCGAACGATTGCCTAATTTATGATACGTGTTGCCACTTACTGATTTCACTTTCGGCTTGCCCATTAAATACCAGCAAAGGTCGATAACATGGACGCCAATATCAATTAACGGTCCGCCTCCAGACCGTTCCTTATCCGCAAACCAACCACCAGGATTTCCTAAAACTCGTAAACATGTAGCTTTGGAGAAATAGATATCGCCTAATTCACCATTATCAATAAAGCGCTTTAATACTTGTGTATTGGTACCAAACCGTCTAACATACCCTATTTGCAAAAACTGATCGGGATTATTTCGAACCGCTTCTTCTATCGCTAAAGCTTCTTCCACCGATTTACACAATGGCTTTTCAGTTAATATATCTTTCCCAGCATTTAAAGCAGCAATAGCGATTTCAGCATGTGTATTGTTCCACGTACAAATACTTACCGCATCTATTTCATTATTACTTAACATCTCTTGATAATCGGTATAATAATACGTTACACCTAATTCTTCAGCCGTTTGTTTCGCACGAGATTCATTCATATCACATACAGCAAACAACTCGGCATCTTGATTTTTTAAGTACCCTTGAATATGCATGTCAGAAATCGAACCTAAACCAACAATACCAACTCTTACTTTACTCATCGTTCAACCTCCTTATATTTGGTTCCAAATATTTCGAACATTTTTTAACGATATATCACTAGCTTTCTTACACTCTTCCATTCCTTCAAATTCAATCGATACATATCCATCATAGCCACTATCTTTAATTATTTTCAAAATACTCTTTAATTCAATATCTCCATGCCCTGTAATAGCGCCACGTAAATATTCTCCACCTGCTGAGGAAAACCAGCCTTCTCCAGGGTTATGCCATGATTGGGGACGGATATAGAAATCTTTTACATGCACCATCGTAGCATTGTCAATGCATTTCTTGACAGCTACTATTGGATTCTCATCTACACAAAGGAAGTTTCCCGTATCTAATGTGTGACCAAAATTAGAACGATTGACTCGAGAAACAATTAGGTTGATACGATCACTTGCTTGAATATAAAAACCGTGATTTTCGATACTTGTCACAATGTCGTATTGTTTAGCATAATCAGCAATTTCCTGGCACGCCTCAATAATTTTAGGCAGGTCGTTATCAAACTGTTCCATGCTAGCTTCTACTGGCGGCTTAAATGAAATATCATGTCTCATTCTTCGCACACCCAATTGATTGGCGATATCAACTTCCTGTTTTACTCGTTCCATTTCCGATTGAAACGCTTTCTCATCACCACTTAAAAAGTCCGCTCCAATTGCATAATTTGAAATGTCTACCCCTACTTCCTCAGCCTTACTTACTATGTCTGCAACTAATTGTGAATTATCTGTTAATGTATAACCGATCGGAACTATTTCAATATGCTCCCCACCTTGATCTTTTGTCCATTGAATTACATCTAATATCGACATTTCACCTTTAGCGATCGCATTTGCTAAACTGTATGAGCTCATCCCTAATTTCATTGTTAAGAGCCTCCTCTAGTTATGGATTAATGTTATCGGCCTTTTTTCTTGATTGGATTGATATGCTGCTTTTACAACTTCTAATGTTCTTAAACCATCTTCTCCTGTAATAAAGGGAGGTCGCGAATCCGTTACACATTGCAAAAAATCTTTGATTAACCCTTCATCCATATCATCAGACCAAACAAGATGTTCCAACTTATTATCACGATCATTAAACAGTAATGTATGCTCTTTAAATGCATCTACATGAAATGTTCCTTGATCACCAAAGAATTCTAGTGTTACATCTCCCCATATCGGAAAAGTTTTAGGACGTGACCAACTTGGATCAATCGTAACCACAATACCTGATGCAAATTCCAAGATAACCTGGCCACAATCTTCCACCACGATATCGTAAAATCTTGTATCAAATTCTGCATACACGCTTTTTACTTCATCCTTTAATATCCAGCGAAGTGTATCCACAATATGAACAATATGATCGGTGGCACAACCTCCGCCCGATAGTTTTGGATCTACAAACCATCCACCTGGCATTTGTCCATGATTCGTAGTATTGACCGCTAAAATGTTGCCGATTTCGCTTTGATTTACTAACTTTTGTATTTCTTGAATCGCAGGCGCAAAACGAACAGGAAAAGCTATTTGTAAGATGACATTATTTTGATTACATGCCTCTATCATCTCCATTGCATCATTTATTTCTGTTGCAATTGGTTTTTCGCATAATATATGCTTTTTGTAATGTGCAGCTTTCACAACGTGTTCTTTGTGATTTGCATTTTCTGAACAAACAATAACAGCATCTAAATCAGTCTTTAGCATTTCATCTAAGTCAGTATATAATGATGTGTTAAAGGTGTTTGCTATATCAGTTCCTCTTTGTTTATCGTTATCCCAGATACTCACAAGGGAGGCATTTTTACATTTCTTTAAAGCATTCGCATAACTAAATCCATGCATATGGGCAAAACTAATGATTCCGACCTTTAACATCTTACGCCCCTCCTTTTATAACAGGTATAGATCGATTTAACGATGCTTCAATAGCTTCCCTAAAATCAATAGCTCTCGTAACCTCTGTTATATTATTGAACGAATGGCGGTCTTTGGTTAAAACTTCATATACATCTTCCAATTGACGCTGAATCAACGGTGTTCCAATTGGATGAATCTCCCGTTTGCTCTTATCCGTTTTTACAACACTTATCGGATTTGTTTCATTACTTTTGTAGGTTAGCATTCCATCAGAACCAGCAAGTTCGATATTTAATTCCTCTTTGCCAAATCCTCGAGCTAATTCCAGTTGAGTGAAGCTACTGTCCTCATGTCTGATATGAATGGTCATATAACGATTATCTATTTGTTTTGCAAAAATAGTATTAAAATCTCCCAATGTATGATAGATCCAACCAATTAAATGGACTTCCTGTTCGAGGAATCTGCCATTAGAAGGTACTGTTTCAGATTTTATAGATATTCGATGGACACCACTATTACCTAATTGTTGTTTCGTAAACTTTAGGTTTACATTCACCAACTCCGGTGAATGTAGCATAGGATTGATTATACGAACCATCATCTGCTCTTCTTTCATAAAATTTAATAATTGTTTTGTTTCGTTTATACTTGATGCAATGGGCGATATCAAGGTAATAGGGGTGTTCCTCCCTAACCTTTTTAAGATAACAGGCTTTAATTCTGTCGATACACATACATCAACCAATTCTGACTGCTCCTGGGATGAACTAAATGAAGGTAATGAATCTAGGTTATCTTCATTTATCACTACCGATTGTTCCACTCGCACTTCAGGAATAGATTCCCAACATAATAAATGTTTATTTAATTCAGATTCATTACCAATCAAAGTAACTTTCATTACACTTCACCCTTTCTCTGCCATAATATGATATGTGCTAATTTCATAAGGCTTTAATTTTGTTTTATAGCTATCCGTACTTATTGCGGAATGATCGATCGATTTTTCAAGAAGATTGGTTTCTTGGAACATGGCTTTTTCCGGTAGACTCACTGTTGCAGATACCTCACTCCCTTCTGCCTCATATAATCGAATAATCATTCCCTTTTCGTTTTCAGCTAATTTTATAGTATCCAGTATAGCGCTTTCACTATCTATACTAATAAATGACAGAGCATTTTCCAACTCTCCTTTAGATATCTCTGTTACAGATATAAAGTCTCTTGTATTTAACTCATGACCTTTTTTGACGGTTTCAGCTGCTCTCCAATTACCTTGATGAGGATATAAAGAATATACAAACTGATGTCTGTGAATGTCTGCGCTTTGATCAGGCCACTTCGGCGACCTCAATAAAGATAGCCTGATATTTTGACCTTTGATATCATATCCATATTTACTGTCATTTAGTAGGCTGACACCATAGTTACCTTCTGATAAATCTGCCCATCGTTGGCCACAAACTTCAAATTGTGCCTGCTCCCATGTCGTATTATTGTGTGTCGGGCGATCGATCGTTCCAAATGGTATTTCATAAGTAGCATGTGATGAATAAACATTAACTGGAAATGCTACTTTTAACAATTTATTCGTTTCGTTCCAGTCCACTTCTGTATCGAAATCAATCAACTTAGAATAATGGTGGAAAATAATCTTTTGCGTAATAGTAGATTCATTGAACTTCCATTTAAAGTGTAATTCATCTGTTAAGTTACTTGTGTAATGAACATTTGCCTCAAGCAACTTCATATTATCTATCTTTTGAGAAGCAAAGTTTGGATCTATATCCCATGCATCCCAGTCTGTAGGTAGATCATCAAATAATTGTAGTTCATTAGCCACAGCCCCGTCTTGAACAATCTCTTTATCACACTGTTTATCATATAATCGTCTGATGAAACCTTGTTCCGTAAATTCCACTATATAGTTAACCGTTTCCCACTTACCATTCAATGATTTGGACGATGCCAACTTATTTCCATCCTTTTCTTGTAACCAAACTGTCTTATATCCGAATTGTGGTACATTGGGAATTAGTGCATGTAATTCAATGGTTGAATTATCAACCTTTACATGTTCTACCGGATACGGATTCCCTTCTTCATCCACCATTATTTTAGATAATAACCCTTGATCACCTCTCAATGTAATAAGACGATCTCTATCCCATCCCAAACTATTGAATATAATTACTGGTTCGCCAGGTCCTCCTGTATTAATCCTGCGTATGATTTGCTCAATCGCATCCACTTGCAAGGATTGGCCTTCAGACAGCACCTCTTTATATTGCTGGTCTGATAACATATAAACAGGTTCAATGGATGTTCCAGGAACAATATCATGAAACTGATTCAATAAAATTAATTTCCACAGTTCTCTTATTCTTTGAGCAGGATAATTATCTCCTGTTAATAGATATGCAAAGGAATGCCATATTTCCAAGTTTCTAAATAGAGCTTCAACTTGCCGGTTATATTTCTTTGTTTTGGCATGCGTTGTATAAGTCCCTCGGTGCAGTTCCAAATATAAATCGCCATACCATTTTGGCAATGTTGGTTTTTGCTGACTAATGCGTTCAAAGAAGTCATGTACCTTACTAAACTTCACATTAGGCAAACCCGGTAATGATTCTGAGCGTTTAACTGTTTCGATCATTTCTCTTGTAACACCACCTCCACCATCACCATATCCATACACCAACATTCTTTCGTTATAATCATTCTTTTGATTAAAATCATCCCATGTTGCTTTAATATCCTTTGGATTCGTTTGTTGCCCCAAAACAGTATGTAAGTAAGATAAAATGGTTGTACCATCAATACCTTCCCAATGAAATAAATCATAAGGAAAACGATTGGTATCATTCCAATTTAACTTGGTCGTCATAAAATATTCCGTATCAGCCTTCTTCAGAATCTGGGGTAAAGATGCACAATAACCAAATGTGTCTGGTAACCATTCCACTTTTGGTTCTGCTCCAAATTCTTCTTTAAAATACTGCTTGCCATATAACAGCTGCCTTACCAATGATTCACCCGATGGAATATTCAAATCTGGTTCTACCCACATGCCACCGATAATCTCAAAACGTCCTGCTTTTATTTGTTGTTTGACTCGCTCATATATTTTAGGATAATAATTTTTTAGATATTGAAATAATTGCGGTTGGCTTTGCGCATACTCAAATTCCTCATACTCATCCAGTAAGGTGCAGGCGGTTGAAAAAGTCCTTGATGCTTTACGAATCGTTTCTTTCAAAGGCCATAACCAGGCAACATCTATATGTGATTGACCAATAGCTCGAATGGTTCCTTCGCGATATCCCGCCATCTCTTTTAATAGTGATTGAATACTCTGTTCTTGTTCGAGCAATTTCTTTTGATTCGTCAAATCATTCTCCTGAGGTATTTTCCATTCATTTGCCAGATCTTCTAATGCCTTATAAAGGATTGGTTTACGAGTATCAGAATCAGCCAAAAGAGATAATGTGTTACAGGCGGTTTCTAATGTATAGACAAAGCTTTGTAATGCTCTATTAACTAATACCAGTGCACTGTTTTCTAAAAAGATAAGAGGTGGTGTAGTTTCCGCGCTTGCTACTTGGTTAAAGCCTCGCAAAGAATCTTCCGGAATACCAACAGGGTTAAATAGTTCCATTTCTATATTTAATATACGTCTATTCTGTGAATGATTTGCCAAAAAGCAAAAGGAGCGGTTGCGGTCAAAACCTTGCATAGGCTCTTCGTTGATACTCATTAATGCTTCATAATGAGATGGAATGCCTCCTGGCCCACCAGCTTTCAATATGATTCCGATATCCCTTGAGGTCCAATCATTCGGAATTTCTATACTATTGCTTAAAAAAGCTGTTACTCCGGACTCTATTAACGGTTCCCCGATTTTTACTGTCTCAGATGAATTTCTTTTCTTTAAAGAATGGTAATTTTCCGGTTCTTCATACTTAAATCTATTCATTTCCCAATTATCGATGGTTTTTGTTGCAAGATATTGGTTGTTTCTTAGCAATCGAATTAAACGGTGAATTCTTTGCATGATTATCCCTCACTATTCTTGATAAATCACTAACTTTTTTTCATCCAATTGATCGGATGATTCGCCTACCATTAACATTACAGTGCCAGGCTCAACTACCTGTTTCATCTCTATATTCCAAATCGATAATTCTTCAACACCTAATTGTAATTTCACGTTTTTTGATTCTCCAACAGGAATCCAAACTTTTTGAAATGCTTTTAATTCTTTTGTTCTTTGGGTAACAGATGCTTCTAGGTCTTTAATGTATAATTGCACAACCGCTAAACCATCATATTCCCCTGTATTGACGACATCGACTGACACATTGATGTATTCACCATTTGTTAACGCATGGATACTGATTGTTTCATGTTCTTTTGTTGAAAATTTGCACTGAAACGAACTATACGACAAACCATAGCCAAAACTGTACATAGCATGACCTACTTCATCATAGTAATCTTGTTTTGCTCCGCTATTTTTGGCATTATAATATACCGGTAATTGATCTGCCGAATACGGAATAGATACCGGTAATTTCCCACTTGGATTCACATCACCGAATAGGACTTCGGCTATCGCTTGACCGCCTAGTTGACCGGGATACCAACCTATTAATATCGCATCTAAATAGGCTTCAATATCTTTCAAACTATAGGGCCTTCCTTGGATGAATACCCCGATCATGGGAGTATTTAAGGCTGCTAACTCTTGCACTAAATTTTTCTGGACACCGCCTAAATTCAATTTTGCTACATCGATATTTTCACCACAATCCATTTCAGCTTGATCGTAGTCTAGTACTGCTCCGTTATCCTCAAATTCCATACCAAACTCTCTTGCACTCGACCCGCCCAATGCTAAAACAATCATATCCGCTTTACTCGCAATCGTTTTTGCACGATCAAAATCTGACATATCTGTTGATCGAATTCCACATCCTTTGGTATAAAGAATTTCACAATCTTCCTCAACGATTTTATTTATACCTTGTTTAATGGTAACAACTGCTTCTCTTCTTTGTGGTGCTGTATAATCTCCTAATAAGTTATAAACGCTGTCTGCATTCGGGCCAATAACAGCTACTGTTTTGTTTCTTTTACTTAAAGGCAGTAGATTATGTTCGTTTTTTAACAGTGTAATAGATTGTCTAGCCATTTCCAGATTTAATGTTCGACCTTTCGATCTATTTACTGAAACACTTCTTGGTTTGTCGTCAACTTCTGAAAATAGCCCTAACAAAAACTTTCCATACAATACACGTTTAACCGCTTTATCTACTATCGATTCTTTTATTTTTCCATTCCTTACAGCTGCTTCAATATGTGTATAAACATCATCCCATAAGCTTAAATCGACACCTGCGTTTAAAGCATAGGCTGCAGCCAACTCTTTATCACCAGTGAGTAAAAGTAACCGATCCAACGCTGTTCCATCTGCCATAACAATCCCGTTAAAGCCCCATTCTTCACGAAGTATATCTGTTAATAATTTTCGATTAGTATGGCACGGGATTCCATCAATCTCATTATAGGCCGCCATACACGCTAAAGCCCCAGATCTGACTCCTGCCTTCATAGGCGGTAAATAAATTTCTCTTAATTCTCTTTCACCAATTAATGCAGGGCCAGCATTATGTCCACCAACTGCAGCTCCTTGTGCGGCAAAGTGTTTTAAAACAGCTATTACATTAGGGGACTCTTTATTATCTCCTTGCATGCCTTTAACGACAGCTTCTGTCATACAGGCAGCTAAATAAGGATCCTCACTGAAACATTCCTCTGTTCTTCCCCACCTGGGATCTCGCGCAATATCCAATGTAGAAACTAATCCTAAATGCACACCCCTTTCCATTAATTCTGATGCTATATACTTCGAGACCTTTTTTTGTAAATCCGAATTCCATGTGGCACCAGATCCTAAATGAGTAGGAAAAACAGTACTATCTAATGCTTGATGTCCATGGGGACATTCTTCTGAAAAAAGGACCGGAGTCCCAAGTCTAGTATGTTCCCTTAGGTACTCCTGAATCATGTTTGTAACATGTAATGCATCTTCTAAAGGGATGCCATTCTCGAAATTTATACTAGACCATGGATCAGCTCTAAATAAACCGTATAATGCCCCAATCCCTTGAAACTTTTGAACATGTTGTTTGAAGTTTTCTGTTAATTCATATTGATCTCCATTTTTTCGATATACTTGCCAACCATATAATTTTTGATTCAATTGCCCTACTTTTTCCTGTAATGTCATTTGCTTTAACAAATCCTCGACTTGTTTCTCAATCAATGTTCAACCTCCTCTCTTTCAAATTTCTATCAATTCGTTACGAAAACTTGAATACATCTGCAATTGGTATGTTTCCTTTTTCGATAGAAGGAATTTTGATCGTTAATCCATCATTACCTTGATAGAATTCCAGTGAATCACAAACATGGAGCATGTCAATACGTTCTACTTTGTTGAAATAAGGAATAACTATTTCTTTATCTTGATAGGAAAAATCATTATGTTGATATAATCGGAAGCAATATACATTATCACCCTTGATAGTAAAGGCGTAATTGTCTATATAATAGGGGGCAACCATTCTTGTTCCATAGATGGATTCCCCATATAATCCCATCCACTCACCTATACCTTCCATTAATTCACTCGCTTTTCTCGGGAGCCGGCCATCTGGTTGAGGAGGAACATTTAATGCCAAATTGCCACCCTTAGCTACTATTTCAATAAGTGTATGAATGATTTCTCTTAAAGATTTATATTCATCTTCATATTTAAAGGAAAAGGAAGTCCCGATTGTTATGCAACTTTCCCAAGGTACATCAATTGGTTGATCCGGAATTGTTTGCTCTGGAGTAATATAGTTCTCGTATAATCCTCCTACTGTTCTATCTGCCGTTAGTAACCACGGCTGATGTTGTCGGGCTTTTTCGACGACCTCACCAAGTCTGATATCTTGATTCCGCTTTCCTACCCAGCCTGCATCCAGCCAGAGGATATCTATTCTTCCGTATTTCGTCATCAATTCCATGATTTGATTGTGGGTGAATGATATAAACTTTTCCCACATCCAAGGATATTCTTCCGGATCATAAGATGGCCCTCTCCACATATGATTTTTTCTTTCCATTCCTGGTGCCCAATAATATGGTGTATGCCAATCTGCTTTAGAAAAATAAGCGGCTATTGCGATTCCTTTCTCACGAAAAGCACGAAATACATTTCGGCAAATATCCGCATATTTATGCGTGTGAAAAGGACAGTCTTTTCCTGTAATACTGTAATCTGTTTCCTTGGTATCCCACATCGAGAAGCCATCATGATGTTTGGTCGTAAAAATCAAATATTTAAATCCTGCTTTATGAGCTAAATCAGCCCATTTATCTGGTTGAAATCTAATGGGATAAAAGGTTTTATTTAAATTAAAATATTGCCTTTTAAACTCTTCCATATCTTCTTCCCAATCGATATCATCACGAGACCAATCACCATCTTCATCACTTAAAGCCCATGATTCTACTAATCCTAATTGAGAATATGGTCCCCAGTGCATCATCAATGCCAGCTTTTGATCTTTAAACCACTCTAACCTTTCTAACAAGATGGTATCGTTTGGTTTAATCCAATTCTTTTCCGGACTAAAATTGTGAACACCATTTGCTACATCATGTTCATTTGTCAACTATTCAACCTCCTTAACTCTATTGAAATTTTTTAATATATCCTCTTTTTCTTATAGGCGTGCAATGGACTCCCTTTTACGACAAGGCCTATTTCACTTAACAAAAATTCACTAAACATGGAATTAGCCCAAGAAAACCAAGGTCGTGTGAATTGTTCTGGATCATCTACATGAAAGCCCTCATGCATTAAATTTTGATCAGCATCTGTTTCTTTAAATAATTGGATCAAGCGATCTCTTTCCTCTTCTTCTATTGAGGTTAAGCCTTGGATGGCTAATGCAATATGCCAAATATACTGATCTGGTGTATGAGGACTGCCGATACCACTTGCTACTTTACCTTTAAAATAATATGGATTTTCCTCACTCAAGATAAACTTTCTTGTATTTTGGTAAATTTCATCATCGAACGACCGGTATCCTATATAGGGAATGGATAACAAACTTGGAACATTCGCATCATCCATTAACACATAGTTTCCTAAACCATCTGTTTCATAAGCATAGATAGGCCCAAATTCAGGGTGTTCCACCATACCAAATTGTTGAATGCCGTGCTCGATTTCTAATGCTAATTTGTTTGCTTTGTTGGCTAATGACTCATTTTCTAAGATGTAAAGGGCTATTTCGGCTAATTGTTGTAAAGATACAACGGCAAACATATTAGAAGGAATTAAATAACCATATTTACAAGTATCATCACTGGGACGAAATCCACTCCACGTCATTCCTGTGTATCCTAATGGTGCCCCATATCCATCGTGAGACAGGGTATCTTGCGGCGGGCAGTTATCTCGTACAAAATGATAATCTGATTGATCTGCATGATGCTGTTCTGTCGTCCAAACGTCTACTATTTTCTCCATAGCTGCTGTAAACTGCTGATTAAAATGATTGGTAATACCAGTTGCCTTCCAGTACAAATAAGCAAGTTGGATAGGATAGCAAAGTGAATCAATTTCATATTTCCGTTCCCATATCCAATCCGTCATCTTCGTTTGATCTTCATGATAGCGATTACCATTAGGACGCTCATTAAATGCATTGGCATAAGGGTCATGGTTGATAAAGAACATCTGCTTCTCAATCACACCTTGGATCATTTTTGCTATCTTTGGATCTTGTTCTGCTAATAATAAGTAAGGACGAACCTGCGTTGCAGAATCTCTCAACCACATTGCCGGTATATCGCCAGTAATAACAAAAGTAGTGCCATCTGATTGAGGACGTATCGTTGTTTGATACGTATTAACAAAACATTCCTCAAACATTGCTTGCAGTTTTTGATCTGATTGATAATAGTTTTGCACTTTTTTAATTAAACCTTGGATAGAAGGTGTTAACTGTTGTGTCATATCTATTCACTTCTTTCTCTTTACATTTAAACCAATCGTTATTATTTCAAAGGGGGCTACTGGTAATGTAATAGATTCATTGGATTCCACTAATGTTTCACCTTGTTCTTCTAGTATGTTACTGAGATAATACCGCTCCACCATATTGTTATTACCAATATGGACTGTTCCATCGTGACTCATCATGTTAAAAAAACGCATTTGAAGATCATTCGTTAAGGAAGAAACTTTAAGGGATGTTAAAACTGTCTCCTTTGAAGTATCTGCCGATATATATTGATAACTAGCTGGAATGGAACCAACCTGATTTCGTAACTGAATCCGAGACCACGGAATCCTGTATTGATAGGCTTGTTGATACACTTCAGCAGGCTCCTCTTCATTGACATGCGGGAAAATTTTAAAAGCAGCATATTGATCACCTAAACATTGTGCTTCTGGAGTCGGGAAATACCCCCAGTCTCCTAATTCTCCTACTGCTCGAACTAACGTAATCGCAATAGTATTTCTATCATCTCTTAGCACTTCATATTCATTTAATCCCTTATTAGCAATCGTAATACCTTTTTCTCCGTCATCCATACTGACAAATGCCTGCTGATGCTGAGAATGATCAGGATTGGTCCATTGATCTGATGGCTGGTTATTTCTTTTAGCTACTTCAAATATAGAATCAGCGTAATGTACTTTACTTTCAATGTCAGTTGGAAACAGAGCACGCAAACGATGATCCTTCGCTACATTACAATAAGAAACTTGAACATCGATTCCCTTACCATTTCGCTCTAAACTAACATGCGTTTTGATGGTAAAGGGAATCGATCTTTTACTTCGCTTTGCTTTACGACCAGAAAACCATACAAGCTCTTGTTGTTCCTTCTCTAAAGAAGCTTCGGCACTTTCTGGGATTTCTAATTCATGAATGATTTCATAAGTAGCTCGAATAGAGGTATCCTCCACCAGCTTGATAGATGCTTGTAGTTCCTCTGTCGTAACAGGTAGATCTTCATGCGCTTGTTTATACATATACTCATTACCGATATCTCCAGAATCTTCATAAACTAATAGATTCTCAAAAACTCGATCAGTTGCTTTATTACGTATATGGAGTGAACCATTCGAGTTAATTTTGATATACATATAATCATTTTCGAGTACATTTTTTGCAGTAGCAATTCGATTTGTTATGTTGCTTTCCTTCTCTCCGACCACTAAAGCAAAGGCTTGATGACTTAACGATGCTACATCTTGTGCTTCTAACGATACTTTTACTCTTCTTGCTAAATAAGGTTGTCGAAATTGATTTTTGGGCAAATCATAATCAAATACAACCCCTAAATCTTCTATCTGGTAATCAAGCATATTACCGCTCGCATCTATTAACACTCTATTATCTATTGGATAATCTGCTAGTTGTTTACGATGCACACCATCAGCAAAATATTCCCGTTTCAAATCTAACTCCACTGTTACTACACCCGTGCGCCTTTGTCCTGTTGTATTAAAAATGGCAAATGGGACCGGTTCTTCACCATACTTCTTAAATGACATAGTATCTATATGCTTTGAAAGTTTTTCTAATACATCTACCTTCATGCTTTCTGCCATATGTCTACTCTTTTCAAATCTTGTCACCATTTCTCTATGCACTTCATCTACACTACAACCACAAATACTATCATGAGGATGATTCTTCATAAGTGTCTTCCAAGCATATTCCAATACTTCATAGTCATACTTATCACCCATTACATAAGCAAAAGCGGCTAATGGTTCTACTTCACTTTCTAATAAAGTTTGCACTTCTTGATTCATTTGTTTTAAGTAAACCCTGGAGGAGGCTGTATTGACTAGTGTCCCCCATCCATCCGTGTGTTGACTTCGTAATTCTCCTTCAACCGTTTTTAAATGATTTTCACTTTGTTGAGAATCCAGCTGTTCCATATATTCATTAAAATTAGAATGGATAAATTCTACATCCGGATACAGCTCATTTGCCAATTCAATAGCCTGAGACAAATCTGTTTGTATCGGCTGATGATCACACCCATTTAACATTAATAAATGGTTAGATGACGCATATTTCTCCATCGCTTCTAAATGACCATCCCAATATTTTTGGGCCGCTTTTCTTTCAGAAGGAATTTCATTTCCGTTACAATACCAATTAGCAAAAAGGATCCCGACCACTTCCGTACCATTAGGAGACTTCCATTTCATCTCTGAATACGGGGACTCATATATATCTGCTTCACTTACTAAATTATTAAAGCCAGTTGGTTTTACTCCTCGACCAAATGCAGCATGCTTTATCCCAGCCTGAGCCAATATTTGTGGTGCTTGCCCAATATTTCCGAATGAATCAGGAAAATATCCAATCCTAGATATATTCCCCCACTTTTTTGCATCCCTCATACCATATTGTAAATTGCGAATATTAGATTCACTGCTTGTAAGAAATTCATCCTGTAATATATACCAAGGTCCAACATAAATACGCTTTTGCTCTATTAATTGTTTAAGCTTTTCTTTTC
Source organism: Gracilibacillus sp. D59 (assembly GCF_052246695.1). Classification (NCBI taxonomy): domain Bacteria; kingdom Bacillati; phylum Bacillota; class Bacilli; order Caryophanales; family Bacillaceae; genus Gracilibacillus; species Gracilibacillus sp. D59. The sequence goes on along the minus strand of NZ_JBQQCK010000002.1, from coordinate 397,171 downwards.
GTTCCGGACGTACTTCCAAATAATCATCTAAAATAATCATCTGACCATCCAAGTGGAAACTTTTAAAATTCGGATCATTATCTAATGTATCTATTAATTGATCCATAAATTCTACTAATAAGAAATGATGTTTCTCATATGGTAAATACCACTCACGATCCCAATGTGTATGGGAAATAATATGAACGGTTTTCTTATTCTCCGTTTGACTCACAACAATACCTCCAAACTAACGATCAAATTCGATTAAAAAGGTTTTAATTTCATATGGTCGAATATAAAACTTCACTTCGTTTTGGTAATACTTCTCGCCAATAGGATTTTCCATTAAATCACACTCTTGCCATGATCGTATGTTGCTATCGCTATGGAGCAAGATGTGATCTCTTTGTCCTTGATATTCATGTAATCGTAGAATGATAGCATGTTGGTCTTCTGCTGGAATGTTTATTTCCTTCGTAAGCCAAACATAAAGGTCTCTTCCATTCCAATAATCTCCTATCTTTACCTGCATACTACTAGACAGTTCTTGAGGAGGATAAGCCCCTATATTTGTATCTACATCTTCTTGGTACTTCCAGCTTTGAAGTCCACGAACATCTCGATACCGGTATTATTCTAATTCATTTATTCTTGCATTTAATTTATCAATTGTTAAAAACATATTATGCTCACCTCTAGTTTGCGTTGGATATGTAATGAGGCTCGTCATTAGAAACAACGAGCCCTTTATTTTTACTAATTATTAATTTCCTGCCCAACGATCATAGGCATCTTGATGGATTTGAATATATTTTTCAATGTTCATATTTTCAATTGTTTTAATGTATTCATCCCATTTAGAAAGTGGTTCTACGCCAGTAATGAATTTAGCTTCCATTTGTTCAACATATGATTCCAAGTCCACTTCAATTGTATTGATCGTATCTTGCTCTTCATCTGTTAAATACACTAAAGGAAATGGCGTTTCTGCATATGGATCGATTTTTTCTTGTGTTTCTTTTTCGATAAATAAATCAAACTCTGACCTTGGCGCATTCTCAACTAAATCTACTAGCATAGGTGTTGTAATACCATATGCTGGTGTTAAGGTGCCACGGTAGTCCTCACTACTTTCAAACTCTTCCGGAACCTCTAAAAATTCCCGTTGTCCATCTTCTCCTTCTTCCCATAAGTAACCTTCTGGACCTTGATCAAAAAAGTCCCTCCCTTCTCGTGAGTATAAATAATCAATCCATCTCATAGAAGCCTCAGGATGTTCGTTATTCTTCGTAATAGCAAAGGCACCTCTACTAATACCTGGGCTACCTGGTAATACAATTTCAGGAGAAACATTACTTGTTAAAGGATGGAACATTGGATTATTCATTGCCTCTTCCTCCGTCTCACCTGTTGTAAAGAAGGAGAACCAATCCGGGAATAATCCTAACCGATTTTCTTGACCTTTTGCTTTCTTTTGTTCATCAGCCTGTGAAAATGTTTCAGGATCTAATAACTCTTCCTCATATAATTTATTCATATAGGTTAAGTATTCTTTATAGTTTTCTGTCATAGGTGCATAACGTGCTTCGCCATCAACTGCTTCCATTCCCCATTCTTTAATTCCGAAGGCAGCCAAAAACCATCTTCTTGTACTATTCATTTGAACATCTGTTAATGGAATTTCATCAGCTTTACCATTTCCATTCGGATCCTCCGTTTTAAAGCGAACTAATAATTCATATAATTCTTCCGTAGTTTTAGGTAATTCCTTAACACCTAATTCATCCAACCATGTTCCGTTATACCACATTGGTCCTGCAGGCCAAGCAGCTGTAGGATGTTGGTTAATAGCAGGAAGAGCATATATATGGCCATCTGTTGTTGTAATAGACCTTTTAATTTCAGGATTTTCTTCCATTAATGCTTTAAAATTCGGTGCGTATTCATCAATTAGATCCTCTAAAGGTTGTAAAATACCTTGCTGTCCATAATCTACTTCCATACCCGGTGTTAGATTTCCTGTAGCTCCGAAAATAATATCAGCGATATCACCACTTGCAAATGCTAAGTTCAATTTTGTCTGAAAATCGCTTAATGGAGGTGTATCATACTCAAAGTAAATATTTGTTTTTTCCGAATATTGTTGTAATGTTGGCATATCCTCCCATTCCGCCAACCCTGTACCTGGTGCCATCAGGGACAATGTTATTTTTTCATCTACTATCGGATAACCCTCTTTATTTACTTCTGCATCTGAGGTCGATGTTTCCTCATTTTCCTGATTATTCCTGTTATCACTAGCAGTTTCATCATCACTACACCCTGCAATTAATGCACAACATATAATACCTATTAATAAATACCATAATTTTTTGCTCATTCGTTTACCCCTCTCTTATTTTATAAATTGATCCCCACGGATAGTTGATCGAATTACTTAATAGGAACCACCCCCTTCATACAAAGTGAGACTTCCATCAGTGGGAGTTTTTGACCCCCATTGTGGTTAATGAAACTTATCAGAGTGTTAGCTCACCTGATCCCCCACTCAGCTTCTTTGATTTACTCGAACCTTGAAGGGGGTTTTCGGACGATAAGCACCGAGATAAACTTTGATCAGATAATTTTTTATCCTTTAAGTGATCCAATCATAACTCCTTTAACAAAATACTTTTGTAAGAATGGATACACAATGATGACTGGCAGTGATGAAACAATCATTACCCCATATTTGATGATGGCTGCCAATTGTTGATTACTATGAATTAATTGCGCTGTATCTCCTGTCATTGTGGTGTTATTAGAAGACATATCCTGTAAAACTAATATTTCCCTTAATACCAACTGAAGCGGAAATAAATCACGATCCGAAATATAAATCAATGCATTAAAGTAACTATTCCAATGACCAACTCCATAGAAAAGAGCCATTACAGCAATGATGGGTGCCGATAAAGGTAATATAATTTTAAAAAACAATTTAAAATTGGATGCTCCATCAATTTTTGCAGCTTCTTCTAATCCTTTTGGTATTGTAGATTGAAAAAACACCCTCGCAATAACAATATTCCATACTGCTGCCGCATTAGGTAACACCATTGCCCAAATTGTATCAATTAACCCTAGATCCCTTACTACTAAATAAGTTGGAATTAACCCACCTGAAAAAAACATGGTTAATACAAATATAGCAGTAAAAAATCCTCTTCCATAAAAATCCTTTCTTGATAAAGCATAAGCAGCTGGAATGGTAACCAACAGATTAATTAATGTACCTAATCCTGTATACACAATCGTCATTAAATACCCTCGCCAAATCGAATCATTTCCAAAAATCAATCTATACCCCTCAAAAGTAATATCTTTCGGAAGTAACCACATTTTCCCTGAATTCACATAAGTGGGATTACTGATAGATGCGCTTATAATATAAATTAATGGGTAAAGCACAACTATCAGTGCAACTGTTAAACAGAGATAAACAAAAAACTTAAACAACTTATCAGATCTCGTTTCATACAAAGTGGAATCCATTTTCTACACACCTCCCTTACCATAAGCTAGTTTCACTTGTTTTTCGGGCAATCTGGTTTACAGCAATTAATAAGATTGCATTAATGACAGCATTAAACAGACCAACCGCTGCTGCAAAACTATATTGTGCATCTAATAAACCAGCTTGATAAACAAAAGTTGCTATTACGTTGGATGATTCTAAATTTAAAGGGTTTTGTAATAGTAATATTTTTTCAAAACCTACTGCCATAATGTTACCTAAATTCATAATTAATAGAATAATCATGGTTGGTACTAGAGTGGGAATATTAATGTACATAATTCTTTGAAATCTTGATGCCCCGTCCACTATAGCCGCTTCATGTTGTTGGGGGTCTACTCCTGATAATGCAGCAAGATAAATAATCGTACCCCAACCAGTACTTTGCCATACACCAGAAAGGACATATACGGTTTTAAACCATTTAGGATCGCTCATAAAACTAATAGGTTCGAAACCTAGAAATTGTATGAAGTGGTTGATAATACCTGTTGCAGGAGATAAAAAGGCAATAATCATACCTGCAATAACTACAACTGAAATAAAATGAGGTGCATAAGTAACGGTTTGAACTGTCCTTTTATATAAGCCATCTTTTGCTTCATTTAACAATAAAGCCAAAATAATCGGTAAAGGAAAACCAACAATTAATTCATAAACGCTAATTCCTAAAGTATTTTTCAAAAGATCCCAAAAGTAATAAGAGTTAAAAAATCTTTCAAAATGTTTTAAGCCTACCCATTCACTTCCTAAAAACCCTAATGATGGAACATAATCTTTAAATGCAATTTGGATTCCATACATCGGTACATAATGAAAGATAATAAAGTACAACAATGCAGGTAATATAAAAAGATACAATTGCCAATTTTGTAGAATTTTTCTCAGTTTCGTCTTTTTTAGTTTCGTGATATTTGTTTCATCTTTATTAGTTATTGTTGTTCCTAAACTCATGTAGCACTTTCCTCCTTTTTGTTGTGTTTTCTTTATGTAACTGCTTTCATCATAAACTAATTAAGAAAGCGCTAACAATATGTAGTTTTCATTTTTTATTGTCATTATTCGGACAACATAAAAAAAATTCCCTTATTAATAAAGGTTTTCTTCCTTATCGATATGTAAAATTCATTCGATATGTAAAACTTGACAATTGTTGAAGTCAGTAGCTGGATATTTAGCGCAGAGCGCCGTTTAAAAACGTAGCGACTGGGTCGATGATGACTTTCACCTAAAGGTATAAGTGTGACTTATCATCTATTGGCATGTCTTCTTTATCGTAGTCCGCTTCGAAATTCACCTAGTTTCTGGGCACTCGGAGCTAGACATATACGCAAACTTTATACTTTCTTACCTTCTATAAAAAACTAAGGCTTTCGCCAATTTCTTATAGCGAAAGCCTTAGTTTGCTTATACAATAATCAATAGAATTTTAGATATTTTTGATGTAAGGTTATCACATCGTATTTTTATATAATATCAATCCATTTAACCCTTTTCCCCGTTTCATTGGAAAGCGATGCAGCTTGATTAATAGCAGTTAAATGGAGAATATCCTCTTTTGTAATTGTCGGTTCCATATGATGTTTTATCGATTGAACCCATTGCTCCATTGGCATTAGTAAGGGACTTGGCAGTTCATCAACTGTCACCCACGTATTATCTGTATTTGTTTTGAGTTTGACTTCTTCATCTTCTATCAAAAGTGTTCCTTCTGTCCCATATAGTTCAAGTTGAAACGGACTTCCACTTGAGAGAAAGCTTGTTTCCACAACACCTAATACACCTGACTCATATTCAATGGTTACCACTGCGTTATCATCTACATCATACGGATCTCGAATAGATTGGAGAATAGCTGATATTTCTTTTGCTGCTCCACCAGCTAAGCGATTTGTTAAATAGATTGGGTGTGCACCTAAATCGATTAATGCACCACCGCCACTTTGCTCTTTATTGAAAAAATAATCTGGTAACCATCCGATAACACTGTTGTCTGAAGGAACTGCCCCATTATGTGCAAACCGACAACGAATAAGTGTCAATCTCCCAAGCAAACCTCTATCTAACACATTTTGAGCATACAAATAATAACTATCTGTTAAACGTGGTAAGGAAACCATTAAATTGATACCATTATTCTCCACCACACGTATTATTTCTTGGCAATCTTGAAAAGTAAAAGCTAAGACTTTTTCTGTGAAAATATGCTTCTTATATTGTGCTGCTTTCATGATGACCATTTTATGTAAATTGGTCGGTGTATTAACAATTACCCCATCTAGTCTATCGTCTGATAGTACATTATCTAATTCTGCCTCAAAAGGAACTCTCAGTTCTTTAGCCCATTGTTTCCCCCGATCAATATCTTCGTCCCAAACCATCGTAATATTTAAACCGTCTATGCTTCTAGCTTGATTTGCATAATCATCAGCGTGCACATGCCATCTACTCAACAATGCTACATTTAACAAAACTTACATTCCTCCTTATAAGGTGTTTATAAATACATTTTCCTCAATTATCATTAACTGTTTCTGCGTAAACCTGTCGATATTTTCCTGGCGTCATTCCGATTTCGTTCTTAAATTTACGAGTGAAATTCGCCACATCTTTGTAACCTACATCCAACACAATTGCCTTGATAGGTTTATCCGTTTCTAATAACTGATTTTTTACTTCTTCCATTCGCAAATACTGCACATATTGTTTAAATGTATAACCGGTTTGTTCTTTAATAAATCTACTAACATATGAAGCAGATAACCGAAATTCAATGGCTATTTTCTCCAATGATAAATCATAAAGATCAAAATGCTTATGCAAATATTCAATAATATCGAGTTTCAGTTGTTCATTATGACTCTTCTTATTCTCATTGACTTCCCTACACGCATGTGAAATTAAGTCATTTAGTTGCTCAAATAATTGCTCTATAGTCTGGAAATCAAAAATTTGTTCACATTTTTGTTTAGATGGGGTAACACCGATTTCTGTAATAGTTTTCATAACTGTATTGATAATATCGAAACATATTGCCTTTAAAAAGGACAAAGATAGTTCATTCTGTTGTAAATTATCAAAAGCGGATAACAAGGCTTCCTTAGCAACTTGACTATCTCCCTGCTTAATACTTTGAACGATTCTCAACAGATCTTCTTTAGGATACCCAACATCGAATTCCTTTTCCTCTTCTATGTTTTCAAAATAAATACAACTTCCTTGACTATAGAAATATTTATGCTCTAAAGCTGCTAACGCCTCAATATAAGATCTGTTGATCATAGTAGTCTTTTCGTAAACTGTCCCTATCCCTATCATCGGCTTAATCCCAATTATTTCCTTTATATCACGCTTTAATTGCTTTACAAACTCATTACGTTTTGATTGAGCACTTACTCGATCGCCATTAATTTTAACTACTAAAGCAATTGCATCCATATATAATAAATCGATACCGTATGCTGTAACATCTTCTAATGTGATATCAGTAAATAATTCATAGATAGTTTCACGTTCCGTAATCTTTTCCTTAGATAATTGTTGCTTTTCCAATGAAATAATCATCGAACAATAATAATCACCATGAATATCAAGGTATAACGTTTTATTATAACTGTTAATTTCCTCTTCTGTATGAAAGTCACCTTTAATAATATTCGTTAAAAATTGATCCTTTGCAAAAGTTTGATGTTTAAATATCGTTTCACTGAGCATTTCATGGTCTTCAAACACAGAGGTAACGGTTCTCTTAATAGTATCCAATTCGTTCATACCTTTTAATTCTAATTTCCTGTTATTACTTACTGAATCGAATAAAGATCTGATAGGTTGATATTGTTTTTTGGCAAGAACAATCGCTAAAATAATACCAACAATAAACAGACTAAGACACAATGCAATCATTATCATTATTGTATTAGATAAGCGTTCAAAGAATTGATCTGTTTCCATCATAATAATAAATTTCCACCCTGTTATATCGGACTCTACGATAGCAAGTGAATATTCATTTCCATTTAATTCAACAGTATTTACCTCTCCATAGCTACTATTTTCCATATTAATGGAACTACTGTCTATGTTTTTATCTTTTATAGTCGAGGCAATAACTTGATTATGTTCAGATATTATATAAGCATTTCCTTTAAAATCGCTCATCGTATTTGCTATTAATTCATTGATTGTTCGATCTTTAATAAGATAAACAACTGTACCATAACTATTGTTGTTGTCTAATGTTATAGGAAAAAAATATGTAATATAATGTTTATTTTTCTCTTGGATCGATAATTGGTCAACCACAGTATTAATTGGAATATTTGTTTGCAAGGTTTGTTCTAAATAGGTATTATCCCAATTGTAAAATTGGTATTTTTTAATTAAGGAAGGGACAGTATAGGAACCTTCCGAAGAATAAATAAGGTCATTCCCATGGTAATATATAAGAATTTCTTCAATGATTGAACTGTTTGCCTTGTATTTCTTCAATTCATCAATAGCTTCTGATCCATAATATTCATGCTTCAGCATATATGGTGTTAACCTGGGATCATACGCTATACGATTAGCAATTGTTTCTAATTCACTTACCCTTTCATTTGTAAGTGTTGCAACTTGCTCTAATTTACTTAAATTTGATTGTTCTATTTCTTCCTTTAGATTAGAAACAGAGTTCAAATAAATAATGGAACTCATTACAATGAAAGGGACCAAAAATACAAATAAATAAGAAACAATATATTTTATTAATAATTTAGATTTGATCATGGTATAGCCCTCCAAGAAACACAAAATAATGAATCTATTACTATAACAGACTTGTGCTTTCTTTATGTATCCGCTCTCTTTTTTCTTCTACCAAAACACAAGCGCGATAGGAAAACCATACAATTGGATATAGTGTTAAGGATGATCCCATAAACACTATAAAAATAGGAAATAAATTGTATAAATAATACATTGGTAATAATGTAATCACCATCGCCATAGACTCGATGGGTCGAGCTAAACCTATCAATAATGACTGTTTCAAGTAGTGAAAAGACTTCAGGTCATATCGAATGAAACTCGTATGAAAATGAAATAAACTAATCGTAAACAACACAATTAATATGATAAGAAAACTATGGAAATAAAAGGACTGAATAAATTGCTTAGAGATATGGTAATCTGTATAAAGGAATAATCCTATAGTTCCCCATATCAAGCCAAAACCATTTGCCTTTAAAAAATTCTTCCTGTAAAAATACCAATATTGTCTCATTATTGGTATATCAAAACCTTCTACAAACCATTTATGTATTATATAAACAGTTGCCAACGTTGCTGGGAATAACCCGAAAATACCTAAACCTAGAAAAGTACAAACAAGCCATAGTATATGAAGAAACATAATTTTAGCTAACAAATTACCAAAACTATAAAGAATCTTGAAAAAACCATTTAAATAAGGCACTTTGATACCCCCATCAATTTATTTGTATAAATTTATAATACAGAAAAATACCCCAAAAAGAAAGCCCTTACATTTTATTGTGTTTTTGATCTAAAGGCACCTAGCGTACTTTTCTTCTTATCGCCTATAAAACAAAAATAAGCACGGAAGCTAAACCTCCATGCTATATTGTATTTAATGTATATAACATTTAATCTAAAGATTGATATGTAGAGAAATTTTGTGAAGTCCAGGCTCTTTTGCTGGTCCAATCTTTAGCGTCTTCTTGCCAAAATGGATCACTTTCTTTTAATCCCAGAGGCAGGAATATAAAAGCGCATAGATATAGACTTCCGGTCGATATATATCCTTCCCCGATTTCTGGTTGATGACCTGTAAATCCTATTTTTAACCAACCATATTCATCAAAAACCGCACCGGATGAAAAAGTCCTCTTAATAACAGCCGTCAATGCTGCTCTAACTTGACCTGCAGTTAATTCTGAGGGCAGATCTTGTCGCAGTACCTGATTGGCTAAATGATGAAAAGCACCAAACCGATATGCCAAGGATCGACCAATCGGTGGAAATGTGCCTTCAGGAGAAATCATCCGCTCTTGAATTCGTGCGTATTGAACAGCTCTTTCGCAAATTTTTTCGTATTTATCTGACCAATCACTATATGCTGGTCCCACCGCTTCTACAATATCTAATAACATAGGATGTATCACATAACTATTATAATAGTCAGCATGAAATGATATACCGTCACTATACAAACCATCGCCAACATACCATTGTTCAAACTGATTAAGCGCATAATCAATACGCATTGGATCCCAGTCTTCTTCCCCTACCTTGTATAAAGCTGTTTCAATGATAGCGGAAAATAATAACCAATTAGAGAAATAAGGTTTCCGGCTTCTAGTAGCTTTCCATGCCTTGATCACATTCTGCTTAGTATCATCTCCCAATTCATCCCATAAAGTACGGGGAGCTCTTAATATCGCTTGTGCCAAGAAGGCTGTATCTACAATAGGCTGATCACCTACTGAAAAATTCATATAATCATTTGATTCAGGATTTGTAGCATGATCAATGCACGTTCTTACTCTTTGGGCATATTCTTTTCTGAGCCTTTCCTCCGCTTCATTTTCAGCATTCGATTCTAACCATGGAGCCATTCCATTTATTAATCGAGCAAAAGCTTCTAAATGAGAACATGCTTCCCGCTTACTACCCACTTGTTGTTCAATTGGCATTCTAACCACTAATTGCTCTTTTTCCAGCGCTAAAATTAGGGGATCAGCAATTTCTAGCATTGTTTTTAACCAATAAGATCGATCAATAGTCACTTATTATTCATCCTTTATGTAAAGAGAAGTTTTATTTGCTATTTTTTTCATAGATTGATAAGAGAACCACATCGTTATAAAGGTCAATCCACTTCCTGTAAATACAAATATAATACCAGGGAAATAATAACCGATAAAGAAAAATGCACAGATATTAACCAGAATTAACATCGTATTAAAAGGGGAAACAAGTGCAATAACAAATGCGAAAGTTATATAATCAATAAATTTAGCATTATAATGCACAAATGTCGGGAAAATATAAATGGCAATGATACAGACTAAAAACGCCAAACCAAACAACAAAAACAAGAGTAACAATCGAAACCAATGATCTATTGAATAAACTAGCATAATATTCACATATAGTAAAATAACTAAAAAACTTAAAAAATAGCCAATCAAATTCGCTTTCATAAAATTATTCTTATATTCTAACCAAAATTGCTTGAATAACGAAAAATCCCGATTACCACGAATCCATTTCCTTTCGATAGCCAGCGCAGCCGTCAAAGACGGAAAAACACCCAAAAATAATAAACCTACAATGCTAAAGAACAACCAGAGTATATTCAGATAAGCAAGCCGAGAAATCCATATGGTTGCCTTGTATAAAATCCCTTCATTATACATATTGTGATCATTCCTTTTTAATCTTGCTTTTTTGAGAATGCTACGAAGTAAAGAAGCGATGAAAAAAGGAGGAATAACCTCCTTTTTTCATCTGGCATACTTTTAATTTCTATTTTTCAACCATTGTTCACTCTCTTTTTGTGCTTTTTCCACTGCTTCCGCTGCTGACCTTTCACCTGTTAAAGCTGCTTCTACTTCAGAGGTTAATATAAAACGCGGCTGTGATGAAGCCCATGGATATCTAGGTGTCCAAGGTGTACTCATTGCTTCCAAAGTTGGAGCCATTAGATTTTCCACCTCAGCATAACTATCCCACGTTTCTGCCGCTTGGATCGCTGGCATCCCATTCGCCTCTTCGAAAACATACTTTTGAACGGTTTCACTTGTTGCAAACTTCATCCATTCCCAAGCTAAGTCTTTATTTTCGCTATCCTTAGCCATGGTAATTGGACTACCTGCAAACATACCACCTACACCTTCATCATTTTTAAACTCTTGAGCAATTCCAATGCGGTCGCCAAGACCTTGTGCATATGCTGGCATAATCGTATCACCAGGACCTTGATTAAGCATAATAGCAATATCGTTATTTTGTGTTAACCATTTTTCGTTACCCTGGTTACTTACTAACCCGTCAGGTGCAAATCCTTGCATGTCTAATAACCATTCCAAGCCTTTTTTCATTTCGGGACTATCAAAATTAAATTCAATTTCATCCCAAGCAAACCCTGTTCCCCAGCTACCATTTTGACCTTCCGCAAGATTAATTAAAGTGAAAGCAGAAGACCAATCACCACGGAACCATATTCCATAGTTTTGTTCGCCTGTAACCGGATTTTTACCGGTCATCTGTTTTGCCTTTTCTGCTACCTCTTCCATGGTAGGGTATTCTGAAAGGTATTCAACACCCCACTCATCAAATAATTGCTTGTCATAGGCAATAAAACGAGCATCACCTAAGAAAGGTAAGCCGTAAATTCCCAGCTCATCACTATCAGGACCTAGTGCTTTCCATCCATTCACTTGATTTTCAATAAAAATATCCAAGTTGTAATCTGGATCATTTTCAATATATGGTTCTAGTGGTTCTAATACACCTTGAGCGGCAAAATCCGCAATACCAGGCATTTGATAAACATCCGCTTCACCTGAAGTAATCATTGCTTGTGTCTTTTCTGTATACCCTTCCCAAGGCATGATGATGAATTCAACCGTCGCTCCTGGATGCTGCTTTTCAAACTCGTCCTTAATTCCTTGAAGACCTTTAGTAGTTTCTCCTGTAATTGGATCAGTCGAATCCTCCATATTAAAATCTCCAATTAACTGAACTTTTAATGTTTGACCTTCCCATTCACCTTCTGCCGCACCCTCATTAGTACCTTCGTTAGTTTCTGATCCATCTTTTCCTGTAGTATCATCTGAGCTGCAACCTACTGTAAAAACTGCTACCACTAAGGCAAACAACAGCATTAACCAAAAACTTTTAACTTGTGTCATGTTTCTTACCCCCTAATAGATTTGAAGTTTACTTGCTAAAAACAGAATAACTAACCATCATTCTCCCTTCACTCCACTTAGTGCAATACTTTGTATAATGTACCTTTGCAAGAAAAGATACAGTACTACTATTGGCAATATACTAACAGTGGCTAAAGCCATCGTTAATCCTCCTAAACTTGTTCCATTTTCTAAAGAAAAGCTTGCGAGATATAACGGAACAGTATGAAGATCCTGATTATTTAATACAACCAATGGCCACATGAAATCATTCCAGCTCCAAATAAACGAAAGAATAACCATTGTTGCTGCAATTGGACCTGCAAGTGGTAAATAAACGGTAAAGAATATTCTAAACTCCCCGGCACCATCAATTTGTGCTGCTTCACGAAGAGTTGTCGGTAGCTGATCAAAAAATTGCTTACAAAGAAAGATAAGCATTCCATTAATCACAGTTGGTAAAATTAATGGCCAAAAGGTATTTAACAAGTTAAAACTATTAAATAATGTATATAACGGAATTAACCTCGGTTCCATTGGAATCATTAACGTACACAATACCAACATAAAAAGTATTCTTTTATATTTGAAGTTACCTTTGGAAAAAGCATATCCCGCGAGTAATGATGCAGATACTTGCAAAAAAACGGAACTAGTTGTTACAATGCCGGAGTTAATGTAAGATTTAATCAGTCTTCCATTTTCAAAGACAATTCCATAGTTAAAACCCGATATTGTTTCTGGTATTAACCGAGGTGGGAAAGGCATGGTGATATTAGCTGTTCGGTCAAAACCAACACTTACCATCCAAATAAATGGCATCATCAACAATGTCCCGCAAATTAACAAGATGATAAACTTTACTATATTCGATACTTTTTCACTAGTTTTCTGATCCATATTCTGACCTCCTTCTTTTCAGCCTATAGTTGCATTTTCGAAACTTTCAAATTAATGAAAGTAAATATTAAAATAATCACAAACATAATGTAGGTTGCTGCTGAGGCTATTCCAAATTCAAATCCTGTAAAACCTCTTTCATATATGAAGGCACCCATTGTTTGAATCGATCTGGCTGGACTACCGTTAGGGCCGCCTAATACATAAACCTCATTAAACCGCTGTAAGCCACCAATCCAACCAGTAATAAGTAGAAATGCGAAAGTTCCAGACATGTTAGGAATCGTAATAAATAACCATTGTTGAAGTCCGCTGGCACCATCTATTTTTGCTGCTTCATACATTTCAGGAGAAATCGCCTGTAAATTTGCCAAACAAATAATGATAACAAAACCTATCCAATGCCAAACCGCTAGTAAAATTACTCCCCACTTAGAGGTAGACGGATCAGAAAACCATGTGGAAGTAGGTAAGCCAATTGCATCCAACGCATAGTTTGCTACCCCCATTTCAGGATGCAAGACAAATTGGAAGATCATAGCTGCTGCGACGATTGATGTTACATTTGGTAGAAAATAAACTACTTTAAAGAAATTTTGACCACGTCTGATAGAATTAATTAAAGAAGCAAAAATAAACCCCAGTGGAATAGTTATAAAAATTTGAAAGAACCCAATAAAAAATGTGTTCCATACTGTATTCCAAAAGGTTTTAGATGTTAGTACCAATTGAAAATTGCTTAATCCGATAAATGTTTCAATCGTTCCGTTTGATCTGAAAAAACTTAAACGAAATGATTCCACAATTGGATATACCATAAATAATAAAATACCAATAAAACTTGGTAACAAAAATACATACCATGTTAACGCTGCTTTTCTTTTCTTACTATTGATTGTTTCTACACTGTCATTGATGGTTATCGTATTGTCATTGAGTTGTACCTTACCTTTAGCCATCCCTTCCCCTCCTTGTGAAAGAATCCATTACGTTGTTACCGTTTTCATTCATTGATTAGTGACTGTATCACCAATTCCATCAGTGAGCCTTTCTTCCCCCTTACTGATAGTTAGCGAGAGTTATCCCCTCCCACTCAAAACAGGGATTGCTCACCGCAATAAATCTGTTCTGCCATGGCTTAATGAAAATGATTAATTAACGTGTTACTCAAATTATCTTTTTCATCTCGATGGCGATATTCAGATGGTGTAATTTGATAATGCTTGCGAAATTTCCTACTAAAATGAGAAGCACTTTCAAATCCAGTTTCTAATGCAATATCCAAAATCGACTTCTCCGGATGCATTTCCAGTAAGTATTTTGATCGTAATAATCGGCGTTGCATCATATACTGCATGACTGTTATACCTGTAACATCTTTAAAAATCCGAGACATATAATATTTGCTAATATGCAATTGTTCTGAAATTTCGTCTAATGTTAAATTTTGATGATAATGATAGTCGATCCATGTAATAACTTTATTGACATGCTTCATCTTGTTCGTATTCCCTAGGGGCATGCTTGTCAATTTAGATTTACTTAATTCATAGATGATAAACAATAGTTCAATCAATAATGTCGTAGTTTCCCCTTTCAGCATCCGCTTTTCAACCGATTGTTTCGCAGAATTTTTCAGGTTTAACTGTTTTATATATAATTTTTGTAACAAAGACTGTATCTCTTCAAACTTCCGCAGCTCAATATCACGCAATAATATATTGCCAAGTTGATCAAAAGGAGTTAATATTTCCGGAACATTCAATTGATTAATAATCGATCTCATCCATTCAGGCGAAAATTCAATAACAGTTCTTTCATACGGTTGCCCTTCTGTAGGAGTTGGCCCATGTAAAGCTGATCCGTTCATCACAATAATATCGTTCTCATGTAACTGTATAACATGGTCATTAATCAGATATTTACAATCCCCCTTATGAAACATATAAATTTCAAAATAATCATGCGAGTGAACAAAAAAATCACTTTTACGAAAATTAACATCTATATTTCGGTAATAGAAATATAGATTTTCTATTGATTTATTCATCGTTGTCACTCCTAAAATAATTGTTTAAAAATTTATAACTTCTAACTGCTTCGTCTTCAAAGTCCCTCCATTCACACTCGACCGAAATCCGATGAAAATAGTTTATTTCTTTCAAATAATTCACAAAAGTTTCATATGGATATGTTCCTGTTCCAGGTGCTAGTCGATCTGTATCTGCTACATGAATATGACTGAGTAATGAACCCGTATCAGTAATATGACTCAAAGGTTCTCGTTCTTCATCCATATGGTAGAAATCAGCTAATACCTGTATCGATGGATGATCCACTTTTTCAGCTAACTCCACCGCCTCAGGAACACTATTGATGAGATTACTTTCTTTTTTATTTAAAGGCTCGATTACAATCGTTACACGATGTTTTTCTGCATGCTTTGCTGCCATCTCCAAAAATCGTATGACCTGTTTTTCTGCTTCTGTTTTGGAGAAATGTTCAGGATAGGACCTTGCACCACCACTTCCAAAAACAATCGTATCTGCACCAATCTCTCTCACTCGTGGAATTGCTTTTGATAAGTAAGTTTCGATTGCAGTTTCATCTACATCGTTCCCTGTAACTTTTAAATGACCTGGTAAAAAGACATTACACACTTCTATTGGCAAATGACTAGCTTGATACTTTTCGCGGATTTTTTCATAATCCATATCATTTTCTGGAACAAGAGATACTACCGTACATTCTAGGAAATCAAAACCTGCTGCAGCCACCACATCAACATTTTCGATACTGGTACAACACCCTATTTTCATGCTCTCCTCCTATATTGTTCTAGAATTTATTCCTTTTATAACCTACTCTTTATCCAATCGATATTATATTTTAAGATTTCTTTTGTTTCTTTTTTTGCACTAAAATCTTCTAAACCAATATATCCTTCATAGTTAACCGATTTTAAATCCTCTATCACCTGTACCCAATCGACAATACCTTCATCTACCAGTTCCCAAGCAACTTTCCACTGATGGTCATCCTTTGATGAATCCTTTACCCATTTGGCATTTTTTACATGAACATGTGCTAAATATGGTCCAAGCAGTTCCATACCCATCCGATAATTTTCATACCCTTCATGAACCATATTGCCGGGATCATACAGGACACCTATCGCATTCGGATCCAAGCCTTCTACTAGCCGATAAGCTGCACTGGCACTTGCAGCAATTGTTTGATGGTGTGTCTCTATAAGACCTTGCACACCATACTTTGAACATAGTGTTTCACACTCCTTCAGATAACGCTTACAATTTTCAAAAAGTGTATCAAAATGCTCGGATCGATTATATTTTGGTACACCAAGCCGAATAAAACTCGCCCCAAATGTTTTCGCAACTTTTAATACTTGTTCTGTTTCCGCTAAATCGCCAGTCGTCAAATAAGGAGTAACACTTACTACTTCAATATCATGTCCATCGCTTTTTGCCTTTAATTGTTTTATTTCCTCATCAGAAATAGCAGGAGTAAGGGTACACTTATTATTCCCCCAAAAACTAATGGGTTCCTTAGTTGAATCTGCTGGAATCTCCTTATAGCGCCACTCTACACCATCAAATCCTAGTTGTTTTAACTCAACAACTAACTCTTCTGGTTCCATATCCGGTGTCATTACAGAAAAAACAGATAACTTCATCATAAATCACCCTTAATATATATTTTTTAAGATGCTATTTGCTAAATTTGTATATTAATCATAACACTTCCATTTCCATCCTTCTGTAATCTGATTGATTGCTTTTTGTCTGAAATTGCTTTTTTTAAGCTCAATCAAACAAGCTATTTCTTTTCTATTGTTGATACCCATAGGGATATAGAGGGTTTTTATTTTTTATTGAAACTAAATATAGAACAATTTCAAACAAGTCAAATTTCAACCAATCAAAATAATCTATTTGTTTATGTATCTTCACCGGAAATAGAGCTAGACTATTTATAAGAAAAGATCGAAAATTGGAAGGGACATGATTGGATTGAAGAAAGTAACAATCATTGGAGGAGCTGGAACAGTTGGTGACATTCTGTTTGAAGGATTACATCATAGCTATGATGTTCTAGTGTTGGATAAAAATATAGAAGGTCGTACAAAAACTCATCAGTATGTCGATGCTACGAATTTAGAGGAGCTCGCCTCTGCAATTCCTAAAGAAACAGATGTTATCATAAACTTGTTAAGAATGGATACATCTCAGGCAATTGAGCGAGCAGAAGTGTTTGATCAAATGACAGATGTTTTCTTCAAAGCGACTTATTATATTATGTTAATTGCCAAGGAATACCGTATACCTAAGGTCATCTTTGCCAGTAGTAATCATGTTACAGATTATTATGAGGAAAATGGTTACTCCAAATTACAACGTGAAATCACAACGAATGATTATCCATATCCTAAGGGATTATATGGTGTGTTGAAAATTGCATCGGAACAAGCTGGCTTTATCTTTTCCCTGAATTCCGATTTATCTATTATTAATATCAGGATTGGCTCTGTTCCAGGCAATAAGGAAATAGAGGCTTTAAAACATAATGATCGTTTACTACGAACCTTGCTATCAAGAGAAGATCTTGTTGAGCTTTTTTCGGCTGCAATCGAAGCTAACGTGAAATTTGGTACATATTATGGGGTATCCAACAATACTAACAAACCGTGGGATATTTCCAATGCCATAGAAGATCTGAAGTACTCTCCTATAAAAAATACAGATGAAATAGCTAAAGAATAATATTGTTATCCTTTTAACTGTTTTACCTCTTCCCCTTCTGTGATGCGTTTTTACTCTTGTTTTTTTCGAGTATATAATACATGAGAAATCGAAAAATTATGTGGAGAAGAATATAAATAGGAAATGAGTAAATCGACTTCCAATAAAATGTTTTATAAATTTCCATTTTGGTTAAAATAGGTTCTGTTATAAATGCAGCCAATATAGCAATGCCAACATTAGCAAGGATAAAATGCTTCCATTTAGGGAAATAGTAATAAGCAATCATATAAGCTACGGGAACAAAAGAAAAATTATACGGATTCAACCCTCTGTTTAATTGTGTTAGTTGGTATGAATAAGCCCATGCTCCTGAATTAATTCCTATTTAATCTAATTGACTGGTTAATAAACCTAATGAAAGACCGTAAGATAAAACCTCGGCTTTCTTGTCCTTTGGAATCACCTTGTACCAAATTATCCACGGAATAATAAATACTAAAAGTAAAAGCCACCACTGCCATGTAAATAAATCATGTTCTATCCAATATTGTTTCCTATAATCAGCTAACTTGTACTGTAAATCTAAGATTTCTTCAAAAGATGGATAACTCATAGTCGTCCTCTATATCGGCTCTGGCAACTTATTGTTCCTTCGACTCCTGTTTTATAATTTTATCTTGCCATCTTTGATAAATATAAATGATAACAGCTAACACAATCATGATGATAAATATGCCAAACTGCCCCATACTTTTAAGTTCATAGATCCCTAAGAATATTAATAATCGGAGAGCAACAAAAGCATGAAAGGCATCTATGGCTACATTAGAAAGGAGATAAATCAAAAAAGACTTACTAAAAGTAAAATGAAAAATCCATATAGTACCCACTAAAAATACACCATATGTTAAAGGGAAACTGGTGATATATCCCCATGGCACAATGTTCTCGTGCACAATCCACCACTCAAAAACGTAACCCATTTCAAAAACTATAGTCACTAAAAGAGAAGCAAATATAGCAACAGGCATAAACCGCTTTAACGAATGTTTGTTAATAAAAAACAACGATATCCACGGTATAATAATCATCAGCCATAGAATAATTTCAGCCATTAATACACCTCCTTTTTCATCATAGCTTTTGAAATTCTGGTGAATTTATACCTATACCATTGCTTTAATAAGAAAAGCGCAGAGCGCCCGTTTAGAAACGTAGCGAATTCAGAATCAACTGAGATAAAGGAATCACGGTGAGGTTACGAACCGATGATGACTTTCGCCCAAGGGCATAAGGGCGACTATGCCTCTGGGTATCACCAATCGGCAAGTCTTCTTTATCGTAGGGCGATTCGTGAAGTCGCCTAGTTTTTGGGCGATCGGAGCTAGACATCCGCGCAAATTTTATACTTTCTTGTCTTGTAAGAAAAACCGGGAGATCCCAAAAAAAATTAAAATATTACTTGACAGGAATATTCCTGATATGGAATAATCAAATTAACAACTAGATGATACATTAATTGAAGAATTCGGAGGTGGTATTCTTAATGCAACGATTTACAGATTTATAAAAAATACGTATGTTAGGAGAGAATTCATCATGAACGTACAAACATTTAGTGCGCTGGCAGAACCTAACCGGCTAGCTATCATCGATCTTCTCCTTGACGCTTCTCTTCCGGTAGGAGAGATTGCTGAGAAGCTAGACCTAAACCAGCCCCAAACTTCAAAGCACCTTCGCGTGTTGAGCGAAGCTGGTCTTGTCGAAGTGCAGCCGATAGCTAATCGTCGAATATATAAACTAAGACCAGAACCACTTCAAGAGTTAGATGAGTGGCTAGACTCCTACCGGCGAACCTGGGAAAATCGGATGGATCGGTTGGACGATTATCTCAATGTATTACAAGGGAAAAAACCACTGAATTGATGATTACTAAAGATAATCACTTGCTGTACAGGAAAAAATAGTAAACGGAAAACGGAGAAAATTTATTCAACTGGATGGAGGAATTAGAATGATTACAAACGAAATAAAATCTAGAGTAGAGAGCGATCATGTGTTAGTACTGGAGCGTATGTTCGATGCACCGCGCAATCTAGTCTTCGAAATGTTTAAAGAAGCTGAGCACCTCAAGCATTGGTGGGGACCTAACGGCTGGGAACTGCCAGTTTGCCACATTGATTTCCGACCAGGTGGTACGTGGCATTTCTGTATGAAATGTATGGACCAAAATCAAGGAGAATACTACGGTATGGAGTCCTGGGGAAAAGTTGTTTACAAGGATATAATCGAGCCAGAGATGATTACTTACACTGATTACTTCTCAGATGCAGATGGAAATATCAACGAAACAATGCCTTCATCTGAGATCACTTTGGAATTCATCGATATGGATGGCATGACGAAGCTAGTTAACCGAGCTGAATATGTATCTGCCGAAGCACTCAATTCGGTTATGGATATGGGTATGTTAGAAGGCATTACCGAAACTTGGAACCGTTTGGAAAAGCGTCTGAACAATGTCAAATAATGATATATTAACTCTGCAAAGTATCATTCATAATTAAGAGGAGGTCATATCAATGACCAACCAAAAATTAGTCCCCCATTTGTGGTTTAATCAGGAAGCAAAGGAAGCTATCAAGAAGAAATTGATTACTACTGGGAAAAGCTTTCCTCCGATCCAAAGGCAGAACAATGTGGTTGGTTGAAGGATAAGTACGGTGTCTCTTGGCAAGTTTGGCCAAAGACCATAGGGGAAATGATGGCCAACGCGACAACCGAACAAATGGAACATTTCTTCAAATAAAAAAATTAATAGAAGCTTATCAAGGTTAATAAAGTCATAATAAGTTTTTCTAACCATCAGCGGGGATAGATTCCCCCACTGATGGTTGTTTCACTTTATTATTATCTATATAACGGTCCATATGTTTGACACGCCCGATAATCCGCTCCCTCAATGTCATTTGTACCAAACATATTCCACGCACTAGGTCTAAATATTTTTTCTTCCGCAACATTATGCATATTAACTGGAATGCGCAGCATCGAAGCTAGCGTAATTAAATCAGCACCAATATGACCGTAACTCATCGAACAATGGTTAGCTCCCCAGTTATTCATCACAGTATAAACATCACGGAATGCACCTTTTCCAGTTAAATTTGGAACAAACCAGGTTGTCGGCCATGTTGGATCTGTACGATTGTTTAATACTTCATGAACGTTATCAGGTAAATCGACGGTATAGCCTTCTGCAATTTGTAATACAGGACCAAGTCCTTTCACAAGGTTAACACGCGCAATGGTGACTGGCATATTACCTTTGGATTTGAAATTACTAGAGAAGCCCCCACCTCTGAAATACTCTGTATTAGCAGGTCGCCATTGTGTTGCTTGCAAACTTTTGTTTACTTCTTCCTCGGTAATCTCCCAGAATCGTTTC
This sequence comes from Gracilibacillus sp. D59, assembly GCF_052246695.1. NCBI lineage: Bacteria > Bacillati > Bacillota > Bacilli > Caryophanales > Bacillaceae > Gracilibacillus > Gracilibacillus sp. D59. The sequence continues at coordinate 375,601 of NZ_JBQQCK010000002.1, read as the reverse complement.
ATTACTGGCTTCCCATCAATTTCCTGCTCTCCAGTACCATCTAACGCAGCAGATCCTGAGTTTAACAAATGTATAATGCCTTTACTTGCTTTTCCTTCAAGCTGATGATTCGTCACTCTTTTAACTGCATCAGGGCTCCAATATGTTCTGACATCAGCAAAAACTTGAGCTGCATTCGTTAATAAGTGACCAAATAACATCGTAGCCGCATTCAATGTATCATTTTCTGTCGCTACAATATAAGGGGCTCGTATCCCATTCCAATCAAACGAGGAATTAAGAACCGCCTCCATGAAATCTCCATTTGGAAAATGATCTGTCCATTGACGTTGACCTTGAAATCCTGATGCAATCGCATTTCGCCCCATCGCTTCCTCTTTATAGCCTAAGTCTGCTAACTTCGGATTACCTTCCATCAAGTCCCTTGTAATAATAGTCATTTTAATATTCATTTTCAAATCTTCTTCTTTTTGTTCTGCTGTCCGTTGATTTTCTTCAGCGTTTGTGTCAGAACCAAATAAACAGTTTTGTTTTACCCATGCATATGCTTTTTCAAATTCTGCTTTATCATAAATCTCTTCATTGATTCTACGGGTTATTTCTGACATATCAACATATTCATTGCGCATACCTAAATAATTCTGGAAAAAGTCCTCATCTACCATGCTGCCTGCAATTCCCATAGAAACAGATCCGATCGATAAGTAAGATTTATCCTTCAACATAGCTACAGCAATACCCGACTTGGCAAAACGGAGAATCTTTTCCTGCACATCCATTGGAATCGTGTTGTCATCAATATCCTGTACATCTCTTCCATAGATACCAAAGGCAGGAATCCCCTTTTGATTATGCGCTGCTAAAACAGCCGCTAAATAAACAGCTCCTGGACGCTCTGTACCGTTAAATCCCCATATCGCATTTGGCCTGTTTGGATCCATATCCATCGTTTCAGATCCATAACACCAACAAGGTGTAACGGTAATTGTCACGCCAACATTTTCTTTATCAAATTTTGCCTTTGTTTGCGCTGCTTCTGCCACTCCACCAATACAAGTATCTGCGATAACTGTTTCCACCGGTTCGCCATTGTTATAGTGCAGGTTTTCGGATAACAATTGTGCTACATACTTTGCCATGTTCATCGTTTTTTCTTCTAATGATTCGCGCACACCTTTTCTGCGGCCATCTATTGTTGGGCGAATTCCTATTTTGGGCATATCCCCGATTAATCTTTGCTTAGCTGTCATGTGTACTCCTCCTTGTTAATTTAATGTAGCATCAACATACTTTACAAAGCGTTCATAAGCTTTTTGCCAGTTCGATATATCAGAAGGTTGATAATGTTGGACCGAAAATGAATGTTGGACTATTTCTCTTGCTTGCTGGATATCACGGATTTCTCCTAATGCAATCCATTGGCCAATCGCATTGCCAATGGAACTAGCCTCAATTGGACCAGCGACAACCTCACAATTTGTAGCATTTGCTGTTAACTGGCATAATTTTTTGTTACGAATTGCTCCGCCTCCCATATGAATACGCTTTAATTTCTTCCCTGTCAATTTCTCCAATCTATTAATGACCCAATGGTATTTCATTGCTAAGCTTTCCAAGATACATCTGATTATTTCGCCTTGAGATTTTGGGATCGGTTGTGATGTTTCCCGACAAAATGTTTGAATTTCTACTAGCATATTTTCCGGATTGAAGAATCTGGGGTCATCAGGGTTAATAAAGGAACGCAAAGGGGCTGCTTCTTCACAAAGGTGGTTCTCTTTTTCAAAATCTGTGTGAATTCCTTCTCTTTCCCATATCACGCGGCATTGCTGCAATAGCCACATACCCATATTATTTTTCTGTAATCGATACTTCCCTTCCATCGTCCCTTCATTAGTAAAACCCCACTCCCTCGCCTTATCATCTGTCACCGGCTCATCAACCTGGACACCGATTAACACCCATGTTCCACAACTCATAAACACTGACTGATCATCTTCTATAGGAAGTGCAGCTAGTGCACTTGCCGTATCATGGCCAGCAACATGGATTACTTTGATTGGATCGATTTGTAATTCTTTATTTATCGATGGCAATGTATCACCAGCAATCGTAAGTGGCTTTTTTATAGGCGCTAATAATTCACTGGATATACCTAATTTATCTAAAATAGTTGTTTCCCATGCTGCTTTACCAGCTCTTAACATTTGTGTTGTGGAACTTATAGTGAATTCATTGGACTTAATACCACAAAAAAAATAAGCTAATAAATTCGGTGTTAACAGTAACATGCCCGCTCTTTCTAATAATTCCGGATTATTTTGCTTTAATGTATATAATTGAAAGATTGTATTAATAGGCGCGGTTTCCACACCAGTTAATCTAAATAACTCTTCTGATGTAATATGTTGTAATACTTCTTCCATTCCTTTTGCATTCTGCGGGTTTCGATAACTATATGGGTTTGCTAATAATTCTCCATTTTTAGAAAGTAAGCCAAAATCAACTCCCCAAGTATCAATCCCCATGCTTTCCACTTTTGCATGGCCTTTTTGAATGCTTACTTGGATGGCTTTTTTCATTTCTGAGAAAATATTTAATATATCCCAGTAATAGTTCTCTGTTACGTGGACAGGATGGTTAGGAAATCGATATATTTCTTCTACATACATTTTTTCACCATCGAAACTATTTAGCATTAAGCGACCATTGGAGGCACCTATATCAAAGGCCCAAACTTTCTTCATACTACTCCTCCCTTCGTACCAAAAAACTATTCCTGAGCATCCTTTAATAATTTTGCACGATATTTTTCACTTGATAGATTACGCAAATCTTGACACTCTTCTTCTGTTAACAGCCTAGGATTTCCGACCATACTGGAAATGGTATATACTTTTGCTGCCTCTTCTGTAAGTTGCATGAAGAAATAGGCTTCTTTCATCGACTTACCCACTGTTAACACCCCATGATTTCGCATAATCACAACATCAGTTTCTTCTATTACTTCTGCAACAGCATCTGCTAAGACATGTGTAGTAGGAATCATGTAATCTAAATACTTCACATTTTTGATCATTGCCGGGAAATCAGGGAACATGCTTGGTATATCTTTTTCAGCAGAAGAAACGCCTACAGAATAACTTGGATGAGCATGTAATACCGAATCAATGTCTGGTCTTCTTCTAAAGCATTCCAGATGCATTAACACCTCTGAGGACGGTTTTAAATGGCTTAATACCTCACCAGTTTCAATATGCACTTTCACCCATTGTTCTTCTTCTATTTCTTGCAGATCAAAACCACTCGGAGAAATATACATATATTCTCCATCCCGCATACTTAAATTGCCACCTGCACCTACCACTAACCCTGAATGAACTAATTTTTCCGCATATTCTTTTAATTGTTCTCTAACTTTTGTCATTGGGTAACCTCCTTAATGACATGATTAAGTAATGACACCTTTTTTTAATATAATATTGGCATACAATGCTCTCTCCGTAGTTGCTATAATGGCATATGCTTTCTTAGATCTTTCATAAAAAGCAAATCGCTCGTCATGACCGATCTGACTTTCAGCCACTTGCTTGTTGCTTAAAATATCTTTGTATGTTTGCCAAATCTCTGGTGTTGGCTCTTTCTGTTCATCCACTACTTGCATTAACGTGACCGGTTTATCAACGAAAGTATCCAGTGGGTACAATTCCAAAATAGCCTCTAATAAATCTGGGACATTATGTCCATCACAACGAATTAAACGATTAGCGTAATTTGCAGCTGGAAAATTACCATCACCTATAACGATCTCATCACCATGACCCATCTCGTGAAGCGTTTTCAATAAATCCGGTGACAAGATGTTGGGTATTCCTTTTAACATGTATACCTCTCCTGTCTATTCATTTTTTCCGATTCTCCTGGTAGATTTTCTTATATGGATATCGGGTGGCAATATAATCTTTCGTTCTTGATCTACATTCTTTTCTTCCACTCTTTCAATCAGAAATTGAATACCAATTCTACCCAAATCGGCTGCTGGTTGTGCTACAACCGTGAAAAATGGATCAAAATATACAACCGGCTCCAGCTCATCAAAACACGCTACCGAAATATCTTTTGGCACTTGTAACCCTAGTTCTTTCAATGCTTTCATCACACTAATTGCAATAAAGTTGTTCGCAGCGAAAATCGCTGTTGGCCGCTTTTTTTCATTCAATTGCATAAGCTGCTTTACAATACCTTTCGTATTTCCAGCTTGAACACTTTTAAAATCAATTTCTGAAATATAATTTTCGTGTACAGGTAAGTCATTCAATTTGAGTGTTTCCAAATACCCTCTGTGTCGTTCTCGTGCTGTCGAAACATTTGACGGACCATTGATAAGAGCAATGTTACGATGCCCATATTCAATCAAATGTTCTACAAGCTTTCGACTACCTTCATAACTATCCCCTAAGACATAGTCTCCTACGAATCCTTCAATTGTTCTGTCAATTAAAACTACAGGAATATTATGTTGTCTTAGCCGCTTAATTTGATCTAATGTTTTATCACTTGTAGGAGCGATTAAAACGCCATCAACCCTTGCTGAGAGCATCATATCAATGTAATTGATTTCTTTTTCGCTGTCTTCATCTGTATTACTCATTAAAACACGGTATCCCATTTCTACAGCTGCATCTTCTGCACCTCTTGCAATTTTAGAGAAAAAAGGGTTAGATATATCTGTTAAAATTAAACCCAATGTTTTCGTTTGATTGGATGTTAAGCTTCTTGCTGCAGAATTAGGAACGTAACCTAATTCTTTGATTGCTTTTTCAACCTTTTCCCTTGTCGCCACACGTATATTACCAGAATTATTAATGACTCTGGAAACGGTCATGGGTGAAACATTTGCTTTTTTTGCAATATCATAGATAGTTACCATAATTGTCTACCTCTTTTTTAATAACATTTTTTATAATGATACCGGTATCATTAATTTATTGCAAGATATTTTTTTTATGAATGTTTTGTTTCTATTTCTTATATGATGACAAACCCATTGAATTTACAACATTATTCTACAACATCATTAATTATCCCTTCGTTAGCATTTTTAAATTAATTATTGACACACCCTTGCCTGTATGATAATTTTATGTTACCGGTATCTGAAAACGTTATCATAGATTGAACACCATACATCATCATCAAGTTGAACTTAGTTCGGTATTCAAATAAATAATATGAAAGCAACTCTTTTTACACTGCCAATTTTCACACTCATTTCCTCAGAAAGACACTATATTGACCCTACTTATACTTCTCTAATTCTTCCAGTCATTGACCTAATAGAAGTTGTGAAACAAATAATTCCAAGATGCATTTCATTCCTATTGTTAAAAGACATATCATTTTTTCACATAACAATGAATAAGCATATTCTTAACTAACCTTCATATGTTATCGGTATCACCCCAACTAATATTCGCAAGGGAAATGGAAACTAGTTTTCTGCCGCTGATAAAGCGATAGATATGCTGTTTCCTGATTAAGTAAACTAAAGGGGGAAAGGAGCAAAAACATGTCCCAAAAAATACTGGAGATGAAAAGCATTAATAAGTCATTCCCCGGTGTAAGAGCACTGTCTGATGTGCAATTGGACTTATATCACGGTGAGGTTTTAGCATTAGTTGGCGAAAATGGTGCAGGTAAATCAACACTAATGAAAATTCTAACCGGCATCTACCAAAAAGACAAAGGCAACATTCTTTATGACGGAAAAGAGATTACACCTTCTAATACAAAAGAGGCCCAGGAACTCGGTATCAACATTATTCATCAAGAATTAAATCTTATGCCAGATTTAACGGTTGCTGAAAATATATTTATTGGTCGCGAGCCGAGAGATAAGTTACATTTTTTTCTGAAAAATAAAGAATTAAATCAAAAAGCGGACGAATTGTTTCAAAGGTTAAACATTAACTTAAATCCTAGAACAAAGATTTCTGAATTAACTGTAGCAAAACAACAAATGGTGGAAATTGCTAAGGCATTATCGTTTAACGCCAAAATACTTATTATGGACGAACCTACTGCTGCTTTAACAGATAAAGAAATCGACACATTATTTGATATTATTGGTTGGTTAAAAAATCAAGGTGTTGCCATCATTTATATTTCACATCGAATGGAAGAATTAAAACGCATCTCTGATCGAATCACTGTGATGAGAGATGGACAATACATTGCTACACTTCCTACCGAAACAACAGAGATCCGCAAAGTCGTTTCATTAATGGTTGGCAGAGAGGTGAAAATTGAACAGAAAGCATCTGATCCAACTACATTTACTGATACTATCCTTGAAGTAAACAACTTAAATAACAATTATATAAAAAATGTATCATTCCATCTTAAAAAAGGTGAGATATTGGGATTCGCTGGGTTAGTTGGTGCCGGGAGAACAGAAGTAGCCAGAGCAATATTTGGAGCGGATCCCTTTTCAGGTGACATTAAAGTAAATGGAAAATCTGTCACAATCAAACAGCCAGTTGATGCCGTTAAACACGGAATAGGTTATTTATCCGAAGATCGGAAGCGCTTTGGTTTAATGCTAGAAATGACTGTAAAAGAAAACATCGTTATTCCGTCCTTGGCTAATTATTCGACAGCCACTTTTGTTAAACCAACAAACATGAAAACTGATGCTGAAGATTATTCTAGCAGACTAAAAGTGAAAACACCTAGTGTTAATCAACAAGTAAAACTACTATCTGGTGGTAATCAGCAAAAGATCGTCATTGCGAAATGGTTACTAAAGGATTGTGATATTTTAATCTTTGATGAACCTACTAGAGGTATTGATGTTGGTGCAAAACAAGAGATTTACGATTTGTTGGAAATGTTAGCTAGTGAAGGTAAATCGATTATTATGATCTCTTCGGAATTAACAGAGATTTTAAGACTCAGCGATCGTATTATGGTAATGAATGAAGGTCGCATAACTGGAGAATTATTAAATCGAGATGCAAATCAAGAAAAGGTTATGGAACTTGCTACAAAGCATAATAAAAGTGTTTAAAGGAGTGAGGAGAGATGGCAACATTAACTAGTAATCCATCTACAAGTAATCACAAGAAAAGACTTGTAAGCTCTGGAGCACTACAACAAATTTTGGCATTTGCCAGTCTCATTATATTAGTTATTTTTTTCTCGATAGCTTCAGAGAATTTTTTACAATGGTCGAACATTGAAGGAATACTATTATCCACCACCGTCATTGGTATCCTTGCATTAGGGACTACCTTTGTAATCATTACGGGTGGAATCGACTTATCAATTGGTACAGGGATGACGTTAACTTCTGTTATGACCGGTGTATTTATCGTGTTCCTTGGTTTACCAGTCATAATAGGTATTATCGGTGGTGTTATTACAGGTGCATTCATAGGTTTTATCTCTGGTTTCTCGGTATCTATTTTGAGAATCCCGCCATTCATTGCAACTCTAGCAATGATGATGATTGCAGAAGGATTATCTCTCGTCATTTCAGGTGCATCACCAATTTATTTTAGTGATGTCGAAGGGTTTAATAGCATTGCCTTAGGTTCTACATTTCCTGGAGGCATCCCGAATGCGGTGCTCATTTTCTTTTTAATGGTTTTAATTGGCTGGATTTTATTATCCAAAACAATTGTAGGACGATACACTTTTTCAATTGGGAGTAATGAAGAAGCAACCAGACTATCTGGGATTAACGTAAGAAAATGGAAAATGATTATTTACACGATTGCTGGATGTTTTACAGGTGTAGCAGGTGTGATTATGGCATCACGATTAAATTCCGCACAGCCTGCATTAGGTATGGGGTATGAATTGGAAGCGATTGCAGCAGTTGTTATTGGAGGTACTTCTTTAAGTGGCGGTAAAGGTTCGCTTATCGGCACAATGATTGGGGCACTAATTATGAGCGTTCTTACAAATGGTCTGCGGATAATGTCCATCCCCCAAGAATGGCAAACAGTTGTTATCGGTTTTGTTATATTACTAGCAGTTTACTTTGATATGTTACGCAAGAAGGATAGTTAATTACTATTCTCTTGGATTTAACTCAGTCATTTGAGTTATTGATAAAGTGAGACTTATCAGGGGCTCTGTCCATGATCCCCCATTAGCTTCTTTGATTTTGTTGAAGTGGAGGTTTACGGACTATTAGCACCGTGATAAATAAATTTTTTAAAGGGGAGTTAACAATGAAGAAGAAATTATTTGGATTTTTAATTGTACTTGTCTCTATTTTATTTGTATTATCAGCCTGTGGCGGTGAATCCGAAGAAGCAACTGAAGATAATGCTGAAAATGGTAATACAGAAGAATCTAGTACGGAAGAGACAGCTTCAAGCGACAAAGAATCTGGTGATAAGCCTTATATAGCTATCATTTCAAAAGGTTTCCAACATCAGTTCTGGCAAGCTGTCCAAAGAGGTGCAGAAAAAGCAGCAGAAGAATTTGATGTAGAAATTACGTTTGAAGGCCCTGAAAATGAATCACAAGTAGATAAACAAATTGAGATGTTACAAGCAGCGCTAGATAAAAATCCTGATGCAATCGGTTTTGCTGCCTTAGATTCACAAGCATCAACACCATTACTTGAGAAAGCGAATGAAGCCAATATTCCTGTTATCGCATTTGACTCCGGTGTTGATAGTGATATTCCTGTTACAACGGCATCAACAGATAACTATGCCGCCGCTTCATTAGCTGCCGAAAAAATGGCAGAATTAATTGGTGAACAAGGGAAAGTTGCATTAGTAGTACATGATCAGGTATCTGTAACCGGTGTTCAGCGTCGTGATGGTTTTGTCGAAACAATAGAAGAAAATTATCCGGACATTGAAATTGTAGATATACAATACGGCGGTGGTGACCATTTAGAATCTACCAACCTTGCAAAAACAATGATGCAAGCACATCCTGATATTGCCGGAATCTATGGATCCAATGAAGGATCAGCAATCGGTGTCGTGAACGCTGTTAGAGAATTAGGTAAAGAAGGAGAAGTAACGGTAGTTGGTTTTGACTCTGGTAAACAACAAATTGATGCAATCAAAGAAGGTGTAATGGCAGGTGCGATCACACAAAATCCGGAGGGAATTGGATATGAAACAGTTAAAGCTGCCGTAGACACATTAAACGGCGAAGAAGTACCAGAAATGATAGATACTGGATTCTACTGGTATGATGCAAATAATTTAGAAGATGAAGAGATTCAAGCTGCGATTTATGAATAAAAAGAAGGCTACCTTAGCAAGGTGGCCTTTTTTTTACCCACATCTTGTTCACTTTTTATACAATAGATTTACCCCTAATTTAAAGATCATATTAAATAATTCATAAAAACACCAATAAAAAATCGGTTGATAACGTCTTATATATAAGGAGGTGTATTATGAGCCGGGTCAATATTTCCGATTTACAAACATCAGAATTAAGGGATAATTTATTATCTTTTAAAAATATATATGAGGAAAATAAAAAGCATGTATTCGCCATTTCATTGTCTATCTTGAAAGACACGGAGTTAGCTGAAGATGTAATGCAAGAGGCATTTATAAAATTGTTTCAATATATGAAGGAGAATGAAATTTCTAATGTAAAAGCATGGCTCTTAAGCGTTGCTAGAAATACTGCATTGGATCTATACCGTAAAAGAAAGCAAGAAATTATAGGCATTCGTGAAAGTCACTTTGAAAAAGCATACTTTGAGAACCCTATCGAAAGGCTAGTTCTCAAAAAATACCTGGAAATATTAAATTTGAACGAGAGGCAAATTGTCTTTTTGAAAGATATTTCAGGAATGAAGCATAGGGAAATTGCCAACATGCTAGAAATGCCACTAGGAACCGTTCTTTGGAAATACAGAAAAGCATTGAAAAAATTAAAAAAGGATCTGGAGGAGGTAAAGTAAATATGAAGAGAAAAGAAATTCGCAAATATTTGAATAGCTCGATTGAAAAGCAAACCCCTAATACTTGGGATAAGATTGAAGCAGAATTACATAAGAGCGAAAAAAACAATCAATTTATTCAAAAAGTTCTACAATCACATGAAAATATTAGAAAGAGAAGATATAAGAAGCTATCTTTTACCGCAGCAACAGTATTATTCGCTTTTATATTGATAACATTTACACCTGTTATAGCATCTCTCCAGGGATTATATGACAAACTATTCACTAGTGAACACATTGATGACCCAGGGATAAGAATTGCTCTTGAACAAGGCTTAGGTCAATCGATTAACGAAACATTCTATGATAAAAAAAATGATATCACTGTTCAATTTCAAAGTATAATGGCTGATGATAAAGAAACTAAATTATTACTGACTTATCAAAGTGATGAAACAAATCTGGAAAACTATTATTTAGATATCTTTGAAGGGGACACTACTATCCAGTTAGTTGACGAAAATGGTCAAAAAAAGCAATTGGACAATGTTGGATGGGGCAGCAGATATTATGACTCTGCCAATAATAAGGTAGTAGAAGCGTTATCTTTCTCATCGATCAAAGACCATCTAGGGGAAGAAATAGGTGTAGTAATTAATAATATTACGATATATGATGATCAAGTAACGAGTAGTACCCAAGCAAGCTGGCGTTTAGATTTCACATTGGCAAAAGCAGCTATTTCAGACAGAACCGTAATGGAGGTTGGGGAACAATTCACCTTTGAGAATGAAACCTATACCATTGAACGCGTGGAATTTTCACCATTGGAAACAAGGGTTGTAGTTTCTGGTTCAGATATTCATTATTATACAGATGAGAACGGGGAAACATATGAAGTGTTCAGTAAACTCGAGCACCAATTCCTAAATGCACGAGTAATTGATAAAGAAGATGGTTATATGGTTGATTACGATAAATCCGGTGTTTTCCTAACTGCAAATGGAAAGAAAGTTGAACCAAACTTTAGTAAAGGGGAAATAAAGCTTGCCAATGGAACGGAATACGTCATGGTGTTTGCACCAGTAAAAGAACAAGAGAATCTTATACTAAAGGTTGGAGAAAAGACTAAGATAGCGTTAGAAGAATAAATTATTAAGGTGCTGCTTGCAGTTCATCAATGTTATTAGTGGCCTTCTAATATCAATTTCACTGCTTTCCTTTTATCAATAGGTGTATTTAAAAGGAAAAAAGCTATTCCGCCCGTAAGCGAAATAGCTTTTGACACCTTTTATTATTTTTCATCCAATGGTTTCTTCCAAAAACCAATCATTAACGCTGAAATGATAGCACCAATAAGAATTGCAATAATATACATCAGCCAGCTTCCTTCAACCGTCGGAATAACAAATATTCCACCATGCGGTGCCGGTAAGCCAACACCGAATAATAATGATAATCCACCAGCTACTGCTGAACCAACAACAATAGAAGGAATTACTCGACCCGGATCAGCTGCTGCGAACGGAATCGCACCTTCTGTAATAAAGAAAGATCCTAATGCATAGTTTGTCTTACCTGCATCACGCTCTTCTCTCGTAAATTTATTACGGAAGAATGTTGTCGAAAGCGCTAATGCTAACGGAGGAACCATTCCACCTGCCATTACTGCTGCATGTGGTCCTAAGTTTCCCGCTTCGATCATGGCAATACCAAACGTAAAGGCTGTTTTGTTAATAGGACCGCCCATGTCGACAGCCATCATGCCACCTAGAATAAGACCTAACAATAACGCATTAGTACCAGTCAAACCACCTAACCACGATTCAAGACCTGTCATAACCGTAGCGATTGGCTCGACAATAATATACATAACAAGTCCAGTAACAAATATATTAATAACTGGGTAAAATAGAATTGTTTTAATACCATCAAATGATTTCGGTAAATTTGCTAAAAGCTTTTTAACACCTAAAGCTACATAACCACCTAAGAAACCTGCGATTAAACCACCCAGAAAACCTGCATTTCCAGACGAGGCCATAAAGCCTCCAATCATAGCCGGGGCAAAACCTGGTCTGTCTGCGATACTCATCCCAATAAAACCAGCTAATACGGCAACCATTAAGCCGAATCCGTAATCTCCACCAATAGTTTTCAGAGCTGCTGCGAATGCATTATATTGCTCGTGATCAGGTTCTGCTGAGTGAATACCGAAGAAGAAGGAAATGGCAATCAGGACACCGCCCCCAACAACAAATGGCAACATATTGGATACACCATTCATTAAGTGTTTATAAAATCCTGTTCGTCCTCCGCTTGAACTGGAGCCTTCACCGCTTCCATCACTTTCAAAAATCGGCGCATCTCCACTCAATGCCGTATCAATTAATTCATCTGGCTTGCGAATCCCGTCCGTTACCCCTCGGCGCAGTACTGGCTTACCTGCAAAACGATCCATTTCTACTTTTGTATCTGCTGCAACAATTATGGCTTTGGCATTTTTGATTTCTTCATCTGTCAGGCGATTTTTCACCCCATCAGAACCATTGGTTTCTACTTTAATAGAAACTCCTAATTCTTTCGCTTTGTCCTTTAAAGCATCTGCTGCCATATAGGTGTGAGCGATACCTGTCGGACATCCTGTTACAGCTAAAACCTCTGGTCCTGATGTTTGATTATTTGTTTCTTCTTCTTCTGCTGCTTGTCCCAGTTTTTCCTGTTCTTTTGCATCAATAATACACAAGATATCTGCTTCGGCATCCGCTTCCATTAATTGGTTACGGAAGTCTTCATCCATCAGCAATGTAGATAATCTGGATAGTGTTTGCAAATGGTCATTATTAGCACCTTCACTTGCAGCAATCATGAAAAGTAAATGTGCTGGTTGACCATCTAACGAATCATAATCTATTCCTTTTTTCGATCTTGCAAAAGCAATGGCAGGAGTAGAAACAGCACTTGTTTTCGCATGTGGAATGGCTACATTCTCCCCTACACCTGTACTACTTTGATGTTCTCGATCCCAAATCGCTTGGACAAACTGCTTTTTATTATTAAGATAATCACCTTCTGATAATTTCATAGCCATCTCATCTATGACTTCTTCTTTGGACTGTGCATTTGCATCTAAGATGATAATGTCACGCTTCAATAGCTCTGTTATTTTCATAGCCCCTCTTCCTTTCTTTTTATAGGCTCAGTCAGTCTGAGTCCATTTATATATGTGTTACGTTAACTTGTGGAAGCAATGCCTCTACTTCATCTTTCGTACATAATGTTTTAGAAAATGCGGTAGCACTTCCTGCCGCAACAGCATATTTAGCTGCTTCTTCAGCATTCTCCGATCTCTGCCAATTGTATATAAATCCAGCCACTGCAGAATCCCCTGCACCTACGGAGTGCACTGCAGTTCCTGTTGGTGCGCTTAATTTGATCACACCACCTGTACCGACATAAATTGCTCCTGCTTTTGCCATCGAAATTAAAACATGATCGATCTTTTGCTCTTGATGTAGTCTTTTAGCTAACCGAACTACATCCTGGTCATTCTTCACTGCTGTATCAAACAATTCTGCCAATTCATGGTGATTCGGCTTAATAAAAGTAGGACTCGCCTTAATAGCTTCTATTAAAGGTGCTCCACTAGTGTCTAAGATCGCCATAACAACTTTTTGTTTTAGCATGGCAACGATTTCCTTGTATACGTTTGTTGATAAGGAACTTGGTAAACTTCCCGCTAAGACAACAATGTCACCTTGTTTTAACTGTTCAATTTTTGAGAGAAATGCTTGATACTCTTCTTCCTTTATTGTTGGAGAAACTCCGTTCACTTCTGTTTCTTCTGTATCTCTTTTTAGTTTTACATTTATTCTCGTATCTTGTTTTAAGGAAACAAAATCATGCTCTATCTTCTTTTCCGACAAATAATCGGTAATAAATTTTCCAGTAAATCCACCAACAAAACCTAATGCTGTTGATGAAACTCCAAAGCGATCCAGTACACGGGATACATTAATCCCTTTACCTCCCGCTTCCTTATAGTCTGACTGACTCCTGTTAACCTTCCCAGGATGAAAAGTTTCGAGATTAACTACATAATCAATTGCCGGATTTAATGTAACGGTATAAATCATAACGGTACCACCTCCAAAGTTGTCTGCTTGCTAATTGCTTCTTGTTGTTCGTTTGATAAACCGTTTGTCGTAATGATATGAACATTGGCTAAATCAGCGACATTCGCAAATGAAACTTCGCCAAACTTAGATGGGTCTGCTAATACATACCTTGCTTGTGATTGTGCCAGTGCTATTTGTTTCACACTTGCTTCTTCTGGATCCGGAGTGGTTAACCCTTGTTCTAGATGTATACCATTGATCCCTATAAAGCATTTATCAAAACGATATTCTTTAATCGATTCAACTGCTTTGGTACCAATGAGTGCAGCAGTACCTGTTTTTGCCTTTCCAGAAACACAATAGGTTTCAACTCCATATTCAATAAGTAATTGCACATGAGGGATTCCATTGGTGACAACCATGACCGATTTATCTTTTAAAAATGGAATTAATTCCATTGTTGAAGAACCAGCATCCAGATAGATTGAATCACCTTCTTCAATAAAAGATGCGGCTTTTTGCGCTATTCTACTTTTTTCCTGTTGATTGATCGTCGACTTTTCAAGTAATGTCGGTTCTTCTCGTTTCTTTTTTAACAGCGATGCACCACCATGAACACGTTTAACAAATTGTTGCTTTTCTAACTCTGTTAAATCTCTGCGAATGGTCGATTCTGAAGCGTTTGTGACCTCACACATTTCTTTCACTGTTACGACATCTTTTTCTTTTAATAATGATAAAATGATTTCTTGTCGTTCAATCGTCAACATGGATTCCATTCTCCTCATTTGCATATTAATCGCTTACATCGATTTTACAATCAAAAACGTTCATTGTCAATCACTAATAATCAAAATCAACCAATAACGGTCAATCCAGCTCTTGCACATTATGTTATGATAAAGTGAGACTATGATCAGTGGGGTCTTACAGACGGTTAGCACCGTGATAAATACAGTACATAAGAAAGAAGGTTCACTTCATGAAGAATCTTTACATCTTCTTTGCTTTTATTTTTCTTTTACATATTATTTCGGTATTTTATCCAACCACATTTCTATCATACGTATTAGGAGCTCTTTCCATAGCCATGCTCGCTATCAGTTTTGCAAGAGCTTCTCGATTGTTTCAAATTTTAGGTTTCGGCTTTTCCATAGTAGGAATATTGTTGTTTTTTTCCACTGATCTAATGGTATGGGAAGTTGTCCCATTACTCGGAAGAAATTTATCTTTATTAACCTTGTTAGCCGTATTACCTTGGATGAATAGCGCTGTTGCAGCGGGACGCTTTGATAGATTAATGCAGCATTTGTTAAGAGGAAATGTTCGGAATTTGGGACAGTTGTATCAACGAAGTACAACAGCAATGATGTCATTGACAGCTTTTTTGAATGTCTCTTCTGCAACCATTGCACAAGATGTGCTGATGGATAATTTAAAACCGATTCAGAAGCAAATTGCCAATAAATTTATTATGATGGCAACCTTGAGAGGTTATTCCCTAGCATTACCATGGAGTCCATTAGAAGTGTTGCTTGCAATGGGGATTTTTATTACAGGAGTCAATTATGCGGAATTATTACCTTGGATGATCTTTATAACCATACTCATGTATGGACTGGATAGTCTGTGGGGTCGGTTTTATTTTAAAAAATACCCTTACCCAGACCTAATACAGTCAACCGCTAATAAACAAAACAATCAAAATCGATCAAAAATCATTCAATTATCGGTAGCATTATGCTCATTTCTTTTATTAGTGATTGTTTTAGGAAATTTATTTGACATGGAATTCATTTTGACTGTGACATTGTTAGTATTTCCTTTCGCCTGTTTATGGGCGCTTGCAATAGGTAGATGGAAAAGTTTTTGGAAGATCGGCTGGAACCGATGGAAGAACAGCATGAATAATATGGACAATTTTATCGTGTTATTTGTAACGTTAGCTCTATTTACTAACACACTAAATGAATCTCCAGCTCTTTTGATGTTACAAGATCCGATTTTATTTGTTTCTGATTATCCGATCTTAATTTTAATTATGATTCAATTACTTTTTGTAGTATTGAGTATGTTCGGTGTTCACCCTGTTGCAACAATGGGGATTTTAAGCGGTATTAGTCCGATGTTGATGGATATTTTAAGTCCGTTGAGTCTTGCGGTCAGTTTAATCATTGGTGGTGTCTCCACTGTTCCAATCGGTACATATGGACTCGTTGTCACTATTACATCAATGAGCCTGAAACAAAGCCCGTACTATATTACCTATTATAATCTTATCTACTCCTTCGTGTTCGGATCAATCGGTATCATACTTGCATATCTATTAATATAAGAGAGGCACGGGAAAAATCCCCTGCCCCTCCATTTCTATATATTCTCCATCTATTTCTAGCTACTCTCCCACAGTTTGTGCAGCTTGGTCAAGAGCTTCCTGTGCTGTTTGTGATTGCTGACGCAATACGCTGTTTAAGGTGTTTGTGGTTAGTTCTTGTTGCATATCCGGGTTCTTTTCTGTAATATTTATCGATTCAATCTCATCACGTACCTCTAGTAACGTATCAAAGATATCATCACCAAAGAATTTATAGAATTTGTTATCTTTTCGTATTTCTTCACTTTCCCATACTGTCCACATCGGAGGGTCAAACCCTAATATTTCCCAAATTGCAATATTTCCTTCCTCTGATAGTTTTGCATAAGCTAAAAAGTCCTGTGCTAATTGTGCGTGTTCTGTCTGGTTCGTGACAACTGTACCTGTTCCGCCTGCACCTGCTGATCTGTCACCATCCTCTGTCCATTTTGGCATTGGGCGGATAACCATTTTCCCTTCCAAGTCAGGCATATAATCGGTAAAGCGACCCATATACCACATCGGCATAATTAACGACGCTTGACCACCATCATTCATAAATCCATAGAATTCTTCCACATGATATTCCCCACCTGGAGTAATTTCAGCAATTTCTTGTTCATAAATCATGTCATGCATAAGTTGCAACGTCTTTACATTTGTCTCATTGTTTATAATAACATTGCCATCTTCATCAAAATAATCAGAGCCTTGTTGACGAATTAGAGGCCAGAATGACCAAATATCTCCAGTCTCAAAAGTAGTCATTACCGAATCCGTATTTTCCACCACTTTTTTCCCAGCTTCCATGTAATCATCCCAAGTTTTAATCGAATCGATATCAACGCCTGCTTTATCCATAATCTCTTTATTATAATAGGCAACTGTAGCTCCTACGTGGAATGGAATACCATAATAATTTCCATCTTTAGCGTAAATATCAAAACGGGATTCAATAAATTGGTCTAACACAGGCTCTACATAATCATTCATCGGCAATAATTGGGGTTCACCTTGCATGAAATTAGGGAACCTATTTAATTCAATATCTACTATATCCGGGGCACCTGTACCAGATTGTAAAGCTAATAACAAGTTATTGTGCATGTTGTCATATGGATATGCTTCTGCTTTTAATGAAATAGCTCGATCCGGGAACTCTTCATTCCAACGTTCTACTGCATCTCGAAAGAAGTCTAAGTGCAGTTCCTGAAATGTCCAAAAAGTTAATTCTGTAGCATTCTCCGCATCGCCTCCCATAACTTCTGAAGCTTCTGCATCAGAATTTGTTTCTGTCTCTCCTCCATCACTTCCACCATCTGCCGCATCATCACTACTACAAGCCACTACAAAAGCAAACATAATACCTAAGGATACTAACAACAAGAATTTTTTCACCATTACATTCCACCCCTTTTATGATTGCGCTTACATTTATATAGAAAAGCACAACATTCCTTGTAAAAAAGAATGCCATGCATTACTATCCTAATATGTTACATAAAATTTTTAACTGGCTCTCTTTTTTCCCATCCATCCCTAAATAAAGGCAAAAAGTTTTCTCTTCGGTAAGGATGCTTTTTAATTTCATCTAGATTTAAGTCTGTTCCCCAACCCGGACGATCACTTAATTCAATATAACCATCTTTGATTTCTAATGTATTTGTAAGCACATTTTTCGTCCAAGGCTCGTTAAAGTCATCAAAAATTTCATGAATAAAGAAATTCGGTGTTGCCGTATTTAAATGTGCACAAACGATCGAGCATAAAGGCCCTTGGGCACTGTGTGGAGCAATTACTCCATTGAAAGCGTTTACCATTCCAGCCACTTGTTTTGCAGCCGTCAGTCCCATAAACTGTGGCTCTAATTGAATGATATGAACCTGATTATGTGATAACAATTCAGCAAATTGTTCTTTACAATAATAATCTTCGCCACAAGCAATTGGAACTGGACTTCGTTTAGCAACTTCTATCATAGAAGATACACTCTGCGGTGGAACCGGTGCCTCAAACCAGGTTGGTTGATATGGTGCCATTTCTTCTGCAAAACGTAATGCCGTATGCACACTAAATCGATTGTGCCCCTCAACTAAAACATCGATATCCTTACCAACTGCTTCTCTTACCGCTGCTATTAATTCAATAGCTAAAGAGAAATCTTGACGATCTACAGCCTTCCAGGCAGAACCAAACGGATCAAATTTAAGTGCCGTATAGCCTTTCTCCACAACCTTTTTAGCCATTTGATAAAAGTTTTCCGGTGTTCTTTCACCACTTGTGTACCAACCATTCGCATAAACCCGCAGTTGATCATGACATTTTCCGCCTAATAATTTATATACAGGCTGACCTAATGCTTTCCCCATTATATCCCAGCAAGCAAACTCGATGCCGGATAAGGCAGCTCCTTGAATCTGACCACCATCTGAAAACACATCTCGGAACATACTGAGTGAGTGTTTTTCTACATCAAATGGATCTTTTCCCATCACATATGGTTTTAATTCATGGATAGCAGCTTCCACAGTTTTACCGAATGCATTTAAGGTTGCTTCGCCAATCCCATGTATGCCTTCATCCGTTTCGACCTGTACAAACACCCAATTTTTCCATCCATTACCTGCTATATACGTTTTTACATCTGTAATTTGCACGAGTGCCTCACTCCTCCTTAATTCATCTGATGAATTTTATTTTCTATTGAAATCATATGATAAATATTATAAAATGTAAATAGAAATTTTATAATTTTCTGAAAAAATAAATATCAAAGGACGACTATCAAGATGAAAAAGAAAAAATTAATCTATGAAATCGTATATGAAGAAATTAAGAAAAATATCCGAGACGGGAAATGGCAGGCAGGTGAAAAAATTCCAACAGTGCAAGCATTATCTCAGCAATTAAATGTTAGTATCTCTTCTGTTAGAGAAGCGATAAAAATCTTGAGTCAGCAAAGAATTTTACGAGTGGAACAAGGTCGGGGGACATTTGTAGAAACACAATTAAGTGATAATCCGAATCAAACATTTGATTTTTTAGAGAATTCATCCATAGAACAACTGACAGAAGCACGGCTTGTCATAGAACCCGAATTGGCAGCAATAGTTGCAGAACGTGGCAGTGAAGAGGAAGTAAAAAGCATCTTGCAATGTGCCAGAGTAATGCAAAAAAAGATGCTGGCCGGTGAAGATTTTCTAGAAGAAGATATAGAATTTCATTATTTAATTGCACAAGCAACAAAAAATGACGTGCTCTTGAAAATGATGACGCTCATTAGCGATTTATTATATGATAGTCGTCGGCATTCCATGAAGATCAAATCACAAAATGAAAAAGCAGCAAACTATCATATTCTTATCGCCCAAGCCATTAAAGAAAGAAACCCATTGCAAGCGAGAAACTTGATGAATTCCCATATATTAGACTTGTTGGATGATCTTAAAAAAAGACCTCGTTAAATAGGAGTG
The DNA here is from genome assembly GCF_052246695.1 of Gracilibacillus sp. D59. NCBI lineage: Bacteria > Bacillati > Bacillota > Bacilli > Caryophanales > Bacillaceae > Gracilibacillus > Gracilibacillus sp. D59. The sequence continues at coordinate 355,720 of NZ_JBQQCK010000002.1, read as the reverse complement.
GAGCTAATGATGAAAAAATCACAAAAACTACTACAAAAGTTAAGGTTTCCTGTAAAAGACGCACATGAAGTGCCAAGTTCGTCACAAACCTTTGATGATGGAGGTAATTTCCGTATTGAAATTCCTTCAGTTGAAGGAGCGGCAACGATGAAGGCAGTAATAGAAGAAGCGAAAGAGCAAGACATCCATGTTAACCGTGTTTCACAAGGCAGTGGCATCATGTTACTAAGTGATCAGGAAATAAAAGAAATGGTGGCGATGGGACGGGAACAAAACATAGAAGTCTGTCTGTTTGTCGGACCTAGAATGGCTTTTGATACTGGTGCTAGCGGGCATATTAGTCCGACACTCGGCTGGCGTCATGCCGGCATTGATCAGATAAGCTATGCTTTAGAAGATATTTTTCGCGCCATTGACCTTGGCATTAACAGTATTTTAGTAGCTGATGAAGGCTTACTACACCTAATTGGCGAAGCAAAAAAAACCGGAGATATACCAGAGGACTTTATTGTAAAAGTATCCGCTTTAATGAGTCCAGCCAATCCTGTATCAGGTAAACTGTTTCAAGATTTAGGAGGGACTACTTTAAATATACCTGGTGACCTTTCACTAGCCCAAATTGCTGCCTTTCGCCAAACGGTTGATGCTACACTTGATATGTATGTGGAGTCTCCGGATAATCTGGGGGGATTTATTCGTTATTATGAAATACCTGAAATTGTAAGAGTTGCATCACCAATCATGTTAAAGTTCGGCTTACGGAATGCAGCAAACATTTATCCATCTGGGCAACACTTAGAAAGCGTATCCATTGCACAAGCAAGAGAAAAGGTAAAAAGAGCAGCAATAGGACTCGGACACTTACAATCTACGAATCTTAAACAATCAAAAACAATTACTTATTAATAAGAAAAGCGCAGTGCGCCCGTTTAGAAACGTAGCGACTAGAGCGAATCAACTGAGATAAAGGAATCACGGTGAGCTTGCGAACCGATGATGACTTATCGTAGGTTGATTCGTGAAGTCGCCTAGTTTCTGGGCGCTGGGAGCTAGACAAATACGCAAATTTTATACTTACTTATTAATAAGAAAAGCGCAGTGCGCCCCAAGCTGGTCGGCATGATCAAAATTCATACGTATCTTCCACATTAGAAAGGAGTTCTTCTTTATGACACATTACTTAAATTATATCAACGGTGAATGGCAAGAGAGTGCTAGTAATCGTAAATATCAGAGCATTAACCCTGCAAATACTAGTGAAATTGTCGGTGAAGTGGAGAATTCTGTAGCTGCAGAAGTAGATAAAGCAGCAAGCTATTCTCAACAAGCTTACTTATCATGGAAAAAATTAGCTGGTGCAGAACGGGGCCAGTATTTATACAAAACAGCAGACATTCTCGAAAGTAGATTAGAAGATATTGCGGAAACGATGACTAGAGAAATGGGGAAAACATTACCTGAAGCCAAAGGGGAAACCGCACGTGGTGTCGCTCTATTACGCTACTATGCGGGAGAAGGAATGCGAGAAGAAGGGGATGTAATACCATCTACTGATGCAGCGGCTTTAATGCTTACAAAACGAGTTCCACTTGGTGTTGTAGGTGTGATCACTCCATGGAATTTCCCTGTAGCAATTCCCATTTGGAAAATGGCACCTGCCTTAATCTATGGCAATACGGTTGTGTTTAAACCTGCTTTAGAAGCATCTGTCACTGCTGCAAAAGTAATCGAATGCTTTGATGAAGCAGGATTACCAAGTGGCGTTATCAATATGGTCAATGGGGAAGGTGCTGAAATCGGCCAACGCATCGTTGACAATCCGCAAATAAATGGTATTACCTTTACCGGTTCTGATAAGACAGGAAAAATAGTCGGACAAGGAGCATTAAATAGAGGTGCTAAGTACCAGCTTGAAATGGGTGGAAAAAATCCTGTTATTGTAACGAAAGATGCTGATATCGATCTCGCCGTGGAAGCGACGATAAGTGGCGGATTACGTTCTACCGGCCAAAAGTGTACAGCGACAAGTCGTGTCATTATCGATGAATCAATATATTCTACATTTAAAGAAAAGCTACTTGAAAAAGTTGCAAAAATAACGGTAGGAAACGGATTACATCCAGAAACATGGATGGGTCCAAGTGTTAGTGATAAACAACTTAACACAGTTCTGGACTATATCGAAATTGGTAAGAATGAAGGTGCAACATTAATTCACGGTGGTAATCGTTTAACAGATAATGAACTGGATCAAGGCTATTTTGTTGAACCAACCATTTTTGAAAATGTAACAACAGACATGAGGATTGCTCAGGAGGAAATTTTCGGACCGGTTCTTGCTTTAATGAAAGTGAAAGATTTAGGGGAAGCTTTAACTATTGCAAATGACGTCGAATTTGGCTTAAGTGCTTCGATCTTTACAACCAACATTCAGAATATGCTAGACTTTATCGATGACATGGAAGCAGGATTGGTTCGCATCAATGCAGAGAGTGCTGGTGTAGAACTACAAGCCCCATTTGGCGGTATGAAAAAATCAAGCTCCCATTCGAGAGAACAAGGACAGGCAGCTAAAGAATTTTATACTAATACTAAAACAGTCTTTATTAAAGGGTAGAGTGGAGCTGGATGAAATAGACGTTGAATTTCAGCTAAGCCAGTCCTTTTCGTAAAACTAGCAAACTAACCACAGCTATTGGCTTTAACCCGGACATTTATTCCGTTATATCTTATGAAAACAATGATATTAGTATGTTCATGGACATCTATTCCGTTATTTAGCAAAAAACAGGTGGATTTCATATGAATTCAGGAAAATAACGAACTAGATGTCCACTTACACTTTGAAAATAGCTATATTCATAAAAATAACGGAACAGATGTCCGATTAATACCTAGGTATGGCGATCAGCAAAATGATCGTCTTTTTTTATGACTTAAAATAAAATTACACTTTGGAATATTATGGTAAAATGATGAAAGAAGAGCTTGTGCAATCGAGCACGTAGAAGGAGTGGTATTATTATAAAGAAAATTGGATTTTATAGTGTAGTTCTCATTGGGATGACGGTGTTGCTTTATTTAATGACTTCTACCATTGAGGAAGCAAACTTGGCAATAGAGAGAGCGACAAACCCACAAATCCCACTATTGAAAATGAGTTTATGGGCGTTTTTGTTTGGCATTTTAACAGATTGGAACGCGTTAAAAAATATATTTCTTAAAGGTAACTTCAGAGTTAATTGGCTTGTAGTTCCCTCTGTCTTGTTGGCAATCATAAGCTTTATTCCTAGGATGTATTGGGTCAAGTGGTTTAGTATCGACATTCCGTTTTTTATAGAAATGTTTTTATTAGCGGAAACTCAAATTCTTCTTACAGCATTATCAGGAATTTTGTTAGTTCGGTCTTTTAACGGCAACCAAAATTGAAATAACCGGTACAAGAATACTAAACAATATTTCCGAATGAAGGGGGGAATACTAAAAATGATAGGAGTCTTTTTAGACCGTGATGGGACAATTGGTGGGGATGGTGGAGGCGTACATCCATTTGAATTCACCCTGTACGATTATTCTGGAAAAGCAATTAATCTTCTTAATGATAGTGGTATAAAGGTTTTTCTTTTTACTAATCAAAGTAGGATAAGCAAGGGGAGTTTTACTGAGCAGATCTTCCTTGAAGGTTGCAAAAAGATGGAGAAAGAATTAAAAAATCAGAATGCGTATTTAGATAGAATTTATTATTGTCCACATAGACCTGAGGATAATTGTAATTGCCGTAAACCTCAAACTACCCTCTTGGAGATGGCTAAAAAAGAAAATAATTTAGATTTAAAGAAGTGTTACATTATTGGCGATAGATTGAGTGATATGGAATCAGCAGAAAATGTTGGTGCAACGAAAGTATTAGTTAAAACCGGAAGAGGTTTAAGGTCATTGGAGGAGTTACCCAACAAAACTTCAGAAAATTTAACGATTGACTATGTTGCTAACAACGTCCTACATGCTGTCGAGTGGATACTAACTGACAGAGTACAAAGGGAGAGATAACTTCAAACCCTTACCTATCTGGATTAACAAGATAATAAAAAAACTGCACCCCAAATTGTTAGAATGTATCCAACAATTGGGGTGCAGTTCATATCTAAGCATTTTGTACTGTTATTCATATCGCTAAAATCTACTGTGATCATTAAGGTGTTATTTAACTAGACTCTCCAATGCATCATCAATCATTTGACTGTTGGCAATTGGGCCTGTATATAACCAGCTTGAGTCCTGACCATATTCATAAATATTGCCTTTTTTTACAGCAGGAATGTTTTGCCAGATAGGATCTTCAAGCACACTTGATCCATTATTACTATTCACTAAGAATATATGATCCGCGTTTAATTCTGCTAGTTTCTCTAAAGAGATTTCTGACCAGTTCGCAGTTGTCGTTTCGGAAATCTCAGATACGACACTTGGAGCTGTCAATCCTAGATCATTATATAATAAATCTCCACTGGACAAGTTCTCACTTACAATGTAAAAAGTATCTGCAAATAACCATAGCGCTGCAACAGACTCGTCACCAATAGCACTTTGAATTTGTTCTTTTGCATCCTTTGCTTTCGCTTCATATTCTGTTAATACTTCTTCTGCCTTTTCTTCCATACCAAAGACTTCAGAAATAATTTTCAGTTCTTCTCGCCAGTCATTGTTCTGTTTTGTTCCCACAACAAAAGTTGGCGCAATTTTATTATATTGATCATATTTATTGTCTTCTACCATGGAGGCAGAATCCATTAATAATAAATCTGGTTCAAATGACGTAACTGCTTCATATGGCAATTCACTTGGAATAGTTGGAATACCTTCTAAATCGTCCTGTAAATATTCCTGAATATCCTCACCTTCGCGAACAGACCATTGGGCAACTGGTGTAATTCCTAATGAAACTAAATAATCTTCCAGATAAGATGCAATCACTCGTTTAGGATTTGCTGGGATTGTCACCTCATGACCCATCGCATCTGTTACAGTTCTAGTCTCTTCACCTTCTGCACCATTATCGTCAGCAGTTTGACCTTCTTTTGCTTCGTTCTCTTCAGCAGAAGGTTCTGCAGAATCTGTATCTTCACCATTACCACACGCCGCTAACACAAATAAAAAAGCAGCAGATAAACATAATAACCAATTTTTTCTATACGCTTTCACTTTTATAGCTTCCCCCTTATATTATGTAACACCATTCGCTCTTATAAATGATAACAATTTTCATTTTCAATTACAAGAAATATTTTTTGGGAAAAATCAAATCAACTATCTACCATTCTCTATCTTTTTCCCGTATACTAGAATGATAATAGTTCTCAATTTGTTAAGGAGTATATAATTAATGTCTTTATCCAGAGGAAATAAACCAAGTTCTACTCAATCAAGACCACTGGTTGCTTCTTTTATCATTATCGGTGGTTTTCTTATATTTCTACTTTCATTAGTAATTTCCATTTTATACGGTGCGGCAGAAGTCGATTTACCGACGATTTGGCAAAGTCTCACCCAATTTGATCCAAATAAAACAGCACACCAAATCATCCGTAATTTACGGCTTCCCCGCGGATTAGCTGCTGCCTTGATTGGAGTAGCTCTCGCAGTTTCCGGTGCGATTATGCAAGGGATGACCAGAAATGCTTTAGCATCACCTTCCATTATGGGAGTAACGGCTGGAGCAAGCTTTATGATAGCAGTGGCAATCGCAATAACACCTCAAGTTTCATCTGTTGCCATGATGATATGGGCATTTGCTGGTGCCGGGTTAGGTGCTGGTATTGTTTTTGGTGTAGGATCTATTTCGAAAAGTGGACTTACTCCTGTGAAATTAGCATTAGCCGGTACTGCTGTAACATCTATGTTAAGCGCGCTTTCTTCAGGTATTGCAATTCATTTTAATATTGCAAAGGATATGAGCTTCTGGTATGCAGGCGGAGTGGCCAGTGTCCAATGGATACACGTACAGCTACTGGCACCTATTGTTATCATAGGTCTAGTCATCGCCCTTTTACTAGCAAAATCTATAACCGTTTTAAACTTAGGAGAAGATGTTGCAAAGGGACTTGGACAACAAACAGTCCTGCTTAAAATCATGGGAATGACGGTTGTACTCTTGTTGACAGGAGCAGCTGTTGCTGTTGCTGGAACAATTGGCTTTATCGGTTTGGTCATCCCCCACATCACACGTTTTCTCGTTGGGGTTAATTATCAATGGATCATTCCTGCTGCAGCTGTCTTAGGTGCTATATTGCTAGTTCTGGCTGATACAGCATCACGTATGGTGAATCCGCCATTTGAAACACCAGTAGGTACGATGACTGCATTAGTAGGGGTCCCTTTCTTCCTCTATCTTGCCAGACGTGAAGGGAGAGGATTGTAATGTTATCACCAAAAAGAAAAACCGTGCTGTTGTTCTCCGGTCTGCTTCTCGCGATTATAGTGACACTGTTAATATCGCTTAACATGGGGACAATGCCGATTGCTCCCATAGACGTATGGAAAACAATGATTGGACAAGGGACGGACCAGAATCAGCTTGTCTTATTTGACTTCCGTCTACCACGGATGGTAATAGCACTTTTAATTGGGGCAGGTATGGCAATATCAGGCGCTATATTACAAGGGGTAACCCATAATGAATTAGCCGATCCTGGTATTTTAGGAATAAATAGCGGGGCAGGCTTTGCTGTTGTTTTATTTATGTATTTAACACAAGGAAGTACAACATCCCATGTATTTGTTCTTCCGTTAGCTGCACTTGCAGGAGCAACGGTAGCCGCTATATTAATCTACCTGATTTCTTGGAAAAATGGTATATCTCCGATTCGATTAATATTAGTAGGTATTGGTATTAACGCTGCTTTTTCGGCTTTAATTATTGTCTACCAATTGAAAATGGATCCAGATAATTTTACCCAAGCAACCATTTGGTTATCCGGTAATATTGCAGGAACAGATTGGACTTATACATTAGCGTTACTGCCGTGGGTACTTATTCTGCTGCCGATTACATTTTATAAAGCAGGAACATTGGATGCCTTACATCTTGGCGATGAAACTGCACAAGGTCTTGGAACACATGTTGAAAGGGAAAGAATGTTTTTACTTTTTATTGCAGTAGCACTTGCTGGTGCGAGTGTAGCTGTTGGGGGCGCAATTGCTTTTCTCGGTTTGGTGATCCCTCACCTAGCACGAAAATTAGTTGGAGCACGTCATAAGCATATGCTTGTAATCTCTGCTTTATTAGGGGCGCTATTATTACTTGTAGCTGATACAATAGGTCGAAATATTCTTGCACCATCTGAAATACCTGTAGGTTTAATTGTTTCACTAATAGGGGGATGTTATTTCATCTATCTCTTAATGAAAACTTAGCAATTATTTGTTATGTTAGTAATAGTACTTAAAATGGAACAGGAGTTGATGATCGATGTATCGCAAAGTAGATGATTTTATTACAGATTGGAAAAATGGTGCACAAGGAACCATTCAAGTACTTGAATCATTAACAGATGAAAAGCTTGATCAAGCTATTGTAGAAGGGCACAGCACACTCGGTTGGCTTGGCTGGCATTTAGCTACTGCTCCTGCCTTTTTCGCTGGTGTTGTTGGATTAAACGTCAAAGCATCTGGTAACCCAAGTCAAGTTCCTGCTCAAGCAGAAACTATTGTCCAAGCATACAAAAAAATAGTAGATGATGTGCAAAAGGAAGCAGAACTGTTAACCGATGATCAGTTAGCTGAAGAAATCGACAGCTTTGGCAATACAACAACCCGTGGCGCTATGCTGCGTACGTTAATTGACCATCAAACACACCATCGTGGGCAAATGACGGTACTCCTTCGCCAAGCAGGATTAAAGGTTCCAGGTGTAATGGGTCCGACCAAAGAGGAAAGTAATTAAGGAAAACTGGGCAAAAGCGCCCAGCCCTTATAACAAGCACTTAAAGTTTAATTTAAGTGCTTGTTTTTTATTTTACTCACTATATTCTCTATGTGCTTCCGTTGTTAACTCAATTCCACCTCGTGCTGTTTGATAAACAGTCACCTTTACAGAGGCAGGTTCGATCGCCCACACGATATCATCTGCTATTTGAGCTGCTAATGATTCACAAAAAGCACCATGATCACGGAATGACCATAAATAAAATTTCATTGATTTTGACTCAATGCACTTATGGCGTGGTGTATAGGAAATCTCCACTTTGCCGAAATCTGGCTGACCAGTTTTCGGACATACTGCGGTAAATTCTAGTGCACGAAACGTTATATTTTGCACATTTGGCGCATCAAATGCTTCTTGTTTTAACACTTCTTTACCTTCTTCTACACTACTTGGTCTTGGCATTGGCCCTGACCTTGGTAGATAATAATTCTCTGACATTTTTATTCCTCCCAGTTTTGATAAAGCAGGATGGTTGCGAACTGCTTCTATTAGTCTAAAAAAGCATTATAGCAGAACTTATTGGAATTGCCAATCTGAGTTACTGATAGAGATTATAAAGTAAGCCTTCCAACAGTGGGGGTTTTACGGACGATCAGCACCTTGATTAAAATGCTCTTCCAATGTATGCCGTCCATATTTTGGCGCAGTCATATCATCAAGTCCCATAAACGTTAGAAAAAATTCGATAGGTCCATAGGTTTTACTACTAGTAAATGTCTTGGCAAGTTTTAAAAGAGTTAGTCGGATCCAATCTGGAATGTACGTTATTTTAGGTTTTTTATTCAATGCAGAAAATGCTAGATGTGCAATTTCATTGAGAGTTAATACTTCCGGACCACCAACCTTTATTTCTGACACCGACCTGTCAACGGCTGCCACACATACTTCTGCTAAATCCTCACCATGTATGGGATTTATTTTGGTTTGGCCATCTCCAAATAAATATACTCTTCCTTTTTTAGCCATCTGGTAAAAATCTGTCATATCTGAAAGAAAACCGTTGGGCCGAATAATCGTATAATCTAACCCAGACTGACTTAACTCATCCACAAATCTTTCTTTAGCAGCACAAATTTTCACATTCCTCATTTTGTCTCCCTTTAAAACCGATACATAAATAAATTTTTTCACACTGCTTCGTTTAGCTTCCTCTAATATATTTATATTCGCTTGGTAGTCAACATCCATGTATGTAAGCCCATCTTTTTGTCGTGTTATACCAACCGTTGAAATTACTACATCAATACCTTCACTACAGTTTGCTATCGTTGAAGGTTTTGTCACTTCTCCCTCTATCAGTTCATAATGGTTTTCAACTTGCGGGAGCTTCTTCGGATTTCGAACAACGACTTTAACCGAATAATTCTGATTCACTAATTCCTTTAAAAGAAAATTCCCTAGATATCCTGTAGCACCTACCAACAGTACCGACGGCTTTTTATTCATCACTTTTGCCACTCCTTTGGACAGGATAATGATTGACGGAATAGGATAAAATCAATTTAGTAAAAAAAGTAATACCGAACCACATAAGATAAATAGGTACTTGAATCACATACATATACGTGATGATTCCAATCACCCACAAGATGCCTGACCATAATTTTTTATCATCCTCTTTTATAAATTCTACAATTAATATAGATGCCAATACTGGATATAACCAAGTATAGAGAAAAACAGAGACACTCAGATCAAACGATAGAAAAATAATAAATGGCTGTAAAATGTGCAGCGAGTAAAATACTAGTCTTACTCGAGCGTTTGACAAATGATAGTTATTGGTCGAACGAGTCATATTGGCCATAATTCCGCCAAGATCATCCCAGGCAAGCAGTATGATAATAATTTTTTGTAATAAGCTGGTGTGTTCACTGATAATAGGAACGAAAAATGCTAAAACAATACCCATAAACAGAGAGAAGATATTTATCAACCATAAGTCCACTTGCCTTGGTTCCATTCCAAAGAAAAACTTAAATTCATTTTTTAACAAGCTCATACAACCATCTCCTGTATAATTATTATAATTTTAACTATACATTCAACGGTGATGGTTGTATTGTATAAAATCAGCATCATGTAATATAGATTGCTCGACAACTCCTTTGTTTGAATCATAATACGCTCTTGGTGATACGCCTGAAAACCTTTTAAATTCTCGGATCAAATGTGATTGATCATAAAACCCTATGTCTGTTATCAATTGTCCCCATTCCGGAATAGACTGAAAATGATTAAGTATTTGTGTAAAACGAATAAGCCGACTATATTGTTTAGGCGTAACACCAATAATGGTTTTAAAATGCCTTTCTAGTTGGGATACAGATAAATGATACTTATTGGCAAGCTGACTGATAGGTATATTTCCATTCTGAGATATCAAATGTTGAATAATCCATTCCATTTCTATATTTCTATTTTCACTGTATATTTTCTCTTTCATAAAGAACCTGTTAGCTAATTGAACACGTTCACTATTACAACGTGCAAGCAATAACTGATTCGGCAATCGATGTATCCTCTCTCCACAATCTCTACTCGGAATGATTCTATTCGTGAAGTCATTAGAATTCGCCTCCAAAATGAACGGCAAAGCAGACGGTTTAAACACAATTGAAAACAACCCTAAATCACCTGTATGGTAAAAATACCTTGGCTGATCTTGTAGGGGTATGAGTGTAGATTTAGGCATCACGTTCAGTTGATCCTGGCCCACCTCAAAGTACTGACCCTTATATACAACAATGAATTCTGGATAATGTAAGGGAAATATCTTTTCATGTACCCCTTGAGGTTCGGGTGAGCACTCCAGTGACCAGTAGCCGTAAATTAATGTTGACAACCGTTTTTCGGGTGGAAATTGCATATATCTTCTTCCACTCATGCTTATATTCTCCTTTAATCTTTCTACTTAAAGTTCTAATTTTTATTAAGGAAGCTTTGGGACACTATGGAGAAAGTATATTTAAAAAGGAAGCAGTCGCCACAACGCTGCTTCCTTCTCCCTAGTGATATTCTTTTTCAAATTTCTTCATAAAGGCTATTAAATCTTCTACACCTTCAACTGGCATCGCATTGTAGATACTTGCGCGCATACCACCAACAGAACGGTGACCTTTTAACGTTTCTAGTCCTTCTGCTTGTGCCGCTTTAACAAATTCCGCATCTACATCATGGTCTGGTATTACAAACGGAATATTCATAAGAGAACGACTATCTTCTTTTACCGGTGAAGCGTAAAATGAAGATTGTGCCACATAATCATAAAGCAATGCCGCCTTCTTCTCATTGCGTGCTTGCATTTCGCTTAATCCGCCTAATTCCTTCAACCATTCAAAGACAAGCTTTGCAATATATACGCCAAAAGTTGGTGGTGTATTGTAAAGAGAGTCACTCTCACTATGTGTCTGGTAGTCTAACATTGTCGGACACTGTTCAGACGCATTTCCGATTAGATCATCACGCACGATCACTACCGTTAAACCTGCAGGTCCGATGTTTTTTTGTGCACCGGCATAAATCACACCAAATTTAGATACATCGATCTCTTCAGATAAGATATTAGAAGACATATCTGCAACTAGTGGAACATTGCCAGTGTCCGGAATCTCACGGAATGAAGTACCTTCAATCGTATTATTCGTCGTAATATGCACATAATCTGCTTCAGGATCTATGTTGCTTGTATTAATCTCCGGGATATAAGTGAAGTTCTCATCTTCAGAAGATGCAATCTCGTTTACTTCGATAAACTTCTTCGCTTCTTTCATCGCTTTTTTAGACCAAGAACCAGTGTTTACATAGTCTGCCTTGCCATTTTTCTTTAAGTTCAATGGAATAGCTGCGAATTGCTGGGAAGCACCGCCTTGGACAAAAAGTACCTTATAATTGTCAGGGATTTGCATCAATTCACGTAATAGGCTTTCGGCTTCCGTGATAATATCAGTAAAAAGGCCGGAGCGGTGACTTAATTCCATCACAGACATACCGGAGTCTTTATAATTTGGTAATTCTGCTTGCGCTTTTTCCAAAACTTCTAATGGTAACATAGAAGGTCCTGCTGAGAAATTGTGTACTCGTTTCATCTTTAACCACACTCCTAATTAAAATTAAACAGAAAGAGGTAAGGAATAATATATCCTTACCTTCGCCCAGGCGAGCGGCTATCGATACTACGTGCTCCCTTGCGGTTAATCCGCACCCTCGCCAGTTACACATAGCCTTTTACTTTGTGAAAATTATAACAATATTCAAACTATTTTTCAATTAATTTTTCGTAAATGTTCTAAATAATAGTTGAAGAACTATTTTATCTTCACTCTATCCTACAAAATAATTTTCCCAAAAAAAATAAGTAAGAAAATCGTAACAGTTTCCATTTACAATGTGTGATAAAATGGCTAATAGAGAACTTAATGCTAGGAATGATAACATGCAGACGATAATCTTTGATGTTGATGACACTTTATACGATCAGTTACAGCCTTTTCGAAATGCGGTTGTTCAGCAGTTAGATACATCCTTCTCCGAATCGGAGATCGTATCTTTATATAAAATAAGCAGAAAATACAGTGATGAAGTTTTTGAAAAGTATATGAGTGGTGAGATTACTGCTCTAGAATTACAAACTTACCGCATCACCAAAGCTTGTGAAGAATTTGGCATAGCCCTCAGCTATGATCAAGCAGTTCGTTTCCAGGAAGTATATTTTACGGAGCTGCAAAACATACAATTGTTTGATCCGATGAGACAACTGCTCGAACAATTGTCCGAGCAAGGTAAACAGTTAGCGGTTTTAACCAATGGTGAGCTTGACCATCAGATGAGGAAAGTCAAGCAGCTACAGCTCACAAACTGGATTCCTGCTGATCATATTTTTGTCTCTGGAGCCGTTGGGCACTCGAAGCCTAGCCTCCAAGTCTTTGAACACATTGAGAGAAAACTAAAGTTAGAGAAACAAGAAATACTCTATATTGGCGATTCATTTGAAAATGACATCTTCGGAGCAAAAAAAGCAGGATGGAATGCCGTTTGGGTGAACCATCGAAAACGAAAAGCTTCACACCATAAAGTAAAACCCGATTATATCGTAGAATCTCCTGATGACATTTTAACGATTGCACCTAAGTGGAGGGATTAGCTTGCGATACAAAAGAGAAGAAGGCTTCCGTTATACATTTAAAATTCCTTTAGAGGCTACTTTTCAAATTACGAAAATAAATGATGAACAAACAGAAAGCAAGACAGGGAAAGCATTTATTTATGATATAAGTCCTAGAGGATTAAAGCTTTCTACTGAATTTGATTTGCACTACAAAAAAAATCAGATTGAAGTAAGAACAACCTTTACATTACAGTCTGAACATACAGTTACCGGTGAAATCGTTTGGCAAGATGAGAATTACCGAGAAGGCTATTTCTATGGCATTGACTTGCATATTAGTGACGATTCATCGAGTTCTATTGTTCACGAGTTAAAACATTATGTGAAAGATAATCATTTCCATCAGGATTGACTTCTTTCGTTTTGGAGTGAGATTGTTGAATTCAAAAAAAGTACTAGGCATATTATTTGCTGTCATGTTCTTTGTGATGGTTGGATTCGGAATTATTATTCCTGTCCTGCCTTTTTACGCAGAAGAACTTGGCGCATCACCATTTGAGTTAGGTTTATTAATGGCAACCTATTCGGTTATGCAATTTTTATTCGCCCCAATGTGGGGGAGATTTTCTGATAAAATTGGACGAAAACCTGTATTAATGATTGGTATTGCCGGTTTGGCACTATCATTTTTCTTGCTTGCCCTAGCAACACAATTATGGATGCTATTTGCCGCCCGTATTATTGGTGGCTTATTATCTGCTGCCAACATGCCTACCGTAACGGCATATGTGGCAGATATAACTAGTGAAGAAGATCGTGGTAAAGGAATGGGAATTATCGGTGCAGCTGTAGGTCTTGGTTTTATCTTCGGTCCTGCTATCGGTGGTGTCTTTTCCTCCGGTAATTTAGCGATTCCGTTCTATTTATCAGGTATTTCTTCTTTGATTACCTTTATGCTAGTTGCGCTTGTCTTAAAAGAATCGTTAACTGAAAAAGGTGTAGAACATGGAAAAAAACGACCATCTTTATTGGAAGCATTTAAAACACCTACTGCGAATTTATATGTTTTGCAATGGTTTGTTTCGGTATCTTTAGCAGGGCTTGAAGCGACATTTGCCTACTTTGCGTATGATCGTGCCGGTCTTGGAACGGTTGAGCTTGGCTATATTTTTATGATCATGGGTTTAGCAGGAGCAATTGTTCAGGGTGGTTTAGTTGGCCAAATGACGAAAAAATTAGGAGAAGGAAATGTGATTCAAATCGGAATCATCGTCTCCGCTATCGGTTTTACACTTATTTTGTTTATACAGAATTTCCTTACCGCAGCGATATTTCTGACTGTCTTTGGTTTAGGGAACGGTTTGATTCGTCCAAGCGTATCATCACTGCTAACGAAAAAAGCAACATCCGGCTATGGACAAGTTACTGGACTTTTATCTTCTTTCGATTCCTTAGGCCGAATTGTCGGACCACCACTTGGCGGAATGTTGTACGGGATGGCGATCATTATGCCTTACGTATCTGGTATCATTTTATCCGTTCTGGCTCTAGGTATTTATTATTTGTATAAGAGTCGTACAAATACCACAGTGGGACACGCATAATATCGAAAGCATGTTATCTGATAGGGTAACATGCTTTTTTATATATTCTACTTTCACACGATTGAATTACTGTGTATACTTGGATTAACACTAAAGGAGGGATTCCAATGTCTATCCCTAAACCACTTGTTCAAACAAACCAAACATTTATATTAATCACTGTTTTATTCGGTTTGTTCATTCATCCGATAATTTTACTATTACCTTTTGTCATCGGAGTTATTACCTTAATAACGAAAAATAACCCGGTAATCCGAATAGGGAAAAACTTTTTGAAAAAGCCAGCCAACGCCTATCCACTAGAAGATAAAGCACAGCAAATCTTTAACCAATGGATTGCTACAGTTTGTATTGGGCTATCGCTATTATTCTTTACTCTGCAAATCAATTGGCTTGCTTACACTTTCAGCACTATGGTTGTAATAGCTTCCGCCCTCGCCCTTGCTGGGTACTGTATCGGATGCACCATCCGTTATCGCTACATGATGTGGAGACATAAAAGAGGTTCTGAGACGCAGGGATAACCATTCCCGTTTTTCATTAAAGCATGCTATCTGGAAGAAAGATAGCATGCTTTTTGCTTACACTCTGTTTTTCAACGATCTTCCTTCTACTTTTAGTAAAGAAGAAAATATGCGCATAAAGACTTCATAGTGATCTTCTTCATCACGTAATTGCTCTTGGTAATGCCGCAAATGCCTTGCAACATCTTCTCTTGTGCGGATATCAAATTGATAAAATTCTCCGATAGGGAAATATAAAGAATCACAAAAAGGAAGGAGAATACCGGCAGTTATCGAGCCTTGCTTTGGATAGGAAAAGGTGGGCAGAGGGTGGAAAATTTCTAATGTTTTCTCCGTCTCAATATCGACTGCAACAAAAGCATTAGCACCAATACGATTACCGATATAATAGTACGCTGGAGTAACATGTCGCCATTCCTGGAACCATGATTTTAAAACAGGCCATTTTTGAAAGTAGCGTTTATTTTCTTTTACAAAGTCTAGGAAACAATTAAAGGAAGGATTTAACTTTACTTCATAGGCGAGGCGCCACCAAAAAAGATTTTCAACGATAGGGTCGTGCTTATTTTCGGGGATATTATAATCATTGGCAAATTCTTCGAAACCGGGACTAAGATCTGGCAAGTATTTTTGATAAGCATATTTCACAAACTTCAAATAAACATTCATAAGCAATTCTCCCCGAAGCTCCTCGGACAGCGTCATTTCATGCCGGAATTTCACAGGCCTTTCTTGCGGTTTTGAAAACCGGAAGTCATTTCTTTCATTTCTTTGAGTCATTACATCAATCCTCTCTTTTTAAATTGATTGCACCAAAGCACACATATATATTATTCGAGGTAATCTTGCAAATTCCTGCAAAAAAAATAAAAGTTAGTTTAGTTTGAAGGAAGCACAGGGGAAGCAGCCATAAATTGGTCATTCACCCTGTATCTTTGTTCTATCAAACACTCTTAACCGGTAGCTATTTTTAGCGGTGTGACCAAGTTGATCGAGAAGGTTATAGTTAGCGTAGGCTCCAACGATAGCTCCCAAACCTGGTACCATTTGCAATAATTTAACAAGGTCGATGTAGTCACGGTATTCTTGCTGGAAAACGCGCCAATCCATATCTGCTAAACGGTCTTTCTCTTCGTCCCAGTACTTAATTAAATGATATACTTCTCTTCTTTTATTATCATTAGAAAAAGCGAGTTGAAAAACATGCAAGATAAATAATCTTTCTTCATACTTCGATGTATCAAAACCATAAATCGTTGCCACTTCAAATAAAAATTTCATCTTAATGGATAATAGCAACGGAAAATCAGCCAAACCTAAAAAGATACCACCCGCTCCGGTTCCAGCACCTTCAATCATAGCAGTTTTTCGATAGTTCTCTAATTTCTGCTGTAATAATACTTCCTTATCTTCTAACAATTCTCCGACATCCTGGTTCTTTCTTGTGGTAAAATCAGAACCAACTAATGTCGTTTGAACCATATGCTTAATCGCTTCAGTCATGATTTGATGTGCTTTTTCCGGTATATAACTGTTGATTTTATTTTGTGCTTTTTTCGACAGTTGTTGAAAGGTACTTTTTCTCTTTAAAATCTTTAACTCCCAATCGAGCATTTCCTGATATGCCTGTTGCTCATATAGATTCATTTTACATCTCTCCATTTTCATTCTTAGTCATTCATACGTATCATCACACGAAAAGTTTCAAAAACCTCTTGACCATCACGTTACGTTATAGCTTAAGATTTACTTGAAAGGGTGATCAGTATGCAAGTCAAAGAAGTAGCTGTCTTAACTGGTATAAGCGTGCGCACCTTACACCATTATGATGAAATCGGTCTATTATCACCTGCTAAATCCGTGGAAAATGGCTATCGTATTTATTCCGATGAAGACCTGGCAACCCTTCAACAAATTTTATTTTTTCGAGCATTAGATTTTCCATTAAAGAAAATCAAAGAAATCATGTCTAGTTCTTATTATAACCGTTTAGAAGCACTAGAAATGCAAAGAAAGATGTTATTGGATAAACAAAAGAATATCAACACCATGCTCGAAACCATTGAAAAAACCATTCAAAATGAGAAAGGAGATTACCATATGAGTAAAGAAGAAAAATTTCAAGGCTTTGATTTCAGCAACAATCCCTATGAGGAAGAAGCAAGACAACGCTGGGGAGATAAGAAGGTAGATGAAGCTAATCAAAATGTTAAAAACATGACTAAGGAACTGCAAGAAGAAATGAACCAGATATACAAAGAATTAGCTGCCATTCGTCATGTCGACCCTACTTCAAAAGAAGCACAACAAACCATTAAAAAGTGGTATGATTTTTTAAACGACCATTTCACTTCCTATTCACCGGAAGCATTTCAGGGCTTAGGCATGATGTATGTACAGGATGAACGATTTACCAAAAATATTGATCAATTTGGTGATGGCCTCGCCAAATTCATGAGTGAAGCGATGGACGCATTCGCAAACAATCAAAAATAAGCTGTAACTAAGTGATCGTTGGTCATAGTACCGATGATCACTTTTTTTGCACGTTCAAAAAGATAACGGTCATTACCATTGTAGAGCATACTATACAGTGAAGGCCACCCGCTTCAACTCTTTCAAGACGGTGTTCTCCGTGGAAAGGAAAGTATGTAGCCGAAGCGATTTTCTTGCCCACGATAACTTATAATAAACGACATGACTAGTCAACTATCTCTTTATTTATTTGACATTTTAAACATCCTACCTTACTAGAAAAAGCCCACATTCATGTAGGCTCCTTTATTTGAATGGCTAATGGTTGATCTTCGTTGTCATACATTACTTGATTTTTACCATTTCGCTTTGCTTTGTATAGTAATTCATCTGCTTGTTGAAAAAAGGTCTCCTTCGACATATCAGAGGTTAACCCCTTTAAGCCAACACTCACCGTTATATTTTCATTCAATTCCTCATGATATTGATTCGCTATATACAATCGAAGACTTTCAATTGTTTCATATGCTTCTTCTAAACTTTTATTTGTAAGAAGAACGGCAAACTCCTCACCACCATATCGTGCAACTATGTCATCTTCTGTCACCTGTTCAGCTATGGCAGTTGCAACTCGTTTTAGAACTAAATCACCTTTAGTATGACCATAAGAATCATTAATCTGTTTAAAGTTATCGATATCGACTAAAGCAAGTTGTAGTGGCATCCCTTGTGAAATACTTTGTTCATGCAAAAAATCTAAATATTCATGGAATGTCTTATGGTTATAGTGGCCCGTTAGCGCATCAACCTTTGATAACCGTTCCATCATGGCACTTTTTACAATTAATTCTTTTTCTTTTTCTGCTGCTCGTTGAAGGAATTGAAATACTTCATTTCCTCTTTCTAATATAAGAAGATACGCCACATAACCCGCCCATAATACGATATGATAGGAAAAATACGAGTAAATAGTCCCTGCTTCTCTAATAGATGGTAATGCATATATGGAGGATAGCGCAATTAAATTAACGATCAAACTAAAGCGTAGCTTCCTTTTATCAAAGTAAATTAAACTGACTGCCATCGCTAATAAAAAGAGAAGTTGTAATCCAGGTACGTTGGGGTGGCTGACAATAGTTACCAGTGCTGCAAGTGTGCCGGAGATCATTAATAATTTCGAACTGTAAACTTGTTTATGATGAATGACGTAATGTGTAATCAATAAACTGCCCACTTGAATAGAGGAAGGGATTATTAATTTATATATAGTAAAACTAGTAATATTATCAGGGTAAAAATAAATAGTTACTACTAAACCAATTGTCTGCCCCAAAAAGGCAATTATTACCATCAACCAATATATATAAAGGATTTTCTTAGTCCAAAGCTTATTATTTAAACGTGTCGGTTTTGTCCCTATCATTCTTTTACCACCTTTGTCACATCCGAGCTAACTCTATTATACACAGGTCATCGGGACTATTCACCCATTATTTTCAATTAGTTTATATTTTTTGGAAGAATGACTAAAAAAATACATTTTAATTGGTAAGTAAAAAAATGACTCAATACCTAATTTAAATACATATTTTTCCCACGTTCCATTATGAATGTAAATCTTATGTTTAGTTAGCTATTCTAAAGGTTATCGAAAAGTGTAAGCAATATTAAGGAGGTTATTTTGAATGAATCTAATGAGAGCAAAAGAAATTAAAGATGATCCAGTTATGAAGGATGTTGTCTATAACGGTAAATATGTTTATATCGAGGATGTGAATGACGAAACACAGCAAGCCCTAGTAAGATATACTAAAGAAGCAGCAGGAGAATTCGAAGTGGATGTTACAAACTTAGTAGAGAAATAAAAGGAATTAGAACGTTTATAGCAATTGAGGGCATTGAACTTCTTGCATGAGCTGAAACACTAAATGAAAGTGTTTCAGCTTTCTTATTATTATATTACAATTTCATTACAAAAGATTAAATAAACTTATTTCATGATTAAAACTATAAATCGGTGGTATTTAATAATTAAGATATTCATAAGATGGATTTGTAAGATTATCTAATGGGGATTTGATTTTAGCTAATTTTCCTCATGAATCTTACACACAGGCATTTTTGAATATGGTATTATATTTATGGAAGTGGAGCTTAATAGGATAAGCATTTCACAGCCAGTTTAATCCGCTAGCCTAAATCGTTATTGCTCCAAAAAAATTTCAAGGAGGAATTCTGTATGAGGTGTAAAAGTTGTAGTGGTGAAGGGTTAATACGTTGTCCAGATTGTTCTGGTGAAGGTATCGATTACGGTATTCACAAATGTGAAACTTGTGCTGGCGAAGGGGAAATGGCTTGTTCCACATGTGAAGGAAGTGGAAAAATAGGCTTCTTTGAAAAATTAAGGTCAAAAGCATAGATATAAAAAACTGTTCAAAACCCAAGGTGGATTTTCACCTTGGGTTTTGAATGCTCACTTCTAGTTAATTCCTGGACGTCAAGTTGTAAAGGACTCCAGTGGGCAGTGATTAATCCAACTTACGGACATTTTGTTTGGGTTTTGCTAAATTTTGTCCATAAGATTACTTCTTATAGACAATTTAATAGGAATTTTTATTTTTTGTCCGTAAGATTGGTTCTTATGGACATTAAAATCCAATGACTCCTTATTATGTCCGTAAGATCTATTCTTATGGACACTTTCCAGGCTTTTCTGCTTATTTTGTCCATAACAATAGATAAGGTGTTCAGTTAACCCTCAATCTATAAAAAGGCTCCGTATGTAATTCAGAAACAAACCGACAGACTATAATGGAAGCACGGAGAGACATCTCTGCATATCAAAAAACCCAAGGTAAAATGTTTACCTTGGGTTTCTTATGGTCATTTTCTCCTCTTTTAAACAACATGTCGGTCCCAATGTCTGTGGACTGCTATTGCATCGATAAACTCCTTCGAAAAATCGGATGAATTTCCACTTAGAACAACCCCAGGGCTATCTTTCATATCAGCTACATTAAGAAGGTCTTCTCCGACATTGATAGCACCTATCGGCTTGAAATGAGAATATGCCTCATGTACAAAGTAGATTGCTTTCTTATAAAAATCTTTCTTTTCTTCGTTACCTCCAGCGACTAAAACAGCATCAAACAGGACCGAATCTGCTGTTAAAAAGGTATGATCCACTTGATATAATTCGCCTTTTTTACTTTTAACAGAACCTAATTGGTCACTGATTAACTCTAGCTTAATACCTTGCTTTTTCAGATTCTCCAATACCGGTTGTACCTCGGTTTCGTCAAAACCATTACCCATAATTATAGCTACCTTTCTTGTCACTACTGATTTCACTGTATTTTCCTGACTAAGTGCTGGTGAAGATTTCGTCACCTTTATATCTTTTGACACAGGAGGTTCAACACCTATTGCTTCTGCAACTTGTTGCGCCAGTTCCGTACTTACATTAGAAAACATCTCGACTACTTGTTTCTGAACAGATTCACTTTCTACTTTTCCTAATTCAAAACTAAACGCATTAATGATATGTTGCTTCTCGGCATCACTCATACTATTCCAAAATAACGTAGCTTGCGAAAAATGATCCTTGAAGCTTTCACTCCGGGCACGTATTTCATGACCATCTACTTTTTCTTCGTAATGCTTATAGCCTCCTTCTGCCTCTGTCGACGGTTCAGGGGTATTCTGAGCCAATGAATTCTTATGGTAGCTGACAGGTCCTTGATTAATAGTTTGTCTGCCGTATCCATCTCGTTGATTATTATGGAATGGGCATACCGGCCGATTAATTGGCAGTTCGTGAAAATTCGGTCCTCCCAAACGAATCAACTGTGTATCTGTATAAGAAAACAGGCGTCCCTGTAATAATGGATCATTGGTAAAATCAATTCCCGGAACTACATGACCAGGATGGAATGCAACTTGTTCCGTTTCGGCAAATACATTATCGACATTTCGATTCAATGTCATTTTGCCGATAATCTTTACTGGCACGTCTTCTTCCGGCCACAACTTGGTTGGATCTAATATATCAAAGTCAAAACTAAATTCATCTTTTTCGGGAATCATTTGTACCCCTAGTTCATATTCAGGGTACTCCCCATTTTCAATAGACTCCCATAGGTCTCTTCGATGGAAATCTGGATCTTTACCGTTTAGTTTTTGCGCTTCATCCCATACTACTGAATGTGTTCCTAATACTGGTTTCCAATGAAATTTAACAAAATGGGATTTCCCTTCTGCATTAATAAATCGGAATGTATGGACACCAAATCCCTCCATCATCCGGAAGCTTCTTGGAATCGCCCGGTCTGACATGGTCCACATAACCATATGAGCAGACTCCTGGTTATTCGCCACAAAGTCCCAGAAGGTATCATGGGCAGAAGCTGCTTGTGGCATCTCATTATGTGGTTCAGGCTTTACAGCATGTATTAAATCAGGGAATTTCATTGCATCCTGAATGAAAAAGACAGGTATATTATTCCCTACCAAATCATAGTTTCCTTCTTCTGTATAAAATTTAGTTGCAAACCCTCGTGCATCACGCGCTAATTCCCCTGATCCTTTACTACCCGCAACAGTTGAAAACCTCACAAATACGGGTGTTTTTTTCGATGGATCCTGTAGAAAGTCAGCTTTCGTGAATTCCTTCATTGAATCATACACTTGAAATTCTCCATGAGCAGCAAAACCTCGCGCATGTACGATTCTCTCCGGAATTCGTTCATGGTCAAAGTGTGTCATCTTTTCCCTGAAATGAAAATCTTCCATTAAGGTTGGTCCACGTTCTCCTGCTTTTAAGGAGAACTCATCTTCATCTTCATGAACTTTCACACCTTGATTTGTCGTCATCTTCTTCCCACGGTCGTCTTTTGTGAATTGCTCTAACTGTTCCTTCTTGCTGTTATGACTCTTCACTTTAAATCCTCCTTGTGGAATTGATGAGAAGTTATTACAGAAAACCTCTTCCCGTGAGAATAAAAGGTGAAACATCCCATTTACAATAAAATCATATGAAGGCTGACGAATATGGATCAGATCCGGTCGGCGTGAATTTAGCGGAGGGAATTTCAACTTAGTTTCCATGTTGGAACTTGTCAAAAAACATAATATTTCCCTGGAAATAATCGCGACCTCTGGTCTTTGATGAGACGAAAACCACAACTAGACATACTAAAGTGTCTTCAAGAACATAACTGCATCGTCGCACACAAAAATGCTTAGATTTAAATCCAAGTAATTTCGTTTATGTAGTACACCACTTACAACAAGTTTAAAAATTAAAGTGTATATATTTTTTAACCATGTTATCGTCATCATGTGTCTAGTAACAGAATAAA
This sequence comes from Gracilibacillus sp. D59, assembly GCF_052246695.1. Taxonomy (NCBI): domain Bacteria; kingdom Bacillati; phylum Bacillota; class Bacilli; order Caryophanales; family Bacillaceae; genus Gracilibacillus; species Gracilibacillus sp. D59. Next base: position 332,666 of record NZ_JBQQCK010000002.1, on the reverse strand, counting down.
CGAGGAAAGGGAGAAGTAAGTATGAAATTCAAGATCGAAACACTTCCAAACTATCGTATCGCTTATTTGCGTCAAGTTGGACCATATGGCCCTACAAATATCAAAGTAATGGAGAAGCTAAAAAAATGGGCTAAAGAGAAAAATCTTCTTAAATCAGCAACCCTTTTTGCAATTCCACAAGATAACCCTGATACAGCAACTCCTGACAAATGTAGATTTGATGCTTGTATTGTGATTTCAAAAGATTATCAATTAGATGAATCAATGAGTGAAAGTGAACTTTCTGGTGGAAAATACCTTATATACGAAGTCAAACATACAGCAGAAGATATTCAACAAGCATATACTGACATTTTCCCATTACTACTAAACAACGGATATCAAATGGATAACAAACCCATCCTAGAAAAATACACTGATGATATGATTTCCAATCCTTATTGCGAGATATGTATACCTGTTAAATCTTAACAATAAAAGCAAAAAAGAAGAACAAGTTGTTTATCAAATACTTCTTGTTCTTCTTTAATCTTAAAATGAATTTCTTGATTTGATAACAATAAATGATGGTCTCCGTTTTTCATTTACTAATTTAGGCATTTTCTGTAACCCAACAGGTATTGACTGTGGTTCTATTATCTTTTCTAACACAAGTCCGTTTTCTATTAATGTATTTACTAATGTAGAAATCGTTCTATGATATTTAATAACACCATCAATATACCAATGCTGTTCTCTTTTCCCTTCCTCTTGATAATTATCTAAAGACCAATGTAATTTATTACCATCGACATCCTTTACCCAACCATTCATCTCTTTTTTAGCTGTTACAATAGGATGTTCCGTTGAGAATATAAATTCCCCATTTTTCGTTAATAAATTTCTAACCTTTTTAATCAGATTTGCGTAATCTTCCACATAATGAACTGCCAAGGAGCTTATGACTAAATCAAATTTCTGATTCTCTAATTCTAAATCTTCTATTGATATACAAATATAATCTATGTTGTTGTGTGCGTTTTCTTTTTTTGCCTTCTCTATCATATTTGCTGATATGTCTACACCTAAAACCTTCGATGCCCCGTTTTCAATACAATATTTTGCAAATTCACCAGTCCCACACCCTAAATCCAAAACAGATTTACCATCCAGATTTGAAATTGCTGATTTTATTGCGGGCTGTTCAACAAAATCATTATAGGTAATGCCACTTTCTCGTAGTGCACTATATTCTTTAAAGAATTTTGGATCATCATAAATATTTTGTTTCAATAGTATCCCCTCCAATATTGTGTTACCTTGCGATACCAGTTTACCAAATCAGCAGACAAAACATCTTTGGATTTCACAACCAAAACATGCTTTAAATCTTATTTCTTTTTTGAATTTTAAAAGCGAGGTATAAAAGCATAAATAAAATAAGTGCAATAACTTCAAGGGACAAAATATACCACGGATAAGGTCCTAAAAAATCAATTGGACTTGCATTGCTAGGTTTTTCAGCTAAAAACATATAATTAGATCCTATTATTTTATTGACGATAAATACACAGCCTGCCATTATATTAAGAACAATAAATGCTCTAATCACCGACCCTAATGTGGGTGTATATTCTTCGATCCATACCATATAAAAACATGAGAGTATAATGGCGATATGGGCAATAAAAAACTGAAAGAAACGCATATGTGGAAACCCGAAAAAAAGCTCTGGGGTGACGAGGGCTACGAATGCTCCTATCATACTTACAAAAAAAGAAACTTCGAACACTTTATAATTTCTTGTAAGTAACATGATCGTACATAAATATAAGGAGATGGAACATAATTGGAAAGGTAAGTTGATCATTACATCCCACCTATCATGTAACAGATACCAAAAGTGAAAGGAAGCCTCTCCAATTACAAGGAATGCAACTAAAGTATATTTGAAAAACCGCTTATACTTTCTTGTTATGCTTTCTCTAAATATATACATACATGCTAGTAAACCCAATGTAAGGAGTACCACACAAATATGGGAAAGAGAAAACAATTGAAATGGATATTCTGCGCGATTAAAACTAAACAACCCCTGCATAGTTTCATCCCCTTTTTTCAAATTTTTCTATTTTTTGTTATAATATAGACTTTTATAGTAGAATAAACAAAGGTTTACAAGGTATCTAGCAACTTCAAATGCCATAAAATAATTTAAAACACTTTGTTAGGAGTTTTATTATGTTTGTAAGAAAAATAAGATCTTCAATAACCGTAATTATTCTAGTTTCTTTGTTATTATCATTTTTATTTCTTTTTTCACAAAACACCAATTTTATCGGCCGTTTCGTTACAGATGTACTATTGTACGTAGTATATCTTGCTCCAATTATACTCCTTTTCGGATTACCAACAACCATTATCATTGAAAGGTTTTTTAAGCATAAATCTGAATTTCTGTCTATGCTTCTTCATGTTTTATTTGCCATACTTTTTATACTATTATTTTATGTAATGCAATCAAGTTATGAGTCTTTCATATTATTTATGGAAAGTACATCTAGTATTATTTTCGCTGCTTTATTATCTTCCATCCTAATTTGGGCGGTTGATTACTCATTTAAGCGACTGATAGCTAATAAACCTAATGATTGAGGTAATTAGGGCGTTGTTGAAATTACAGGAAAAAATAAATACCTATCGAGGAGGACAAAATGCTTAAATCTTTATGTCTCACCGAAAAATTTCTCTTATGTTTGACCATTTTACTCATAGTTTTATCTGGGTGCAAAAATAATCAAGAAAATACACAATCAGAAACAATAGGTAATCCTACACCAAAGGATTTTCTTGACGATGGAAATGCAGATATTTTTGTTTTGGGTGATATTGTCTATTCAAATGTTGAAGACGTTGACTGGGTTAAAGAACTAAATTACACAATAGGTGAAAAAGTTGGAGAGATTACAAAACAAACTGATAAAGCAAAAGATTTTAAAAATGGAACTTCTAACAAACTGCCTATTGGAACAAAAATATATGAAACAGATACACCTATCTATATTGCCATTATAAATGACATGGAAATTCCCTATCTTAAGATGATTGAAGGATAACAGATATTTTCTGGACCTCTTAAATAGAGTTCTTTTTTTAACATCTCAATCGTTGTACAATTCAGTTATTTCTTTTTAAAGCTCTATAATTTTCAATTTAAATCAGGAAAAGTAGCTAACTTCTATTTTTGTTATTCAAGAAAGTCATTCTTTATTTAATCTCCTCTTTGAGAATCTGAATAATGCGACTACTAAACAAAGCATGCTGACTGCCCACAAAAAACCAGAGATCCCTATTAGAAGTGAAATTTCTTCAGATGCCATTGGATGATCGTAATTAAAATTAACCGCTTTTAACGCAAAATAAATGGCGACAGATAATAATATTAAATGCAATAACGTCCAAATATATCCTGAACTTTTATTTCGTATCCAAAGAAAAATTGTAACTAATATAGTAATACCTATAACAGTCGAAAATCCACCAATTAACATTCCCATCACTTCTTGCTCTAATGGCATAAGATACCTCCTCATTTTATGGTACTCCCATTTTTATCGCATCAAAATAGTCACATCTACTATTCTTTTTTTTTCTTATCCGTGCTTTTCATCTCCCTATACCAGCTCCTTTAGGAGTTTTATGATTAGATAATAAATACAATTTTTCTTTCAGATAAGATGTTAATAATAAAAAATGAAAATATATATTTGCCGCTATAAATCCCAAAATGGCCGACCTTAATAACTCATATAATAATAGGTCATGGAGCGTTATGATTAGATATACAAAACTAACTACTATTCCTCCAAGCGAGTAAATAATTAATCGAACTAGATAATAAACCCATTTTGGCTTATTATTTACCTTCTCAGTTAGCCGATCGATTAGAATAGAAACGGGTAACCCACCGAGAATATATATTGCACCCGAGTAAACTACGACAAAACTAAAAGTTTCTAAAGAACCAAAATAATAAACATTAGGGCTACGTTCAGAAATTGGAACATAGGTTATCCAAGCATAAAGTAATGCAAAGAGAAGTGTTGATAATATGACTACTAAAAATCGCTTCATTTTTATACACCTCACTAACTACACACAAATATAGTCCATTTACACACTCTCTAAAACGTGTTTCTGAGTTCCTTCAACTCTTCTTTATCACTGGAATCTATCTCTTAGTATCTATCAAGCACCAACCTCTCTTAACTTAGATCCATTGTATCTCCCCTATAGATCATAACAAAATGTCTTCAAAGCATCACAATAACAATTATATCAAGAGTAGATTTAGTCTCTTTATTCTTGTTTTTGGTACTCCCACTCTTCTCGTAATATCCCCATTTTTATCGCGTCAAAATACTCTCCATCTACTATTCTTGCTTTTCTTATCCGTGCTTCTTCCTTCATACCAACCTTTTCTGCTACTTTTATCATTCTGCTATTTCCTGACCATGTAGACATCCCTAATCTATGTATATCAGAAGACTTGAACAGGAAATCAATCCATAACTGATAGGCTTCCGAGCCATATCCACCGTTCCAATAATCTTTATCATATATAACAATCCCAGTTTCAAGCCAATTGGTATTTTTATCAATCCAATGAGCACCAACGTAACCAAGTAACTTACCTTCTGCATATATAATAAGGGAATCACGGAAACCATAAATCTTATTATCCTTCAACCACATATTACGATATTCCTCTTTTGTTTGCCTTTCTTCCGGTATATAAGGACCATTCCATTTTTTTGCTTCTTGTTTTTCCTCTTCAAACTTCCAATAGTATAGTTCATCAACAGCCGCTTCTGTCGGTTCTTTTAATACTACTTTATCTCCTGCTATTTCAACCATTATTGATTATTTCTCCCTTTCGATTCTATTTCCCTTGCTTCAATCAGATCAGAGGCTATTAACTAGTTAAAATTATTCAAAGGGTATGTTTTTAAATGTTCATAATCGATCAATTTACCATCTGCACTTACTATAATTACATCTTCACCATAAGTAATATGAGCACGATAATAAGGTTTAACTTTTAATGTGATTTCATATGCTCCGCCTACTCCATAAAGCTGCTTTATTTTTAGTATTTCCGTATCATATGAAGCCCAGGTTAGCCCCTCTGGTGCATCCTTATCATCTTTATAAATTTCAGTTATCGCTCGATCAATTGGCTCTCTTAAGCTATTGATAAGTGCATATTTAAGTGTATCAGATAACTCCGTATCGGCTTCATTTATTGTTTGTGAGTGAGCTGGTACCTGATAACTTACTAAAAAGAAAATGGTGAAGATAAGACTAACTGCTTGTTTTTTCATGTTGATCACCTCTGTTTAGCTTGAGAAAACGAAACAGATCTTATTCACTGAAGAAAAAAACACCAAATAGTCTGTAATAACTTTATATTTTCTTTAAAATTTCATCTACAAACCTCTTCTTTTCTGCTGTATATGATGGTTCCTCTTTTGGGAATTTCCATGCTAAATATTGCTTTAATACATCATACTCTTTTGCCTTTTCTGGATTGGAATTCAGATAATCCCTAAAATAAGTATGTTCTTTCCACCAGCTGCCTTTGTATTCAACCACATGCATAATATGTGTTTTCGTTGGGCTTTCTAAGTCCGTAAACTTAGCAAACACTACTTTTCCATCGAGTCGCACTTTCGATAAATGGTAATATCCTGTTTCTTTTAATCATTCTTCATCAAATTTCCTGACGTCTTCTAAAGTATCAACACCTACTAGTATATCAATAATAGGTTTAGCTATGATGCCTTCTATAGCGGTGCTTCCGAAATGTTGTATATCTTTAGTGTTTTCTCCAAAGATTGATTGTAATAACCCCATATCCCCCAGCCCAGACCCTAAGCCCCATGAAGTTTGGTAAAAGTAATGCGAAGGTTTACGTAGAAGCCCAAACAGGTAAGACTTTTGCAAATGTGGCTGGTCAAGAAGAAGCGAAGGAAGCTTTAGAAGAGATCGTTACTTTTTTAGACAATCCAGAAAAATATAAAGAAATTGGGGCGAAAATTCCTAAAGGTGCTTTACTTGTAGGACCTCCAGGAACAGGTAAAACATTACTAGCAAAGGCCGTAGCTGGTGAATCTAAGGTTCCCTTCTTCTCCATTTCTGGCTCTGAATTTGTAGAAATGTTTGTAGGGATGGGTGCAGCGCGTGTAAGAGATTTGTTTAAGCAAGCACAAGAAAAGCTCCTTGTATTGTGTTTATAGATGAGATTGATACGATTGGTAAAAGTCGCGGAGCAAATGGACCGGGTGGGAACGATGAAAGAGAGCAGACCTTTAATCAGCTTTTAACTGAAATGGACGGTTTTGACGCAGATAAAGGTGTTGTCATCCTGGCAGCATCCAATAGACCTGAAACATTAGATAAAGTATTATTAAGACCTGGAAGATTTGATAGAAGAATCCCAGTAGAATTACCTGACTTAGCCGGTCGAGAGGCAATTCTAGAAGTTCATTCTAAAAATGTAAAGTTTGAAGATAATGTCGACTTCAACTTAATCGCTAGAGCTACAGCTGGAGCATCTGGCGCTGATTTGGCTAATATTATAAATGAAGCAGCACTTCGAGCAGTTCGTTTAAATAGGAAAAATATAAACCAAAGTGATTTGGAAGAATCTGTTGAAGTAGCAAATGGGGGTCAGACCCTCCTAGTGGACACTTGTCCATATGTTGGGCCTGACCCCTTCACCTTATTTTTTTGCTCAAAACACATTATCGGAAAACATAGTTTATGCTGCAGATAAGTCTGATTTTTGTTTCCGTCGGTACACTACCTTAGATAATAAAACACTACATTCATATAAAAATAGCAGTGGAATAATAACAAGTATGTCTGATAGAAAATCTGGAGGTGTTATTAGCACAGCTGTTACAATCAAAATAAAATAGGAATACTTTCTAGCTTTTTGCAAACTATAAGGATTTAGCACCCCAAGAGTAGTTAAAAACATGATAACAACAGGAATTTCAAATAGAAAACCAAAAGGTAGTACCATATGAATTAAAAATAGAAAGTATTTCTCTGTCGTGAAAAATTCCATAAACATGTCTTCTGACAGCGATAGTAAAAATTGAAATACTAACGGGAAAATGACAAAATAACCAAAACAAATACCCACAATAAAAAGAAAAAATAGTGCTGGTATATATGCTAATGTTACTTTTTTCTCTTTTTCAGATAAAGCAGGTCGTACAAAGAGCCAAATCTGAAGGGAAGCAATTGGTATCGTACCCGCTATTGCAACCACAACTGCGAGCATTAAATAAACCCACAAAATATCACTTGGACCTAGAACTGCTAATTTTATTGATAGATCTTGGATTAACCAATGATAAATATTCTTTACATAAACTAAAGCCAAAATTACAAATAACATAAAACATCCAATGACAATAATTAGACGTTTACGTAATTCACTTAAGTGGTCCACCAGATTCATCTCTTGTTTATCCATTAAATCACCTCTAAAAAAGAAGATGAAAGCATGGAAGTTACCTACATCTTCTAGAATCTCTTATTTAGCTACTTTTGTTTTTTTTGGTTCTTCTATTTCTTTATCCTCATTATTGTCTTTGTCCTCATCTGCTACCAAATCACGTGTTGATTTTTTAAATTCTCTTAAAGTAGATCCGAATGCACGGCCAATTTCAGGTAGCTTGGATGGGCCAAAAATAATTAATGCGATGACAAGAACAAGAATTAAACCAGGTATACCAATATTCTGTAACATTAAAAAACCTCCATTGTTTTAGATAGCTTTTTTTCTTTGTGATAGAAATTATATAATTTATAATCTGCCTGTTTCCCACAAACTTCACATTCTAACTCTTCAAGTAATTTATAATCATCTGAGATAGATTGAATATGTGGAAGAAAAATCACTTTTAAGGCTTTACGAACATGCTGTTTGCAAACAAAAACCACATTATATACTCCTTCCATAACCAAGAAAAATTACATACTGCTAACTTTTATGACACCTTCACTTTTGGAAATAAACTTGCTGCAATGAAATATAAAAAAAGATGTAAACCATACAGAATGCTAGCTTACATCTTTTTTTATGGTATCCTAAAAGACGCTTTATTACATTTTTACTCCATGGCGCTCAAATGCAGCAGCTTCTAGGACGGACATACCCTGTACCTCGGCAGCCTTAGCTACTTGTTCCGAAACTTGCGGTGCAAGATTGGCTGGAGCAGCAAAGGACATTTCTCTTGCGCGCGCAGCGTTTCTGCGTTGGAACGGTCCCCAAATGGCAAAGGTTTTGCCTGGACTTTGAATATTGAGAAAAAGTGTATTTCCATCAGACGAAAATATTGGTCCTGCTAATTCTGCGCCACTTAGACGATTTGCTGCAAATGGATAAACTTTCCCTTCAGGGGTAATTCCCAACAGTCGATCTTGGCCTCTACCATCTTCCGCAAACCAAAGGTCGCCCCAAGGAGTACAGCAGATATTATCTGGATACTCCATATTTCGTGCATTATTCCCCTCATAGAAAAGCTCCAACGTATTCGTGTGAGGAATATAACGATATACGCGTCCAAGTTTTTTATCGCCAGCAGAGGTATCATCGAACCAGAAAACACCCTCTTGGAAGAACGCTCCCTCAAGTCTAGAGAACTGAATGCAGTTTTGTTTTTCAGCGTCCTCGCGGCACCAATGAGGATCTACTTCCTTCCAAACGATTTGAAATGTTTGTCCAGTTTTAAATGTGCTTGCGGCTGGATCGGTTACTGCTTCGATCGCAGCAGCATAAAGTGTTCCGCCTTTTTGTAACGAACCTGATTTTTGGCTAGTGTCATTTGGAATAAAACGATAGAAGTAGCTTGGACTTGCATCCTCAGTTAAGTACACATAACCTGTCGATGGATCAATAGCACAAGCTTCGTGAGAAAAGCGTCCCATTTCCTTAATTGGAGTTTTGGTCATATCGCTCTCCGGTTGTGACGGGTCAACTTCGAATACATATCCGTGTCCCTCAGAACGGGTTTCTTCACAAGTTAGCCAAGTACCCCAAGGTGTCGCTCCGCCAGCACAATTTCTAATTGTACCTGAAGAGGTAACATATTCTTCGATTACTTCACGATTTGCGCCTACTTTTAAAGCCGTTGTACCACCTTTAGCATTCGAATCATAAGGATTTTTTCCAAATGCTGGACCACTGGATAATTCATGATTACGTACAAGAATAGTTGTATTGTTTGGTCCTTCAAATGCTGCCATTCCATCGAATGCTCCAGGGATTTCGGTTCCGTCAGTCATCAAGTCGCCTTCTTTGGAGATAATTTTGTAATGAAAGCCTTTTGGGAGATCAAGAATACCATTCGGATCCGGAACCAAAGGTCCATACCCACCAAATCCACTAGTTGGATTATCTTTAGAGTCCGCAAGTGCTTGTGAACCAAGCCCCATTACTCCAGTAGAACCAACAGTAAGGGCAAGTGCGCTCATTCCTCCCGCTTTTAAGAAATCTCTTCTGTTCAACCCATTCTTAGAATTTTGTTCAGTCATCTTCATCTCTCCCCATCTATTTATTTATAAATCTAGTAATAGATTAAAGGAAAATTATTAAGTTAGAACCAGAATTTTGTAAATATTCAATTAAAATATGTTAAGAATGTTTAAGAATCGGGCAACTGGTTCCAAAGTAAAAGTGTTAGGCACTCGGAAAAGACAAATGTCCTTTTCAAGTGCCTGACACTCAAATCTGTATGTCATACATAACTTTCTTTTAAATCGCAAAAATAAATAACAATAGATAGAGGATACGAAATAACATCGATTCGCCTCTTTTTATTACTTCATTTCCTTCATATTTACAAGAACGTTCGTTCGCAACACAATAAAAAATGTTTTAAAAATAAAGTGCCAAGCACTTTGAAGAGATAAATGTCCTTGTCTAGTGCTTGACACTATAAATTCATTTTCGAAAAAAGGTGTCAGGCACTAGAAAAAGACATCTGTCCTTTTTAGTGCCTGACACTTTTGATGTTTATTATTTATTGAATTACATTACCATTCTCATCGAAATAAATCTTTTGCACATCATCATATACACGGCGCTCTGTACGAACTAAGTCATAATTATCATCCAATATTGGGAAGATATACACTGGTGATAATGTTAATTCAGCACCTTCTTCAGTCTTTACGAAGTCCATTTGTAAATGACCGTAATGTAAACCACCGTCAATTAAATGCTTCACTCCATTTTCATTTGTTTCCCAAAGTTCTGGCTCATCATTGGTTGCGCTCCATTGTGTATAAGTATTGAAGTCTTGCGGCACATAATTACCATTTTCATCCTCAATCATCTTTTCACCGCGTAATCCATCAGCTGCAACACCTACATCATAAGAATGGAAACCACTGCCATCACCATCCAAATCTACCCAGCTACGTTCAAACATTTCATCATGTCCTGAAATAACAGTAGCTACACCATATTTCTCAAACATAGGGGAATAGACGCGCATTGCTACACCAGATTGGTTGTCTGCGTGGTCGTGATTTGGTGGTGCACCGTGAACACCGCTAGAGTATGCAGCATGGTGGAATTGAACTAAGATAATTTGTCCTTTTTCACGTGCATCTTGTAATTGTTCTTCTACCCACTTGTATTGCTCCGTGCCCGGATTAAAGTTTGGTAAATCAGTATCCGCTGTTGTCTTTCCTTCAAATAACTTTGTGTAAGCATCGTTATAATTTTCAGCTGTAAATTGACCTTGTGTATCTGTAGTGATGAGCGGATCACCAATTACTCCTTGCTCAGCCCATACCGATTCGTTTAATACAGTATCATTTTCACCATACTTTTCACCCGTTAATGTTTTTCCAGCGTATTCATCAGGAATTCCATTGGTCGAATCCAAAGTTAATAAAGTAATTGGTCCGATATCTGTTCTGTAATAGGAATCTTTGTACTGCGGATTATCCGCGTCACCAGAAGTATCGAAGTATTCATGGTACCTATTACGAGAAATTACTGCTGGTTTGCGATCTTCAGCACTACCATAACCACCATTAATAGATGCATAAGTTTTCCAGTTTCCTAGAGCTGGTAATAGTGGCGTAGTAGAAGCGATATCTGTATATTCACCTGCAAAGTGACGCCAAAACTCATCCCAGGCAGGTTGGTACCCTGAACCTTGCGCTAAATCCCCAGCAATAATTAAAGCATCTGGGTCTACAGTTTCGATATGTGCTAAGTTTTCGTTTAAAGCAGTTTTCTGAACTAAAGGGTAACGGACTTGAAACATTCCATTCCGTGTTTTATTACCAAATTTCTGATCAAAAGCAGATCCTACACCTGGGCGTTCCTCCGAACCCGGAGCATAAGGATTCACTGTATGTAATTCCCATTCACGATGTTCTAGTGCGCCTTTTGGTTCTGTTTCCGTATCAGAAAAAGCGACTAGCGTTAACTCCTCCCAATCCTCACGTTCTGGATATGTTTCAAAGGAAGAAGTAAAAGTTTTCTTTCCTTGTTTTACTGTAAACTGATATTTTGTATTTGGTCTTAATCCATTAATTGTGACAGAGTGCTTATAGTTGGAATCCGATTCGAGCCATGAGCCTTTCGTAATAGTTTCCTCTACACCATTGCCACTATCATACTTCAGTTCTTGATCTAGTTCCTTTTCTGTGTACTCCATTAATTCCATATACTGTGGCGTAGAAGTACGCTTTTGCGCCTTTACTCCCCTACCTGCTACAATTACTTTTCCAGATTTATTCAACTCTGATATCCAGTTAATAGTCATAGAAGTGCTAGTAGGAGATTGTAAGTATGGTAGTACCCGGAATCCCGTTTCTGGTTCACGTAATATTGACTCTTAACCTACTTGGTTCAACTTTTTATTTCCAACAGCCCCATCTGTAACTAGTGGACTTGTAACTAGTAAAGAAGCAATCGTTGAAAATGCTAGCCCACGTAATACTAAACTCTTTTTCATATCCGTACCTCCTATTTATTATTCGGTACTAATTATACAGACGGAATGTTAGAGTAGTGTTAATCTATTGTTAAGAGATAGAATAGTAGGGAAAATTAGACTATTAAATTCTATGAAAATAACGTGTCAGGCACTTGGAAAAGACATATGTCCTTTTTAGTGCCTGACACTCAAATCTATTCAAAATCTATTCATATAGTTTAATCTTCAACTAAATTAATCCTGAATTATTCATACCTCAAAGTTAAAGCAGGAATGAAACCCCAATCGATGCTATTTTTATTTTTTCTGCAAGAATCATCTGATAATTTCACCATGTTTGAAAAAGGACACAGTGACTGCTAGAAAATGATTATTTTTGGACAGACTACTCCCTTGGTTTTTGGATAGGTTTTCAATAAAATGTAAAATAAATAGAAATGACGGATATTCATTCTAGCTGTAGTTAGCACGTCCCAAAAAAAGGATACATAGACGAAACTAGAAGCTAATTTAAAGTACAGGGATCGCCCTGATCGGACTAATTTGCTTGCTACTTTAATGAGCTTCGTTCTGATCGTTTGAATTTGCATGTTCTTTTTCTCATCAGGAAAACATAATGTGCTTAGCCAGTTCGTTAAGTTATATGCCAACAAACTTAACATCATCTTTACCTCATTCACTTGAAAAGAATGGCTGTTCATTTTATCGAAAAAGAAGCCATTTTTCGCTTCTTTGATATAGTTTTCCATTGTTCCTCTTTTTTGATAGGAACGAACAATAGCTTCTGGTGTAAAAGCATCAATTAAATTGGTCACAAAGAAAGCATGGGTGAAAAACAATTCACCTGCTGGACGAACCGATTGTATGATCACTTTTCTCGGTTTGGACCATGATTTCGCTTGGTATTCGGTTTCCTCATCATAGCATTCTGCCTTTGTCACATCAGATGGCGCAGTGGAAGGATGCAGTTCATCTGCCAATCGCTGCAAGTTTGTGTTGGATTTCAGGCGAATGACGTAATAGACCAATTCATCTTCACATAAATCAGACAAGGCCGGGACAGCAAAACCACTATCTCCACGTAGGAATGGGGTTATCTCTGGAAACGTTTCATTATAATGTTCGATGAGAGGTTGTATAAAATCCACCACTCCATTGGAGGTATAAACATTGCCTGTTCTTAGTTTAGCCTTCATAAAATCGCCTGTTATACCATCGAACGCAACCAATGGGTGAAAACCGACTGTACCATAATGGGTATTGTACGCTGCGGAATCCTGTCCACCATATGTATCGGCATGAGTGGAATCCAAATCAAAGATAAGTGCCTTTGACTCTCGAACTTGATGTATTTTATCCAAAAGCTCTTGGTTACCCTTATTCCTTCTCTACTGCAAATAAGTTTTTCCAATTAGTCGAGTGAGTAACTAATTTTATATTACCCTTATTAACACCTAGCATCTCAATCACTCACCTTTTCACCTTGATTTTCAACATCGAGTTAGCACTTGCTTGAAATTCATATGGAACGTTTACCTCTTCTACTTCACAACCCTCAGCAGTAAGATAACTTATTATTTTATCTAAGTGCTCATAACGTTTTCCTGCCAAATCAATTAACGGAAAAATACGAATTTCCTCTTTCGTCACCCTTAATAATTCATCTAATGTTTCGATATGAAAGGAATAATCTAATTGATCGGCATACATAAACAAGAAATGTGCAGATAGCAAAATGTCAAACTCACCACCCTTAAACGGTAAGGTTGGCAGATTAACAGCAATATACCTGTCATTTGAATTTTCCATATCGTTCGTACAATCATGCAACGCACTTAACCGACTTTTCCTCAGTCCTTCTATATCTTTAAAATAATCCCACTTATAATTACTTTTTGCCTTCTCCATATGCTCCATTGCGTGTTCGATATCTTGAAGACCTTTTTGTTTTAAACTTTCGACTGAATGATCATATGCAATATCACAAGCTGTTATATCCAACCCTAATTTGTTACCGACTGCAGTAAACGAACATGCTCCTCCTGGGCAATCAAGTATTTGCTTTCCTTGGAGGTCAGATTCCGAAAGCGAAAACATTTTGAGATATTCTTGATAGGTCCTGCCGATAAATATTATTCTATTTAAATCTAACTTTGTATTTTGATCAGTTTTACTCATCTACATTTCTCCTATTATTTACTTCTTTTCATACAATCGTTACATAACAATATCGTATTCCATTCTTTTTGCCGTATTATTGGCTACCTTAGAACCAAGCAATCGTTTTACAATATGAAAGGACATATTAATTCCCGCTGATATTCCGCCAGATGTTACGATATTTCCTTCATCAACAAATTTTACTCCTTCTATCACTTCCGTTTCAGGGAACTCCGATCGAAACCGTTCAAGACTAGACCAATGCGTTGTTGCACTTTTTCCCTTTAATAATCCTGCTTTAGCTAGCAGTAATGATCCAGTACATACCGAAGTCATTAACTGAACTTTTTTCATCTCATCTGCAATCCAGTTTATTACATTAGGATTATGTATTTCTCGTTCCCTTGCACCTAAGCCGCCAGGGATAATTAAAATATCAAAGTCTGGCATGTTGGCAAAACTATAATCAGGCTGTACCTTTAAACCATTCCGAGCGTAAACTAAATCACCTTTTTCAGATACAGTTTCAACCTTAAATGGTTTATGTTCACTTTCTATTGTTGTAACAGAAAAAACCTCAAATGGACCTGCAAAATCCAACACTTCCACATCATTAAAAATAAAAATTCCTACTCTCCAAGAACTCATGTTTATCCCGCCTACTTTATAGATTTTCTATATCGTCTAAAAGTCCGAATGACTTAAAAATTTTATACCTATCGATCAGCATGATTCCTTTCCAATTCCTTCTGGCAACAGCAAATTCTTCAGGATAGCTTCCCCATTGCCAGGGAATATCCCAAGTACCTTCCTCAGAAAGTTGCTCTATATAAAAGTTCAAATTCTGCTCTACTAAATCGCTCATATCTTCATAAAGCGGATGCTCCGGACTATCAATAAAATCAAGTGGCAGAGGTTTATAACCAGTTGACCATGCTGAAACATCCCTATCGACACACTTTTCGATTAGTGTATTTATTTTATCCGAGGCATCTCTTAGTAAATGGTCATCATTATACATAGCGATGATTTTCAATAATTGCTGATAATTATTGATCTCATGACTGTCCATTTGATCACTACTCATCAAGTGATCCATTGCCTTATCTATCAATTTCCAACCTAACTGTGCTGTTTCACTATTATCTGGGGACCAATGAATGAAGAAACCAGCTAACTCTGCACTAGGATTGAACATCCAGTTATCTTGTACTCCCTCTTTCCAATGCCACCATGGTGCGTGGGGATGTTGATTGTTTTCAGGCAAAACCGATGACCAAATTCCCGTACTTTCATTACAGGTTTTTGATAAATACGCAAGCATAGATTGTACAATTGCTTCGTCAGATCTGGCTCCTATTTCCATTAAAATTTTACCAGCTGCCCAGGTAGCCATTGGGGACGAATCTGGAGTCCAAAAATCTGGTTCAATACCATGACCAAAGCCTCCGTCTTCATTTTGAAAGGCAGATAAATAATGAAGAACGTCGTGACGGGGTTCGTCTTCAAACAGATATCTCCAACGTGCAGCCTCTAACGGTCTGACATTTCGTTTTATCCACGCACTCGACTTACCTATTGATTGTTTGGTTAGTTTCATTTGAAAAACTCCCCTCGAATTTGTTTTGGTCTTTTTGTACCAATCTTTTTAATAGAACTTGAAGCACTAGAACAATAATGAGCATATTTAAGAGTAAACCACCGAGATTAATATGCATGCCTTTATTTCCATTAAATATGTTAGACAATAACCAGCTACTGTATGGGTTATGCTGATAAATCGTTATATACTCTAATGGAAAACCAAAATGGTAAGTGCCCCACCAATCATTGTCACTTGCAAAATCACTAGGGATAAATAACGTTAGCACGATACAAAAAAGACAACTCCACTTTAGAAATTTCTTATTTAATTTTTTCACAAACTACCTCCACATTTTCTTGCTCTGGTATCTTGAAATTTCACACTACTCGTTACTGCTTTCTCACTACAAGATTTATTCTCTGCTTTAAATATATGTTGGTAAATCCTTTACGGTTTTCAATTGATATATGTTATCTTCTTGAAACTCAACACCTATATCGATTCCAAAACCTTTGATTCCCATATTAATAGCTAATTTTATATCATCTACTGAATCACCAATCATAAAGGATTCTTCTAAATTAATTTCTGGATATTTTCGCATTGCTTGCTCAATCATCCCTATGTTTGGTTTTATACAATTACATCCTTCGCTTTTACCGTGCGGGCAAAAATAAATATCAAGAATTTCAATGTTTTCACGTTTTAAACTATTTATCATTTGGTTTGTAATATGATGGTATTGGTCCATCGTAATATATTCTTCGTTAATAATATATTGGTTTGTAATGATAATTATTTTATAACCCTTCCGTATGACTTCTTTCAGTGTATTTACAGCCCCTTCTATAAATACTGGGTTCTCTACGCTACTCCATTTATGATCAGGATAATCTTCAATGATTGTGCCATCCCTATCAAAGAATGCAACTTTCAACCCTTCTCCCCCTAACCTAACGGAATGAACAAAAACTATAGACATCGTCCATACCTTAAACACATACACCATAATAAATAAAATAAAAACTTTAATTATCTAGTTGTTTAACTAATTATGATAATCTCCATTCTGGAATTAAGGAATGGAATTTAAAAACGAAACTCTGACGTGGATAACTGTGTACAGAGCTAAAACTGTTATGTATGTAAGAAGCCAAATATAGAGTGATTGATTTTAAAATAAATACAGTAGCAACATACCAATCGGGAATGGTACTAACACAATTAACCATATTGGAGCGCCTAAGTTTTCTGTAAGTCTCCTAACGAAACTACTGAAAAACCGATGACAATAGATTGCCAGATAGATATATCATTGGTGATTAATTGACAGCCTAAAAAATAGGACAAAGTAGTAAGAACAACAGATAAAATGAGACTATGATTAGTGAAACTTATCAGGGTGTTAGCGTCTGTTATCCACGACTTCAAGCTTCCTTGTGTTACTTGAAGCGTGAGGTCGGGGTCTTACAGACGGTTACCACTGTGATAAAACAAAACTTAAAAAATAACTCATATTACTCTCTTTTTTGAATTAAATTTATATTGATATTAACTGCATCGATTTACATTTATTTTACCATAAAAATCCATATCTTTTCGGCAAATTTATACCCTGTTTCACACTAATTATGAAAGGGCACTGGCTATCGCTACCTATTGCATGCTAAACTAATTCATTTAATACTGGGATTCCCAATTAATTAAAAGCACCTGTACCAGTAAGTAAATCACAACTGGCACGGTGCTTATTTTTTACTTATCATTAATCAACTTTCAGAGACACAAGAAATCCTTAATCAATGTTCACCACATATTTATCTTCCGGTACCTCTAATATAAACGGGCTTCGTTTTCTATCTGCTAACATCACCAATTCATGCATCGCCCTCGTACAAGCGGTATAAAAAAGAGTTCGTTCTGCTTCGCCTGCATACATTGCTTCTGAGGCATCAGGAATAACAACTGCATCAAATTCAATCCCTTTGGCCAAATAAACCGGTAGCAACAAAATTCCTTTTTGGTAGGAACGCGTTTCCTCATTTATGTTGGTAACCGATAGCGAATCACTCAGCAGAGCAAGCATCTCATCACATTCTCGCTGTGTCTTACAAATAAGCGCGATTGTTTCATGGCCGTTATCCTGCAATGCCTTTATTTTGGCAAGTAATGTCGCGACTTTATTTCCTTGATGGATAAGCAACTCGGGTTTCTGACCTTCCCTGTTAAACGGCTCAATCATTTCACCCTCTGGGGCAAAATAGGTTGTGAAGTCGACGATTTGTTTGGTTGACCGATAACTCTTGGTCAAAACAATTCGTTCGTAACTTCCATCTTCATCACTCGGTACAAGCGGACTTCCTTGAATGGCATGGGTATAAATTGCCTGGTTAATATCCCCTAGCAGGGTCATTCTTGTATAAGGAAACTGTTCCTTGATATAAGCAAACTGAAATGGAGAATAATCCTGCGCTTCATCAATAAGCAAATGGCGTACTGACCGGTCAGCAGTATCTCCTAATATACGGACTTTAAAATATAGATATGCAATAGCCTCTTCCCACGCCAAGTACCCGTTGGAAAGATCTTTAATCGTCCACTCTCTTATATCATCCCAACCTTCGGGTGCATTCTCTAGAGTCCAATCGGTAAAAAACTTCTTATACGTTTTTAAAATATGAACAAATTGAAATTGCTTTATCCTTTTTTTCAAACTCGAAAAAGCTTTTTTTACGACTTTTTGACGCAGAAAACCCTCCTCTGTTTCTCCTGCAGTTAATTCGTTCGGATCCTGTTCTTGCATACGGTAATGCGCCTGTAAATATTCCTCTTTGTCTAATAACTCAATCTGCTCCATAACCCAATCCTTGTTTTTTTCTTCCTGCTGTTGCTTTTGTATTTCACGCAAAAGCCATTTTGCAACAAGTTCCAATTTGTTCGGAATCGAAACAGTCGGATCCAAAGAATAGAAATAGTCTCGAATTTGTTCTTTAGTGACAAGCACCCGTTTGCGGAATAAGACATTTTTAAACAGCAATCCACCTTTAGCCAAACTTGACATGTATTCATCCAAATGTTGTTTAAAGTCTATACTTGATTTATAGTCAATACACGCTCTTTTCATACGATAATGCGCGTCACGTATTCCTGTCAATTCAGCTTCCATATGCTGAAATGGTGACTCAACGGTTAGCTTATTTCCAATTTTGTCCACAAGGTATTCATAAAATGTTGTTTGCCGCACATTCGCTTCCCCAAGTTCAGGTAGTACATTGACAACATAACTGCTAAATAGCGGGTTTGGTGAGAATAAGACAACATTATCCTTATTTAACGTCTCGCGATATCGATACAATAAATAAGCAATACGTTGCAATGCTGCAGATGTTTTACCGCTTCCTGCCACCCCTTGGACAACTAGATAGCGATGCTGTTCATCCCTGATAATTTTATTTTGCTCTTTTTGGATGGTAGACACAATACTTTTCATCGTGGTACTGGCATTATTTCCAAGCGCTTGCTGCAACATTTCATCGCCTATGGTGACTCCCGTATCAAACATCCCTTTAATGACACCGTTACGGATGATAAATTGCCGTTTTAACGTCATCTCACCTGTAATGGTGTCATCGATTGTTTGGTATTGAGCCTTGCCAGAGGAGTAATCATAATAAAGACTGGAAATCGGTGCTCGCCAATCGTATACAAGGAATTCCTCATCGTTATGGTCCATTAATGAAGCAATACCGATATAGATTGGTTCACTAGTTGATTCGCCATCCTCTTGAAAATCAATACGTCCAAAATAGGGATTGTTTTTCAATTTTTCTAACGTCTTTAACTCTTCATCTATTTTTCCATGGATTTGTTCTCGTTCGGATAATAATTCTGCTTGCTGCTTAATACTCGCATGTGTTTCGATGACATCATCAGGTTCTTCCAAGTTTACGCTCACATCTTCCCAAAAGTTTTGACGCAAATTGATAACACTTTCTTTTAGGCTAGATAATTTTGCATTTAATTTTTCCTGTCGCTGATCGATCTCCTCAATTACATAATTCACACGATGTTGTTCCGTTTCTCGATTTTCATTTTCTTTACTCACCAAACATCCCCCATTTAACATATAATACTAACTTTAACTATTAACCTAATATCTCAAATGTACGTCCTGATTGCAGTGTCTATTATTGTTCCCACAAGCAATGGATTATAGTATTTCTATATACCCATCTGTTCCATTCACCCTGATCCTTTGTCCATCCTTAATCAGCTTCGTAGCATTTTCCACCCCGACAACTGCTGGTAAGCCATATTCACGTGCGATAACTGCTCCATGAGTCATCAGGCCACCAACTTCGGTGACGAGACCTTTAATGGATACAAACAATGGTGTCCAACCAGGGTCTGTAAAGGAAGTTACTAATATATCTCCATCTTCAAGATCGGCATCTTCCATGTGTAAGAGCACACGTGCTCTCCCCTCTATAACTCCGGAAGAAACAGGTAGACCTACAATCGCATTGGCTGGAACATTTTCTCGTTTGTACTCACCAGTAATGATTTCACCTTCAGAAGTAATAACACGTGGGGGAGTTAGTTTTTCATATAATTTGTAGTCGTCTTTTCGTTTGCTGATGATCTGATAATCCAATTTTTTTGTACGTACTGCTTCGTGAAGTTCATCAAAAGTGAGATAAAATATTTCTTCTTTGTCATGAATAACGCCAGCTTGCACGAGCTGTTCCGCTTCTTTCATTAAAGCCTGCTTATAAATGAAATAGCGGTTAATCCAACCGTATTTTGGATATTCACGATAACCGATGAAATTCCGAATTCGGCGGATCATTCGCTTTGTCTCTTCAGCTTTCTGTTCACCATCCGGCAATTGGATTAATCGAGCTAATAACTCTTGTTCTTTTTCCAAAGCTTCCTGGCGACCTTTCTCAAATTTTCGATTGCCGGCATTAGTCTCAAAGGTTTTGATGTTACCCAGAATCATGGGAACCAGTGTAATTGGTTTTTCACTCCAACGCGTTTTAGAAATATCGATTTCTCCGGCGCATCGCATTCCGTATTTATTGAGATAAGCATAGATTGCGTCTTGAGCTTCCTGTCCACCCTCGAACTTAACCAGTTCATCCAAAAAGTTATCATCTTTTACATGCTGTAAATAATCAATGATTTCCGGATAAGGACGAATCACATCGGCGACACCCATTAATGCCAGACCCATTTCTGAAGTAATATTGTTGGGTACCGATTTAGAAAGCGTATCTGCTGCGTTTTTTTCACCTAACCACTCGTTCATTTTTTCATTGATCCATAATGAAGCATTTATGGCAGTCATAAACACAGCCGTACTTCTTGAGTCAAATAAGATCTTCTTTAATTGCTGGATATCTTCTAGAATATAATCTAATAAATCCGATCCTGATTTCGTCTGGATGTTTTGTTTTAACTCTTCTACCGATGCTTGATTACTCTTAATCAAATCAGAAACGATGTTCGGATTGTTTTCAATTTGTGCCAGCATATCTGAATCACTTCTGTTGGGAATCGGTGCTGTTTGATCATTTGGTAACAATTTTATGAAATCTCGCTCTATTATGGTCATGAGTGCACCTTTTATGAGCGGATCGGATCCCACGGTATTTAATAGAGTTTCCCGACCGACAGGTGTAGCCAGCCTAGGCGCAACATCAAGAAACAACCTCCCACCGGCTTTACACATAGGTGCAGGAGTTATTAACAGGTATAAAGACATTCCCAATGGTTTCATAGGGTCTGTCATCATTTGTTGATGACCAACAGATAAATAGACGTGATTTTCTTGGGTCTTTCCTGCTTCAGGGATCGGGAAAAGCGTAGTGATTGGACGGCTCTGGACAATATAAAATGTTTCATCAACTAAACACCATTCGATATCTTGCGGGCAGCCAAAATAAGCTTCAATCTGTCTTCCGATACGTGCTAGTTGTAAAATTTGTTGGTCAGTAAGTGTTCGAGCATTTTGCTGATCAGAACCGATCTGTTGTGTCTCCGTACCGCCTTCTTTTAATCCATAGATAGCCAATTTTTTGGTTGCTATCATCTTATCGACGATTTCCTCTTCCTGCACCTTATAACAATCGGCAGATACTAAGCCAGAGACCAGTGCTTCTCCAAGTCCAAAACTGGCATCGATTGACAGTAGCTTCCGGTTAGAAGTAATCGGATCAGCGGTAAATAAAATCCCTGATGCTTGCGGGAAAACCATCTTTTGAACAATAACGGATAAATAAACTTGACTGTGGTCAAACCCATTTTTCATCCGGTAGATAACCGCACGATCTGTAAAAAGGGAAGCCCAACATTTGCTGATATGCTGTAAGATCGCTTCTTTTCCGACGATATTTAAATAGGTATCCTGTTGACCAGCAAAAGAAGCGCGTGGTAAATCTTCAGCTGTCGCACTAGAACGCACTGCATATGCATCTTCATCGCCAAACTGCGAGAGGTGGTAAGCAACTGATTTCACAACATCGGAAGGAATGTCTACTTCCATAATGATTTCACGAATCTTCCTGCTTATTTTACCAATTTGATCTCTATCCTCTACTTTTAGTAGTGTCAATTGATCTAACAATGCTCGGAAGACTTCATTTTGTTCGAGGGCTTTTTGATAAGCTTCTGTTGTAACACAAAATCCTTCCGGCACTTGTATTCCATGAACCTTAGAGAGTTCCCCTAAATTCAATCCTTTTCCTCCGACGAGCAAATGTTGCGTTTTATCGACCTCACGAAACTCTAGTACATATGGTTTCACTTCTTCCCCTCCCAATTTATCTCTCAGCACCAAGACGAATCATATGACAAAAATTGCTCATCTGATCAACCAATTACACCGTCACTCACTCCTGCTCCTGGCGAAATTATATGTTCATATCAAACACTCCTTTTTAAAAATAAAAATAGGGGTTGACTAAAGAGAACTTTGTGGTGTATAATTAAAGTACGGATATTTATACATAATAAAATTATAAATGTGCATCTATATAAATTTACCACAGTTTATCATGTTTATCAATATATTTTTTTATACGATGTGCACTATAATGGAACATAATGTTACAACTTTAAACTATTTCACAAAACAAAGCTCAATTTCTTAGTATAAACATTAAGAAATTGAGCTTTTTTCGTTCCCTCCATTTAAGAGAAACCGATAGCTGACTTTCATAAGTATCACAGACATCTTTATACCTAAGAGATACCCTTTAGCCAACATTTGACTAAAGGGTATTTTTCATTCATATATTTTTCTTTTTCGCATTATGAAAATCGTACTGAGGCCTATCAAAATAAAGGTAATGCCTAATACAATCCAATTAAATTGGTTTGTTGCTGTATCTGGCAATTTTTCGCCAATTGGATCATTAGAAACAGCAGGGGGAGAGTCTGCATCTGCAAGCTCAAACACACCATAAATACTAAAGTGATCTACATTAGCTGTCACTTCTCCCGTTTTACTATCATAATCGATGACTTCCACTTCTTCTTGTTTCACACCATCTTCATCAATATAGAATACTTTAAGATCATCCCAGTTCGTTACCTTGGCAGAGTCAACCGTAAACGTTATGGTCACTGGCTGATCAAAATCTATCTTCTCACCATCTGCCGTTAACTTGAAATCGATTAGCTCACTTAAACTTTCCTTATGCTGAGCTTGAATGTCTTCAGGTACCTCAGCAAATTCAAACGCAATATCTCCTTTACCTTTTAAAATAGCGACAGGAAGACTTACCTTTATATCTTTATAGGTTAATTCAATTTTTGCCTCATTATCCAGTTGTTCCACCACATCCCGCTGTATCGCAGTAGTTCTTTGTTCGTTCTTCACTATATAGAGATCTTTTGATACTGTTTCTAGATCATCTATATCAGACACTGTTTTTTCATCGCTTTCGGGTTGTGGGGTTGGCTCAGGATCTTCTGGTTTTGGTTTCGGTTCTGGTTTCAGATCAGGTTTTGGCTCTTGATTTGGTTCTTGATAATCCCCGACTCGTGTGAGATAGAAATCATCCAGTGTTCCCCATGCCCCAGCACTAGCTTTAATACTTGCCCCAATAGTGATGGAACCGTCTGTAACTAGAATTTCACCAATCTCGGATTGAACCCAGTTTGCCCAGCCTTCTACATGCGTTTCTGTCTGGTATTGCTCATCTGAAGTGTTCGCAAATAGCTGCATATCAGATTCAGTAGCGTCTCCACCTTGAATAAACATGGATAAATGATAATATCCTGGTTCTAAATTCGTAATGGTTTGTGTTACTTCAAAATCTATCGGAGCATCTGACCAAAAATCAAGCGAATAATCACCTGTTCTTGAGTTCGAGCGATTTTCTTTTACAGATGCGTGTGGTTCTACTCCATCAGGGAAATTGACCTCCCACACATTTGTGTCACTTTCCTCAAAACTTGGATTGGATACAAAATTTTCTGGTTCAATAGTAAGATTAGCTTGTACAGTAAATTCGCCTTCTATCTCGCCATCGATCGTATAAGAGCCTTCACCGCTTGCTATAGCTTGGTCTATTCGTTCCTGATTCCAAGTAACTGCTACGGTCTTTTCGCTTCCATCATTATACACTGCTGTTACACTTTCAGGTAGCTCGACTTTTTCTCCGAGCGTGACCGTTACAGATATGTCATTGACCTGATCAATTTTCAATGGCGCTACAGCACCTGTATCTATATATTTAAATACGTTTAACGATGGTAATGGATGTCCATGAAAATCAAATAACGCCTGATTATCTACTGCACTACCTCCATACCATTCCCCAGCATCTTCAGGATCGTATTCTGCTGCATAACTGGTGGCCCAACCAGATCCATACTCTTCCCACAACTCTTGATTGTGTTCCCAGTCAATATTATCCGGGTCGCCTACCGGGATCCATGCCGGCTCCCAATAAAACACACCAATTCCTGCATCACCAACATTTGCTACCGCTTCAAATACATCACGTACGGCTGTAGCTTGTCCTTGAACAGAAACTGGATAATTAATCGTTTGTCCAGAATCTTGTGGTGCGGTATTTCCATGACCGTCCCCATCTTCACTTGTATACGTATAGGAAGTTTCAGCAAGCATGACCTGCTTATCATAATTATCGGCCACGTTTTTTAATACCGCGGTTAAATTATCTAGTGTACCATGCCAGAAAGGATAATATGAGCTGGCAAAAACATCATAGTCTACATTATTCTCTTCAAGCATGGAAGCAATATTATCATATCTTCCAGTCGTTTCTGGATTCGTGAAATGTAAAGCTACCAGAATCTCAGAGTCTATTTCTCGTACTGCCTTACTTCCTTCATTAAATAACTGAGAAATATTTGTCCAATTCGTTTCTCCAGCCATGGCATTATTCGTTTCGTTACCGATCTGTACCATGCCTACATCGACACCAGCATCTTTCATTTGTTTTAAACTATCTTTTGTAAAGTTATATAGTGCAGATTTCTTTTCTTCAAAGCTTAATCCCTCCCATCCTTTGGGTGTTTGCTGTTTACCAGGATCCGCCCAGAAATCAGAGTAATGGAAATCGACTAATAGCTTCATACCGTTTTCTGTCGCTCTTTTTCCAATTTCGATAGCCTTGGCTACGTCATTATTTCCGCCACCATAGCCATTACCTTCTGCATCATATGGATCATTCCAAACACGCACACGTACATAATTCACACCCGCATCGGCAAGCGTTGTAAAAATATCCTGTTCTTGTCCAGCTTCGTTATAGAATGGAACCCCACTATCTTCTAAAGCAAGAATACTAGACACATCGACACCTTTGATAAAATCCTCGCCCAGACCATCGACTCTCTCTACAAATATATCTGCTTCAACTGGTTCTGGAACTTCTTCACCACTATCTTCTAAAGATACTAAACGAAAATTATCTAAATATCCCCATGCTTTTGGTTCACCAGTTATAGTAGCTCCTAATTGAAAGTCAGCAGCATTTTCCCCAACCTCAAATAGCAATCTGACTTCCTCCCAGTTGTCCCAACCGGTAGTTGCAACAGCTTCCGAAGTATGATCACCAGCAAATAATTTTACTGTTCCAGCTTCCCCATCCGTTCCTCCCATAGATTGAACAGATAAGGCATACTTACCCGGCGGTAGATCGGAAATGGATTGTGTTATCGTAAAAGACTGTCCCTCGCTCCCTGTTTCATTTACCCAATAATTAAAAGAAAAATTCCCTTCATATGCATCAGTATGAGCGGAATTTAGTGTGACCCCATCCCAATTAATTTCATCAACAGTCCAAGACCTATCTTCAAATAAGTCGGTTTCAAAACCGCCATTTGTTAATAAATTATCCTGTGATGCAGCCTCCACGTTTGCACTTGCAACGAACGGGAACATGCTAACGACCAGTAGCAACGCCAAACATACTATCCCTGCTTTTTTTAACAAAATCAACTTCCTCCTTCTTTATAAAGTGAGACTTATCAGGGTGTTAGCGCCCGTTATCTCTCACTTAACTTCTTTGATTTACTCGAACCATGAAGTGGGGTTTTACGGACGATTAGCACCGTGATAAATTATTTTTATTAACTTACCACCTGTAATTATAAAGCGTTTTCACTATGATTAATATATTAAATTCTTCTGCTAAACTTTCAGAATATGAAATCCTTTTTAAGATTATTAGATAGTATCAACAAAAAGTGAAACATGATATAGTGATGTATGGAGAGAAATGATGTAAGGGAGATACTTAAATGAACAAAAAAGACATCGCAAATATTCGTAAGCAGTTCAAAATAGATAATGATTTAATGAAAATTCATGAGATTTTTAATGTTTATATTATGAAGGAATCAAGTGATATCTACCACCAGCAAAGTCAGGTTTTCGACATGCTTGACGAAGATGAAAAAGAGTTATTTATGACCAATTTCAAAAAAGTATTAACAGGCCAATTGGATGAAAAGCTCTTTGAACTGAAATTTCAATCTGATGTGGATAATCCGACTCAGCTTATTCTGCATAAAGGATTATTAACAGCCGAAAGCGAAGACTGGAAAGACCAAATGCTACAAATAGTCGAGAAAATGCTGCAGGACAGGCAATATGAGATGGATATTGTCGTGACCTTTATTCGTGGAGAATACTTAAAACCGATGAAACGGAGTAATGAGGAAACGGAAGAAAGTGATCGTGACTCGGTTTATTCCCATTCGTTTATTCTATGCAGTATTAACAAAACCCAAGATCCAAAAAAAGAATTACATTTTGATTATGTAGAAAAAGCATTTAAATACAATGTAGTGGTGGATCCGGTTATTAATTTAAACGCACCGATCGGGGGGTTTTTATTCCCTTGCTTTACCGACAATGCTGCTGATGTGAATCACGTTCTTTATGCATCAGGTAAGGCAAACGAACCGGATGAAGCATTCGTGGAAGATGTATTAAATGCAGAAGAAACGATGACAGCAAAAGAAGATAAAATTGTCTTTGAAGAGGTCGTTCGTGATGCTGTCGGCCATCAAATTAATACAGCAACACTCGCAAACGTCTATGAAGAAATTCATCGTATGACAGAGGATAATGATGAGGAAGAAACACCAACATTGGATTATAAAGATGTAGAGCAAGTGTTAAAATCCAGTGGTGTAGAAGATGTTGATACGGAGAAAATGGAAACAGCTTTTAAAAACGTGATCGATGATACTAACTATGAGTTAAAAGCGCGTAATATTGTGCCGAAGTATTCATCTAAATCGATTAAAATCAATACAAAAGTAGCTAATATTGCGGTCAGTCCTGAGGAATTACGCCACGTTAGACAAGTGACGTTAGACGGTAGACGTTACTTAATGATAGAAGTAGAAGAAGATACTGTTATTGACGGGTTTACTATGATTCCAGAGGCTTTTAAATAATGCTTCTAAGGTGGTAATCACTCGTTTTCACCGCCAAAGCTTCTTTTTTTCAAACTTATTGGAATAAGATGATCATAAACAACAAATCTTTGGCATGATTGCTGAGATTTGTTGTTTATCTGTGTTTTATCTACAAATCTTTGGCATTACTGCTTACATTTGTTGTTTATCTACGTTTTTCCTACAAATCTCCAGCGTTACTACTTACATTTGTCGTTTATCTGCGTTTTTTCTACAAATCTTCAGCGCCACTACTTAGATTTGTTGTTTATCTGCATTTTATCTATTTGACTACTTGGATTGAACAAAATGGGCAGAAGGTAATTCCGGGCTTAGTAAATCTCCTATTCCAATTTCTATTCCAAATTCTCCGTGATAATCTGTTCCGCCTGTTTTGAGAAGTTTATATTGATCAGCCAGTTCTATTACTCGCTGATGATCTGTTTCTGTGTGATCAGGATGGGCTAACTCAATGCCTCCTAAACCTATTCCGACCAAATCAGGGATGACATCATAGGAATTTAATTGACCTGGATGAGCAACAACAGCAATACCGCCATCTAAGACAACTGCTTCTACTGCATCAAATACGTCTACATATGTAATGTCTCTTTTCGCAACTCCTTCACCCTTAAATAATGCTTGATATATTTTTTTATAATCCTCTGAAGTGTAAGATTCCGTGGTGATATGACGCATAATATGTTGCTTGTAGATAGTCTGTGATGGTTTTGCTGTCATCGCAATTTCATTTGGATCAATACGATAACCTAATGAACGAATTTGTTCGATTTGCCAGAGTGAATTCTCATGTCTCTGTTTTAATAACGGGGCACATAAGTTATGAATATTTGGTGCATCTTTTCGGTAATGATAACCTAACACGTGAACCTTTCTATTACGCTTATAATCATAGGCGGAGATCTCAATGCCTGGGATAACATCAATTCCATATTTCTTCCCAGATGCTTGAATTTCTGGCCACCCCGAAACTGTATCGTGATCTACAATACTTATATGAGTTACACCTTCTTTTGCTGCTTGTTTCAACAACTCTTCTACAGAATCTGAACCATCAGAATAATGACTATGTACATGTAAGTCAGCCTTCATGCAAAACACCTTCTACCGCTACCGATAGTCTATTGGTTTTCATATCGAATACTTTATCACACAATCCTTCCATAAATTCAATATCATGAAAGATACCGACTAATGTTGTACCTTGTTGCTTTAGTTTTTCAATCATCTCCCGCACCTTAATTTTTGATTGTTGATCCAAGCTGGCAGTTGGTTCATCAAGCAGTAACAACCGCGGCTTTTTAACAGTGGCCATTGCAATATTTAATCTTAACTTTTCACCGCCAGAAAAGGTATTCGGATAACTATCCCACAATGCCGGATCCATTTCGAAATGGGTTAATGCTTTTTCTGCTTCTGTACGAGCTTTATCTTTCGTTTCGCCCATTTCCAATAACGCGTTCTGAACAAGCTCTCGACAGGTCGTTCTCGGCATTACATTTAAGAATTGAGATACATAACCAATTTCATTTTTACGTAAGAAAATCATTTCTCGTTCTGTTGCCTGAGCTAGATCAATTTTGCCTAATTGTTTGGAATGATAAATAATTTCGCCAGCATCCGGCAGATAGGTTCGGTAAATACTTTTTAAAATGGTAGACTTGCCACTACCACTCTTTCCAATGATTCCGATAAACTCCCCAGAGTCCATCGAAAATTGGATGTTATCAACAGCAGGAATCGTTTTATTTAGGTGATGAATGGTAAAAGCCTTACCAAATCCATTCACTTCTAATATTGTCATGCTTATACCTCCTTCTCATTCATACGATAATTCATCGTTGTCATTAACTCGCCATTTACCATGGTACTAGTAAGCATTGGATAGCTATCCTCCATACGTTCGATAACAAGTAAGTCCGCTTTCTTTCCTGGTTTAATCGAGCCAATCTCATCATCCATTGCGACCGCCTGAGCCGGATTCAATGTCACCATCATAAACATCTTGTGTAAATCCTCGCCTTTATCATGTAATTGAAAAATGGCATGAAGCAATGCAGCTGGATAATAATCACTACATAAAATATCGGCATAGCCATACTCTATCGCTTCTGTGGCGGAAAGATTACCAGAATGAGAACCACCTAATAATATATTTGGTGCCCCGACAATAGTATGAAGTCCTTGTTGTTTTGCTGCTCTTGCTACATCAAGTGTGATCGGAAATTCACTTATTGTCGTTCCGTACGATTTCACCAACTCCAGCTTTTTGACATGATCATCATCATGGGAGGCAATCGCAATTCCTTTAGCTTGAGCTAACTCGGCTACCTCTGTTATTTTTTCCATCGTTAACAGTTCGTTACTTGTTCTTTCAGCAATCAATACATTTACTTCTTCATCTGAAATATTGCGATGGACTTTGATATTTTCCCGGTAAATTTCTAAATTACGATACTGGCCTTGGCCAGGTGTATGATCCATAAATGATAGCAAGTGAACTTTATCTTCCTGAATGTTATCCACTAGCTGATCAATTCCTTGAATATTATCTAGCTCAAACCGGGCATGTAATCTATGGCGAATCATGTGCAGTTGATGATGTGCCTGATGGATCGTATCAACCATTTGCTGCATGTTATCAGGATAACGAATGTGTTTGCGGGTAACTTTTTCTTTACGATAAAAAGAAAGTGAGTGAAACATTGTAGTGATTCCATGACTAATTAAAATCTTCTCTGCTTCTCTTAAACTAAGATTAAAATCCATTACACTTGAAGGTCTTGGGGATACCACCGACTCAATATAATCAGAATGAATATCAATAAATCCAGGGGAAATATAACCACCGTTAGCATTGATTAATCGCGCCTCTTTATAATTACTTACCTCCCCTTCATGAATGATTGCATGAATGGCATCACCTTTTACCACTACGGCATGATTTTCTAATATGGTATTCTCCGTTATTACCTTTCCATTATGAATAATGTACAATGTTATCGGCCTCCTATAATAACGAATAAACAAGCTGTTGCGTATACTCATGTTGCGGATCTTCCAGGATTTGATCTGTTAAACCATTTTCAATAATTTCTCCATTTAACATCACAATAGAACGATCGGCTAGCATACGTATCACTGCTAGATCGTGGGAAACAACAACCATACTGATATGCAGTTCACGTTGAATTTGTTTAATCAAATCCAATACACTAGCTTGAACGGATAAATCCAAACCTGTCGTAACTTCATCTAAAAACAAAATAGGTGGATTATTCGAAAGTGCCTTCGCAATCTGAACCCGCTGTTGCATACCGCCCGAAAAATGTTGTGGTTCTTCTTTCATTCTTCTTAAAGGAATATGGACATTTTCCAGCAACTCTTTACTACGCTTTTCAATATTGCTAACATTGCGATTTCCGGCTGCGATCATTTTTTCGGCTATGTTACCAATGGAAGAGAATTTCATTTTGAGTCCATCTACAGGATTTTGATAAACCATTCCGTAGATGTAATTACGAATATACCTTTTTTGTTGAGAAGAAAGGGTTAAAACATTTTGACCTGTTAAATCTGTTTGATTAATGTACACTTCTCCAGATGTCATATTATTATCAAAATAAAGTCCTTTAAGCATAGTTGATTTACCACTGCCACTCTCTCCAACAATCCCTAGTACTTCTCCAGGATACAAGTCAAAGGAGACATCCCGAACAGCGTGTACGGTACCACAAACGGTACAATAATTTTTTTCAATATAAACACTTTCTTTATCAAGGCAATGGGGACAGCCTTCACCAAATTGTTTTTGTAAATGTTTGACTTGTAATATCGGCTTTTCATACATAACTGTTCTCCACCTCTACCTTCTCTTCGCTATTTAACTGCTCCATACAGTAGCTGGTATCATTGCATTGATAGCTTCTCTCTCCTGTATCTGGATCAATTATTTCATCAAGAAATACGTCTGTTGATCCACATAGCTTACATGCTTTTCCTTCAAATGATTCAATAGCAAAAGGGTAGTCTTCAAATGCTAACGATTCAACGCTCGTATATGGCGGAACAGCAAAGATTTTCTTTTCCCTGCCTGCACCTAGTAAAATTAACGCTTTGGAATGATGCATTTTCGGATTATCAAATCTCGGGATTGGACTTGGAGTCATTACATATCGGCCATTGACGTAAACAGGATGTGAGGCTCCGGTAGACATTCTGCCAAATTTCATAATTTGCTCAAACAAAAGCAGCCATGCGCCACTATAATCATCCTCTGCATGCATTCTTTTCGTCATATATTCTCTCGCATCCACTTTTCGCAGTGGCTCCGGGTTCGGCACTTGTAATACGAGCATTTGATCCTCTCTTAATTCTTTCTCTGGAATACGATGCCGAGATTGGATAATATCAGCTTCTTCAGTATTTTCGGTAACAGAAACACCTGTCGTATGCTGGACTAATTTTTTTATACTAACAGCATTTACAGATTCATCTGCACCCTGGTCTATCACTTTTAATACATCATTTCTGCCGATAAGAGAAAGCGTCAGTTGTAAACCACCAGTTCCCCAACCTCTTGCTATTGGCATTTCCCTCGATGCGAATGGGACCTGATAACCTGGAATCGCCACCGCCTTTAATGTTGCTCTTCGTATCTCCTTCTTCGACCCTTCATCAAAAAAAGCAAAATGCGGTTTAGCTATCATTGGATGCTCCCCCTTTCTTAACTTGACGAACACTATCCAATTTTGATTGGAACGTAACATAATGTGGCAGCTTTAAGTGAGAAATAAACCCGGTTGACTCAACCGAATCTATATGTAACAACACAAATTCTTCATCATGGGTTGGAAATTCAGCATGCGGGTTTTCTAAACATTGATCCAATATACTCATGGCTATAGCTTTTGTTTCATTTTGCCCGAAGCTGATCCCATAGCCTATTTCAAATTCCAATTCTTCTTTTTGATTATTTTTCTTTACGGTGACTGGTACAAAAGATTCCACCTCAGTTAATTGCACATCTCCGATATAAAATAAATCATCCTGCTCACTATCTTCTTCATATGGATGCTGGACGTGAATTGGAACCGAACCAACTCTAACTTCTCCAATAGTTGGGTGCACCTGTCCGTAACCACGCAAAGATGCATAACCTAAAGAAGTAACAGCACCAGTCTGACCTCTTGTTAATACTTGCAGCCTTTCACTTCGTCCAGTCGGAAATTGAATGCTTTCCTTCGTAATATCTTTAGGAGGCGTGTCATTCAATGGATATGCTTCAAATAACCCTTCAGCCCGTAGGTAATCAACTACTTTCGGAAAAAACTGAAGTTCCCTATCTGCATGGTCCTTATTCATTCGTTCGCGATATTTTAGTAGCCAGTTTTGATTCTCCTCTTTGCTTTCTTTCACTAAATTAAAGTCCAGTAACCGATGTGTATAATCAGTTGTAGAACCTAGTAGTTGACCTCCCGGAATATCTTTGAAACTGGCAGAAACCCTTCTTTCGACAAACATATCCTCGGTATCAACCGTTTCACTGTAGTAATGACGCGGTAAAGTGGAGCGGTGAGCCCGCAGTAAGAAAACCGCTTCTTCCATGCTTCCTCCAGCTTGCTTGATAGCAAGAGCTGCCAAAAAAGGGGCATATAAGCTCGCTTCAGACATAACCTGGTCCACTAAATTACGCATTGTTGCTAAAATGGTATTGATCTCAATCATTTCTTCGCCCTTTAAACGATCATATTTCAACCTATCCAGAGACGCTTCAATCGCTTCTGTACCACCTTTTACTGCAACATATCCCATTAGTCCACCTCCATCGTAATTACTGATGTTGTTCTTGGTATACAGGCAATCTGGCTTAAAAAATCAGCTAAGATTAAATCAATCCCTAATGGATACTCTTTCACCTTCTCGTTCCTTCTTAGCCAAAACCTCTGATTGATTCCTGTTTGTAACTGCTGTATACCATTTATTCCAGGACCGCTTAAAGAAAGTTCAGCATTATTAGATAAAAGATCACTTTCGATGAGCCATGTTGCTGATAGCTGTGGATCAAGGAGATTGCCAGTCTTACATTCTAGTAAAGCTTGCTCCATTTGATATTCTGGTGCATCCTGAAGCAGTAAAATAAAATCTGCTTTGTCAACCGGTGCTATCCGAGACATGGTATAAGACGAAAGAATTTCTTTTAATCTGTCTTTTTTCTCTTCACTTGCTACTACATGAAATGTCACTTCTGCATCTAATACGGTTAATGCACATAAAAAGAAGGCATGATTACAAGTGAAGTCATCTTCTATCTTTTCTGTTATATGGTTCAGCTTTGAAATGCTCCCCGGCCTGGACATACTGTGTAAAACTTTCCGGTAAACTTGCTGTATATCATGAATTTGATCAATAACCATTTCTATCACCTCAAGACAACATAAATTAAACTTCCATCGTTTCAAAATTAACTTTTGTTTTTAATATTTCAGCTTGTTCTTTCATTTTTCGTTGATAGATTTTTTCAGCTGCGGCTTCTAATTGTTTTTGCCATGTAAGAGTCTCAGGTAAATTAATTCGGTAGGCTGCATCAATAATCGCCAGATGCTTGGCAAGCTCTTCTTTCATACCAATAACAATTCCGATTCCTATCGATTGGTTTACCTCTACCTTTGCTTCAGTTACTAAGGCTTCACCAAGGTAAAATAAAGATTTTTTTGCAGTTTCCCTCATTTTAATCATGGTCAGTCCATAGTGAGGTTCTTCCATTTCACGATATTCGTAGTTTTGCATAACGATCTCTGCCAGTTCTTTCGCTAGTGCACCACCATCTTGTATCAATATTTCTGTTCGTTGTTTTCTCTTCATTTGCCTAAACCTCCTTACACCTTCAGAGTATCTTGTTGCCAAGTTACTGTCTTTACTATAATTGTTAAGATTCTGTAAACAGATAAAAAGCGATCAGGAATCCCTGCTAATGTTGTATTTGAATTTTTTACTACGGTATAAAACTTTTGTATGCTCTAATATCTTGTCTGAAGAGGCATCTAAACAATTACTCTCTATCATAATCAGTGGTTCCATACTTTTACATGAAAGCAATTGTTGTTCTGTCAGTGTTGGAAAAGTAACACTGAGCAAGCTATTTCGGTTAACAAGTTCCATGTACCCAAGTTTTCTGTAATAGGAAAACATCGATTGAATACTGGAACCATCTTGGTAAATATCCGGAAATACCCTTTGATTGATATAAGAGGTATGTATAGCAATCGGTTCCTCCTGAATAAAACGTAATCTGCTAATCTTATAGACATTATCTTCAGGGTCCGCTGCCAAACGGTCATAGATTTGCTGA
The DNA here is from genome assembly GCF_052246695.1 of Gracilibacillus sp. D59. Lineage (NCBI taxonomy): Bacteria > Bacillati > Bacillota > Bacilli > Caryophanales > Bacillaceae > Gracilibacillus > Gracilibacillus sp. D59. The sequence continues at coordinate 297,583 of NZ_JBQQCK010000002.1, read as the reverse complement.
TCAAATTCGATCCGATCACAACAAATATTCTTTGTAATCAATTGGTGACCAGACTGTTTCATTTTGTCTGTAAAACTGGACTTTCCATTGAGATTTAACTCCACTTGAAATGATTCATTTTTAATATACCTGCCAATACCTCTTTGCGAATAGATAAAACCTCGCTCCTCCAGCTTGGCTAATGTCCTGCGAACAGTAGTTCTCGGAACACGATATTGGTCAGCCAACTCATTTTCTGAAGGAAGTTTTTCCCCTACCTTAAACTTCTTAGCAATAATTTTTTGCATCAGATCATCCAGTATTTTTAATTCAATATCTACCGAGATTTTCATTACCTCCCGCCGGTACGCTTCACTCTATATTTGGATAAGAAACATTCGATGTTATTTAAATCCCGAAACCTTTCTTCCAACACTTCTCTTGGCCAATTCCACCATGCTATTTCCTGTAATTGGCCCGCTATTTCAGTTGAAAAACGGTCTTTGATCCATTTCGCCGGTATTCCAGCTACTATTGTATAGGGTGCCACATTCTTTGTAACAATAGCTCCTGCTCCAACAACAGCTCCATTGCCGATTGTTACGCCAGGCATAATAATGGCATTATGACCAATCCAAACATCATGCCCAATATGAACTGGATTACTGCGACGCCAATCAAAAAATTCATGGTCATCTTCATCAGAAAACCCATAACGTGCCATTCGATAGGTAGCATGATGTTGTGTCACCCTCCAGGTAGGGTGATTACCCGGGTTAATTCTGACGTGTGAAGCAATCGAGCAAAACTTTCCAATCGTTGTATAAATAATTTGGACATTACCAGCCGTATAACTGTAATCACCTATCTGTGATTCGCTAATTTGGGAATTCGGGCCAATATCTGTCCAACTCCCTAATGTAGTATCCGTAACATTTGCGGTAGGGTGAATAGCGGGATTCTTTGTTAACTTGTTTTTATCGGAGCTTATAGAATGAGACATATCCTCTTCTCTCCTTAGCGCTTTTTATACTTTAAGCTTCAGACGATTACTGATCATTTCAACGGAAAAAATCATGACAAATATTACGATAGTAATAAACAAAGCACTATTAAAATCATAGGTTCTCATCGCACGTGTTAATTCCCATCCAATACCACCAGCACCTACTAAACCGAGAATAGTAGATTCGCCAATGTCGATCTCTAAACGTAAAATAGTCCAAGATAGCAGTGCCGTAAAGACAGTTGGAATAACACCTTGGGCAATGATTTGGAACCAGTTAGCACCCGATGCTTTTAATGCTTCGATTTTTCCATCATCCATTTCCTCAACAGATTGAGCGAATACTTTAATTAACATGCCAAGACTATGAACCGCAATAGCTAGAACTCCTGGTAATGGGCCTAATCCAACTGCCACTATAAAAATAAGTGCCCATACAATGGTTGGAATGACCCGCATTAACGTTGCAAATCCTTTCACTATTCTTGCAACTAATTTATTGGCTGTTAAATTCTCAGCAGCTAGAAAAGCTAACACTAAAGAAATAACAACTGCAATTACCGTTCCTAAAATAGCGACTTGTAATGATTCAATCGCAGCTGGAATGACATATTGCCATTCGCTAAAATTTGGCGGAAACATATCCCCAAGCATTGCGAAAAACTCAGCGGTACCTGCCCACAAGTTCGTGTAATCAATATTTAACTGATAAAGGCTGATCACAAATAGTATTACGCCACAAATGACAATCGCTTTTAAAAACCTGTCACCTTTGGGCTTGGGGGTGTCTTCCTGGTCACTCGACACCAGAGTATATATATTATGCTTCTCCTTTTCGATTTGCTGGCTCATATAATTCGCTCCCTTATCTTGCTAGTTAAAAACTCCGTAGAAAGAATCAGTATCAGCACTAAAATAATCGCCATGCTAACTTCTTTATACTGAAAAAGCTTGATACCTTTCTGTATTGCGAAGCCGATACCGCCGCCACCTACCATTCCAATAATGGTCGAGGCACGGATATTTAACTCTAAGTTATATAACGACCATGCTACAAAACCGGGGAAGAATTGCGGGAAGACACCCTGGGCTAATATTTGAAAGTAATTAGAACCAGTTGCATGAAGTGCTTCAATTTTTCCTGTATCAATTTCTTCTAAAGTGTCTGCAAACACCCTTGTTAAAAACCCGACGGAACCAAGAATTAATGATAAAGTCCCCACTGTCACACCAATACCATATGATGCCACCAAGATTAACGCCCAAATCAAACCGGGAATATTACGGATAATCGAAGTAAATGCTCTTACTGCTACCTTGATAACAGGATGCGGTGTTGTGGTACTTGCAGCGAGGAAAGACAGCACTAGTGCAATACCTGCTCCTACCACCATACCAACAAACCCCATATATAAAGTTTCTAAAATAGCCTCTAGTAAACTATTGGAAGCTGATATATCAGGAGGTAACAAATCAAGAAACACAAAGTTACTAATTAACCCGATGCCAGAAAAAACTTCATAAAAGGAAAAGTCAGTACCAATCGCTGACCATACTGTCAATCCGCAGATAAAAACAAGGATTAGTATTGTCTGAAGACGCTTTGTTTTTCTTATATCTTTTATTTCTGCCATTCACGATCACCTTTCCTTATTGGGCATTTACCAATGGTGGTTTTTTCGTATCATAAATTTCATCGATTACTTTGTCTGACAGTTGTGAAGGTTGTCCGTCAAAAATAATCCGACCGTGCTGCATTCCAATAATTCTGGTAGCATATTTCAGAGCTACATCTACTTGATGCAAATTAACAATCGCTGTAAGCTGATCTTCCTTGCAAATATTATAGATGTGATCCATGATATTTTTAGAAGATGCAGGATCAAGACTAGCAATTGGTTCATCTGCCAGAATAAGTCGAGGCTTTTGTGCCAATGCCCGTGAGATACCAACGCGTTGCATTTGTCCTCCACTTAACTCGTCAGCTCGTTTGTATTTTTGTTGTTTCAGCCCTACTCTTTCCAAAATCGATTCTGCTTCTGCAATATCCTTTTTATTAAAGATCCCAAGTGATCCTTTGATTGTGTTAGTGTACCCTAGACGTCCATGCAAGACGTTATTCAGTACGCTTAAACGATCAATTAAATTAAAGTTTTGAAATACCATGCCAATTTCTCGTCGGATATGTTTTACTTGTTTAGACTTTGATCGATTGACTTTTTTCCCTTTAAAAGTAACATTTCCCTCAGTAGGTTGTACTAAAAGATTGATGCAACGCAGTAATGTGCTTTTCCCTGCCCCGCTCGAACCGATTACCACAACGAATTCACCTGGATGAACTTCAAAACTAATATTACTTAGCGCAACCGTGCCATCGGGATATACCTTCGTCAAATGTTCAATATTCAATATCGGCTCCATTGTACTGATCCCCTTTCACCTATTAGAAAATTATTGACTTAATAATTCTTCCGGGCTCATATTTAACGACTCAGCTGTATTGCGAATAATATCATAATCACTTTCTTCAACAGGAATATAGCGTGATTCTGCATCTCCTGCTTTCTCAAAAAACTCTTTATTGTCATAGTTGTAAACAAAGTCTTGTATAGCCTCTACTAAACTTTCAGGTAAATCTGCTCTGTAGCTGAGTGGACTTGATGGAATCGGATCAGATTTAGCAATAATTCGAAAGTCTGATTCAGAAACCATTCCACCTTCAATCGCACGCTCTACACAAGTTGAACAAACACCCGCAGCATCTGCATCTCCTGCCGCAATCGCAAGGATAGAATTATCGTGACTTCCTGAGAAGGAAACACTTGAGAAATAGCTTTCCAATTCATCATTTGTAATTCCTAACTCTTCAATAAACATCGATCTTGGAAATAAGTGGCCTGAAGTTGATGCAGGGTCAGCGAATAGTATACTTTTTCCTTTTAACTCTTCGATGGTTTGTACTTTTGATTCATCTGGTACGACGATCCAACTGTTATAAGTAGCCGTTTCTTCACTTTTAGCACGTACTGCAAAAGGAATTGCATCACTTCTTTCCTGTGCGATGATATAAGAAAATGGTCCAAAGCTGGCTAAGTCTAGTTTTTTCGAACGCATTGCTTCGATAACAGCGTTATAATCTTCTCCTTGAAACAACTCCACTTCTATTCCTAACGCTTCCGACATATCCTCTACAAAAATGTTGTGCGCACGTGACAGTTCATCTTCTTCTCCTGGAAGTACACCGTAACTAATCTTTTTCGGCCATCCTTTTTCATTCACATCACCAGAAGCATTTGCATCATTTCCACAAGCTGCTAATACTGAAATCATGCCAAGTAGCACCAATACCCACAATTTTTTCGTAACCTTTGTCCATTTTTTGCTCATTTCCAATTCCTCCTTAAGTAATTTCTATACTACACTCCCAACATAACTTGGTACCATGAAGAAACTGTTAATAACAGTTTAAGTTTTGTAAAGAAAAGATTTCATGATGACAATGAATCCATGAGAAAACCCGTGAGATGTAATTGCCAAGCATGTAATATAAAAAAAAGACTTATCAGATTGATACCTGATAAGTCTTTTCCACGGCTGGCATATAAGATTATGTTTTTCGCGAGACTCCACTTTCAACAGCTGCTTGAACTACTGCTCTTCTTACGCGCTCTACTACCTTTTCATTAAACACACCTGGAATAATGTAATCCTCACTTAGTTCATCCGATTCAATGGTATCTGCAATTGCTTCTGCTGCGGCTACTTTCATTTGTTCATTTATAGAGGAGGCTCTTGCATCCAATGCTCCTCTAAAAATACCAGGGAAACAAAGGAGATTGTTGACTTGATTTGGGTAATCGGACCTTCCTGTTGCCATTACTCTAACATGGTCACGGGCAATATCTGGTGAAATCTCTGGGGTTGGATTGGCTAACGCAAAAACGATCGGATCTTTCGCCATGTTCTTCAGATCCTCTTCCTGTAATATATTCCCTCTAGAAACACCGATAAAAATGTCCGCATTTGTCATCGATTCAGAAAGTGAAGCATCCACTTTCTCAGGATTAGTATGATTCGCGTACCATTCCCACATCTTATTGTCATACTGATGATCACGAGTGATACTGCCTTCTTTATCTACCCCAATAATATTTTCAGCACCTGCAGCTAAAAGCATTTTAGTTATAGCAATACCAGCTGCACCGACACCACAGACGACAACTTTACACTCTTTCAAATTTTTCTTCGTCAGCTTTAAGGCATTCAAAATACCTGCTAATACAACTATTGCTGTTCCATGTTGATCATCATGAAAAACAGGGATATCTAATTCCTGTTTTAGTGTTTCTTCAATTTCAAAGCATTGCGGTGATCCAATGTCTTCTAAGTTAATCCCACCAAACCCTGGACTGATCGCTTTAATGGTTCGAATAATCTCATTTGTATCTGTCGTATCAAGGCAAATGGGATAAGCATTAATATCAGCAAATCGTTTAAACAGCATTGCCTTCCCTTCCATTACTGGCATTGCTGCTTCTGGACTTATTTGGCCTAACCCAAGGACAGCTGTGCCATCTGAAACAACCGCAACAGAATTGCTTTTAATGGTTAAGTTATAGGCTAATAAAGGATTAGCATTGATCGCATTACAGACCCTTGCTACTTCAGGAGTATAAACATGGGAAAGTTGTTCTCTGTTTTTTAAATCCAATTTGGGTTTAATATCGATCTTCCCACCTAAATGGACAAGGAACGTTCGATCGGAAATGTGCTTCACATATACTCCATCACTATTATTTAAAGCTTTAATCACTTTTAATTGTCCCGGTTCGTCATTTACCTTTATCGTAATATCTCTGATCGTTTCCTGGGGAGTCTCTTTCTTTACGTCAATTGCTACTAAATCTGCATCATTTTCATGAATAAGTGTTGCGATTTGACCGATATTTGCCTTTGCTTTTTCAATTTCCAGACGGATAATGATATGCATATTGGAACGCATAAGGGTGGCCTCCTTAAGTATAATAGGTATAACTTACAGTTAATTAATCATCTAAATCATTTTTAGCAGCTTTTATAACCTGTGAGTTCTTTTGTTCTACATACTTTCCTATAACCGATGAATTTATTCCCTGTCTGACTGCTGTTTCAATCACCACGTATAAAATAAAAATCGAAATAGCAAATATCAATAGTTTCATAATTAATTCCATTTTATCACCTCACGTATATTATATTTCCTATCGAGCTTAATTTAAACCAATTCCCTCCGACAAATAAAACAAACGAATTATTATAACGATCATGAATAAACAAATATTATTTATAATTGTTTGGTTTTTAGTTTGACAAAAGGCAAACAGTATATTAATATGTTGGTTGTTAGTAAAACATTAATAATTTTGGTTAGTTTCTCATGAAAGGAGTGTTTAGATTATGGAATTATCAGATATATTCTGGAATGCTTCAATAGAAGAATTAAAGAAAGGTTTTGTCGAAGGGGAAAACCTTTTCACGTGTTTGCTTTGCGGGAAAGATATTGAAAAAGGAATGGTATACTCCTTTCAAGATAATTTATATGAAGCGGAACGATACATGCGTATTCACATCGAAAAGAAGCATCAATCTGTTTTTGACTATTTAATAGAAATGGACCGTAAGCTTACTGGCATCACCGATCATCAAAAAAGTTTGTTACGCCTTTTCTATCAAGGAAAAAGCGACAAGGAGATTCAGAAGGAACTTGATATTGGCAGTACTTCTACAATCCGCCATCATCGCTTTTCCTTGAAAGAAAAGGAAAGACAAGCGAGAAATTTCTTAGCGATGATGGAACTATTAAAAGAGAAAGATAAGCATGCACCAGCATTTGTACCTGTTCACCAATCTGCAACAATGGTAGATGATCGGTATAATATTACTGAAGATGAGCGAACAAAGATCGTCGACAAGTTCTTCCCCGATGGAGTAGAAAATGGGTTAACTAAATTTCCAGCTAAGGAAAAACAAAGACTTGTGATCCTAAAGGAGATCGCTCAGCAATTAGACGATAACCATAAATATACGGAAAAAGAAATGAATCAAAAGCTTGAGCATTACTATAAGGATTATGTGTTGGTTCGAAGGTATTTAATCGATTATGGTCTACTAGACAGAAAGCAGGATGGCAGTCAGTATTGGGTGAAGCAACAATGACTGCCACCCTTATTTTTAAAGAGGAATCAGGCTTATGGCTCTTGCGCAATGCACCTGGTGTGGGATATTATATTCTATTGCGTAGTATCGTTGTACTGCGCAGCAAATGAATATCTTTTGTTAGTTTTCCCTTTAAAATAAACACCCATTCGTTGACTGGCTGTATTAATAAGCCCTACAAAGGTTATTGAAAAAAATAATGGATCCAAACCAATTGTTTAAGAAACCCAATATTTACTATAGAACCGATTAAAAAAGAAAACCGCAAATTAGTAACTGTTTCCTAACTTAATAGGAGTATTTATATTCGGTAAAGATAATGAGATTATTTTCATAAATACTAACGCAAACAGACTAACTCCAAAAACAGGAATTAATCCAGGAATCGATCTTAACATAAGAGAAATAATTATCAAACAGATGATTAATAGCATGGTATATAACGGTCGTCCAATTACTAGTACAAAAGCATACTTAATACATTCAAATATACTTAGATCGAAATGGACAAATATAGGAAATACATAAATCGTTGTAATCAGATATACCATAAAGACAAGCAATAAAAAAACCTGTATTGTCTGGTTCAATATGCTTGGTTCCAGTTGCATAAGTATATAGATGTCTACAACAAGTATAGCACCTATTAATGAAATCACAGCCGCCAATAAATTAGATCTTGCAAATTCTTTCTTATAGGTACTCCAAAACAATGATGAGATAGGCGTATCTTCATCTTGCATAATTAGCTTTCTAGTTACTGCAAACAATGCTGTTGTAGCTGGAAATATACCTAATATCACTATCCCCATTAATGTAAACAACACCCATAAAATATTTAAAAAAAATAGTTTAAACACCCAGTTACCTAGTCTCATATACCATTCGGATATATTTTCCACCTGTCCTGCCCCCTTTTTAAACACGATAACTTGGTGCTATCGAATATTCCCACTGTTTACAATAGAAATGATTATGCTTTAACAATTTTGTGACAGTATAATGTTCTTTTCAAAAATTTACATTTTCACCTATACAATATGTCTCTATAAAAGATGTCTTTAACTACCACCTAGTTTATCTTGTAAGGATATTCCTAATATCTTTGGCAAAGAAAGTAGGTGGAAGTCATTTACATCTCATATATGGTTATTTTTCGAATAGATTTTCTTTACATAATCTGGTATATGCTTAGAATAGATGTTTTAGTGATCTTATCCGTCCAGATTCCAGCCTCACATTGTGAATTCAGGATTATTGTATATTTGCTGCTAATTCCATTGATGTAAAAGCATAGTCAATTCCAATGAAGGCAATACATTCTTTCTAAAGACTTACAGCCATAATCATTTAAAAAAAATCAGATTGGTTAGTCCCACATATTGATAATCAACCTTTTACGGACCCTATTAAAACACCTTTTTCAAAATATTTTTGGAGGAATGGATATATAATTAATACTGGTAATGTGGATACAATAATTACTCCATACTTAATTTGGTCCGCATAACGTTGTGCATAGCCACCGCCTGTTGAGCCAGACCCTTCATTGAATACCTGATTTGAGATTAGAATGTCACGAAGTATCATTTGTAATGGTTGTTTGTCGCTAGATCTAATATAAATCAATGCATTAAAGAAATCATTCCAGTGATATACCAAGTAGTACAGCCCAATAACTGATATTACCGCTTTAGACAATGGTAAGACAATACTGAAAAAAAACTTAAAATGGCTACACCCATCCATTGAGGCAGCTTCATACATTTCATTTGGTATGTTATTTTCAAAAAATGTTCGAGTGATAATTAAATTAAAAACATTTATAGTTAAGGGGTTAAAAACAAACACCCACATAGTATTCACTAAATTTAAGTCTTGCATAAGAAGGTAAGTTGGAATCAAGCCTCCATTAAAAAACATAGTGAAAATGAAGAAAAACATTAAAGGTCGTCTTGCCCGAAACTCTAGTCTGGATAGTACATATGCAGCTGGTATTGTAAATAATAGATTAACCGCAGTACCTACTAATGTGTACACAATTGTATTTTTGTATCCTGTCCATATTCTGCTATCTTGAAATATTTGCTCATATCCAAATAAACTAACCCCCTTTGGAAAGAATATTACTTCTCCGTTCGCTACAAGTGTAGAATCACTAACAGATGCGATAACAACAAAGTAAAGTGGATAAACTACTGCTAAAAAAACAAGTGCTAGTAATACATAGGTGAAAAGACTAAATAATCTGTCATTTAAACCTCTGTATTTTAAAGAATCAGTACTCATTTCCATCCCCCTAAATATTTATAATAATGAATCACCATAAGCTGATCCGAGCAACTTTCTTTGCAATCTGATTAACAATGACTAATAAAGCAAAATTAATTAATGTATTGAATAACCCAATTGCTGCAGCATAGCTAAATTGATTAGACTCTATACCAATCTTATAAACATAAGTCTCTATTACTTCGGATACAGGAATATTTAAGGTGTTTTGCATTAGGAAAATCTTCTCAAAACCTGTACTTATAATAGTACCCATATTTAATATGAAAAGGATAATAATTGTTGGTATAATGGCAGGAATCTCTATGTTACGAATTATCTGCCATTTACTTGCTCCATCAACCTTAGCAGAGTCGTAGAGCTGAGGATCTACGCTTGCCAATGCCGCTAAGTAAATAATACTGTTCCATCCGCAGTGCTGCCATACATCAGATAGTACATAGACTGGTACGAACGTTCTTGTATCCGCTAACAAATTAATATCTACATCAAAAACGCCAAGAAAATGCCCGATCATACCTGAGTTGGGTGATAACAGCACGTTTAGTAAACCAACTAATACAACTGTAGAAATAAAATGTGGTAGATAAACAGTTGTTTGAATAACTTTTTTAGTTCTCTTAAACGTCAATTGATTTATTAACAATGCTAAGATGATAGGTGCGGGAAAACCTACTAGAAGAGTAACTACACTAAGAACAAGTGTGTTTCTAATTAAATCAGTAAACAAGTTACTTTCTATAAATTGTATAAAATATTTTAACCCTACCCATTCGCCGCCAGTAATTCCGGCGGTGAAGCTGTATTCACGGAAGGCTAATTGTATCCCATACATTGGTATATAATTGAAAATCAGAACTGTGACAATAGCTGGTAATATTAAAAGCCATAGCTGATAGTCTCTTTTAAAAGTATTAAGAATAGTAGGCTTCTTTTTTAAATTTGTATTGGTTAGAGTGGTACTTTTATTAACCTGAGAATTAACAGATGCCATTTCATACTCTCCTTTATATTGTGTAAAGATGCCACCTAAAATTTAGGTAGCATCTTTTTTCTATAAGTTTTACTGATTACTTTTGTAATCATCATAATATTTTTGGTAAATACCAATAACTTCTTCGATACCCATTCCTTTCATGTCATCTACATATTCATCCCACTCTTGTTCAATTCCACCTTTAGTAACCCATGTTGAAAATTTAGACATTGCTAGATTCATATATTCTGTTCTATTCAGTGATATTGTACTAAGTGCTTCGTCGTCAAACTTTAAAAACACACGAGGTAATACTTCTGATTCTATATCAATGTTGTCATATGCTTCTTGCAAAGGTGCGGTTTGTTCGTCTATGGATTGCATATCTGTTCCTAATGTCACATCAAGTGAATCAGAAATATACATTGGTCCAAAGTCAGCCCATGTGGATGTCCACTTCCATGTACCTGGGTCCATTTCTTCATTCTTTGGTGGTAGTATTTCAAATGAACCATCATCATGTTTTGCAATATTTTCTCCTAAAGTACCATACAGCACTTGTAAGCTTACTTCAGGATTATATAATTCGTTAATAAATCGCATAGCAGCCTCTTTATTTTCTGTTGCTGCTGATAATTGAATCATATTAACGTTGTAGTTCATGGAATCATAGCTGTAAGACCACTTAACGTCTACATTTGAATTTGCAGATTCCTTTAGTACTCCCAAGGATTTATATTGTGGTGCTAATTCATTCCCAACTCGGTCAGTTATTTCCCAACCATAGGTATAACCAACAATGGCATTTTCTCCATCACTACGGGCAAGAGATTGGAATTTTGAGTAATCTTGAGTAAATACTTCTGGGTTTATTAATTCATCTTTCCATAGTTCGCGTAGGAACATGACTACTTTTTTATAACGTTCGTCAATTAAGAAATTCTTTACTTCCTTGTCTTCTAAAAACATTCCATCTCCACTTGTGTCAGTCAATGTCATTCCTAGACTACCTAATAATAGGGTAGGTTGGTATGACCCAAAACCTGTTGTAGCGATTGGTGACCAATCCATAGGAACTTCATCATTAGGATCCCCATTGCCATTTGCGTCTTGCTCTTTAAAAGCTAAAAGTACTTCATGTAATTCGTCCCAATTTGTCGGTGTTTCTAGACCAAGATTGTCTATCCACTCTTGATTAATATACTGTCTTCGTGTCCATGGGAAGAACCTTTTATATTGCGGTAATCCGTAAATTTCTCCAGATAACTGTGTAGCTAATACTTTTGTTTCCGGGCGTTCGTCAAACATCTTTTGAACATTTGGGGCATGTTCCTCTATAAGTGGACTTAGATCAGCAAATAAGCCCTTATATTTGTTAAATTCAGCATCCGTAATAGCATTTGCTCCTATAATTAAATCAGGAATATCACCAGCAGGAAGCATAGCTCCTTTTTTCTGATCCCAGTCTGCTGTCACTTCTTCCCATTCAATTTCAACACCTGCACGCTCTTCTACTTCCTCTAACCATTTGATTTCTTCGGTTGGTTTTGTAAGAGGGTGTTTTACAAGTAAGGCTGTTAATTTTACTTTTCCATCCTTACTTTCTTCTTCTTTACTTGCCTGATCCGAGCAACCAACTAACAGACACGTGACTAAAAAGGATAACGTTAAAATTAATAAAGATATTTTTCTCATTTAATTGAGCCTCCAGTTTTCTTATATATAACTTTTCTTATAATACAGTATCTTAAAAGGCTTGATGTAATCACCACGTCACATGATAACGGTTACATATAACTGACTATGAGTAAATTTTATTCCTATTTTTATAGTAAATATAAATGGTGAAGTGAGAACTTTGATGCTTACAAAGCTTTTAAAGATCATGTAATAACTAAGCTGAAGCAAAACAGTATTATGAAGACATGTCTGCTAAAAGGAGCCTCGCTGCACGTAAAAGTTGCCAATAAGGCTACTCCCAGACATGCACATCCATAGTATAATAATTCATTTTGTACATTGCTTTTCTGATTACAGTGGACCTATTAAACTAATAATTTTTAATTGACCTCTCTGAATCCACCCATGTTGCATCATCTGGTGCATTTTCATCACCTTTTGTCAGATACACTCGATCAATTCTTAGACCAGACTCACCACCATAGATGGCAAAATCATGTATTCCTTCATTAATATCAATTTCAGACAAAAGTGTCCAAAACCAGATTTGTTTTGTACTGTAGGTATATAAATTCCCCTTTGAAAACTGTTGGTCATAAGGTTGCACTTTCCCATCTAAGCCAATACTACAAGTGTCCGAAAAGCCATCATCAAATTTGATTAACATCCATACACGGTATGTTCCTGGGTTTTCAACCTTTATCTTATAGTGAAGGGAAGGAGCATCCAGAGGGTTCGACCAGCGTAATCCTCTAGTTCTTATATGCATAGCCATTCCACTAGCCCCATTTGTCTCAGCTTGTGTATGTGTCCATTCAACCTTTTCATTATCAGAGCTTTTTCGTGTATATGCATATTCAGACTGTTCAAGAGCATATTCTGTTTCCAATGCGATAACACCGTTATTTTCAACAAAATATCCAGAACCAAATTCTGCAATAACATCTTTATAACCAAATCGATCAGGATTATACCTAGAAGCACCCTTTTTAAACTGCGGGTATTCTTCGTTCAACATATATAACCTGTCATAATTCCAAAAGTCAATTCCTGCATATACAAGGTTTGGTAATGGTGCAGTACCAGCTTTCATACGATAGATATTCGTACATAGCTTTTCCATCTCTGTTAAGTCACAATCTGGAATCGTTTTCAAGTTAGACCTTCTTGCTATTAAGCTATTACCTATAAAATAACTTTCTTCCGGTCCAAGATTACATACCTTTGGCTGTATAAATGAGCTATTATCATCAAGTAACTGTGGAGATAAATTCGGCATATCCTTATCTGTATAAACAACAAGCTTGCTGATTGTTACATATCTGTCAATCATATAAACAGTTAAGTTATGAACACCACTATTCATATATGGTAATGACAGATAAAGCTTTTCACCATTATTTAATACAGCATCTCGCCAGTTGCCACGCCACTCATCATTCGTTTTCGTTTCAATGATTATAGGTTCCGAATCATCGATTGATACAGCAAAACGAATCTTACCTGTTGAATCCAAAGTCAAAAAGCGATGAATTTCCAGTAAAAAATGTCCCTCGTCCTTTAGTAGAAATTGATACGTTACAGAAGCATTATGCTGCACACTGTTCCCGTCAGGATAACCATCTCCTGCTGCTTCTATCACATTTCCATCCATTCTTCCCATATCCTCAATCAATTCCCACTGATTACCGCTTGAAGTACGATCAGAAATAAAACGGTCCGCCTTCATGGAAACAAAACCATCCGCTTCAATGTACCCTTTAAAATTCTTTGGAATATCCACACTACTTTGAGCAAATACACCAATCTGATATTCCTTTTCGTCAAGTGATGTTTTTATCACAATTTTGCCCTTTTTATCTTCGGTTGTTGACTTATCTTTCAATCCCACTAAAATTCTTTTTTCATCGATTACCGTTCCCGCAACCTCTGAAACTTCAATCCATTCCTTACATGAACTTATATCTACAGTAAAGTCAAAACTTTCTGCTCCTGTATTAAAAAGCTCAAACCATTTTTCATCTATACCATAGGAATCGAAAATAATCTTTTGGTTCTCTCCAGGTGTACGTTCCCCCCATATCACAATATTTGATCCGGGTTGTTTAATCTTTAATGCAGGAGTACCTGCTGGATACATTGCAGTTGGTGGTGGTGAAAAACTTTCTGGTGTAAGAATTCTATCCCACTTTCCGCCGGACATGATCTTATTATAGTAATGAAGCATAGATCTTCTATAATCCATCATTTTGCTGGATTTCGCTAAATAAGTGTCTGCTGACCGCATTTTGCCTTGTTCATAACTCAGATTGCTGCGGTCCGCAAAATAAAATTCTGCATTTGCATAATAAGACGCATGAATCTTCATCAGAAATAGTTGAAAGAAAGATTCTCGCTCAAATTGAGGTAACTGAAAGTAAATGTTATTCGCTTCGTCGTATATTTCTTTTAACTTATTTACTCTTTCTCCAGCTTCATCTCCATAAATAGTTTGGGAGAATTTATCTCCACTCAAATGTTCAACCTTACATACGTTTGTTATCTGGGTAAAACGGTTATATAAATCCGCCGCTTTTCTACCATGGTTACCTGAAAAATTGCGATTAATCCATTTTTCAGTAAATCGTAACGTATCTTTTGTTAGAGCATCTTCTCTTCCCGCTTCCCAAGCGTAGCTCAAAAAGTATTCCATATCCTGTTCAAGCGGCTTAAGCGCACCAACATTAAGAACCCATATTTTTCTAATCCCATTGTCATAGCATTTCTTCATTTCATTTCCGGTATGTGCCAATGGGATGGAGTTGATGTACAAGTAACTCATGCCAGGATGTGCCCAGTAGGAGTTGTGAAAATATACGCCATGTCCACCTTGACGTCTCTGTTCATTTGCATCAGGGTATCTTCGCATATAACCAAAATTATCATCCACCCACATAACCGTAATATCTTCCGGTAATTCTAAACCTGCGTCATATAAAGGAAGAACCTCCTTATAGGGAATAAACGTCTGTAACGCTTTTTCGCCATTCTCTTTCCCCAATACTTCCTTTAATATATTTCTTTGATCTTTTATGATATTACCTAAAAGGTTTACCTTTTCCTGTTTCTTCTCTTCCACACTGAGATTTGTATTTTGATCTATCTCATCCGTCTTGAAACCAAAATCGTGTACACCTCTCATTCCGACTGTATAACATACTTCATAATCTTGGTTCTGTTCCACACTTTCACGCCAGTATTCTTTTAATATCTCACGGTTTCTGCCTGGAATTGAATAATCGTAACTTACTCCTTCATAGCCTTTCTTCTTAAGCCATGGTTCCCATTCATTCTGATTACTGCGAAGAAGCATATCACAGTGGGATGTCCCGACAACAACCCCCATTTCTTCTGCTAAACGTCCATTTTCCGGATTCTCATTAAAATAATTTACATGCATTGCCGGCCATATATAATTTGCTTTTAATCTTAGTAGTAGTTCAAATACATGCACATATGTTTCAGGGCCGATAGTATCATCATTTGTATGCGCTTTCGCCCAAGCTTCAAGTTGCTCCTCATCGTTCAGGAATATTCCCCTGTATTGTACAGATGGATAGGATGATGTTTTGAAATCCTTCTCTATTACGATGGAATCACGCTTTTTAACAGGAACATCTGCAAAGAAGTACCAGGGTGAAACCCCTATCATTTTTGAGAATTCATATATACCAAATACTGTGCCTCTTCTATCTGTTCCTATAATGTATAAAATCTCATCCTTTTCCTGAAGCAGGTATCCTTCCCACCTGTAGTTTCCTTCAAGATCTCGTAAACATTCCGTATTTATTTCGTTATCTTCGATTATTCTTTCAATATCTTTATTATTTGTAAGTGTGCCTATAACAATTTTTCCTTCTCCATCTGTAACTTCTGCTTTACCACCACATACTTGATAGATATCTTTTGTAAGATTATTTGCAGCAGCTCTAACAGCTGGAAGTTCTTGTTGTGATAAAAATATGTTTATCTTTTGTTTGTGACTGCAGATAAATGTTTTGTCTTCCATACTTTTAAATCCTCCTAAAAAATAAACCTAACTATCTTTTTTGTTCACCTACCTTTACAACGAATTTAGAGATAATTTTTCTATACCAGGATTATATCCCAACACCAATCGCAATGAAATTGCAAATTATCTAAAATGTATTGCATTTAGATTCACATTGTCATAGACTAAATATAATAAATGACTTTATAAAAAGAGGGATTTTATGGATTTTCAAGATTATTATAAAGATCATCAACTATTTTTCACTAAAAGCTGTGACATGCCAACACACCCAGCAAAATATGGACCGCATGCTCATGAAATTTATGAGTTTTATTATCTAATATCGGGGAAAGGGAGTTTTTCAGTAGAAGGAAATGAATATAAACTGAAGCCTAATAGTATTATGATTTTACGTTCCAATGAGGCACATTTTGCAGAAATGAAAAGTGACCTTCCATATGAAAGAATAGTACTTCATTTTTTTCCGGAATTTTTAGATCAAATTGATCCTAATAGAATATTACTCGAACCTTTTGATAACCGAGCTTTAGGAGTTGATAACTATTATCCACCTGGATCATTTTCTGATCAATTAGTCCGTTCTTGCCTTGATAATATAATGGAAATTAAAGAAAATGATTATCAAAAAAGAGTAGCTATTATAACTAATCTTTTTACTATTTTAAATGAGCTGAATAAAAGTTTTCATAACGAAGATTTCAAATTATTATTTACTGCATATGATTCTCAACTGACTGAAGTAATTAGCTACATAAATGAACACCTTTATGAAAATATAAGCACCGAAAGCATTTGTAAGCAATTCTATATGAGCAAATCTAAATTAAATATCTTATTCAAAAAGGCGACTAATACAACTGTATGGAAATACATAACAACTAAACGTTTAATAAGTGCTAGACATATGCTTTACGCTGGGGTACCTGCTATTGAGGCAAGTTTACAATGTGGGTTTAAGGATTATTCGACATTTTACCGGAGATATAAAGATTTTTTTGGTACATCTCCGCAAGATGATATTCGGAAGGTATGATTGAACCTTTTATATTCTATAATTGTTTTTAAAACATACCAAAAAGTCAGTAATAGCAAGGCTGAAGCTATTACTGACCTATGACATTTTTATATTAGAATTCTATGACAAATTATGTTCGAAGTTGTGACATTTTATATTAGAATTCACACAATTTATGAATTTTAATATAATCTGTCACAAAACAACTATAAAAATACGGCTTTTTCTAACATAAAAATGTCCTATATTTTAATATATAATGTCATTTATCGTATTATATCTAACTTAATATGTCATATGTCGTGGTTTAGAATTTTAGTTAACCCTATTGCTAAATCATTATAAGAAAAGCAAATCTAATGAGAAAGGTTTGCTCTTCAAACTTTCTTATATAATAATCACAGTATGCAATACTAGTCCTATTGTTCAATATTCTTATCTATTGAATAGTATCGTTGTATTGTGCAGCAAATGACTTTTCTTTGTTAGTTGTTCTTCTTCAAAATAGTCCACCAGTTAGCGAAAAAAGGAATTAACTTTTGGTATCTTGTATCTTTTGGGTACTGAGTACAAAACTAACAATTGCTGCGACACTACTAACATAAGGGAGTAGTGAATATCCCCAATTAGATATGACATAACTTCCAATTAATGAACCAATCGTAATACCCATATATAAAGCCGTATTATTCCATGCCATAACAATTCCTCGATCATTTGGATATTCCAATGCTAATCTTGCTTGGTATGATGTAAACCCTGCATACCCAACTAAAGCCCATATAAACAATAAGAAATAAATCCAATCGCCTGATTTGAAAAATATCCCTAAACCAATCAGGGTTACTATCAAGAAAATTAGCGTAGCCTTCGAAATTTTCCTTTCTCCAAATTTATCAGTTAATTGACCGCTTGTTAAACTTCCTATTACAGCGCCGACACCATAAAAGGTAACAGCTAGAGCGATTTCTGAAGAGGAGAAATCATTTTCTAAATGAAGAGCAGCTCCCAAATAAACATAAAGAGCATACATCGAAATCGCCCAAATGGTGGTAACACTTACAGAGCCAAGTGTTCTTAGCAGATTTACTCCTAGTAGATTTCTGGTTGTATTGCTATCAGAAACTTTTTTCCATATTCTGAAATTTACTACCGCCAGTATAGCTCCTACAATTGCCATTACAACAAATACTGAACGCCATCCAAGAAAGTGCTCTAACACAGTTCCGACTGGTGCACCAGCCCAAAGAGCAGTTAAATGTCCTGAAACAACAATCGAAAGCCATGTTCCTCTTCGGTTTGATGGTGCAATATCACCAATGATTGCGTATATTAAAGGAGTTATGGAAGCAACGGACAAACCTGCTAAAATGCGGCTAACAATTAGCCATACAAATGATGGAGCAAATGCGGTAAGTGTATTAGAAATAGCGAATAGAATTAAGCCGAAAATAATAAACCTTCTCCGTCCTTTTCTATCTGAAACCCACCCAAGTAAAGGAGCCGAAAAAGCATATGTAACTGCAAAAACAGTTACCATCCATCCAGTGGTCGCTGAACTAACTTTATATTCTTCTGAAATGAACGGTAACAACGGTGACACCACAAATAAGTCAGTACCCATCAGAAACAAGGTTATCCAACCGACACTTAACCTTATCCTCCCTTGTAACTCCATTAAATCCCTCCCATTTGTTAACATGTATATTCTCAAAGGGACATAAAAAGAAATGTACATTGGAGGATCTTATATTGTTTCTTTATACTGTTTCGTTAGCTTTATTAGAATTCTTTCTCAAAGTCACCTGAGATTAAAGACATTTATTGCTCAGAAAGCGTCTACGATGTAATAAAAGAATTGCTCCACAATCTAGCCCAAAACTAAAGAAATGAAAAAGAAGCTTCCCAAAAATTCAGTGAACTGATGAGAACCCTCTGTTAAAATCCTCAATTGTCATTTTGCGTATCATCGATTCCAATTGTGAATATTGATCATACATGTTATTCTCCGTTTCTGCAGCACATACTACCAATACAGCGTTTTCTAAACACGAATAAGTATATCGTGATAAGTTTTCATGATGTGATTGATGGAACATGATAATCGCTTGTTCTTCTATATAAAAATTGGAGGTGACCTCTTTTCCATTCTCATTGACTGAGAATTGTCTAATGCATCCTTTTAACACAAAATAACACTTACTAGGAACATCACCTTGTCTAAGTAACAGTACCTTTTTTGTATTCTTTAACACATATATCTTCTAAAATAGCTTGTTGTTCTTCCTGTGTAAGGTTTGTAAACTTACTCATATACTTGAACAACACATCTTTCCCTTACGTCACTTCCTCCCTTATACTAGTTCCTACTTAAATTATATTACATGCCAGCTATTACCAAAATATATATCAAAAAAAGAAAAATGACCATTGGCTAACAAGTCGGTTATTAGCCAATGGTCTCAGGTTTTAGTTGAAAGGCGAAGTGTCCCTTCACTTATGGTTTAGAAAGTTCCCGCACAATTCTTGCTATTTCCACGGTTTGCCCTTTTGAATAACATTTGCTAATTCTTTGCTAGAGTGCCTTCGTTTCTTTCTTGCTTCCACTCGTTCTTTTGCTGTTTCATGCAAATATTTCTCTTCTTCTGTCTCAGGAATAACATTGGGAACGGGAACTGGTTTACCTTCTTCATTCACGGCAACAAATGTTAAAAAGGCAGTTGCGGCCATCTTTCGTTTCCCTGTAATCAAATTTTCTGCTAAAACTTTCACAAACACTTCCATTGAACTTGTTCCCGTATAAGTTACAATGGATTCTAAACAAACAGACTCACCTGTCTGAATAGGCGCCAAAAAGTCGACAGAGTCTGTTGAAGCAGTTACAACAGGACTCCTCGAATGCCTCATTGCAGAAATGGATGCAATATCATCAATGTAACTCATTAATTTCCCGCCAAAAAGTGTTCCGTGATTATTCGTATCAGGTGGAAATACATGACCGACTTTCACAGCAAGGGTTTCATTAATATAAGTATCTTTCATACTATCACCTTTTTCGTATTATTTATTGAGTATTGTTTCTCCACAGCAGGCTATTTATTAATAACTTCACCCAATTTCTCAACCCCTTTAATTATTTCCTTCTTATCACTAAAGCTAAAGGAAAGACGCAGCCACTCTTTGCCATTTTGTTCATTTAAGAAAAAATATTTTCCCGGTAAAAAGGACACACCTTGATCTAGTGCTTGTTGTAATAATGCCGAGGTGTCCGCCCCAGCCACTTTTATCCAAACAAAATAGCCTCCCTCCGGAACATACCAAGTGACGGACTTTGGCATATTTTTTGCTAAAGCATCAAGTAACGTAGCACACCTCTCTTGATAGGATATTCGTAACGTGTTAAGTCTATTATCAAAATTATTATTCCCCAGATATGTAGCCATAATCGCTTGTGCAAAAGGATGATCTAGATCTTTTTTAAACCAATATAGTGAAGTGATTATTTCCTCTGTTGCAGCTACCCAGCCAATTCGTAATCCAGGTGCTATCACCTTGGATAAAGAACCGACATGTAGGACACGATTTTCATGATCCTTTGCCTTTAACGTTACTGGCGGTTTATCGAAATATAATTCACCATATGCATCGTCTTCTAAAATAAGGAAGTCGTACTGAGAAGCTAGCTCCAAGATATGCTTCCGACGTTCTTCTGTCATCGTTGTTCCGGTTGGATTTTGAAAAGTTGGGATCGTATATACTATTTTCGGTAGTGGGAGACCTTGCTCTTTTCTTTCTGCCAATACTCTTGCTAATTCTTTTGTCTGGAGTCCCTGTTCATCGATTGGGATACTAATAAATTGACTCGTATAATTTTGGAATACTTCTAGTGCTTCCATATACGTTGGCGCCTCTACCGCCACAACGGTTTGTTCATCTACAAAAACTCGAGCAATTAAATCAATTGCCTGACATGCACCAGCTGTAACCAGAAGTGCTTCATCTGCAACTCGCATACCACGCTCGGACAACCTAGTTTGAATTTGCTCCTTTAGTGTATCCATTTTCGGCGTACCAAGATAATGCAGGGGCAAATCTTGTTCTTCATTGAGCAATTGAACAACCGCTTCTTTCACCTCGTCAACCGGTACAAGGTCAGGTGCCGGAAACCCTGAACTAAGACGAATACAATTGTCCGGCATGGTCGGCATCCATTCACCAGGGGGATCGTTTTTTAATGCATTCTTTATGTTTTCTGAATAAAAATTTTCTATACGCATGATAATTATTCACCTTTCCTTAAGATAAAGAAAATTCGGCGATTGCCGAGCCTTTAGACGAGAGTAGAGCCATAGTTGCCCTTACCTATACACCTAAAATGCTTGACTACTCTGACAGTTCTTCTACGCTAACCATTTATACTTTCCTATAGGCAATAAAAAGCATTGGTAAGCACCAATGCTTCTTGTTTATATTATGACCGATTATTTAAAAGAATAAAAGGTGTGCCATTAATGCAGCTACTGGCAACGTTATAATCGTTCTTTGTAAAAAGATAATAAACAGTTGTAAAAACGAAATCGGAATTTTTGATTTTAATAACAGAATACCAATTTCCGACATGTAAATTAATTGAGCCAGTGACATAACCCCTATCACAAAACGGGTTAATTCAGATTCAATGCCACTACCGACTACAGCAGGTAAAAACATGTCCGCAAAACCAACAATCATTGCGGGAGCCGCAGCTTGTGCCTCTGGAATCTGCAATAATTGCAAGAACGGGATAAATGGATAAGATAAATAATTAAAAATAGGCGTCTTCTCTGCAATAATAAGCGCGATCGTACCAAGTGCCATGACTAGTGGAATTAATGCAAACCAAATATCCATCACATTAAGTACACCACTCTTGATAACACCACGATAGCTTTTTACTTGGTCGGCTTTTTCTACTGCTTTTTGCACACCCCATTTAAAACTGGATACACCTTCTGGCACGTCTTCATTTATTTGTTTACCTGTAGCTTCATAGTAAGTATCCTTTTTTAAAGATAAAGGTGGAATTCGCGGTACAATAATCGCCGCAACAACACCTGCAACAACGACGGTAATATAAAATTGGACAAACATATGATCAATACTTAAAAATCGTGCAATTACCAAACTAAACGCGATTGATGCAATAGAGAAGTTAGTCGCTACTACCGCTGCTTCTCGTTTCGTATAATATCCAGATTGATATTGCTGTGTCGTTAATAATACGCCTACTGTCCCGCTTCCCATCCACGATGCTAAAGCATCAATCGAAGAACGGCCTGGGAGCTTAAATAATGGTTGCATGATTTTCCGTACGATGGTACCGATAAAATCCATTAAACCAAACTGTAACAACAGTGGCATAAAGAGACATGCAAAAAGGAACCATACCATTAAAACAGGAATGAGATCATATAATACCGTTCCACCTGTCGCCATAGACCAGATAAATTCAGGACCGATTTTAGTCAATGTCAAAATGGCAAATACCGCTCCGATCAATCGTAAGATTATCCATAGCGGTGGTATGTTAAATAAACTTTCTAAAAAAGGGCTATTTTTCACCATTTGCAAATCTATCAATTTCACTATTAAACTGCCAATCGCAGATAAACATAAAATGATTGTCATAATGAGCGGGATATAATCAGCTAAAATAGCTTGTAACCCATCTGCTAACAGACCTAACCCTATCGTAACCTTCCCACCTACTGATATTGGGACGAGGAATAACAATACTCCAATAAGAGATGGTAACCAAAATTTTGTATATTGATTTGCTGTAAATTTATTTTGTTCTGAGTTCATGATGTTCTCTCCAATTTTCTTTGTTGTTTCTATTATTTTTTGAGTAAGTATAATATATCATTTTTGTGTATATTTATGCAACAACTTTTTGTATTGATCAAGTCTTATATTCTATTCTCTATAAATGATCTTTTTCGTATATATACATATTTTTGAATCCACGCTGCTATTTTAACTATATCTAGCTTTTTATTGAATTAAGATTGCATAATACGACCTTTAATAAGCAACCAAAAAGTTACTTATAGTTGACAGCAACTTTTTGGTTGCTTATACTTGCTATATGAATTGGGACAAAGACGCTATATTCAAAGCACTTGGCGACTCGACTCGCCGCCTTATATTAGACGAACTATCCGAACGCAATGAGCTGACGTTGTATGAACTTACGGCACGTCTCATTATGAAGCACGACCTATCCATTTCGCGACAGGCAATTGCTAAACATCTTACTACATTGGAAGATGCAGGGCTCGTAAAATCAAAGCGAAAGGGAAAATATCGAGTACTTATGTTTAACAACGAACCACTTAAAAACTTATTGAAAGGATGGGTATAGTAATTTCATAAAATTGGAACAGGACTGTGTGGGTTGTTTTTGCTTGCAGCCAGATTATTAGCACAGCACCATGAATCACAACTATCGAAGGAGGAAAAATAACAGTATGAAAATCATTGTTACCAGTATATTTGTAGATAACCAAGATAAGGCACTAGAATTTTATTCAGAAACGCTTGGATTTGTAAAAAAACATGACGTTCCCACAGGAGAATTTAGATGGCTAACACTAGTTTCTCCTGAGGAGCAAAAAGGTACCGAGCTTTTACTTGAACCGAATAACCATCCTGCCGCTAAAGAGTATCAAGAGAAGTTATTTGCTGAAGGCATCCCAGTCACAATGTTTGGGGTTGAAGATATTCACGCAGAATACAAACGATTAATGGATAAAGGCGTGAAGTTTACTATGGAACCGACAAAAATGGGCGAAGTCACAATAGCTGTCTTCGACGATACATGTGGAAACCTTATTCAGATAATGCAACAGTAACTTCATGTTAACCCTGTCCTATTTTTAGGATGGGGTTATGCAATTATAAGATCAAAATTAATTCTGAGTGTAGTCACTCTACAAGCGAATTGCATCACTGAATATATTCATTTATAAAAATAAAGAATTCTTGTAATGGAATTCTCTATTATTGTTGTGTTCATGCTAAGAGCAACATTTACATATACTTAAATCAGCTAACTTTAAACACTTTCACATGTGGGTAAATATTTAATTTTGAATTTCTATTTCTGTAAACACCTCATTTTAAATTTCCCCATTCTATATTTTTCTTAATTATACATAAAAAACCCTATAGGTGGACTTTTTTTTGTCTACTTTATAGGGTTCTTTTTATTGGATAGCTCTTTAATAATAAGGATATGGTGGGTACGGATAGTATGGTGGAAATAGATACGGAAAAAGAGCTAAACTAGCAAGTGTACCTAATGGGTAACGATACGGGCGATAACGTCTATATCTTCGACGCGGGCGACCATATCCGCCACCGTAACCACCATAGTCACCATATCGATCATCCTCTTCTTCGCGATTCGTCATAATATCTTCACCGACTAATACGGTAACGTTATCTACATCAACATTCACGATAATCCCGTCAAAACTACTACCATCTGTTCTAGTAAGTAATACATGATGGTGCATGTAACGATGGCAGTGATCATGCAAATGTCTTGTTAAATCCTCTGCATTATGGAATTGATTATCTATACTCATATTCCTCTTCATCTCCTTTCTCAAAAATAGGTTATTCATCTAGGGATTATTCGTGACATGTCTATAGTGAAAATTATAAATTTTTAAATTTCTTATGAAGGAGAAGGGTTGGATAAAGAGAAACTTTGTCTAAGGGTATCGTTGAATTGGATTTAGATGGGTTTATTTCGGATAGACTTACGACAAATTCAATCATTTACTGCTATAAACAAGTAGTGTTTGAAGAAACCTATATTAGTTGGTCAGAAATATGTTAATATTACACAATAATCTAATTTCAACTAACAAGTGCAATACTTAAAGTTAAGGAATTGTTACAGCTCCTATACTTAATCAAGGAATTATGCAACTAATAAAAAATGGTAGGCGTGATCCTGGAGGATCAATCGCTGTTCTCGCTAAAGTAAAGGGCAGTAAAACTAGTACATTATATTTATTTAGTAGTAGACACCAACTGTATAGTAGAAATGAGTTTCAAATTTAAGTAGTAAAAAAAAGCGTCCGTTTTGGACGCTTTTAAAGAGATGGGTTATGAGTGCAAGTTCAGTTTTAAAGATTAGTACATTCCACCAACAAATGCTGCTCCAACAATAATTAGTAAAATAAATAGAACAACAATCAAGGCAAAGTTATTATCTCTTTTATGTCCATAATCACTCATAATGTGTCACCTCCCATTTTAAGATTCACTACATTTTATGCTTTGTTGGTTAGGATGTTTGGACGAACACCATTTGTTAAATACACATTCAAAGCTAAATATTATCATTCGTTTTATAAAAATATATTGAGCTATGGTACCAACTTTAATTTGTCGCCTGATATATTAAGTCGTATTACGATGAAAAAGCGCAATAAATATAACTTTTAATGAAAATCAATGTATCTGGTTATTATATATCTTCTTAACCAATAACTGGGACTATTAATTAATATTTTAAAGTATTATCTAAGAGGGATTAACGTTCTTTTTTTGGAGGTTATTTTGGAGTTTCTTGAACACCTTTTACAATGGTTATAAGATTTTCTGAAAAGTAAAATTATGTATAGCCAGGGAGAGATACCATGGCTGTAACGTTTAATAAATAATAATAGGACAGATGCCTTACCCTTTCGTCTTCCTTTTTAAAAACTTGGCTAGTTGATGGAGAAATCCGAGGGCAAATTAGCCCGGAGGTAGTCTACATTTACCAATGAAGAGGCAAAGTCATTTACTGCGTAGTACAAATATACTACGCATTCAAACGATAGTTTTGTTTGCTAACTTTGTGAAAGAATGTGCGTAAAGTAACGGGGGCGTTTCTTCAATAACGAAGAAGAGCTTTTTATTCTGAATATAATTAATTGTATTCATGTGAATTTGAACAGAACACTTGGATTTAATTTTTGAACTACACCCCAATTGTTGGAAAAATCAACAATTGAGGAGCAGTTTTTTATAAGTTAATTGTACTGTTATTTGTGGTGCTACCAGTCTTTTTATTAAATAATCCAACATTCTTATACCGAAACCTTTATCTTTTCCTGTTCCTCTGATTGCACTAACCCATTGTATACTTTTCCTTTTTCCAGTAGTTCTATGTGGGTCCCTTGCTCTACTAACTGTCCATGATCTAATACAAAAATACAATCGGCATTCTTAATCGTGGATAACCGATGTGCAATGATAATCGTTGATTTACCTTTCCGATATTGATCGATATTGTCTTGGATTTCTTTTTCAGTTATCAAGTCAAGCGCAGATGTTGCCTCATCGAGAATCAACATTTCTGGATCTCTAATTAAAGCTCTTGCTATGGCAATCCTTTGTCTTTGTCCACCAGATAAAGTGATCCCTCTTTCACCAATAACAGTCTCATATCCATCAGGAAGTGAGAGAATATAGTCATGAATAGAAGCAATTTGACATACTCGAAATACTTCTTCATCGCTAACATTTTCCATCCCCATTAAAATATTGCTCTTCACTGTATCAGGGTATAGATAAGGCTCTTGAAAAACAATAGCTACTCGGCTGTCCCAGTCTGCACGATCTATATCAGAAAGGGAGCTTCCATTGACCATAATATCTCCTGTTGACGAATCATTAAAGCGAATGAGAAGTTGCGCAATCGTAGACTTGCCACCGCCACTGGCACCTACTATCGCTACTTTATTACCAATTGGTATATCCATACTCAAATTGCGGAGAATATCGTTGCTCTCCCTGTCATATCTAAAATGTACGTTATGTAATCGAAGTGTTTCTATCTTTTCGCTGATCCTCTTTGTTCCATTTTTCCATGTTGGCCCGTCCATCACACCACGTACACGGTCAAGACTTGCCATTTTACCGGAAAACTCCATTACCATATTAAATAAATTTTGGAATGTAGACACAAGCTGATTACTAAACTGATACAAAATGACAAATACACCAATCGACATTTGACCTTGTAACACCAAATATCCTCCATAACCCAATATAAAAATCGTAATTCCCCATCTAATCGGTTCACTGCTTATTAATTGCAGATTGACGAGTTTGCCTTCCTTCATTACAGCATCAAAATATTTTTCGAAAAACTTCTCATATATACGAGTCTCCCACTGCATTCGATGATAAGCAATAACTTCTCTCGTTGATGAAATACCTTCTTCGATATGAACTATTAAGTCAGAGCGAGTTTCCTGTACCTGTTTAGCACCGAGCTTTAATTTATGAGAAAAATAACGTCCTAACCAGACATAAACACCACAGCAAAAGAGACTAAATAATAGAATAATAGGGCTATTCATACCGACTATTCCAAATAACACTAGAGCTGCTGCTAACTGCTGAAATCCTCTAGGTACATCATTTGCAACCATCCCTCCTACTTTATCAATATCATTAACGACATAATGTACATAGGAACCTGTACGTTCCTTTTGGAGGGATGCAGTAGGGATTTTATACATATAGCGCATAAAATCTTGCACAATATGCTCAGTGAGCGCTGCTTTCGTTTTATGTATCGTATGGGGGCCAAATGTAAACAAAAAGGAATAAGCA
This sequence comes from Gracilibacillus sp. D59, assembly GCF_052246695.1. Lineage (NCBI taxonomy): Bacteria > Bacillati > Bacillota > Bacilli > Caryophanales > Bacillaceae > Gracilibacillus > Gracilibacillus sp. D59. The sequence goes on along the minus strand of NZ_JBQQCK010000002.1, from coordinate 269,721 downwards.
ATAAAAGCTAAAATCATTAGCACTAACACATTGTATAACTCGTCATAATTATTTGCTATCAGCACATCATCAATTAAACGTTGTTGCAATCCAATTGTTGCTAAACTTGCATAGGATTCGGCAATCATCAAGATGGTTGCCATAACCAGTAATCCCTTGTTAGGTCGTATATAGGTTGTTAACCATTGTAGGTTATTTCTCATTTAAGCACCCTCTAACTTTTGTCCAAGTGATAAGTGATAAAAGGCTCCTTTTTGTGCGATTAATTCATCATAGTTGCCACTTTCCAGTACTCTACCTTTTTCGATTAACACGATATGGTCATAGTCTTGAATAGTCGATAAACGATGCGCTACTGTAATCGTTGTTCTACCATACATTAGTTGTTGAAGAGCTGCTTGCACTTCTTTTTCACTAATTGTATCTAAAGAAGCTGTTGCCTCATCTAGTAATATAATAGGCGGGTTTTTAATAAACATTCTGGCAATAGAAATTCGTTGCTTTTGACCACCAGATAACTTCACACCACGTTCTCCAAGCAATGTATCGTAACCGCTTGGTAATTCGAGAATAAAATCATGAGCAAAAGCGGCCTTTGCTGCTTCTACTACCTCCGCTTTAGAAGCATCAGGTTTTCCAAATAAAATATTATCTCGAACACTAGCACCAAAAAGATATGTTTCTTGGAAAACAAAGCCGAGGTTTTCTCTTAAATCTCGGAAGTTTAGTTTGTGAATTGGTTGACTATCTAATAGAATCCTTCCTTTTGTTGGATCATAGAATCGGCCTACTAGCTTTAATATCGTAGATTTTCCGTTACCGCTTGCTCCGACTAAAGCAACTTTTTGTCCAGGTCTTATAGACAAACTGAAATCGCTTAGCACACTTGGACCATCTGGATAGTGAAATGACACATCTTGAAATACAATATTACCCTGCACCTTATCAACGGTGGCTGTATGTTCTTCTTCTTGAACTACAGATGGAATGTTTATAAATTTGTATAGCTTCTCTGCTTGATCCATTAAAACTCTTTGCTCTGTAATCGTAGTCACAACCGAAGTAAGGATGTGCATGGTTTGAAAATAATAGAGAAGAAACGCCACAAAAGCTCCTGTAGACATTTCCCCAGTTAATGAAAGATGAGAACCAACAATAATAATGGCGACTCCACCTATATAGTAGGACATCCGGCGATTGGTACCTCTCCAAAAAGCAAACCAATATGTTTTGATCATCATTTTATTCAATTGTTTATATCTGCTTTTTATATTAGACAGATCCCATACCTCAGCTGCATTTGCACGGATGTCATTAATGGAAGCAATACTCTCATAAACTTTTTGATTAAAACGAACACGATCATTTGCCATTATTTTCCCGTACGTAGATGCTTTTTTCTCAAGGTAAGGACCAAATATGTAATATAGAAGTAAACTTGGGATCAGGATTAAGCTTAATTTCCAACTAATTGAAACCATCAAGGTGATAGAGATAATAGAAAAAATAAAATTATTAATCATCCATGGCAACAGTTGTCTGTAGAGATTTTGTAAGGAGGCAACCTCTGTATTCATGAGAGCCAGGCTTTCTCCTACTGGATGCTTCTCAAAATAAGCAAACCCTAGTTTTCTTAAGTGTGAATAGATGGAAAATTGCATATCTCGTGAGGCTTTTTCTTGTAGAGAACGTTGGGCGATGTTTCGTATTGCTGAAAAAGTAATAATTAGGACAACTAGCATAACGACTAAGCCGATCAACCAAAGAAACGGATTTGTCTGTTGGCTTTCAAGAATGGTATCAATGAAATATTGAATCAGTTTAGGGATAACTAATTGAGATCCGGTGATAACTAATCCACACAATATGAGTAAGATTAATTTCCACTTATAAGGCTTTAAAAAAGATAGTGTCCAGAAATAGACACGTAGTAAAGAATCTGATTTCATTTTGACCTCCTTACATCACTTTTAAAGATATCGCTTACAAAAATATACCAAGAAGATGGAACAATTACAATATATTTTATGTTGAAGATTAGTGTTAAAAAGACAAAAAAGCTTGGTACTCTCACCAAGCTCTACATTCTCTCCACTACTATAATCGATAATAATTTCTTATCTTAGGAAAATGAATGATAACCTTTGTATACTTGCCTTCTTCTGATTCAATCGTTATGTCATGTCCTAGTTTATTTGCTAATTGCTTGGCAAGATACAATCCCATTCCCGTAGATTGTGCATGACTTCTACCGATCGATCCGGTAAAACCTTTTTCAAAAACCCGATTGATATCCTCTTGTTTTATGCCAATCCCATCGTCCTCTACGATAACACGCTTTTCCTTCGTGTCTTCCTCCAGCAACACAGTTATATTACCACCATCACCGGTGTACTTTAACGCATTAACAATAATTTGATCAAAGACAAAACCCAGCCATTTACTATCCGTATGCACCAGTTTCTCTTCATTTTCGATTGTAAAGTTAATCTTTTTGGTAATAAATAATTTCGCGTATTTTTTGGCACTGTTTTTGGCAATCTGATTTATATTGATCTCTTTGATAAAATAGTCTTTCGAAAATGAATCCACCCGTGAATAATAAAGGGCCTGTTCAACATAATAATCGATTTTTTCGATTTCATCTTCAAATTTGTCAACAAGCATAGATACTGATTTATCTTCACTATTTTCAATCAAAAGACGACTTGCTGCGATAGGTAGCTTCACCTCATGAATCCATGACATAATGAACTCCTGTTGATCCCTTTTCTCCTCGAATAATTGATCAAGTTGCTCTTGATAATCAGTCAAAATGTTTTGAAAATGCTGGAGAAAAAGTTTCTGTTCATTAGTTTGTGCCTCAGCGACAATTGCCCTCAGGTCTTCATGCCTTCCTTTAATATATTCATTGTAATTTCGGTAAAACCTGATCCGATATAAATAACCGAAGAATATATAGATGCTAGTAAACACCGCACAACTAATATTAACATAAATAATAACACTCAAGATCCCTGATTGATCGGTGCTCACCGCCATAATCAATGATATAAACGTCATTAAACACAGGTAAAAAAGCAAGAAGAAACGTCTATCTTTTATGTATTCTAAAAAAGTCATTGGATCAGGTATCCCTCACCTTTTTTCGTTTTGATAAAATCAGTCTTACCAAGTGTGGCAAGTTTTTTTCTTAAACGAGTAATATTAACCGTCAACGTGTTATCATCAACAAAACTTTCATCTTGCCAGAGACTGCGCATAATTTTAGTTCGGCTAACTACCGCCCCCTTCTTCTCCATTAACAGTTTTAAAATAAGAAACTCCGTCTTAGTCAGCTCCATTGTGTCTTCTCCAGTAGACAAGTCCCATTCTTTATAGTTTAGGACAACTCCGTTATGCTCCATAACGTTTGTTTCAGTGTCTGTATAAGAATAAGACCTTCGCAATAAGGCGTTGATTTTAGCTAGGAGCACATCAGTATCGAATGGTTTTTGAATAAAGTCATCACCGCCCATATTCATCGCCATTACCATATCCATTGATGTATTGCGAGAGGATATAAAGATAATCGGTACTTGAGACACTTCTCTAATCTTACTGCACCAGTAAAAACCATCATAAACAGGAAGATTAATATCTAGCAAAATCAGTTCTGGTTTTTCCTGAATAAAATCCTGTAATATATCATCAAACTTCTCCGACCCAACTACCTCGAAATTCCACCTTTTGATGATTTCAGAAAGCATTTCTCGTATTGTTTGATCGTCCTCAATAATCATAATTTTCATCGTTTATATACTCCTCTATTCCTAAATATATCCAGAAGTAACCTATCATACTCTTAATGTATCACAAAAATCCTTACACAAGGGTTACAAAATTGTAAGGTTACCATTATCACCTGTAAGATTTTATAAAGGTAAGATCGTGTACAATATAAAGTGAGACTTCCATCAGCGGGGGCTAAACGATTACTACCGTGATAAATATCACGAGATAACAGGAGGAATAAGAAATGAACTCGATCGTTGATGCAAAACGAATGAAAAAAGTATATGGCTCAAAAGGAAATGTATTTCATGCATTGGATAACATAGATCTAACGATTAATGAAGGGGAATTTGTCGGCATTATGGGACCTTCAGGTGCGGGAAAATCGACATTGCTAAACTTGCTAGCAACCATCGACGAACCTACATCTGGTGACATTGTCATTGATGGGACAAGCTTAAAAGATATGAATGAAGAGAAATTATCTGCTTTCAGACGAGATAAACTCGGATTCATTTTTCAGGATTACAATTTACTGGATACATTAACAGTAAAGGATAATATTATCCTGCCATTGGCATTAGCAAAAATGGACGTCAAAGAATTGGAGAGAAGAGTGGATATTGTAGCCGAAAAGTTTGGTATACAACCTATTTTGAACAAATATCCATATCAAATTTCCGGCGGGCAAAAACAGCGTACGGCCGCTTCCCGTGCAATTATCGCAAAACCAAGTCTTATCCTGGCCGATGAACCAACCGGTGCGCTAGATTCAAAATCCGCAACTGATTTATTAGAAAGCCTCAGAGACCTGAGTGAACAAGACCGGGCTACGATTCTGATGGTAACACATGATGCATATGCAGCAAGTTATTGTCAGCGAGTTCTTTTTATTAATGATGGTAAATTATTCACAGAACTCGTCAAAGGTGACGAAAGCCGCAAAGACTACTTTAACAAGGTGTTAGATGTTTTATCTGCGCTCGGAGGTGGGACAGATGTCGTTATTTAGTCTGGCAAAGAAAAATATTAAGGGGAATTTTAGTAATTATTTCGTATATTTTATATCCCTGGTTTTCAGTATGGTGATATACTACACATTTACTTCCTTGCAGTACAGTCAGGAAATCCAGGACAGTATCCAGTTATCTGACACGATGAAATTTATGTTTATGGCTTCCTCCGTGGTCTTAATACTTTTTGTAGCCATATTTATTTTATATTCCAACTCCTTTTTTACGAGAAAACGAAAAAAAGAAGTTGGTTTGTATTCGATGCTCGGATTACGAAAAAAAACCATTGCTAAAATGCTGTTGTATGAAAACTTAATCATGGGAATCACTGCGTTAATCGTTGGGATTGTGCTGGGAACTTTATTATCACAACTTTTTTCTATGATTTTAATCAAATTAATGGGCACTAGTGTTGAAATCAATTTTGGTATTTCATTCATGGCAATTCTCCAAACCGCGATTGTTTTTATGGTGATAAATCTATTTACTTCGTTTCAAGGATACCGGTTAATATACCGTTTTAAACTTATTGATTTATTCCATGCGGAAAAACAAGGAGAAACAATCCCGAATGCATCTATCATTTCGACAGTTGTAGGAATCATCCTGCTTATCATTAGTTACTGGTTAATTTTAAGGCCATTCCCTGAAGAATTGAACATGGCTTATTTTTTAAAAAACTATGGTGTAGCTCTAATTCTGCTAGTAGTTGGTACCTATCTCTTTTTCCGTTCAGTTACGGTATATATTTTAAAACTTTTGCAGCGAAATAAGCGTCACTATTACCGAGGAACGAACCTTATACAAACCTCTCAATTACTGTACCGTATCAGAGGGAATTCACGCACATTTACAATGATTGCGCTACTCAGTGCAGCAACAATTAGCTTTCTATGTACAACATACAGCGGATACTATAGTAATGAAGTGAACTCACGTAAAGATGTGCCTTTCAGCTATACCCACCTGTCTCAGAATGAGGAATTCGATCAGAAAATTGAAACGATCATACAAAACGATCAAGAGCATCCCATTTTGGCAGAGCTTGAAATCCCTGTAATCGAGACAAATGGTGATTTTTCATTCGAAATGGATTATGATAGAAACCCAACCAAGTTCATTGCCGAGTCAACATTTAATCAAGCATCTGAAGCGCTAAACTATGGAGTTGAAGTTACATTAGAAGATAATCAAGCTACCGTTATTAAGCCGAGATTAACAAAATATACTTCGGAAGACTTTGTAGATGAACATGTTACAATTGACGACAACGCAGATTTGACATTTACGGGTATGGTGGAAGGTAGTGTGTTGCCTTTTGATTTTCCAGATTTCTTTGTGGTGATAAGTGATGACATGTTTCAGAGTCTTGCCAATGAGTTTTCTCCGCTAGTTTACAAGGCATATGAAGTGGAGGATGAATTAACAACAGAGGCAACCGCAGTACAGGTTAACGAGCTAATTAAAGGTGATTTCCAGGTTCACTCTTCATTTTACAGTGAGTACAAGATAGGAAAAGAGGGAAATGCATTGAACCTGTTTATATTCGGATTTTTAGGTCTAGTGTTTTTGGCAGCAACAGGCAGCATTATCTATTTCAAACAGTTAACGGAAGCGAATGAATCAAAAGATAATTATGACATTCTAAACAAAGTTGGCGTCAGCAAAAAAGATATCCGCAGATCAGTTAGTAAACAGATGCGTTTTGTGTTTGGTATTCCTTTGATCGTCGGGTTAATTCATAGTATTATTATGTTGAATTTCATTACTAACTTCATCTCAGGTTTAATCGGTGCAAATTTATTTACTCCAATTGTAACGGCGATGGCTGCTTTTATTGTGATTTATCTGGGTTACTATATTTTGACCGTTAAGACGTATAATAATATTGTGATGAAGTGATTTTACAAAAGGGTGACCAAAATGGTGTCACCCTTTTGTGGTTAATATGGTTTTGGGGTAGCCTCTAGATGATTCAGCTACAACTAATGTTACCGAATTATTTATTCATCTTACTTAAGAAATCTCCAAGTATGTCATCTAGATCTGCTTCTTCGGGATCTGTTTCCTCTTCTTCTTGACGATTCTCTTTTACGGCTTCTTCCCAGTTAAATGAATCTAGATCATCATCGAATGTATCGTTTTCGTTTTCTAATTCATTTGAATCCCTTAATTCTCCTTCAGAGTCTTCTTCATTGTTCGTTTCTTCCGGTAATTCTTCTTGTAAATATAGAGCTTCATCAATATCTGTAGAACTACTATTAAGTGAGGCTAATAAAGCCGTTGCTCTCACCGGATCATTTAAGAGCTGATAAACAATACTGCCTAACAGTGCTTCTGAATGTTCATGTTTAAGCCAATTTCGTTGCGCCTTGTTCAAACTGCTCGGAAGAGGAATTGTAATAGTTTCTCTTTCCTTGGAGCTTGTTTCATTGATACCTTTTAACACCAATTCAGCCATTTTACTTGAAAAATTGCGTCGTTCCGTTTCCTTCAGTTGTTGGATTTCCTTTAAAAGATAATCAGGTGTATCTGAGGGTATCCTAAACGAAATGGTCTGGCCTCTTTTGATTTGGTTTGCTGATTTTTTCATATCATCACCTTAAGACTTTTTCGCTGGCTTTTTCTCTTCCTTCGACTTCTCAGCTTTTTTTGTGAATTCAGAAATAAGCTTATAGTATGCATTGGCCATCATCCAGATACTTTCCTTCTCATCCTCAAAAAATTCAATATTGTATCCATCTAAATTATTGTTCAGTGTTTTGATATAATCTTTTAAAACATTGGAACCTCCGCCAACGAAATAACAAATTTCTGTTTGGGAATTTTTTTGCCAGACGTTTCTTAATAAACGATATTGTTTTTTCGCTAATTCCAATAAAATTCGGTCGGTAATATCGTGAACACTTGTCCGACTTCCTTTAACCATTATGTGATTGCGGTCATTGTTTCGCGTAATAATTTCGACAACGTCACGACGACTATCCAGTTCAACAGCATGATTACTAAATATTTCTTCTCGAATGTTTTCAAGTGATTCGGAGACTCCCAAATTAAAGCCTTGTGCCTTATCATCGTCAACGGTACGATTTTTAATCACTGCAATATCAGTAGACAAACCTCCGATATCTTGAATTAGAATTCGCTTATCGATTAAATCCTTATTAATAATTTTCAAATCATGATCCATTACTAAGTTAATATAAGCGGCAAAACCTTCTGGATATACTTTCACTTCATCAAATTTGATATTTACTTTAATTCCTTGATATTTCGGGGTCACTAAGAACTCTACCTGATGGACGGAACCGAGAAGCTTCGAACGGTAGCCCGCATCTTTTCCTTCCTTTACTTCACGAAGAGGTAATCCTGTTCCTAATGTGTAATTCGCGTCAATTACTTTATTGGAACCTGCTTTATTTCCTTTAGCCGCATCTAATGCTATAGAGGCAAAAAGCATGATCAACGTCTGATCCTCTTGTGATTTACTGCTTCCTGGATCAAGCTCTGTCGAATTGCTTGATTTTGATGCTAAGTGCCCCACTCGATAGATTGCATTATTTTCTTGCAAAGCGGGTGAGTGCACGCGGATATGTATGCCTTCCAAAGGATCTTTTTGATCTAATTCCTCAATGCCGATGACCGGACGATCTTCAATATCTTGGGCAATGATATTCGGTATGTTGAATTCCTGATCCAACTCACCAAATATCGCCTTCACTGAATCATTTCCTACATCAACTGCTGCAATTCTTGATTGGCTCATTTTTTATCATCCTTTTTTTAATAAATCTATTCTTTTAAAAAGGATATTGCAGATGATCGGCTTCATCAATGGGATGATGCAAAAAGATATATAACTGTAATTTCATCGAAATAAGCCGTAATGTGTATACAAAATTGTTTACAATGTTTACGATTACGTGTACACCCTTTGCCAACAACATGTGTACGTATTTGTATACAAGTAAACTCATTTGTAAACTCCATGTATGCATTTTGTAAACTTGTATACTGTAATGTTTATGTAAAAGAAAAATGATGAGGACATGCCACCACTTTTTTTAGTGGGCGGACATTTGATTCGTTATTTGTATTAATAAAGCTATTTTTCAGGGGGTAAGTGGACATCTAGTTCGTTATTTCCTTAATTTCTTAAAAAAACAGCTTTTATTTTGCTGAATAACGGAACAGATGTCCATGACCATCCCCATATCACTGTTTTCACTAGATATAGCGGAATAAATGTCCGCATTAAAGCTCTCTGTGCAATTAACTAAGATGAAGGCATCATGGGTGAGCTTTGCAAACCCATAAGGGCTGCCCAGTCTCAGGGCAATCCGAGTATGCTTTCTTTACCTACAAGAAAAAACTTAAGGCGAGACATTATCCTCCCAAGCATCGAGATTCGTAATGGCTCTCTTTAATTCGTGCTGACATTCCTCTACACGAAGCTGTGCATTAAATAGTGGTTCCGTCGAAGTACCACTGCCATTGATCGCTTTTCCACGAGCATCCTGTATTTGTTCTTGAACATCTCGCAGTTGCTGTTGCAGTTCTCGAATTACCTTGGGATCCGCAGAATTTCTAGCTTTGCGTGTTGCTTCCTCCAATTCATAAGAAGTAATGGAAAGTTGTTCAATTTCATGACCGTTTTGAATCGGCATTTTCAGTTCCTCCCTATTGTTAGTACACATCTTATCTTTTGCAAAAAGCTGAGAACTAGTCACAAGTTAGTGGGATTTACCTTTTTTGTCTCTTCCTTCTCTAAATGATCAGCAAAAATCGGTAAAGAAAAATAAAAGGTCGTACCAATCTGCTCTTTACTTTCCACCCATAACCGGCCTTTATGGCAGAGAATGATTTCTTCACTAATGGCAAGACCAAGACCATTTCCTTTCACCCTACTCTTCGTATAATGACGATCAAACACATAAGGGATATCTGATGTGGCAATACCGCTTCCTTCATCCTGAACAGAAAAAATAACTTGATCTGAAATGGTTAAAGCTATTTCAATCGAACCTTTATCTGTATTTTTGATGGCATTGGACACTAAATTCGTCATGACCTGTTCCAATCGCATCACATCTACTTCTACTAGAGGATATTCATTTATTGAATCACTCTCAAGCCGTTGCTTAAAATGAAGTCCAGCCTGCTTGATCTCTAATGCGAACATATTACATAAGTGCTCATACAACTGATTGACGGGGATGGCTTCCATCGAAAAATTCATGTTGCCTGATTCCAGTTTTGATAAGTCAAATAAATCCGTGATCAGCTTATTCAAACCGCCCAGTCTATTCTTAATAATGTTTAAATATTCCTCTTGTTTGATAGAATCGTCCACTAACCCATCTAGTAATGCACTGACATACCCCTGAACTACGGCAACTGGTGACTGAAGATCATGTGATACATTGGATAGCAAGTGTTTCATTTTCTCTTTGGAATTGGTTAGTTGTTGATTGACCTCAGATAATTGGTGATTCGTTTCATTTAATAACGCTGTACGTTTACTAACCTTTTCTTCCAAATCAGCATAAAGATAAGCATTTGCAATCGATACTGCTGCCTGTGACGCAATTAATGTTAAGAAATTTAAGCGCTCACGAGTAAAAACGTGTGTGGACTTATTGTTTTCCATATACAAAACTGCAACAAGCCTATCTTGGTTTACTATAGGTAGACACAAGATAGATTTTGCTTGTGTTTCTTGTATATAGCTATTTTCGGTAAATGGACCTTGTTCTGCTGCATGATCTAACACAACCGCTTCCCTGCTATTCACTACATAATGAACGATCGACGTAGATACACGAGAATGATTCTTTAATGATTGTGGGTGCTCATATATTTCAACATTCCGATCAACATGATTAAAGGATGCCAATTCAAGTGCATTTTCAGCGGGTAACAGGAAGGATGCATGCTCTGCACCAGCATAAGTTAAGCATATATCCATTAATCTGCTAATTAAATTTTTAAGTACTACTTCACTTGAAATAACTCGAGCCGCTTCAAAAATTGCTTTGGTATCTAAATTCTCTTTCAGATTAAAATCGTTACTTTGGTTAATTTCCAGCAATGAGTCTGGATATGTTTGCCTTACTTGTTCGGCGATATGAACTGCTCCCCAATTCATATAACCGTTATATGCTTCTGTCACATAGGATTTCGCTGTTTTAGAAAGCTGTTTTGATAAATAAAACCTAGCCGCACAATGATTGGCAATTGCAAAGTCTTGGAGAAATCCATTTTCTTCTGCATATTCTATCGCTTGATGATAATTGCTTACCGCCTTATTATCATCTCCAATCAGTTTTTGTTGCTCAGCACGAATCAGTAAATACTTATGAAGATAGTTAGTCGGAGCGTGTTTAGCCCACTTTTTAAGTTTTTTTAAGTTATTCTTTAACTTTCTCTTCCCGCTTTTTTCCGTTAACTCTCCCTCTTCTATTAATCTTACCAACCATAACGAATGGTAAAAAAAGTATTCAGGCGCAACGATTAGCACTAGTGTGTTATCCACTAATGGTTCCAGTTCCTCCATTAGTGACATTGCCATCGAACGATGATTAAACAAAAACGCCATTTGTAATCGAATAGTCTTATGCATAATTGCCGCGGACTTGTCATCGGTAAACTCGGAAAATTCCCATGTAGGTTGTTTGTCTGGTAAAGAAAGCGCAGCAATCCAATCTAACAACTCACTTAAAAAATCATTGGAAATGGCATATTCATTTTTCTTAGCAAAAGTTAACTGTCTTTCAATACCTTCTTTTACCTCTTCCAAGTTATCTCCCTTAATGAGCTGCGTCAAAGCAATAAATGCACCAGTGGCACCAGCTAAGTGTAAATTCCCTGTTTCGATACAGATCTGCTGGGATCGCTCTAAATATTCTAAACTATAGCGGATATGCTTCTTCCAATGGTTGACAAAACTTCCATATACGAAGTAAACACGTGCTTGTAATGCCGTATCTCCAGATTGCTTTACATGTTGAATGGCAAGCCTTCCAAATTGATAGCTACTTTGATAATCACCAAAGCCAGCACTAAGTGTCAATGCATAATTGTTATAAACGAGAGCAGATACATCCATATCACCAAACTTCAATATTAAACGTAGTGCTCTGAGCATCAGAATCGTTGCTAAATTTTGATCGACGTGATAGGTCGGAGCATTTGAATTAATGAGTGTTCGCATAATCAGTCTTTGATTTTCATCCGTTACCGGTGGAAGCTTTAATAAATCTTCTCCACGTTTGCTTCCTAATGCGAGCTTTGTTAAAAGATATTCTTTCGCTACCATCGATTTACTCGGATTATCTTTTATTTCGATACCAAATAACCGTAAGCCCGTGAGTCCCGAATAGGTTGCTTGCTTTACTTCATGAATATGGGTGTACAACGTTATTTTCAGATTGTAAATATAGAGCTTATCTTGCCTAGTTTTGGCACGTGTTAATGTTTCTTCAAAAATGCCCTCTGCTTCCTCGAAATGTTGGTTAAGGTATAATGATTCTCCATATCCTACCATCACTTTATATGTCTCCTCATAATCTGTTTGCCATTTATCCTGTGGTAACAATTGAAAGGCATTCTTATAAAATGTCAATCCAGACTTAAAGGCTGCTGCACTCTTGGCTTTCTCCCCTGCCATTCGATTCCATTTGATTAAATCCTGTTGTAGACCTTGTGTTAGCCGAGATTGACAGATATTCAAATGGTTCACAATCGAGAAAATGTGTTCTTCTATTTCATTCTTTGTATAATGACTAATTAATTGCTCTGCTATCGTTAAATGATTTTGCTCTCGTTCTTCTGTAGACATCGACGTATAAAATGCCTGTTGAATCTTATCATGTAAAAACCGATAGCTTGGAGGGTTTTCGTGTAAAAGCTGTTCATTCTCATTGGGATAGACCCATTTATATCGGGCATCCATTGGCAGAATAACCCCTTCTTCTAATCCATCCCATAGTCTATTTGCTGTTGTTACATAGTCTTCGCCAGCAATGGTTGCGATTAATTGAAGGTTAAACTGACTTCCAATACAAGCAGCTAATTGTAACAGTTTGATCGTTTCTGCTGATAGCTGATTGATCTGCTTCATAATAAAATCAATCATGGAATCCGTCATTGGTATTTGTTTCAGTGCAGTTAGACTTATTTTCCATGTCGCTGTATTTAAATCAAAGTCTATTATTTGTTCTTGATTTAATAATTGTAATAATTGAATAATGAAAAAAGGATTCCCTTTCGTAATTCGGTACATTAATTCTACTAGCGGTTCAGCAATCCCCGCTTCAATACCAAGAATTTCCTCCACCCATTGTTCGATATGCGCCTTGACTAAGGGGTGGATAGGAATTGTGGATATTTGTACATCATTATTTTTTATTTGGTTTAAAAATAACTCAAAAGGATGGCCAACCGATACCTCATTATCACGATAAGCACCGATAATTAATAAATTTCTTTTGTCTGGATTTGTAAGGAGATGTCTCATTAAATCAAGCGTGGCATTATCTGCCCACTGTAAATCGTCAATAAACATTACAAGTGGGTGATCCTCAGTAGCAAACACATCAACAAATTTTCTGACCGCTAACATGAAACGGTTATGTACACCTTGCGGCGGTATGTCAGGTCCCTCTTGCTGCTTGCCAATCAGCCATTCGATTTCAGGGATAAAATTAGCAATTATCCAAGCATTATTAGACAAATGTATGTTAAGTTTATCTTTCCACAGTTGAATACTGTCTGTATCTTCCGTTAAGATTTGTCTTATTAACGACCGAAATGCTGCAATAATGGGTGCATAAGGGCGATGTTTTTGATATTGCACAAACTTACCTGTAATGAAATATCCTTTTTTATTGAGTAATGGTTTATGGAGTTTATTAACAAGAGCGGTCTTACCAATTCCTGATGGTCCTGGGAGAAGCACAAGTGCGGGTTCACCGTCCTGTACAAGCTCAAACTTACTAATAAGCTGCTCCAGTTCAGCGTCTCTCCCATAAAGTTTATTTGGCTTTTCAAGCATAGGACTTACATCATATTCCCCTAAAGAAAATAATTCTAGGCTATTATTTGAATAAAAAGCATGGGAACATTTTTCTAAATCTTTCTTTAATCCGTAAGTACTTTGATACCTTTGCTCTGGCATTTTAGCAAGTAACTTCATAATGATGTTTGATATTATGTTAGGTACGGTTAGATTCACATGATGAGGGAGACTCGCCGTTTGAGCAAGGTGAGCATGAATAACTTCCGCCGGATCCTTCATTTCAAATGGAACACGACCTGTAGCCATTTGGTAAAACAGAACACCTAATGAATATAAATCGGTTCGATAATCGATTGGACGATTCATTCTCCCTGTTTGCTCAGGTGATACATAGGACACATCATCTATCTGATAAGGCGTTATATCTGCTTGTGGCATTTCTCTAGAGAGCATTGTTGATTGATGGAAACCTGTTAATTTTATTTGATCAGTACTTGGATCATACAAAATATGATCTGGCTGAATCGATTTATGAATAATATTTTTTTGATGAACAGAAGCAAGAATCGATGTTAACTTAATAGCGATTTTTAAAAATGTGCTAATATCAAAGACCTTATTATTGTTTAACGAGTCTGTTAAACGTTGACCCTGGAAAAATTCCATTTCTAAATAAGGTTGTTCCTTGTTTTTTTTCAAGTCCATCGGCTTCAGAACACCATCAAGTTCTACCTCGGATAACGTATAATACTCATGAATTAATTCAGCTTTTGATTGAGGATTTACTTTATTATGGATAGTTTTTATCAAAGCTTGTTCATTGTTAAGATTGGAAACAGCTTTATATAGTATCCATGAGTTGGAAGTAATAATCGTACTAGTTAGTTGATAATTCGACAATTTTTTCATCATCTATCATCCTAATTTTCAAAATTTTAAGATAAATTTAACCAAATTTAAGCTCATTTTTAAACTCGTTCCTTATACTGAACATACGAGCAAAAAGAGGGGGTTTACGTATGTTAGACTCAATGAAGGAAAAATACAGTGAAAAACAAGAACTAGACAGAGAATGGTTAATCTTACTTACTATCGCAAAACAAAAAGGGTTAAGTGTACAACAAGTGAGAACATTTCTAAAGCAAAAGGTGGTTATGGATTAAGACGACTATGTTCAGCGTTTTGTTCTTCGATTCGATTAAATTTATATCCAATACCGCGCACCGTTTCGATATACTTAAGTTGATCCGTATCCGTTTCTAGTTTTTTTCTTAAATTGCTGATATGTACCATGACAGTTCGATAATCTCCTAAACTATTTTCATCCCAGATTAACTCAAACAATTTCTCTACGCTAAAGATTTTTTCAGGATTTTGAGCTAACAAACATAAGATTTGAAACTCCTTTGCTGATAAATGCAATACTTTGTTATTCAGTTTTACAACAGCGCTGTCAAGGTTAATCACTAATCCAGGGTATTCAATCAAATTTGTTTTCTTTTCAGAGATTTCATTTCTTTTGGTTTGATGGGACAGTTTCCTATACCGGCGCAAATGTGCTTTTATTTTAGCCATTAATACTGGTGAGCTGGTCGTTTTTTCAATAAAATCATCTCCACCAACACCCAACCCTAAAATTTTATCCATATCATCTTGTTTGGAACTCAGGAAAATAACAGGAATATCTGTCATTTTTTTAATTTCCTGACAAAGCTCATAACCATCTAATCTTGGCATCATGACGTCTAAAATAATTAAATCCGGTGATTCCTGCTCCACCATTGTTAAGGCGTCTACTCCGTCTTCTGCCTCTAACACTTGATAGCCATTTTCTTTCATATATAATTCTAGTATTGTACGCATATCCGCATCATCATCGACAATTAAAATTTTTTCACTAGCCACTGAATCCCCCTCCCTTCAACTTCTATCAGAACGTACGATATATTCACTTCTTCAAATGGTCTGCTGTTTTTGTTTCTCTTTAACCTATAGGTATTAAAAACTACCAAAAAATAGTACTTTTCTATTAGTATACCAAAGGTTTTGAAGAGAACAACCAAAATGTTTGCCTAATATTTCGACACATTAACGTTTGGCGGCTATATTAATGTTTTAAAACCGAGTTCCCGCAAAAATCAATATCACTTATTTCCACAAGTGATAATGGGATCTTAAGAGAATCAGTGAGTGATAAAGAAACTAGTAAGAGACCATCTATATGGATGGTCTCCTTTACTTTTTTATTAGCATAGCTCATATAGTAAAGCACCTGCTTATTTGAATAAAGGTGGGAGTCATACTTTTCGCCCATTATCTTAATCATTCAGCAGTTTCCCTTCTATTTTTTCCAGCCGCTCCTTGAGCTCTTTATTTTCTTCTTTCAACTGATTCTGTTCCTGTTCGGCTGCTTTGGAATTGAGATAAGGATCGGTTTCCCACCAGTCCATGCCGATTTCCTTAGCCTTATCGACCGAAGCGACAATGAGTCTGATTTTAATTGAAAGTAATTCTACATCAGCAATTCCGACTCGAATATCTCCTGCTATTACAACACCTTTGTCCAATACCGTCTCTAGCACGTCGACCAAATTACTAGATTGTGTGGTTGATTGCGGTGTACTTTGCATAACCTTATAACGACCTCCTTTTCCTATTAAAGTAAATTCCCCAAAGGCCCGAGGTCAATATTTAAATCATTGTCATCCAAGTTAAAAATTTCTTTTAGTTCATCCATTTTCACGTCCAAGTTCATGAGAGCAACACCGAGCTCCTCCATCTCATCTTCCGTTAAATTTCCGCCTTCTACTCGGCGAATCGCTTGCCGTTCAACCAATTGTCTCAAAAGCTCTATGATGGTCAGCACCAACTGTGCTAGGCCTTCTTCGGCACCCTCAGAATCAAGTTCAATACGCCCACTTTTTTCCGGATGGTAATCGAGATTTGCAAACAAATCATTATTAAGATTGATTGATGACATGGTCAAGCTCCTCCTTTTCCTTTTCAAATTGATGGGAAGATAACTGTCGAGCGGTTTCTTTATTTGATTCAATTAGTGTTTCTACGGATGAAATTAAGATGCGTAAATCTAAATAAACCAAGTCGATGCCAGCGACGGAGAGAATCAAGTCACCTTTAATAGCCACACCTTTATCAAGTACGACATCTAGTATATCGATGAGACCTACTTCCTTGTTGGCAAATTCATTGCTTTCCGACATTTTATCCTCCAATCTAGCTGATCGCTGCAAAATGATAGGACGGCCATGGGCCTGTGACTTCCAATTGCCACCCAGCATCTGTCCACTTATTTTGTATTTCTTTAATCCGTGCTAAGTAGTCATCCACCTTATGCTTTTTCAACATGTAAACACTGTTCCAGGACATTTCTTCCTTCCGTCCCGTTACATCCTTGTTCCAGTTTCGTTTCACTTCCGTGTTGACGCTCATGTCAGCTAATTCTTCATGAATATTTTCTACAATTGCTTGTATTTCCTTATGAACCTCTTGGTCGATCAGCTGACCTAGTTTTTTCTTCTCAAGATATTGCCGTCCTGGAGACATTGCTCGAATTTCTTCTTTTTTTGCTTCGATTATTCCACTCTGGTCAGAAATGCTTTTCCTCACTTTTTCTTCATCACAATATATTTTCAGTATCCACTCCTCTTTGTCTGCAATGATTTCCAGCAGCTCTATCATTCGCTGTTTCTGCTTATTCATGGTTGAACGTAGATTATCCAACCCTGAGTAAATGGTGCAGAACTTCATTGGAACAACCGGATAGTTGGCATACAACGACATAAGCACTTCGTGATGATGAAAGGCTTTCTCATGCAACCACTTCGCATCCTTTGTTTTCTTTTCAAGCTCTTTTTCGCCATACTCGGTCTTATCCAGACTGCATACTACCGCATCAATTTGACCAAAGGAAATCGTATATACCTCCTGCTCCCCATCGAGTCCCTTGAATTTTGGGAATGTATGTTTTGCTTTTTCCATAGATGGAATCACGCCGTATAAGTAAATTAGACTGCCCATGTTTATTCCTCACCTTTCATTCTTTTTCTTTAGTCAGCGCTTGAATTTGTTCCATTTCTCGCTTTTTGGCAATCTCATAACGGGTAAGCAGTTCCATTTCAGATTGCTTATAGGAATCCTTATCGAGTTCCCCCATGTCATACATCATTTGCAGATGAATGAGTTTCTTCTGAATATGTTCAAGATCATAATATTCCTTATCCACTTCTTCTTGAAATTTTTTACCGATATTAACGACTATATCGATTGGAAAGGTGAATAGTTTGTGAATCATGAGGGTTCCTTCTCTTCCACTCTCAGTTTAATATTGATAAAGTTATAAGCTGGCCATGGCCCCGTGTATTTGAAATCGACTTTATCCTTCCAATTCTCATGCAGTTCATTAACTTTCTTATCAAAGGTTTCTTCCTGTTCTCGATTAATGAGATATGTTGCATTCAGTAACATTTTTTCGCCAATCGGATTATTTATTTGGAAAGCTTTTGCGAGTGGAAGTAATGGCTCATGAATGTCCGTTTTGATTTCATTTTGAACAGACTGGAAGAAATCTTTTGCCATTTCTCCCAACTGGATACGGTCAAAATAGCCAGCAGCCTCTGATTTTGACTGGACTACTTTTTTCTTCTCTCTAATTGATTCATTCTGATTGATATTAGTTTCTAGCCACTCCTTTTTCCCGATAACTTTTAAACCGACTTCGATCTTGCCCTGAATCTGTGGAAAAAGTTTTTCCAGTTGTGGGTAGAGTTTTTCGGTCAGGGTAATGACATCTGCTTCACTGTTAAAGACATTGCCGAAGCTGATAGGTACAACGGTATCCATTTGTTCCATCACGCTTGAAATCACATTCTGGTGCATCATCAAATTATCCTTGTTTGGATGGTAGATTTCCATCGGTACGACTGTAGCAACCATCGCTGCATCCTTATAATGGATGGTGAATACTTCCCTGACCTGTCCTTTAAAATGAACAGTACCAAACGTTTGCTTTTCATGTGTCTGTATTGCGCAAAATAGATAGATTCCTTGTTCTTCTCTCATTTGAATCACCTCTCTGATATTCGTTGGCACTCCTGTTCTAACTGCTTCCTTAGCCGATGTGTTTGTTTCCTTTCTCCATATGCTTTTATTGGGAACCAAGTTATATCAAAGCATAGCTGATAAAATTCCTTGTTATCCCCATCAATTGGTATATTATATCGATTTACCATGTCTGCAATCATGATTGAAGCACGGATACTTGGAATTTTGCCGCTCTGTTTAGATGGAGCCAATTGACGAACCTTTTCGATAAAGTTCACAATGGCTTCTGCCTTATCCCGTTCAATTGACGTTTTATTTACCACAGCAGCAATTTCTGCTTCTTTGTCCATGCTTTCCATAGCCATGGTAATCATTCGATCCAGCAAGGCATCCTGTGATTCGTATACACCGGCATATTCTGCAGGATTGCTTGTGAAAATCACGGTAAAATCCGGATGTACCTGTATAAATGACTTTTTCTGTTTTGTCCCATAGAGCGGTAGTATACCTTCACCTAAAACAGGAAGTAAAATGTTATTGGTTTCCGGCTTAGAACGTGTAAACTCATCGTATACTAACGTATGGCCTTTTCGCACAGCTTCAAGTAGTCGACCCTCTTTCCATGATTCGTTAACTCTTTCTTCGATTTTTTGGACTGTGCGGATGTAGTTGTCTTTCAGTTTGTACCGTTCGTAACCAGAGAACGATCCTATAAGTTCTTCTATGGAAAGATCTTTACTTCCATGCATCAGTGTTATCTGCCGTTTTCGTTTGTTTGCAATATGCATGGCTAACGCCGTTTTCCCTACTCCTGGTGGCCCGGTAAAATGAACAGGATATCCACTTCCTAAATAACGCAGCGAGCGTTTCACCAATTCCTGAAAGTGGGGGGTGTTTTCAAAAACACCTTTTGTCTGTTCCTCTATGTTTATCCCTGTCATATCAGGCCCTCCCTTCATGCCTGTTCTTCTATATCGCTACGGAACCTTAGACTAATTCGGGAAAAGCCAGTGACTTCTAAGTCTTTATCAAGGAACACTTCATAGAGTCCTATCATCTGATCATGCCCGTATTTTTTCATGTATTCTTTTTCCTCGATAATTTCAACCAGTGCTCTCCAGCCTTTTTCTTCGCCTTCTTTATGCTTTTTCACGGAAATAATTTTATAGGGTGGAGCAATATGTTCTATAAAGAAATCATTTACCACCTTCATTATTTTCATTTGCTTCACTTCCTTCAATTGAGGGATTCAATCAGCAAAAGACAGCCAGAGTCAGGAGACTCTGACCTTTTTGCCTATCAGTTAGACTGTTCTTTATATTCCATACTTTCACTACGTGCGGATAATCGGTCTGATAGTCCCTCTTCCTCAACTTCATCCTGCAATAGCCCAACTGCTTCCGCATATCTCAGCCATGTATCCACACTTGCGACCACTACCCGAGCTTCAACTGTAATTAATTCAATCCCAACGACCGATACACTGGCATAGGCATCGATGACAATCCCCTTATCGAGAATTCGATCAATAACCTCTGCCAATCCTGAACTGTCTGTTGACTTTTGAATTGCCATGTTTTATGCTCCTCTCGTGATTTTTTACATTACGCCTTTTAATGGTTTGTTAAATCTGAATGATACTTGATATGCTGAGTACTCTTGATTTTGGTCGAACTTTTAATGTCAGTGGAGCTTTTGATGTACCTTGCTCCTTTGATTTGATTGGTGCCCTTCATTGTACGATCCGATGGCCACCTGTCTTTCAAAATCATTTGCAGACTTTTACCGGATTCTTTGACACCAGCTACTCTATCTCTTACTTTTAGTAGTGTATCTTGCATTTTAGCTTCTGCTTTTTCGGCATTGGCTTGTACTTTTTCTTCGTTTTCCTTTTTCTTCTTTTGAAGGTGATTCTGCACATTCTTCAATTTTGTCTGAATGCCTTCCTTCAGATGATTTCGAAACTGGTCCGCCATCTCTTCTGTAATTTCACTTTTGACTTTGGCTTCTAATTCAGCTGGTCCATCAGCCTGTTTCAAGGCACGTCTTATTCTGCGGACAAATTTCCTAGCCAATCTCCGGACTTTTGGAATCAATAGCGGGGCCGTCGTCACAATGAATATGACACCGCTAACAGTTAGTGTAGCTGTTCTGCGATGAATCTTTATTATTTGAGGTGTTTCCATTTAAAACCTCCCTATCCTAGATGTTTTGACCAGCCTATGAATCGATTCCCTCTATCCATTTTTAAAAAACCGGTAAAAATATACTATTTTATGAAAGATGTCAATGCGCCATTTTTCTTGAGTTGGGAGTCAAAAGTTCATTGATTCCGCAATGGTATAAGATGATTATTCGATGTAATAGGTTATTAAAACCGGTTATAAATCACCAAAACAAAAGAGTAATTAATCGGATGAGAACAGGTGTTTCGAACAAATAAGGTAAAAGAAATCAGACTCGAGTAGAGCACAATCTTGGCATCCTTCTTCATTGTTAATTCGTTCAACTACTAGAAAAATATATTTAATTTCTAAAGTATTATCTTTAGGTTTTATGGTTAAAGGTTCTCTAATAACAAGCTACAATGATAGATGGAAAGGAGGTTATTAATATCTTTGTAAGCGTTTTATATTTTGAAAAAATAATATTTTTGGAGGAATACAAAATATGAGTAGGAATTTTAAAAGAATTATTTCATTATTTCTTATAACAATTTTAGTCTTTCCATCAGGTTGGATCACTCCGGTTACAAAAGCAGCTACAAGCAAAGATATTCCAGTTCTTCTGTATCACCGGGTTGTGGAAACTCCTACCAACGAATGGACAGATACCAGCATTGAAAAATTTGAAAAGACGATGAAGTATCTTCAAAACAATGGCTATAACACTTTATCCGCAGAACAATATGTAAATATCATGGAAGGAACAGAAACGGCTCCAGAAAACCCGATTCTATTAACCTTTGATGATGCTACTCCTGACTTTATCACCAATGTACTTCCTATCTTAGAAAAGTATGATCTGAAAGCTGTTCAATTCGTTATCACCAACTGGATCGGTGGTGATTACAGTATGTCCGAAGAACAGTTGAAAACTTTAGCAGACCATCCAAATGTCAGTCTACAAAATCATTCCAATACACATAATAGTGAAATTTGGGGTGATGATGGCAGTCAGAGAAGTAACATAACAATGGAGCAGGCTGAGGAAGAAATAGCTCAAGCTAATACGTACTTAAGTAATATGACAGGCGAAAATCCAATTCTCATGGCATATCCTTATGGAAGCTACAATGATGTGGCAAAACAGGTAAATGAAGAAAATGGCATCAAGTATGCTTTTAAGGTCGGCTACCCTGATGAAGACGAATATACTATGGGGCGTCATTATGTAGTTATGGATACGACACTAGAGGAAATCGCTGGTTGGATTGGCGGACCTGCCCCTGAAACGGGATCAGGAGATGATTCAGAGACTCGAACTGTTTATCACGAAGCATTTGACAATGGTTCGGGTGTTGTAACGCCAGCTGGTAACGCTCAAGTGAATCCAGTTTCTGATATCGTATTTGAAAACAATGATGATGGACATGCAATTCATGTTAGTGAGAGAAGCAACAATTGGGACGGTGTTGACATCCCATTCAGTGAAGTGGGTATGGAAAATGGCAAAACCTATACCATTACGGTTAGAGGTTATGTAGATGAAAATGTATCGGTTTCGGAAGGTGCCCAAGTATTGCTTCAGAATGTTGACAGTTATAGCGGATTGTATGTAGCTGCTGACTTTATATCGGGGCAAACTTTTACCTTATCTGGACAATATACGGTAGATACAAGTCAAGACAGAGCCTTACGCATCCAATCGAATGAAGCCGGAAATACAATACCGTTCTATATCGGTGATGTTCTTATTACCGAAGAAGTAACTCCAGAGGACGGTGAGGAGGAACAACCAGAAGAGGAGAGACCACCTGCTGAAGATTTCACTCCGATTACTTTTGAAGATCAAACAACTGGTGGCTTCGAAGCTAGAGGTGATACGGAAGTTCTAACTGTTACCGATGAAGCGAATCATACCGATGGAGGTTCCACTGCCCTCAAAGTAGAGAACAGAAATGAAAATTGGCATGGACCATCATTACATGTAGAACAATATGTAGACCAAGGTCAAGAATATAATATTTCTGCATGGGTTAAGCTGATCTCGCCGGAAAGTTCACAGCTTCAGCTATCAACACAGGTTGGTGAAGGTGACAGCGCTAGTTACAATAACCTGCAAGGAAAAACGATTAGTTCTGAAGATGGCTGGGTTCAACTTGAAGGAACTTACCGTTACAGCAGTGTAGGTGGCGAATATTTGACCATTTATGTAGAAAGCTCAAATAACAGTACAGCCTCATTCTATATTGATGATGTAACTTTTGAGCCTACTGGTTCGGGAGAAGTTGAAATCGAGAAAGATCTAACACCGATAAAAGATGTATATGGAGACTATTTTCTAATTGGCAATGCAGTCTCCAGCGGTGAATTTGAAGGTACCAGACTGGAACTTCTTAACATGCATCACAACCTTGTTACCGCAGAGAATGCGTTAAAACCAGGTTATGCATATAATGATCAGAGAGAATTTGATTTTACTGCCGAGGATGCACTTGTCAAACAAGCATCTGAGCAAGGATTACAAATGCATGGTCATGTACTCGTTTGGCACCAACAATCAGATGAATGGCTACACTCTGACGAAAATGGTGATCCTTTAAGTCGGGAACAAGCTCTTAAAAATTTGAGAAACCATGTTAAAACAACAGTTGAACATTTCGGACCAAACGTGATTTCCTGGGATGTAGTCAATGAAGCGATGATTGATAATCCGCCAAATCCGTCTGATTGGAAGGCCTCCTTACGTCAATCTGGTTGGTATAAAGCTATTGGACCAGATTATGTAGAGCAAGCTTTCCTTGCAGCAAAAGAAGTAATTGAAGAAAACGGCTGGGACATCAAGCTTTATTACAATGATTACAATGATGATAACCAAAACAAAGCAGAAGCCATTTACCAGATGGTAAAAGAAATCAATGAGAACTATGCTGCTGAAAACAACGGAGACCTCCTTGTTGACGGTATCGGTATGCAAGCTCACTACAATTTAAACACAAATCCAGAAAACGTAAGAAGCTCGCTAGAAAAATTTATTTCGCTTGGTGTGGAAGTTGGTGTGACAGAGCTGGACATTACAGCTGGTAGTGATGGTGAGCTTACAGATCAACAAGCTATCGCTCAAGGTTATTTATATGCACAATTGTTCCAGATCTACAAAGAACATGCTGAACATATCTCTCGTGTAACATTCTGGGGTCTTAATGATGCGACAAGCTGGAGAGCTGAGCAAAGTCCATTATTATTTGATAAAGACTTACAAGCGAAACCGGCATATTACGCTGTAGTTGATCCTGATACATTTATTGCAGAACACGACATTGAGGAGAAAGAAGCAAATCATTCTACCGCTTCATACGGTACCCCTGAAATCGATGGATCGATCGATGATGT
Organism: Gracilibacillus sp. D59; assembly: GCF_052246695.1. Taxonomy (NCBI): domain Bacteria; kingdom Bacillati; phylum Bacillota; class Bacilli; order Caryophanales; family Bacillaceae; genus Gracilibacillus; species Gracilibacillus sp. D59. Next base: position 245,299 of record NZ_JBQQCK010000002.1, on the reverse strand, counting down.
TTGGAGCAATGCACCTGCTTTACCGATTAATCGTTATCAGATGGCGTGGCAGGGTGCAAATGGTACAGCTAAGATTCTGTGGGATGATAACAACCTCTATGTGATGTTTCAAGTAAGTGACTCCAATCTGGATAAAACAAACGAAAATGCATGGGAACAAGATTCCATCGAAGTCTTTGTCGATGAGAATAATGGAAAAACAGCATCCTACGAAGACGACGATGGACAATACAGAGTAAATTTTGATAATGAAACTTCCTTTAACCCAGAAAGTATTGCTGAAGGATTCGAATCAGCAACTCATGTTTCAGATAATGGTTACACTGTTGAAGTGAAAATACCTTTTAAAACTATTACTCCAACGGCTGACACAAAAATTGGTTTTGACGTGCAAATTAATGATGCGCAAGACGGTGCTCGCCAAAGTGCTGCTACATGGAACGATACGACTGGTGCTGGCTATCAGGATACATCTGTATTCGGTGTTTTAACACTGGAAGCATCAAGTGATCCAGAACCTGAACCAGAGTCAGATCAACCAGAGAAGCCAGGTTCAGATAAACCTAAACCTGAACAACCAAAACAAATCGTAACCAAACCAGTAGTAGAAGATAAAAAAGCAACAGTTAAAGATACCATTATCAATAAGGTGGAAAAAGAAGATGAACTTGTTATTAATCTAAGAAATTACGACTCTTCTATCACTGTTGCATTTACTAGTGATCAAGTGAAACAGTTAAAGCAGCAAAATGCTAACATTACCATTAACATGAAAGATGTAAGCATCCAGTTGCCAGCATCTGTATTGACAAATGGAGATCAAGCTGTCGATTTTGAAATTCTAAAAATGAAAGATATTGATGGAGCTTTAAGTCCTGTCTATGACTTTACAATTATGCAAGGTGGCAAAGAAATCAGTCAGTTTGATTCGGAAGTTACCCTTTCATTTAAAGTCAATAAAAACAAAGTAAAAAAACCTGATCATGTAAAAGTATTCTATTGGAATTCAGAAACTGAGGAGTGGGAACTAGTCGGTGGAGATTACAAAAACGGTGTTGTTACAGCACAAACAAGCCACTTTAGTACATTTACCGTATTTGAAACGGAAAATGCTGAGGAAGACCCTGTCAATCAAGATGAATCTGATATAGATGAGAAGAATAAATTGCCTGATACCGCTACAAGTACATTTAATTATTTCTTGGCCGGATTCATTATACTCCTTGTTGGTGCTGTCTTCTTACTAGTTAATAAAAGAAGAAAAGCGTAATGGAATCAAGTAAAGAAGAGACTGATGAAATGCGTCAGCCTCTTCTTTTTTATCAAACTTCATTTCGATTTACATTTGGAATTTATTATTAATTAGGTGCCTCACTATCAACTTTTCGGGGTTCTCTATCAACTTTGACCTCTCCTCTATCAACTCTTCGGCATTCTCTATCAACTTTGACTTCTGCTCTATCAACTTTCCGCGGTTCTCTATCAACTTCGACCTCCGCTCTATCAACTTTCCGCGGTTCTCTATCAACTTCGACCTCTGCTCTATCAACTTCATGAAAGTTGATATTACTTGCTAATTTTGATAACATTTATGAAAGCGAATTCACAACATTTTATTCGAAGGGAGATTTTAATGTCAATGAATAAGAAATTAAAACTATCCTTAGCATTATCACTTAGTGTACTACTGCTTGGGTCACCAGTTAGTTATGCAAAAGAAAACAACTTAGCAGTTCCCAAGAATAACACTGCCCAGGAAATTAACATCGACGTGGATAATAAGTTTCAAGAAATTGATGGATTTGGGGCTTCTGGTGCTTGGTCCATGGATCCAATTGGCAGTGAATGGTCTGAAGAAAATAAAAAACGTGTGGCTGATTTACTATTTTCACAGGATAAAGGAATTGGTTTATCGATGTGGCGTTTTAATATCGGCGCAGGTAGTGAAATGACAGATAAAGAAATCATTACAGACCGTTTTAGAAGAACAGAAAGTTTTAAAACAGGACAAAATGAGAATTATGATTGGTCTAAACAGGCTGGTCAGCAATGGTTTCTTCAAGCAGCTAAAGAACGCGGTGTTGAGGAATTTATTGCATTTGTAAATAGTCCACCGGTTTGGATGACAAAGAATGGACATGGACAGCCTGACCCTTCTGTAGGTAGTACAAATCTAAAAGAGGAACATATTGATGATTTTGCGGTATTTTTAGCTGATGTATTGGAGCACTTCAAACAAGAAAGGTTGCCTTTTAACTATATTAGTCCAATTAATGAGCCTACTTGGGATTGGAATTATGCCGGGCAAGAAGGAAATCGTTACAATATTGAGGATATGAAGGAGGTTATCACAGCATTACATCATGAGCTGAAAAGCCGAGGTCTTGAAACTGAGATTGATGCTCCAGAAGCAGTAGAATATACATCCCTCCTTGATGATGATATATATGCAGAATTTACAGGAAGTGATAGCAGGTATAGCAGTGGAAACGCTAGTGGAGCTTATCCTGGTAAATATCGAGAATATATTAAAGAATTTTTAGGAGATAGTGATATTAAAGAAATGATCGGTAATAAGATTAGTGCGCACGCCTATTGGTCTGATCATTATGCTGGTGAGGACCGTTTAATTCCATTAAGAGAGTCTGTACGGGAAAATATAGATCGATATGATGAGGACGCAAAAATATGGATGTCCGAATACTGTATTTTGGGAGATCATGGGCATGGAAGAGACCTATCCATGGATACTGCCCTAGATGTTGCCAGACTTATTCATTATGACATGGTTGAAACACAAGCTTCCGCATGGCAATGGTGGTTAGCACTCTCACCATATGATTACAAGGACGGCTTAATTTATACGAATTACTCTGAGCAGGGTGATGAAGAAACAATCATCGAATCTAAGTTATTATGGGCGTTAGGTAACTACAGCCGCTTCGTTAGACCAGGAGCTTATCGAGTTGACCTTCAGGGTGCAAACGATAAGGATGGCCTAATGGGATCTGCTTATTATCAAGAAGAAGATGACCAACTCTCTATTGTACTTGTCAATCATAGCGATGAAACAAAACCAGTCAATATCAATGTAGATGATCTACCTGGCAACAAGAAATCCATACAATTTAAACCATATGTAACTTCTGAAAACAGTGACCTGGAACAAAAAAACTTATTCCCAGCACATAAAACGTTTAATGTTCCGGCAAAATCAGTAGTTACATTAGTCGCTCAATAATGAAGAAAAGCCGGTTGACAATAAGAAAACCGGCTTTTTCTAATACTATACTGTTTTCATTAACTACTTTTTGATTCTGCACTATGGACCGGTCCATTGACGTTTAGACCAAGTGCTTCCTCTGTCGCAGTATGAATCTCACGGAACATTTCAGGATTTTCTGCCAGCGACACACCATAAGATGGAACCATTTCTTTTATCTTAGGTTCCCATTCTTTTATATGTTGAGGGAAACATCTTTCCAATAATTCCAGCATAACTTGTACCGCAGTAGAAGCACCCGGAGATGCACCGAGCAATGCGGCAATCGAGCCATCGGCAGCACTAACAACTTCTGTACCAAACTGAAGCGTTCCTTTGCCGGCTTCTGTATCTTTGATAACTTGTACACGTTGACCAGCTACGACTATATCCCAATCTTCACTTTTTGCATTAGGAATAAATTCACGTAATTCTTCCATGCGCTGTTCTTTCGATGACATAACCTGTTGGATCAGATATTTCGTCAATGCCATCTCTTTTGCCCCTGCCGCTAACATGGTTAAGACATTACTTGGTTTTACTGAACCAAGTAAATCAAAATTAGACCCTGTCTTTAAGAACTTTGGTGAGAAACCAGCATACGGTCCGAATAATAATGATTTTTTGTTATCGATAAATCTAGTATCGAGATGCGGGACAGACATTGGTGGAGCACCAACTTTAGCTTTACCATATACTTTTCCATGATGCTTCTCTACGACCTCAGGATTGTTACATACCATAAATAGCCCACTTACCGGGAATCCTCCAATATTTTTGGACTCAGGAATACCGGTTTTCTGTAATAAAGGCAGACTTCCGCCCCCACCACCGATAAAGATGAACTTTGCCGTATGATATTCTATTTTACCGTTATCAATATCATGCACTTTTACTTCCCATGAACCGTCACTGGTTCGCTTTATATCCTCGACACTATGCTTATAATTTAATTCAACATCTGTCTCCTCTAAGTGTTCGAATAATTTGCGTGTTAAAGCACCAAAATTCACATCTGTTCCAGAATCAATTTTCGTTGCCGCTATCTGTTCATCTGGTGTACGTTCCTCCATTATAAGCGGAATCCATTCCTTCAGTTTTTCCGGATCATCGGAATATTCCATATCTTGAAACAAAGGAATATTTGATAACGCTTCAAAACGTTTTTTCAAAAAGGCTACATTGCTTTCCCCCTGGACTAAGCTCATATGAGGGATTGGCATAATAAAGTCTTGTGGATTCTCAAGCAGGTTGCTTCTTACAAGATAAGACCAAAACTGTCTTGATACCTGAAACTGTTCATTTACTTTTACAGCTTTGGTAGTATCGATTGATCCATCAGCTTTTTCCGATGTATAGTTAAGCTCGCACAATGCGGCATGACCTGTCCCCGCGTTATTCCATTCGTTTGAGCTTTCTTCCCCTGCTTTATCAAGCTTCTCAAACACTGTAATGTCCCATTCTGGTGCTAACTCTTTCAGCATTGCCCCCAAAGTCGCGCTCATTACTCCGGCACCAATTAAGATAACATCTGATTTTTTCTGTATGTCACTCATGAAAACCTTCCTTTCTGATCCCTTCTCTGTAAAGAAAACACTTGGCTTTTCAGCAAGTTCTGGCGAAAGCTTTAGTTTTACTTATACTCCGCACTTTAAAATTTTACTAACGTGCAAAAAAAAGAGTAGGCTCTCCTGCTTTAAATTGCGTCACTCAGGAAAAAACCTTTCCTTCCCAATTATACCCATTTATAGTCTATTATAATTATTTAAATATCTACTATCATCTAATAATTATAAACTATTTAGAGTTGGAAAAAAAGTAAGAATAATGTCGTAAGCGTCATAGAAGTAGATATGGTTTATTTTGTTGAAACTACATATACTCTAAAGAGGCGATCCAATTGATTCGATCAACCCATGAGTATTCATGGGGAATCAATTATTTAACTTTTCTTCTTTTAACCTTTAAAATGGAAAATATAGAAAAGTTGGAAAGGGTGAAGTAAATGAAAGTATTAGTTGTAGGGGCAAATGGCCAAATAGGAAAACATCTTGTCAAATTCATTCAAGATGACGATAATCTAGAAGCAAAAGCAATGATCCGAAAAGAAGAGCAAGCTGCTTACTTTCAAGATTTAGGTGCTGAAGTTGCGATTGTAGATCTTGAAGATGAAATTGATGCAATCGCTAAGGCTGCAGAAGGAGTAGATGCTGTTGTATTCACAGCAGGATCTGGGCCACACACTGGTAAAGATAAAACCCTTATGATCGATCTGGATGGCGCTGTTAAAACGATTGAAGCAGCAAAACAAGCCAATGTGGAACGATATGTTATGATCAGTTCATTCGATACAAGTCGTGAAGCAATCCAATCTGCTCCAGAAGGTTTTGCGCCATATGTGGTTGCGAAGCATTATGCAGATGAATGGCTGACATCAACTGATTTAGATTATACAATCATTCACCCTGGTGGACTAACAAATGATCCGGGCAAAAACAAAGTGGAACTAGCTGAAAAAGTAGAAAGAGGTCAAGTTCCTCGAGAAGACATTGCAAGAGTGATTGTAGCTAGCTTGAACAATGATTCTACGATTGGAAAGAGATTTCAAGTTGTAACAGGGAATACGCCTGTTGAAGAAGCGGTTCAATCGATTTAAAACTTTGTGTTTCTTTAAAGGCAGATCCATTTCACCTGATTGGCGAAATGGATCAGTTTTATTTTACCCAGTTTATTCATAAAGTTTCTATTATGATTACAATTGACCAAAGCTCTCCATAAGCAAGTATATTCCTGTAAACAACAAGATGATATATGTAAATATACGAAAAACATTTTGGTTAATCCATTTAAAAAGTATTTGTCCCAAGTAAAGGCCTATTAATACTAGTGGTAAAGCAATTCCGCTAGAAAGCCAGACTGTTTTACTTGTTCCTGCAAAAATGACTTGGATTATTAAACTTACTAAATAGATAAATAAATAAAAAGACAGAGTTGTACCCCTTAGCTTTTCTTTTTGAGTATCTGTTCCAGAAAAGTATAACAATAATGGCGGTCCGGGCATGCCAATACTTGTTGTTAGAGAACCTGATAATCCACCCACAATCAAATCTCGTCTTTTATTTTGTTTGATTCTAAACCTTAGTATAAGCATTATCGTTAATATTAAGATAATAATGCTAATCCCTAATTTAAGTTTGATTATATCTATTAGTAAAAATGTAAAAATTCCTACCGGCAGACCTATAACACTCCCAAGCAACAATCTCCGTAAAATCTTGAAATCAATATCCTTTAAAATCTTGGTTATTAGGGCACCAGAAATAACTAGTGATAACAACAGATTTATTTGTATTGCTTCGCGAGGTTCAAATACCAAAAGAAGAAAAGGAGTAGCCAAAATTGAGAAACCAAACCCTGTGCTGGTTTGAAGAATGGAGGCTACTATAATAATTAAAAAGAATAGGATCGTGTCTATATAGAACCTGCTTTCTGTACTCAGTGCTATAATCCTTAATTACAACTATTAGTATATTGTATCACATTAGATAATGACCAATAGATGGCTTTAACGCGGACATTTATTCCGTTATATCTGGTGAAAACAGTGATATCGGGATGTTCGTGGACATCTGTTCCGTTATTCAGCAAAATAGAGGTTGTTTTCTTAGGAATTTAAGGAAATAACGAACTAGATGTCCACTTACGCCCCAAAAATAGCTATTTAAATACAAATAACGAATCAGATGTCCGCTTGACTTAGAAACATTGTATCCCCAGCGGTGTAACAAACTAGGCACGGGGCTAGATGTGTTTATCTCCAACAAATGTAAAACACCAATATTTCAAGTCCTTTCCTTCTAAGAAAATCATGTTTACTTTTGCAGTTTTTTACTTTTCTCTAAATCCTCCTAGATTCATAATAAAATCTGTCACAAATAATCTACATTCCTCGTCTTGAGTTATGAAATAACAAAAGGAGGCTATCATATGGCTAAAAAATGGGATGTAGTAATTATTGGTGCGGGGTTAGCAGGTTATGTTGCAGCTAATTATCTAGCTAAAAGCGATTTGTCGATATTAATATTAGAAAGAGGTAAGCATGTTGGCGGAAGGGCGAAAACAGATAAGATAAAACACCAATATTTCAATCTTGGACCCCACGCTATTTATAAAAAAGGAAAAGCGAAACCTATTCTCGAAGAATTACGTATTAATCTTAATGGTAAATCACCGAAATTAACTGGCTTTATAATCGAAAATAATACGGAATATGTTGCACCTTTGACTCCTTCAGGGCTATTTTCAACAAAATTTCTTAATTGGAAAGAACGTTTGGAATGGATGAGCGCTTTGATAAAAGTGAATAGAGTGGATACCGAAAATTTAGCAGACCTCACATTCCAACAATGGGTTAAGCAAATCACATCATCGCAAAAAGTAGCGTCATTACTTTATTTATTAGCGAGACTTACGACATATTGTCATGCACCTGAAAAGGTGAGCGCAAAATTAATAGTATCACATTTGAAAGTTGGCATGAGCGGCGTACTATATCTAGATGGCGGTTGGCAGACGATGATTGATCAACTCCACAATCAAGCGGTCATATCTGGTATTCAGGTTCAATCAAACTCTGTGGTAAAACATATCGCCCCATCAGTCGATCATCATACATTAATATTGTCTAATAACGAGGAAATACTCGCAAACAAGGTGATTTGTACAACTCATCCTCAAGAACTTAATGACATGCTAGGTGATCATCTTCAGAATCGTTTTTTTACCGAAATAACACCTGTAAAGGGAGCAACTTTAGATGTCGCTTTAACACAGCTTCCTAATCCAAAGCTATCATTCGCTATGGGAATCACTAACCCTTTCTATTATTCTGTACATTCAAATGTTGCCCAGCTCTCTGATGACGGAAAAAGTACTATTCTTCATGTGTTTAAATATCACTCTCCTAATGTGCATATAGATGGGAATGAGGTAAAAAACGAGCTTGAACAATTCTTAGAACAACTACAGACAGGGTGGCAACAATATGTGATAACAAAACGTATTCTCCCTAACATTACAGTAAACCAACGCTTACCTCGAATAGGTGATGAACAAAACCTGAAGCGTTCCGAAACAGATATCCCTGGATTTTATATAGCAGGTGATTGGGCTTCTGCTAACTCCATTTTGTCAGAAGGAGCAATCAGCAGTGGAAAACAAGCAGCTGATGAAATAATAAAAAAAGAAAATGGGATGATATAATGCAAATTAGTAATGAAGAGTATCAACAATTTAAACCATTATTATTTTCATTAGGATATAGGTTATTAGGTTCCGTATCAGAAACAGAAGATATTGTACAAGAAACTTTTTTAAGAGCGTTCGAAATAACGGAACAGGAAATAGAAAATAAGAAAGCATATCTCTGCAAAATGATGACGAACCGCTGTTTTGATGTGCTAAAGTCTGCTCGATACAAGCGAGAACAATACGTCGGGCCATGGAATCCTGAACCTCTATTGCTAGAGAAATCACTTGACTTTGATCCAACTGAGGTAGTGCTACAAAAAGAAGGATTAAGTATTGCTTATTTACGAATGATGGAGCATTTGACACCAGATGAAAGAGCTGTCCTCCTTTTAAAAGAAATATTTGGCTTCTCATACGTAGAAATTGCGAACATTATTGAAAAGAAGGAAGAAAACTGCAGAAAAATTTTCAGTCGAGCAAAGCAAAAAATCTCATTCATAGAAGGTGAAAGCCTAAACTATGAGAAAAACAAATCAGTTATTACTCACTTTATCCAGGCATTTCAAACACAAAATATGGATGCCTTATTAGAACTCATTTCTGAAAATGTTACACTATATTCTGATGGCGGAGGCAAAGTCCATGCTGCTGTTCGTCCCGTAGTATCACTATCCAGCGTATTGGCATTATTATACGGCATAACAAAAAAGGCTCCAGAAGACTTTTATCTTGATATTAAAAATGTCAATGGTCAGCCGGCAATTGTGATTTATATGAATAGAGCACTTCAGAGCATCATGAGTTTTTATATTAGTAACAACAAAGTTCATGAAATATATCTAACCGTGAATCCTGATAAATTGCCCTAAAAATATTTTTTTGCATAGCTCGTTTCCTTTATTGCATATATATAGAATATCAATTTCTAAGGAGGCTTTTTATGCCAAGGAATATTTCATCCGATCAACTTATCAGATATGTTGTTGGCTACGTATTTATAGCTTCTGCTCTAATGAAATTAGTAGTTGCTGATTTTACAGTTGCCTTTTCTAATTTTGGTATACCTTATCCTGAAATCGCAGTACTAATCGTAGGGGTTACAGAATTAATATGTGGTGTATTAATTATTTTTAATTACTATGTTAAGAAGGCGGCTATACCATTATTAGTCATTATAGTTGCTGCGATTCTTTTTACGAAATTGCCTGTATTACAAACGGGATTACTCGAATTTGCGTTTGAAGCAAGATTAGATTTTGTCATGCTTGTTCTTCTTTTTATTCTTTGGAAAAAATAACGTAAAACATAGAAGGTTTTGCTCTTTTGTTCAAATCAATCCGCTGTTATAAATTTATTTATAATAGCGGATTATACTTTTCTTTGTTTTACACTATATCTGAGAATATATTTTGAAGGGGAATGTGTCGCCATTTTTGTTCAAATAGTAACTTCGATATTGATTTTTTAACCGTAGCCTCATATATAAATTCTAAATCTTTTTCACTTCTTAATAATTCCTCAATCATTTATTTTCCAGTTCAAGATTTCAAAAAGAAAAGGAGCCACCTCTGTTCTCTCCTATAATCAAATTACTAAATCAAAAGGAATAAAAGACAATCAACGGTATATTTTACCCATAAATTAAGTTTTTCTTTAACTTATACAATTTTTATGGTAATATGATACTATTATTTTTTTACTATTATTTTTTTATAAGGAGAGACAAAAATGAAAGCTATTGAATTTTCAACTAGTTTGCTTTTCTTTTGGGTAAAAGGAAAAGTAGAGGTAGATAATAGGTTTGTAAAAACAAACTTATCAAACACATTGTTAGGATTTATTCCTGCAGGTAAAGATCAACAAAGTATCCCGCTAAAAAATATTTCCGGAGCGATGTTGTCTACCAAATATTTTTTGAAACCAATTATTATTGGAATTATTTTATTTTTCTTGGGTTTAGGATCTTTTGGCGATAGCTTTATCCTCGGTCTGATATTATTAATTTTAGGTGTAGGAATTGCTGGGAGTGGAATTCAAACAATTTTAAACATTGAAAAAGCAGGAACACCTTATTTGATAAGTGTCCCGTTTTTCGAAAAACAAAAAATGCAATTATTAAACGATACTATACAAGAAGCTTTAGCAGAGGATACAGATAAAACAGATTTAAACCAATTTTTTGAAAAAAAATCTCAGTAAAGTTAATATGTTTCTCTGTCAAAAAAATTCAAAACGCAGAAAAGGCTTGTTTAAATGCTTTCTGCGTTTATTTTTTACTACTATTAGTATGAAGAGCCTTGTTCAAAAACATTTTTAACGTTCATTATACTGTTTTGTTTAGTAGAGGCTCTACCATACTCGATAGACCTAAATCACACCTAGTTAATAGTCAGTTTATAGCAATCACGATCTTACCTGCAGCATGATGGGTTTCACTTAATGCATGTGCATCATAAATCCCTTTTTCCGATAAAGGAAATGTACTACCAACAATGCTCTTCATTTTTTTCTCTTCTAGCAATTTAGCTAAAATACTAAGTTGCTTACCATCTGGTTGAAGCCAAATACCTTTTGCTACAATATTTTTTTCTTTCGCTTTTTCCTGATTTGGTTCGCCTACAATGGATATTAATCGGCCGGTATTTTCTTTAAGGACAACAAAACTGTCATTTTGTGTGTCACCACCAATGGTGTCAAATACTAGGTCAATATCTTGTAATACATCTTTAAAATTAGTTGTGTGATAGTCAATCACTTCATCTGCGCCCAATGATTGAAGTAGTTCATGGTTTTTTTCGCTTGCTGTTGTGTACACATAGGCTCCTGCTTCTTTGGCTAATTGAATCGCATATGTACCAACTCCACCAGCCCCTGCATGAATTAATACTTTTTGTCCTTCTTCCAACTGGCCATGATCAAACAAACCTTGATAAGCGGTTAAACCGGCCAATGGCACTGCTGCAGCTTCCTCAAATGAAATATTGTTTGGCTTTCCTGCTAATAAATGATCGTCCACAATGGTATACTCCGCATAGGTTCCAAAGCGTGTTGTTTCTGGACGGGCAAATACTTCATCTCCCGCTTTCCAATCTGTTACTTCTGACCCTACAGCCTCAATAACTCCAGAAACATCCCAACCAAGAATAATCGGGAATTCCCAATCAAACATTTGCTTCAGGTATCCTTCACGAAGTTTCCAATCAATCGGATTTATCGAAGTTGCTTTCTCGCGAACTAACACTTGGTGTTCCCCAATTTCTGGTAACGTTACTTTCCCTTCTTCTAATACGTCTTTATTACCATATTTATTAATAATCACAGCTTTTGTTTCCATATCGATTCACTCCTTTTTCATTAATCACCTTTTATATTGTCCTACCTATAATATAACTTTGCACAACATTCTGATTCCCTTGTTGTTGAGTGATCATAACAACTGAAATTCAAAATGCCCAGAAAACCGCTCCTGATAGTTTTTCCGTTCGTGATGCTGTTTACCAAAACAGTTTAAGCAATATTTTTTTTATAATTGCTCAACAGTAAATAATTTGATAGGAATATATGCACCATATATAATGAGTTAGCACCTTCAGATAGTGACTATATTTAAAATACAGGAGTGAATGATGTAATGGAACTTGAAGCAAACCCCCAATTACTATGGTTTATTGGGATTTATGCTGTAGTAATGATCGGACTAGGAATTTATATGTCCAAGAATGTCTCAAACAGTACAGACTTTATCCTAGCAGGAAAGAGCTTAGGACCTTTCGTATTGATGGGTACCTTGCTGGCTACCTGGACAGGAAGTGGAAGTATATCAGGTGGAGAAACGTCTGTTGCTTATAGTTTTGGTATTCTCCCTTCCCTGATGTTAATGATACCAACTTTAATCGGTATTTTTACCCTTTATATAGCGGCACCTAAAATCAGAGCATTTGGAAAATATACGATTTCCGGTATTCTTGAAGAAAAATATGGTCCCTCTGCTCGCAATCTTGCCAGTATCATTGTTCTATTAGCTTATGTAGGGATCGTTTCTTATCAAATGAAGGGATTCGGATTTATTCTTAATCTTACAACAGGAATGAGTGTAGAGACCGGTACGATTATAGCAGCTGTTTTAATCATATTTCTTGCGATGATTGGAGGTCTTAAGTCTGTATCTCAAACAGATGCAATCAGCGGGTTTTTAATGGTTGGTGGCTTAGTGATTACCGTACCAACGATTTTCGCTGTTGCCGGTGGTTGGGATTCAATCATTGAAAATGTTCCCGATTCTCATCTGACGGCAACGGGAGGACTAACAAACATTCAGCTGATTGGCTATTTACTACCGTCCTTATTCCTTTTACTTGGTGACCAAAACATGTATCAACGTTTAGCGTCATCAAAAGGAGATGCTTCATCTAGAAAGGCTCAACTAGGTTGGCTCCTTATTATGCTGATTATTTCACCAGCCATTTCACTAATTGCCTTTGCATCTCGTTCTTTATTCCCCGATATTGATCCAGGGATGGCTTTAATGGCTACGACGCTCGCAATGCCTATAGCAATAGGAGGGATTTTACTAGCTGCAGCTGCTGCTTTTATCATTACAACCGGTAACTCTTATTTGCTTTCTGCAGCAACCAATATGACGTATGATATTTATGGAAAATATATTAATAAAGATGCGTCAGACCAAAAACAATTAAGGATGACAAAAGTTTTTATCGTAATCCTTGGTGTATTTGCTTATTTATTGATTAGCTTTTTCCCAACGGTGTTAGAAGTCCAAATGTATGCTTATACCGTTTATGGTGCAGGTATAACACCAGCGATTTTAGCTGTATTCTTCTGGAAACGCGTGAATGCAATCGGTGGTATTTCTTCCATGGTTGTAGGTGTTGTAACAACATTAGTATGGGAAATTATCTTTGGTAAACCATTTGACTTAAACAGTGTCGTTATTTCGGTTCCTGCTGCGGTTATTGTATTAATAGTTGTTTCATTAGCTACGCAAAAGAAAACGGCGAATAATTCCTGATAGGAGTGTCCAAAATGCAAGAACGATTAACAAAAGTAACGGAATGGATGAACGAGAAGAACATAGAAGTATCTTTCTTGAACTCAACCGAAAATGTCTTTTATTTATCAAATTTTTATACAGACCCCCACGAACGTTTGATGGGAATTCTCGTATTCAAGCAAGCACAACCAGTGTTTATCCTACCTGAAATGGAAGCAGGTCAATTAAAAGATGCAGGTTGGGAATACGACATTATTGGATATTCCGATCACGAAGATCCATGGAAACTTATTAAAACTACATTAGAAAATAAGAAACTAGAAAAAGTAGAAGCAGTTGCTATTGAAAAAGAAGTTCTCACTTATAAACGGAGTGAGGAGTTTCTATCTTTCTTTCCAGAGGCAACAGTAATATCTATGGAAGAAAAATTAAATGACATGCGTGTTGTGAAGGATGAGGTGGAAATCTCCATCATTCGTCGCGCTGCATATATGGCTGATTATGGAGTTCAAGTAGGTATTGATGCTCTTGAAGAAGGCATTAGCGAAATGGAAGTATTAGCAAAAATCGAATATGAATTGAAAAGAAAGGGAATACGAGAAATGTCCTTTTCGACTATGGTTTTATTTGGTGAAAAAACTGGTGACCCACATGGAAATCCAGGCAATCGCAAGTTAAAAGCCGGTGACATGGTTCTATTTGATTTAGGCGTTGTAATGGATGGCTATTGCTCTGATATCACACGAACCGTAGCATTTAAATCAGTCACAGACAAACAAAAAGAAATTTACCAAACCGTATTAAAAGCACAACAAGCTTCCTTAGAAGAAAGCAAACCAGGTAATCGCATCGGAGATTTAGACAAGGTTGCTCGAAATATTATCACTGATGCAGGATACGGAGACTACTTCCCACATCGAATCGGACATGGCATGGGAATCAACGTACATGAATTTCCTTCTATAAGTCATCTAAATGATGGCATTCTAACAAAAGGAATGGTCTATACGATTGAACCAGGGATATACATTCCCCGTATCGGTGGAGTAAGAATAGAAGATGATGTACTAGTTACAGCGGATGGTTATGAAACATTGACCAAATTCCCTAAAGAACTACAAATAAAAGAATAATTTAATCAGGTAATTGGTAAAAATACCCATATAAGTAACCTCATCTTGACACTTGTCGGTTGTTTATATGGGTATTTATTTTTCTTTCAGACGATAACAACACCCAACTCCCGGTCACTGATTGATTCTTACGCATAATCACTAAATATTAAAGCACAATATAAGAAACGAACTAGGGGGTTATACCGAGGATGTTATATCTGATTCATTTAGGAGTTATTTCCCTTTGGATGACAATAGTGCTTTGCAAGAGAAAGTTATCCTGGCATTCTATTATAACCGCATACGTAATCGGTGTTTATTGCGCAGATATATTTGAGGGTTTGTTTAACCTGATTTTAGGTCTTTACAAATTCACGACTCATTTGAGTACAAATCCAATTTACGCAAACGAATTTGGTGTTGTATTCGCCGATTTTTTAATTCTTCCCTTCACGCTCATTATTTTTGTTTATTATGCAGCCAGGTCACATCACCCTTGGAGAATATCTATTTTGTTTGCAGTTTTATATATCATCTTGGAGTTAATTTACTTAAAATTAGGTTATTTAAAGTATATAAACTGGAACATTTTCTTTTCTACCTTTTTTTATGTAGTTGGTTTTCGCGTCGGCGCATATCTTGCTCCGCGTATTTCAAGCTACAATCCTCCGGTTCCTTATCGTGTCCGCTTGCTTTGTTTTTCACATATGATTCTGATGTGGGTAAGTACTGTCTTCGCATTACCCTTGCTCAAGATGTACCAATTTAAACCTGGTTTTTTTAAAGATATTATGACCGATTGCCGAGTTGCAGAATTAATATCTGGAGATATATTAGCTATATTATGTGCCATTTTCATCCCGATAACTCCACAGAGGCTAAAGCCTTTGGTATTTGCTGGTATAGCTTTAGTCGGCGTTACCATCGCCATTTTCGCTTATCAAAAAGGATGGTTCATCTACTACAATTGGAGTCTGCTATTGTCTGCATTACGCTATGTCGTTCCTATTGGCATCATTATGCTATATGATCGTTGGGAATCTTCCTACAAAACAATTTCAATTTATAGAGCTACCTGAATCCACCAGACATAGAAATGTTATGAAAGTAATCTCCTTATATTGTTTACAATTTATACAAAAAGCTTTACCCACTTTAAAACAATACCTGTACGAATACGTTAAAATAGTAAGGATATGGATTTTATTCTCATTATTATATTTCTAATAAGGTGGTGTTAAATTTGTTTACTGGACACTTTGGGGTTGTTGCTACAGCGAAAAGTCAAACTCCACTTTGGTCACTATTGGTCAGCTCGGATTACTTGGTATTACAATTAGTCCATTTAATCTAGCTAGAGTGGAATCAATGAAACCAATTGGTGAGGGCGGCTATCCTAACACGATAGTTATGCAATCTACACTCATATAGTTATTTCCACCTTCTGTTTAACACTATTTGTGATACCCTCTCCAATGTTTAACTAAATAAGGTTTTTGATATGTTAGTGAGCGTAAATTAATAGTGTAGTCTCGCTTCCATCTATAGTGAAAGAGGCGTTTCTCTGTTTCGTTAATCCACTAACATTCCGCTAAGAATCATTAAGGCATTGAATAACATATGCCAAATTATTGCAGGAATGATACTTTTTGAATGGACTGTAATAGCCCCGAAATAGAAGCCTCCAACACTAAATAAAAGGCAACTAACCCAAGAGAATCCTAAGGAATAATGTTGGAGGCCAAATCCAATGCTCGTTATCAATACCGCCCATCGATTGCCAAAACATTCAGAAAAACGACTTAGAAGTATGCCTCTCCATATAATTTCTTCAAGCACGGAGTTAAGTGTTGAAAAAAGCAGCAAAAAACCCCAGATTTCTTGGATGTATATCCAACTATTATTCACAATAAACGGCATAATGGCGATAAGATTAATGAGCATCGCCATGGCGAGAAACTTACTTACTTTCACTTGACGGAAGCCGGACCAAATAAATGGTATTCGAACGAGCTCCCCCCATTGCGGTTTCTGCCAATAGCTCATAGAAGGAAGTCTGTAAATAAGTGATATACATATTAATGGAATGATTAGTACGATCAATGACAACCTATTGAGAATGATCCGCATTTCCTCAGGACTCATGTCCGCAATCCATTGTGAATTCACATAGCCATAAAGAAAGAATCCAATACCGAAAGTCAGTGTGATCACAATAAAAAATCTCATTGATTTATCGATTAAGATGAGCCCTACACCTATTCCCCAAACAGTCATTAGCAGATAGTTGTTTAATTGTAAAACGATAATAAGTGTCCCAAACAAGATCAACGATGTGATATTTCGTTCAGCGCTGCTAGGAAATAAAAGTGTTTCTTTCATAAGTTGTGAATCTCCTTCTATTACTGGTTATCCATATATTTGTCTATATAATTCTCTTCGGCGCTTCTTTTGCCTACTTTTATACGTTCCATGTTTCTTCATTGTCTTATCTGTTGTCTCTGTTTGTTTTTTTGTATTCTCAT
Source organism: Gracilibacillus sp. D59 (assembly GCF_052246695.1). Taxonomy (NCBI): domain Bacteria; kingdom Bacillati; phylum Bacillota; class Bacilli; order Caryophanales; family Bacillaceae; genus Gracilibacillus; species Gracilibacillus sp. D59. The sequence goes on along the minus strand of NZ_JBQQCK010000002.1, from coordinate 228,136 downwards.
TTTTTATCTGCATTATCTTTTCTACCGTCTCTGTCTGCTTATTTGTATTCTCATTTTCCTTCATCTTTTCTACCGTCTCTGTCTGCTTATTTGTATTCTTATTTTTCTTCTTCCTCTTGATCTCCGCTTCTATTTTCTCCTTAATCATTTTCACTGTTGATTCGATCAAATCTTCGACTGGTATTTTTTCAATTAGGGAACTAAGTATAACCTCCTTTCTAGACTCTTCATTTCCTCCTACCTTCGTTTGTTTCTCTACCTCTTGTTGAATAAATTGATGCCACTCCTCATCATTCGTTTGGTTAGAAACTGTCGCAAGCCCTTCTTCTACGGTCGAATTAGAATCGATTTTCCCTTGTATCTGATCCATTGATTGAAAACCTCCTTTATATGTTTGATGCATTTATTTTAGGTGTTTACTCTCCATGTATTTTATGTAGATTAGTGTTTCTTGCTTAGACTGAAGTGGAATTTATAGAATAATAGATTATTACCTATAGAATCTGGGATATTTATTCATATACTGAATTAGTCTGACAAAGCAGGAGTGAAAAAGAATGCAAACAGATAACATGAGTATTGGCGATAAAATCTTATTCATTCTAGGCATGAGTTTATGTGGCGTGTTGTTTTTTGTATTAGTGGTGGGCGTTATCGCTGCACTGTTTATATATTGGGGCCAGGGGGACGACGAGGAACGTACAGAGTCGATTGATTCCGCTCCGATGCAGAAGAAAAAAATAGTGCGAAAGCGATGAACGTCGATATCTACATGATGAAGCTTAGACTGAATGGAACGCAGGAAAGATAGTATCCTAAGGAGGTGAAGCAGTTGCCGAGGGAAAACCAAGCATTTTCAAAAGTTTTGAAACAAATTCATGTGAAATTTAGATACTTTACCGAGAACTATATGACAGCAGTGAAAAAAGGAGCAAACGTAGCTGAGAAAGAAATCAAAAAAGCTGTTGAGGATCGAGATCAACCCTTCGAAGTGATTGTAATTAAATTATTCGAAGCTATTAAGAAAGGTGTACTATATGCCGCTAGACAAATGATCGATTTCGGAGTTAATATTGTCGAAACTAAAGAAAAGTCGAGAAAGAAATAAGGTAGCCTATCTAAATATCACTCAATGCTCTGCATATGTAAAGCAATGAATGACTCTTAGAGATGCATTATCTCCTATAGAGCCAGCCATTGCTCAGTCGCTTGATTGTTCTTTCCTAATCTCTTGCTGCAGATGGTGTTTAATGAGGTTTGGATGGTAATATTCAAGCATCTGAATTCCCGGTTTACGCCCGAAATACATGAAGTATCTTTTGTAGGGTACTTTATTATGCAGATTAGGAAAGCGAATCTTGACAGGCTGTCGGAAAAGATCAACCGCTTCCTCTTCGTTCACGAAGCCCGAGTCGACTACCTTTCGGAGAGACCGTACTCCAAGTGAACTGATCGCTTTACCAATTCCCTGCTTTTGATGTGCAATGTTCTGGAACAAAGCAGGGGGTACGTGCTTGGAATATACAAGTGCAATGTTGTGTGACACGACAAATCCACTCTTTTCCCCGATCAAAACCGATTCTCGAATATAGTACGGACCTCCTGAAAATTCGCCCATTAAGTTTGTATCTTCAGCAATTTGTTCTTGCCGGATCACTTGTACTGTTACTTTTTCATTCAGTAACATTTCTAACAAATCTGTTGTACGTCCATCCGTCACTAAAAGTAAGTTGAGTAACAATTCTTGTAACAAATCCGAGGCTTTACGTTCAAACTGCGAGTCTATCATACTTTCACCTCCATCACCTATTGTGTCAGGCTATCTGTGACAGTAGGAAGGCTTAGTGGTACAAACCAGAATCGCAAACGCCGTCCCAAAAGGCTTGAAACTCTTCCATGTTGAGTTGCTGCTTCCCGTCGGAAAGGGCATTCGTAGGATCTGGATGAATCTCCACCATAACCCCATCTGCCCCAGCAGCAAGTGCCGCTTTTGCACAAGGGAGGAGAATATCCTTCCGTCCAGTCGAATGACTGACATCCACTAGCACAGGAAGATGGGTTTCCTGTTTTAAAATAGGAACAGCAGAAATATCAAGCGTATTGCGGGTTGCTGTCTCGAAAGTGCGGATTCCACGTTCGATTAACATTACCTGGTCATTGCCATGATGCAAAATATACTCTGCCGCGAGCATAAACTCCTCCAAAGTAGCGGAAAGGCCTCGTTTCAGTAATACAGGTTTATTCGTTTGGCCGACTGCTTTGAGCAGGTCGAAATTGTGCATGTTACGAGCACCTATTTGAAAGATGTCAATATACTTGGCTGCAGTATCAATCTGATCGGAACTCATAATTTCGCTAATCGTCACCAATCCCATTTCATCTGCAACATCCTTCATCATTTTTAACCCTTCTTCACCAAGTCCTTGAAAACTGTAGGGAGAGGTTCTTGGTTTGAACGCTCCACCGCGTAGGACCGTTAAGCCCGCTTTCTTTAGTGCGGAACCAACTGTTATGAGTTGCTGTTTCGATTCGACCGAGCAAGGACCTGCGATCAGCGTTTGTGAGGATCCTCCAATAACCGTTTGCTTAACTTTAATAATGGTATCCTCACTTTTATGGTCGCGGCTTACGAGAAGCTGCGATTTCTTTTGTTGCGATTTATCACTCAAGATAACCATCCTTTCTTTCTGTTGATCAATAGAAAGCATCCTGACCACTTACTGCTCTATTGTTGCTTGCATAAATCTATTTCGATGTGCCGTTACTCTGCTTTTTGATATATACAGGCTTTAATGATGGCGTGTTATCCATGAGACCAATTCGATCGATCATCGTAATGATTTCAACAGTAACTGGCACCTTAAGTCGAGAAGATAAAAAAGAACGGATATTTTCTTCTGACCATTTTTGGGAATCATGCGAATCTAGTAAAAAGTGCAGACCCTCTTCCTGCTCTATCACCTTCCAAGCATCCGGAGCAGGAGATAACGAGTATACAGATTCCTGAATATCCATTGCGTCTAGGACGGTGTTTCCGAAACGAATTCGATCCTTGCTTCTGCCGTAATGAACCAGTTTGGCTCCATCTCGGCCGCAATCACATAAACCTTGCTCTACAGAGATAATGTCTTCGTTAAAATATCGTAACAGTGGAGAGCCTTTATGAGATAGTGTCGTAATTGTTGCAAAACCTCTTTTTCCCTCTTCCACATAGTTTGAACCGTTCTCATTTAGCACTTCTACGAAAAAATCTTGTTCTACGATATGCATATTGCCATATTCACACATTGTAGCGATATTAGCGGTTTCCGTTGAACCGTACATATTAAATACTGGCACGTTCCACAGCTTTTCTATATGCTTTCTGCGCTTATCACTCATTAATTCGCCTGCAACACATATGGCACGCAAAGCAGGAAAGTCCTTACTTGGCTTAGCCCCCCCTAGACGAGCCACTTCAGCCAACAGTTCCATCTCACGTGGAAGCCCGGCCATTACTGTGACAGAAAGATCCTTCAACAAATTTAATACTCTTGGATAAGGAGTAACGACCGTTCGTCCGCTTGCGGGAACGACTCCAGCCCCTGTTTGCCAAGCAGCATGCTGCATTAAGAATGCTGGCAGTGCCATTGCATAAGGAAAACGGATCAACACAAGGTCGTCAGACGTCAAACGCACGCCACATTCCTTTAGTTGTCTTCCACCAATTTGCAAATCTTCTTGGGTAAACCACGAGGCAGAGGGCACTCCGGTTGTGCCGGTTGATTCATGGTATTGCGCTATTTCCTTCCTGTCGACGGCAAGGTGACCGAAAATGCCAGCTTCCCGTAAATCTTTTTTCGTTGTTAATGGAAGTGTTTTGATCTGATCCAATTCCATTCTGTTTGCAGTATGATCCGCTAGTTTCCTTTTATACAAGGGAGATTTTTGAATCCGCTTATACATCTCCTGAAATTTCCTTGCCCTCTCTAAATCAATGTCGCGCATATGCCACCTCCTCTCTATTGTTACGATATCTATTTAAATACTCTAGTCGCTTTGCCAAACGTACGAGGAATATCATCTCTGATTATAACTTTACAATCTATCCCAATCCGATCCGCCATGTGCTTTTGTATCTTTTTCACTAATTGCTCATCACTTAGATTCGTACGAAACTTCTCGGCTTCAATTGTTAACACCCCTTGATTAAGCTTAAGGTGATACCATAAACCTACATCTGGAATCTCCACAAGAAAGTGCTCAATCATAAATGGTGAATAATCTTCTCTGCCTATACGCAACATGTGTTCCATTCTTCCTCTTAGCTGCAGAACATCCATCGTGATTCCACAATCACAATTGGATTTTTGCAATTTACCTAGATCTCCGGTGCGATAGCGTACCATCGGCATTCCCTCACGCAGCAGTGTCGTAACAACGATTTCTCCTGTTCGCCCGTATGGAAGCACTTCTTCAGAAACCGGATCAATAATCTCCAATTTAACATGGCCTTCCATGACGTGATATTCTTGATGTTTGCTGCATTCTACTCCGATAACTCCGCACTCGGTTGAGCCATAAAAAAACGAAACTTCGCATCCCCACCACTTTTCCAAACGTTCACGGAAGGCGGGAGAACATCCTTCACCGGTAAGCCAGATTTTCTTCAACCGAATATCTTCACCTATCTTGATACCGTACTTCTCACTTTCTTCTGCTAGCAACGCTGCGTATGATGGCGTTGTTGTAAGCACAGTGGCTTGATACTCCTTCATTAAATCCAACGACTTATCAACCGGAGCCATATATCCACCTTTTCCAAGCGATAACACTGCGGTACCAAAGGCAAACTGGAATAACCGCTGGAATCCAAGTCCAGGCAGCGCGAACTCATATGGGAGCGCGATTGCCGCGACATCATCATTTTTTTCCTTAAACAGTTCCAAATACTTCGGTAGCAGATCATATACATATTGGTCAGCCAAGGTATAAGAGGTATAAATTGGTTTACCCGATGTACCACTTGTAAGATGAACTTGGCCTATTTCTTTTGGATCAACACATAATATCTTCTCTTTATCTCCCCTAATAACGTCTTTAAACAACATCGGTACAGATGCTAATTGTTCTAAACTATCTATTTTAGGCTCCGTGAATCCTGCATCCTCTAACTTTGAATGATAATATTCATTTTGATTCCACACATATTCTAAAGTGGCGTTAATTGCCTGCAACTGATATTCGTCTATTTCTTCATGGGGTAGTTTTTCAATCGTTTTTCCTTGGTCATCTAATTCTTTATAAAATTCTTTGAATTGTTCTAGATGGGATGAATGTTTATCCACGGAAACTGTCATCATATGCGTTTGAGACTTCTTCATTTTCATCCTCCATTCCATGTGTTTTTCTAACGCTTCAAACCTCCACACTAAATTACTTGTACCATTTGCCCATGTCTAAGGGCTAATCTTCCATAATAGCATTGATACATGGCATGTTTGCTAGATTCTTATCTATTTCTTCTCTTCATAAATTGGTTTACTATCACTGCTATACAATTCATCCTTCCTTATTCTTTATTAAATGCAAGTAATGTCAGACTTGACTCGGACAAATATATCATTTGATAAAAATCAGGGAATTCATCCAAGCGGTTCTTATGAACATACATATCGTAACTAGCACAAACTATTTTAAGGAGGAGGTTGAACCGCATTGTTATACGGATTGGAGAATGATCCAGATTTTAAACATATCAATACAAGTCTATTAGTCAGCTGTCCATCCAGTGGTTCTAACCAGGGTGGCCTATTTTTGCTAGATTTTGAAAATAATGCTTTTGAAAAACTTTATACCGGAAGTTGTTCAGGAGTGACACTGGTTAATGACCGATTGTTCATAGCGTCTGACGATAACGAACTCATTACGATGGACCAGAAGTTTCAAGTCACCCAGAAAAAACAATATCCGAAACTCGATTTTCACGATATCGTGAAGTTCAATGATGATGTTGTGCTGGTTGTAGAAACTGCGATCAATGCAATCGGTTGCTATGATACTGAAACATTGACACGATTAGGGGAGATTCGAATTAATGCAGAGGACAAAGACGTCCATCATATTAATGATATTTGGTTGGATGGTCATACATTATATGTTTCTATGTTCTCCCCCTTTGGCAAATGGTATATGAACCCTATGGATAAAAACGGTGGAATTGTCGCAATTGATTTGACCGATTTTGATCCCGCTCAACAACTCCATATCGCCCCTGAGAACCATATCGTTGTAAAGGACTTGTATATGCCACACACTGTAATGATGCATCAAAACGAATTAGCATATTGTGACTCCATGTCATTCAATGTCGTAGTAGGAAACACGACACCGATTCAACTACCAGGTTTTACACGTGGTCTTGCCATAACAGAACAGACGATCTTTATCGGACAAAGCAGGATGAGGCATGTTTTACGAATTCCTCACGAATTCACGAATTGCTGCTTGGATGGTGGAATCTACGTCTACGATCCTAAATTTAGAATTTCGCGCTTTGTACCATTGCCAGCGCAACAGGTATATCAAATCCAGATTCTTGATCCAAATTTTTTTAGAAGGGAGTAATTGTAATGAAACAATTTGAGGAAGGAAAAAAACTATTTATGAAAGGTGTAGACGGGGATAAAAAAGCGGTAAAGCTCGCCTATGATATTTTCTTAAAGCTTCGCAATACCGCTCCTAACAATGCTCTTATCGAAGCATATTACGGTAGCACTCTCGCACTATTAGGACGTGATGCCTCTCAGCCTTTGGAGAAAGCAGATAAAGCGCAAGAAGGACTAGATGCTTTGAATCAAGCAATCTCTAAGGATCCCAATCACAAGGAAATTCGGATGTTACGATCAAATGTATGTTTACGTCTACCAGAATCCTTTTTTCAATGCTCAAAGGTAGCGGTCGAAGATATCTCCTTCCTACTAAATCGTTATCAAAAAGATTCTAGTTACCTTACTAATAACCAAGTGAGAGAATTGATAAAAGATCTAAGTACTGCTTACCAGAATATGGGTAATCCAGACGAAGCAAGTAAAGTTTTAAAACGTTTATCCAAGAAAAAGTAGTAAGAAAAGCGCAGGGCGCTCAAGTGGACAGAAACGTAAATTTTATACTTTCTGTCTTTCTAAAAAATATAAAGGAGGTATAACCATTTGGTAAATATAAGCGAGAAAGATATCCAGCTTTTGCAGGAACAGGTGATTTCATTACACAAGGAAGCTGTAGAAGGAAATGCAAAGGCCGTTAAAGACTTGCATCAACTGTTGGAACGGGTGCGATCCGACCATTCAGATATCCCCCTTTTGGATGCATACCATGGCAGCACTATGATTTTAATTGCTAGGGATAAGACAAATCCGTTAGATAAATTAAGGTGGTCGAAATCAGGACTGAAGCTTCTAGATGGAGCGGTAAGTTCCGCCCCTCAAAACATCATGGTCCGATTATTACGAGGTAAGGCTGCATATAAATTGCCTGAAAAGCATTTCCATCGGGCACGAACAGCGATTGAAGATTACACTTTTCTTATCAAGCGGCAAATACATGGAGAAGGCTTCCTTAATACCAAAAGATACTGGCAGCTTATTTATGAACTTGGTGAAGTATACCACCGAATTGGTCGAAATCAGGATGCTAGTATATGCTGGCTAAAACTAAAGAACGAAGCGCAAGACCCTAGTTTTCTGCATCTCCTTCAACTAAAGCTTAAGTTATTGGAAGGAAAACCTTCTGTTGAATATATACCAGACGCAGAGAGCCCAATATCAAATTTGATAAGAAGGGCCGCTAATGCAACTGAGAGCGAACTCAACAACCGGTTGAAGCAGCAAAAGAAATAAGAACAACGTAAAAGATCAAAAAGATAAGTTAGACCAATTTCCAATAGATAAAAAGGAGGTAAATCATATATGATAAAAGATATTATTAAAGAGGTAATTAAGGATACAAAGGAACACTCTGAACCTATAGTTGCTGATGCTTTGACCAAAGGAGCTACCCACCTCAGCAACAAAATGAATGATGTGGTGAACGATGTAAATCAGTCTCCCCCAATTCTATTAAAAGAAATCGCGATTACATTGAGGAATAGTGCAATCATAACAGGAAGAGAAATGATGATGAGAGAATTGGAGTTTATTCAGAAAAAACGGGCATAAACTGCCCGTTTTTTGTCATTACCCTTAACAAAAAACACCATAGCTTTGGTGGCTGTGGTGGTTTTTTTATTCTTTATGCTAGTTCTCTTTTATTATTTCTCCTATCATTTGTTCATTGCATCTTGCAATAATTGTAGAGCCTCTTCATTCTTCGGCTCTATAGCTAATGCTTCTTTTAGCGCTTCTCTTGCTTTAGCCAGATCAGCCGTTTCCATATAACATTTAGCCAGGGATACCCATATTTCAATATCATTCATCCCTTGCTCAATACAATAACGGAATTCTTTGGCCGCTTCAGCGGGATCCCCTCCTAGCATATCCGGCGTATTTAATAACTTGGAACCATTCATCCTCCTTGCGAGTGGCAATGTCGGATCGATTTCAAGAGCAACTGTGATCTCATTTTCTAACTTGTTAAAAAGATCAATTTTATCCGTCAAACTCCACGCTGTATCAATTTGACGACCGTAAACTGCAGCGAGCCATGCATGAGCTTCCGCACTGTGAGGAACCAGTGAAATTGCCTCTTCGAACAATCGATGTGCTTTCTCATACTCATTTATTCTAAACGCACTATATCCTCGATCAAGCAAGTCTCGTAACAGAATAGAGCTACTTACATTTGGATCCTCACTACCTTCATTACCAATATATTCCTGCCTCTTTGGAACAATATCTTGTAATAGCTCATTCCGATTAAGCAGTGTACCGTAGCCTATCTCTACGGTTACCGCTACTTTTAGCATTTTGGATAATTTTCCTTCTATTTCTTCCAAAGACCTCTCATCATATTGTTCTGAATCGAGCATTATATGAAGGCCATTCTTTTGCTGTATCACTTTCCAAGCAGCTGGTACGGGATCCAACGAGTATATAGCATCCTGAATATCCTTTTCATCTAACACAATCCCTTTAAATCTTGTTCTTTGCTGCAATTGCCCGTAACAGACTAGTTTCTTTTCCGTTTTCCCACATGGGCATAAGCCTTGCTCGAAAGAGATCACATCTTCATTGAGATATCGTAGCAGTGGTGAAGCTTGGCTAGACAATGTGGTAATTACAGCAAGTCCCCTGTCCCCTTGATCAACAGGTCCAGAACCATCTTCCTTCCATGCTTCAACCACAACATCCTGCTCAAAGATATGCATCGCTCCATGCTCACACATGGCTGCAATATTACCAGTTTCATTAGTACTGTATATATTAAAAAGTGGGACATCCCACTTACGTTCTAGATGCTCCTTTCGACGATCACTCATTACTTCTCCGGTAACAATGATCGCTCGGAGAGAGGGAAAATGCTCACCTTTGTCTAAACCAAGCAACCGGATTGTTTCGGTCATCCGTTCTATCTCTCGAGGTGATCCGACAATGACCGTGACAGAAAGTCGATCCATGAGACTAAGTAGCTTAGGATATGACATAACCATACGATGCGCAGGAATAATGGTTGCCCCCACTTCAAGGCAGGCTTGCTCCATATGAAAGGAGGTAGTCGTGAATTCTTCTGGAAAACGAAACAGTACAATGTCTTCTTTGTCTAATCCGCACCCTTTTATTTGTCTTATGCCTGTTTCCAAATCCTTCTGTGTAAGCCAAGTAGATGTCTTTTTTTCAGTAGTATCGACTGATTCACAATAATGGATCGCTTCTTTATGCTCAACAGCAAGATGGTCAAACGCTTCTGCCTTTCGAAGTTCGGCATTTACGGTAAATGGCAACTTAGAGATTTTTTCTAGTCCTATGTTCATCAGATTATAATCTGCTAATTTTCGTTTATAAAAAGGGGCTTTTTTTATTCTTAACAGCAAATCCATTAGTTTTCTCTCTCTATCATGCTTGTCGTCAGACATGGATAACTCTCTCCCTTCGGTTAATCTTCAGTCATGCATAGTGGTTGTTTGTTATAACATTCCATATCCTCAAGGACTGGAATGTCTAGTCTATTGTCTGAACCTCTTATTCTTCTCTTTCAAAAGTGAAGGATTGTCAGCTTAATGTGTCAACAATCCCACTTTAACAATTAGAAAAGAAAGCAAATAGTAGCATTAATTTCACATGTTTTCTTATCTATGCATTATTAAAATATATAATGATTATATGTTGTTTTCTAAGATATGCTCTCGGCTAATGCCATTATCAAGATCATCAGTAAAGAAATAGAAAATGTGAAAAGGATGAAGGTTTTTATTAGAAAATGATTTTAAAGTTAAAGAATTGACCCGGGGTATTGCAGCATGGCAAGAAATGAACTTTCCTGTCTCCAACTCAATCCAAGATAATACATATCTGATAATTGTGGGGCTAACTCCATGCGAACGAATAAAAGATATTGGATAGGCCTGCTAAGTGTGTAAATTAATTCGACGTTAGATAATTGTTAATAGAAAAATAGATAATGAAAATCCAACAAAAAAGTTTCTGATCATTAAAGAATGATCGGAAACTTTTTTAGTTATTTTTGGCTAGTTATGTCTCATCTGTTTCTGCGGTTACGAAGACAAATGAACTGGACAGTGTTCCGTACATGCTTCGTATCATGCTGAACCGTATAAAGAATTGCTTATCCACTAGTCAAAAACGGTAACTTAACAGTTTGTTCAATATTCCTTCTTTGTTACCTCTTTTTCAGGGTTAAAACAACGAAAAATACGCAAGATCAGGAATTTATTTGATGTTTTTTGCTAAAAACTGTATTCTGCCTCTTTCTCTTCTCGAATTTTGGTATATGTTTTGGTTAGTACGACTGTGTCCTCAACCAATCGATCGATTCGGGATACCACATCATCATTGGTAATTTCTTTTCTATAAAAATCCTTTTCTTCGATAAATACATAAGTCTGCACAACTTGTGCTTTCATATAAAATAAGATCGGTTTTAATTGCTGTTCTGCAATTAGGTAATGTTTTGGTGAACCTGCCGTTACAAGAATACTGACCACTTTATCGCGAAAGGCATTGACTGGAAGCAAATCAAATATATTCTTCAATGTAGCTGGAATAGACGCTTGAAAAATAGGCGTTCCAATAATGAGTGCATCTGCTTCCATTACTGTTTGTGCAACATATCTGGTATCTCCTTTATACTCCCAATAGTCACGTCCGTCACTAAATTGAACATCGTATTCTGCTAAATCAATCCATGTCACTTCAGAGTTGGGGTAGTTTTCCATGACAGCTTTCATGGTGTAATCCATAGCCGTTCTTGTTTTCGTGCCAACATTTGAACCGGATAATACGGCGATCTTCATTTTCACTCACTCCTCATTTTTTACTGTATATTTCTTGATGGCGGGTATTATTTCTGTGCCGATGATCTCAATGTTCTTCATGACTTTATCAAAAGGCACGCCACCAAAATCGATTTGGGCGATATAACGCTGATGGCCAAATAGTTCATGCTGATAGAGAATTTTTTCAATGATTTCTTGAGGGCTCCCGATATTCAAAACATTATGCGGATCTGGCCCCTGTGCAAAGAGTTGCTTTGAAAAACCTTGTCCGTTTGTCCGCTTCATTCCATGATTGATGTGAGGATACATATCTCTTAAAGCCTGTTGTGATGTTTCAGCTGCATAGAAAAGGCCGGAAGTGGCAACGGGCAGTTCTGAAGGATTAAAGCCGCTCTGTTGTGCAGCCTCACGATAAGCATCAATCGATCGTTTAAAAACAGACGCTGATCCTCCCAAATGACCCTGGTACATAGGAGCACCTACAATTCCTGCCTTAATCGCGCTGGCAGGTGTACCACCAACCGCCCGCCAAATCGGCAGCACTCCGCTATCTGGACGCGGAAGAACCTTTGCATTTTTTAACGGAGCGCGATATTCGCCACTCCAATTGACAATTTCTTCTTCATTGATTTTCAACAAAAGCTCAAACTTTTCTTCAAACAGCTCTTCATAATCACGCAGATCATAGCCTAATAATTCAAATAGTCCCACTCTGGAGGCACGTCCCGCGACAATTTCGGCGCGCCCTTCCGAAATCAAGTCGAGCGTTGCAAAATTCTCATATACACGCACAGGGTCCGATGTACTGATAATCGTTGAGGAGCTTGAGATTTTAATTTTTTTCGTTGCCTGAGCAATAGCTGAGAGAACAACGGCGTGCGCTTGCGTTACAAAATATTCCTGGTGACTTTCACCGACACCGAAAATGTCGATACCTGCCTGCTCAGCTAGTTGAGCATATTCAATTATTTCATGGATTCTTTCCTTTGCAGAAATTCTCTCTCCCGTTGAAGGATTTGGTAAGTGATCACCCAAGGTAAAAATACCAAACTCTAGTCCTTTACTTTCATCAATACGATATTTTTCCACTCGTTCTTCCACTCCTTCCACAATTCGGTATTAATAATCCCTCCTACTTTAACCACTTTTCTTAACGTGTTTAAGCGGCTTTTTGCACTTCAATTTCAATCGAAATTTTAATTTCGTCTCCTACAACGACGCCACCCGTTTCCAATACGGCATTATATGTCAACCCGTAAACCCCACGGTTGATTTTCCCTTCTCCGCTGAATCCGGCAACCTCATTGCCCCAGGGATCTTTCCCTTGTCCTTCAGATGTAACGGAAAACATTTCGGAGTTGGTTATGCCACAAATCGTCAGATCGCCGGTCACATCATACTCATCGTCACTTGTTCTTTCAATATTTGTTGCTTTGAACGTCATTTTCGGATGCTGTTCTACATCAAAGAAATCCGCAGAACGCAAATGATTATCTCGTCCTTCATTTCGAGTATCAACACTTGCCACGTCGACGATGAATTCAATATTTGCAGTAGTTAAATCGTCGGGGTCCGCTTCAATCGTTGCTTCAAAGTCATGGAACGTTCCTTTTGTTTTCGAAATCATCATATGTTTCACTGAGAAATCAAGACTGCTGTGTGCCACATCGACCATCCATTTGGTATTAGCCATAATAAATCTCTCCCTCTATTTTTTTATCTTTACACAATGTTTCAAACTGCCCTGTTTTTTCTGGTGTTATACTTTTACGAGGTCTACGTTCATGTTCCCAATACCTCCAATCATATATTTTTTAAACACCTTTTGCTTATACAACAGATGTTGTACAATATATTATAGGTACCGTGTGAAGATGGCACAACCAATACTTTTTGCTTTTTATCGTATAAACAACAAATCCATTAAAATGTCTAAAAAATGGAAAGGAGACCCTTTCATGACTCAAATGAAAACAGACCCACGTATTCTACGTACACGTAAGTTAATCATGGATGCATTTTTTGAACTTTCAAAGAAAAAAGAATTTAAAGATATGACGATCAAAGATATTACGTCGGAAGCAACGGTTAATCGAGCGACATTTTATTATCACTTCATGGATAAATATGACTTAATGGAAAAAGTGTTAATAGAAGACTTGATGCTCAATGTAAACAATGAAATCGCTGAGCATGACGAACTTAACCAAGAAACAATTGTAAGTATTTTCTTATCTGTCACGAACTTTCAAAAATCTTTGTCAACGAAATGCCGAAGAAGCTTCGAGGCTTTTAGAACAACCATTGAAGCCATTATATTGAAAGAACTACAAGATATTTTTTATCAATTGTTGTTAAAGCAGCAGTCACCAGTTAGTGATCATTCTCAAAGAATTGCAGCTGTTATGTTAAGTTGGGGGATTTACGGGGCTTCCGTGGATTGGCAAGACAATAGTACGATACCACCAGAAGAATATATAACATTGGCTCTACCTTATATTACTCATGGGGCAAAATTCCTTAGTTCAGATTAGTGATGCTCAGTGAACCAGTAAAACCAGTATCTGGTGTAACATATTGAACAAATGGAAGAAGCAGTAAAAGAAGGCGTAGACTTAATGGGTTATACAGCTTAGGGACCCATTGATTTAATCAGTATGTCCACATCTGAAAAGTCAAAACGTTACGGATTTATCTAAGATGATGACGGTAATGGAACATTGCAACGTTCTAAGAAGGATTCGTTTGACTGGTATAAGAACGTTATTGCTACGAACGGGGAATAGTTGTAAGATTTAAAAAAGGAGTGCGGTACGTTTCTGGTACCGCACTCTTGTATTTATTGCTAATGACCTTGTCATTCTCACTTTTCCTTCGCCATAAAAAGAAAAAGCGAAATTAGTACAAATGCACATAACGCTAAAAATGGTATGGTGATGAAACCAAGCCAGTTTATGTACATACCATTACATGGTACACTCTCACTGCAATGAGAAAGAGAACGAATTAAAGAGGTTTTTTGATCAAGATAATGGAAAATACTTAAAGCAATACCTAATAAACTTAATGGTAACACATAGATTTTCACACGATTATCATTGTAATAAGCAGCGACTCCAAGAATTATAGAAAGTGGATACATCAAGATTCTCGAAAACCAACATAATTTACACGGAGTAAAATGTAATATTTCACTAAAAAACAAGCTTCCTACCGTTGCAATAATGGAGATTACCCAAGCTATATAGATATAATATTGTTTCAGTTGCAATGCTTAACATCACATCCTTACCATTTGTTTTTAATCTCATTATAGATTTTTCATTGAAGTTTTGACCTTAAAAATAATTTAAGATTAAAAGAACAAACAATAAGTGATGATATATTAGGAATTTATGCAACACTATGAATATCAGATTTTTTATACAGACTAAAGCAAATATATAATGGGACAATTAAACAAACGGCTAAAGTTAGATAAACGGGTAATATATCCACATTCATCAATTCTAATAAATCATACGTAATTAATAGTGGCGCCGACCAAGGATAAAAACTACCTAAAGGCGTGGTAGCTAACAAACCACACGAAAAACCTGCAATAATTCCAATTGCAATTGATACAACATAATTTTTGAAAACGATGCTAAGCATAACAATAATCGGTGTTAATGCAAAATGAAGAAACACGATTAGCAGATTTAGAACTAGATATTCTCCAAGCACTGAAAAACTTAATGTCTGATCAACCTTAAACATTCCGAATAACAAAGTAAACAGAAATGATAAAAAAATGGTAGCAAAAATCAGAATGAAAATGACAATAAATTTTCCTATTAATATTTGTTGTCTTGATCGTGGATAGGTAAAAAGCTGGTTAATCGTATTTTGCTGATATTCTTGTGCGATGATAAATCCAGCAAACAATGCAAATAATGGAGCTCCTATCAACAAATTGATGTACGTCGAGGATTTGACTAATACATCTGACCACATTAAATCATTGCTATTAGGGGTAGCAATACTAAACACTGCGTTAGCCGAACTGCCTATTATAAACAATAAAGCAATCCATGATCTTTTCAGTTTAAACAATTCAGTTTGAATAATACTAAGCATAATCTTTACATCTCCCCTTCACTTTATAGCGATTATTCAAAAAGTCACCAAATGATAATCGACGCATCTCTACGTTAGCTTGCTTCTAATTCGGCAACTTTTTAGAATACGCACTTACAGGTCCATTTTAAACAATGGTTCTTAAAAAGATGTAAAATACTACTTAATTATTTCTTAAAATTTCACACTATATATTTTTACATAGGATCATTATCTATACTTGGAAAATGTACTGAGAAAGTAGTTCTTTTCATAGGGATACTGCTTACTTCAATGGTTCCTCCGTGCATTTGAACTAACTTTTTCGTTATCGTCAATCCTAAACCACTACCTTTGAACTCTTTAGCACTTCTTGATCTCTCACTTGTATAAAGTCTTTCAAATAACTTTGAAATATCTTCAGGTAATATTCCTTGCCCCGAATCCCCTATTTCAAGAGTTACCTGATCTTTTTTCTTCTCTAAGGTGAGACCGACCCATTTCCCATCTTTTCCGTATTTTAACGCATTGGAAATTAAATTGTATAAGATTCTGTCAATACTAACTTGATCACCTTTTATATATACAGGTTCAGATGGTAGGTCTATCTCTACTTCAATGCCTGCATTTATAAAATCTTGATAGAACATGAGTACCGTTTCTTCCGCTTTTTCTTTTAAATTAACTTTTTCCATCTTAAGCGAGATATCATCTGATTCAATCTTTGCTAATTCGAAAAAATCATAAATTTGATGATTAAGTTTTTCGGCTTTTATACTTATAATTTCGATATACTCTTCTTTTTCAGTACTTGTCAAATTAGGATCATCTTTTATAGCTTCTAAATAGCCTAAAATAGACGTTAAGGGTGTTCTTAAGTCATGTGACATATTTGCAATCATTTGCTTGCGTGTTGATTCTAAATAAGACTGTCTTTCCGCCATTTTTTGAATTGCTTGCAACAGTTTATTTAGTTTTATAGCAAGTTTAACTACTTTTTTTGGTGTAAATGGCATTACAAAAAATCGAACATTATAGTTACCTTTTATTGCCGAATCTATATTTTTAATCAATTTACTAGCTGAAACGTTCACTCTATATATATAGTACAAGAATAAAGAGATCGTGAAGATTAACAACAATAAGGTTACTAAGAATTCCACTTATATCCTATCCCCCAAATAGTTTGCAAGTATTTTGGTTTTGTAGGGTCATCCTCGATTTTTGTCCGTAATTTACTAATATGAACCATAATAGTATTTTCATCTGTTATGTAATTCTCCTGCCATATACTATTATAGATTTGAGATTTCGGGAAAACTTTTCCTGGATTACGCATAAATAATTTTAACAATTCGAATTCTGTTTTCGTCAGATTGATTGTTTTATTTTCCTTTTTAAGTGTGTAAGTAATTAAATCTAACTCAAAAATGCCTTGCTTTATTTTCGTAGATTGCTGATCCTGATAGTCATTTAGATAAAGATACCTTCTTAATTGTGCTTTTACTCTGGCTATCAGTTCCCCCATGCTAAATGGTTTCATGATGTAATCATCTGCCCCTAATCCTAAAGTAAGGATCTTATCCACATCCTCACTTTTTGCAGACAGAACAATAATAGGTATATTTTTTTCCATTCTGAATCGTCTTAACAACTCGAAGCCATCTATATGAGGCAGCATTAAATCTAATATCACTAAGGAATAATGGTTTTGCTTAAAGAAATGCTCAGCTTCTTCGCCGGTATAAACCTGATCAATCAAATACCCTTCTTTTCTTATGTATTTGGAAACTAGATTATTAATCTCCTTATCATCTTCAGCATAAAGAATTTTAATATCCATTTGAACCACCTCATTTTCATTATTACACTTAATCATTTTTATTTCATTAAAATATGACATATTTTCCATATTTAAGATTTAATTAAGGCTTTTCTTATAGTTATTTAATATTATTAAGGTAAAATTCAGTATAGATTATTATCCCATAAATGGATAAAAATGAAAATAGGAGGTATAGCAATGAAAAAAGTTCCATACATTCAACAAATGCAAGAAAGTGAATGCGGACTTGTATGTATTGCAATGATTCTTCATTATCATAAACATCATATCTCTTTGTCAGATATGAGAAATGATTTTAAAGTTTCTAGAGATGGATTATCTTTCAAAGATTTAAATGACATAGCTTCCTATTATGATTTAAACACGAAATCCTATCAATGCCCTACTTCCCATCTACACAAAATGAAATTTCCGTGTTTAATTCATTTTGATAATAATCATTATGTGGTCTTGGAGAAAGTAACCAAAAACAAAGCATACATAGTGGATCCTAACAACGGAAAAGGGAAAATCCATTTAGAAGAATTCCAAAATCGGTATTCAGGTTATTTAATAGAATTTATGCCAAACGAAAACTTTAAACAAGTGAAAGGGAAAACCAATTTCAGCTCTTTTATAGAAATCATTATCCAAAATAAAAAAATGATTATGTTAATCTGTTTGTCTTCCTTGGCATTACAAATATTCGGAATCATCACTCCCTTCACTATTGGATGGATAACGGACAATGTTATTGTTCCAGAAAATGCGGAAATGACGGATATCATCTTGTATATAATCCTTACTTTATTCCTGTCTTATGAAATATTTTCGATTTTAAGGGCCTTTCTTATAGCCAAAATGCAAACCTTATTTGATGAAAGTTTAATGAAAAAATTTGTAAGTCATCTTTTGAAGCTTCCTTATGATTTCTTCGAAGAAAGAAGTGTTGGAGATTTAGTATTTAATTCAAATTCTCATATCATTATACGACAAATTCTCTCCAACCGATCCATCACGCTTGTTATAGATATCATCCTGTTATTCACCTATGCAACGCTTATGTTAATACAATCATTCGTTATGGGTCTTCTCGTAATCTCCTTAGGAATTATGATTTTCCTATCCGTACTAATTAGTAGATCTGTAACAAAACGACTCACAAACAAAGATGTAAATGCCCAAGCGAAAACGCAAAGCTATTTGGCTGAATTTTTACATGGAATGACAGACGTGAAAACATTATCTGTTGAAAAAGAAGTTTACGATGGCTGGTGGAAGAAATTTAGCAATCAAATACTAATAACGCAAAAAAGAACTTTTTGGACATCAAGCATAGACTCCTTTGCAAATGGCATCCTTGTTTTAGCCCCAGCTTTACTAATCGCAATAGGTGCTTACTATGTGATAAATGAACAAATCAGCTTAGGGACATTATTAGCTTTTAATGCACTCTCAACGGCATTTTTATCTCCAATATCATCGTTAGGTCAAACTTATAATGATTGGTTACTGATAAATTCTTACATACAAAAGATAAACGACGTCATGTTAACAAAAACAGAAGAAGAACAACAGACAAAGGGTATTACAAGCATATTGAAGACAGATCCCCCGAAGCTTCAAGGACAAATTGAATTACATAATGTTAGTTTTAAATACGATGATTTTAGTAATCCGATACTTAAAAATATTAATCTAAGGATTTCACCAGGAGAGAAAATTGGGATTGTTGGCTCTTCAGGATCAGGAAAAAGTACATTAGCGAAATTGATATTAGGACTTTATACTCCATCAGATGGACAAATTCTATTTGACGGTGTATCCATACAAAGATTGAACCTATCTAATCTAAGAAAGCAAATCGGTGTTATATTACAGGAAACAACGTTATTTAATAAATCTGTATTAGAGAATATACGGATGGAAAATAAAGATATTTCTAATGGACAAGTAAAATTAGCAGCAGAAAAAGCGTTTATCCATGATGAAATTATTAACTTTCCTATGGGGTACAATACGATTTTAACCGAAGGAGGTGAGAACTTTTCAGGTGGACAGCGTCAAAGATTATTAATTGCTAGAGCAATAGCACAACAA
Organism: Gracilibacillus sp. D59; assembly: GCF_052246695.1. Classification (NCBI taxonomy): domain Bacteria; kingdom Bacillati; phylum Bacillota; class Bacilli; order Caryophanales; family Bacillaceae; genus Gracilibacillus; species Gracilibacillus sp. D59. The sequence continues at coordinate 208,685 of NZ_JBQQCK010000002.1, read as the reverse complement.
CCATCCATTCTCGTCTTGGATGAAGCTACCAGTTCATTAGATTACCAATCAGAGGCGATTATCTCTGAGAATTTACAATCACTGAATATAACTCAAGTCATCATAGCCCATAGATTAAGCACTATAAAAGAAGTAGATTGTATTTATGTCATGGATAAAGGAGAAATAGTAGAGAAAGGCACACACCAAGAACTATTAAATAAAAGTGGTCATTACTCAGCTCTTTACCGCGGACAAAAGCAAACTGCAAATGAAGAACTAATTGGTAATTAAAAAGGAGGAAACATATAATGTTCATCACATTAATTAATGAGGATGAAAGAACATTACAAAAATTGAGAAATTTGCTTACGGAATATAATTTTAATTTTGTTTATGTTAACGACACAACTGACCTACCAGTGGAAACGGACAATGTAAGCGTACTTAGCTCCAAATCCTTAAAACAAATGACGAAAAACCTCCCTTTTTATTATAAATTTAATGAGAATGTCATTTTAGATGTAAGAAAAAGATGTGTCTATAGAACTAATGAAAACCTTGAACTGCCTTTATCTACGATTGAATATAAAATTATTTGTTTGTTATTAGAAAACTTAAATTCTGTTGTTACAACAGATTTACTACTTGATCAAGTTTGGGGAATAGATACACCTGTCGGCACGGATAATCTATATGTTTATATCAATCGGTTAAGAAAAAAAATTGAGCCATACCCTAAATATCCATCCATTTTAATCACACATAGGAAATACGGCTATGAACTAAAGAGCATTGACTATATGAATAATTTAGAGAAGGAAGAGTAAGCATCTTCCTTCCTTTATTTTTAATGGACATCAATCTTTCTATAATATCCAATACTTAAAATTAAGGGAACATAAAATACAAAAATCAAAGAAACAATGGACAGGTTATAACTGAAAGAAGCATAGTCATAATAGTTAGTTAATCCAAATGTAATTCGAGAAGGAATAGACCATGGGAATAGTGTTGCGATATCATGTTCCATAATCAAACCTGCAATAACTGCTAAAATAACGGAAGCAAATATCGGCAAAATGATGTTTTTTTTCCATATAGTTAGAAGGATAGATAATGGTATTAGTGCAAACTGCATAATGATAACCAACAGATATAAAGTCAAATAGTTAATAATCATATCATAATCTACAGAAACCTTTAAAAAGCTTATCCCTAATACCAGACTGATAATAAATGAAGAAAAAACAACGAAAGTCATAAGTATAAAGATAACAGTCATTTTACCTAATAAAAAATGTAACCTTGAATATGGGTAAGTGAATAAATAATTCACTGTTTTTTGCTGATACTCAATAGAAAAAACGTAGCTCGCTATTAAAGCAAATAAAGGGATACCAATGATAAGATTTAAAAAAGCTAAATCCCCTTGTAGTAAAGTTAATAGATAATTAGCGTCCTCTCCATCTTGTAACTTTGTCATATATAGAGGTAAGAAACTTAAAATAATTGGAACAATTGTAGCTATCGGCAGAATCCAAAGAATGATGGAACGCTTCAACTTTAATAATTCAGTATAGATAACATTTAAAAACATCTAGGCCCCCTCCGTAAGCTCAATGAAAAAGTCTTCCAAGGTATCTTTAGAAATATCTATCTTATTTACATCGATGTTGTTTTGAATAAACAGCTTGTTTATAGTAGTACTGTCATCTAAATTTTCATATACTCTGATGATTCCTGGTTCTACAATTTGAAAATCATGAATATCAAGTTTTTGTTCTAATAAATAAGTAGCCATTTGATCATCATTGACTTGAAATTCAATATAATGTCTATTCATTTCTCCTATAGTTTCAGAACTAATCTCTTTAAGCAGCTTCCCTTTATGAATAATACCAATTTTTTCTGCTAATTGTTCTACCTCGCTTAAAATATGACTTGATATTAACACAGTAATATTCCTTTCTTTTGCTAGATGTTTGATCATCCTTCTTACTTCTTTTATTCCACTAGGATCAAGTCCATTTGTCGGCTCATCTAAGAGTAATAGTTCAGGCTCATGTAAAAGGGCACGAGCAATTCCTAATCTTTGTTTCATCCCTAGCGAATAGGTTTTCACTCTTCGTTTTTTGGACTCGTATAAATTAACTTGTTTTAGAGCGTCGTCCACAGCATTTTTATCAGGATACCCCATTAATCGTCTATGAATCTCTAAATTTTCTTCGCCTGTCAAGTTTGGATAAAAACCAGGTGTTTCTATCATCGCCCCTATTTTCTCAAACGGGCGATTTTGCCTACTTGTGTTAATTCGTTCTCCAAATAGTTCGATTTCTCCCCTAGAGGGTTTGATTAAGCCTACAATCATCCTCATAGTTGTTGTCTTCCCTGCACCATTTTGCCCTAAAAAACCATATATTTGCCCTTTTTGAATATTAATATCTACATTGTCAACTGCTATAATATCGTTATATTGTTTCGTTAAGCCCATTGTTCTTAATACATAATTCAATTCCACTCACCTACCCTATATGTCATTACTACTACTATAACCGAAAATTCTTAATCAATTTTTAATATCATCTAAAAAAAACCTTAAGATTAAAAATGCAAAAGACCGTTTATTTGTTAACGGCCTTTTGTAATTCTACGGAGTTAATCTTCTGACTGTTTTTTGGAGGCTCTAAATATAATGGGGAAGGGACTTCTTGGGGCCTTGCTAGCTGAAGTAGTCCGTGTCCTATCCCAGAAAGACCAAGCATCAAGCCTGGCATTTGCACCCCTGGTATCGAGCCACATTCCCAGTCCGACACTGAATGGATACTACCTAAGACATGATGAGCTTTTTGATAAACATATTTTTTTAAAGGTTGATCATTGAATTTTGCTGCAACTAATTGAAGGAATAAAAGGTTTCCTAGATCACCATGGCATAAACAATGACTGTCGTTGATATTGTCTTTCGTTAATTGAGTCGAGATTTTTATTTCTTCCTCAAATTGTTTATCCTTTATGATATCACTCATTAAAGCCCTGGAAATACCTATTCCGGGTGCTCCATTACACCAATGTGGACCTACTAGCTGATTATCATGTGACACGCGGTAATCTAACCAATTGTTATACTCCGGAATAAACAGCGACCTTTCATATTGTAACGACTGTTCGGCCATCTTCTTGAAAGAATGATCCTCAGTGAGATCGTATAATAAAGAAAGTGACCAAGCAATTCCTGCACTACCATGTGAAAACCCAACGACAGGTCTGTGAGCGGTACTACTAACCCAGCCATAACCGTGCTCTGTTTTTTGGGCATTATTTACAAGGTGTTTTCCACAATGAATAGCATAGTTTAAAAAGACTTTATCTGCCGTTACACTGTATAGTTGTAAAAACACATGAATAGCACCTGCAACTCCTCCTAACAAATCATATTCTTTATCTTTATCAATATAATTTCTTAAATGATGTGCTTCTTCTATGGCTCCTTCTAATAGATTAGTATCCTCCCAAATCTGTGATAAGTGCGTCATGGTATAGATAACAGAGCAATTACCTTGATAGGCGGAGATATTTTTCAAATATTGATCACTCCGTGTAAAATATAATGCTGAATTCAGAGCGGCAAGAGATAAATCTTTGAATTTTTCTATATTCGTTACCTTTGCAAGATAAGATGTGAAGAAAGCAATACCAGATAAACCGTTGTAAAGACCTGCATCCAACAATGAATATTGCCATTGAGAATAGTTTCCCATCCATTGTAATCCTAGCCAGGTAACATCTTTTCGATCACTTCCCCAAATCGCTTTGGATTCTAAGTGGTTACCGATTTTTATTGCTGCATCAAGAAAGTATTCGTTCTGATTAGTATCATTATAAATGGATAGATTACGATCGTGAGATTCCACCTTATTCCTTTGATTTACATTTTTAAATTCATGGTCTTTGTTTCCAACGCTTAAAGAGGCTTTAATGATTTCCGTTTGGTCAAGAAGATCATCGTAGCTTAAGTTCTCACATCTCTTTAACACTTGTGAAAAGCTATCTTTTTGAAAAAAACCTTTAATTTGCTCATCATTACTTGTCCAAAGATCTTTTGAATTAGGTTTGGTATAAAAGTAAGGGATGTCTCCCATCAGTAAATCGTCTATCTCTGCCGAAACGATTTTTTTAAGATGAACTGCCTTATCGAGACCTGACCATAGTCGGCCCATTAATCTTTCTCTATCCATTCCATTTTGTAAATAGTCTGGGTGGTGCCCGCCTTCTAATAATAAAGAGTAAACATAAGTCGGTCGTAATACTTGACGTGTTTTGTCTTCTTTAAAAATATCGATAATCTGACGTAACTCTTCCTTATGTTCCATAAATAATTTATAAATCGTTTCAAAACCATTGATTAAGTCTTCTTTGTAATGAAGTAACTCGATTGATTTCCCATTTAATACTGGTAAATTATTGGCTTCTTTTGTTGTGCCTTTTCTTCGTACAACTTTCATTTCATCTGTACCGATATTATCCCAATCCATCATAGTAAAAGGAGTTTGTTGGCCTCCTTTACCACCTAATCCACTTATCTCAGACAGTCCTTGATCTTTATTATATCCACCAACAAGAAAGGGAAGTAATTGTGTTCTTAACACACTATTTTCTAATTTTTCTTTTGCTAACATCATAGCAGAAGAATTAGTATCTGAAACATCTTCTCTATGATGAAATAGAGATTCTAAATCTATTAAAACTGGGCATTCCCCAGATGCAATAATATTTTCATAATGAAAATCCGTTGCTTCTAACAAATAAAGAATTCCTAAATATCCTCCTTGCCTATAATAAAAATTCTTTACTTGCGATTCGTCTTCACAGTCTTTCTTGTCAATAAACTCTTCCCAGCCATATTCATCCCGATCGATAATCTTTTGAATAGGAAATGGGCGTTGAAACCCTTTTTGATTAATCCAAGATAATAAATCTTGAAAATGTTTACTAATAGCCAATGACTTTGGCTTGTATAAGATTTTATTTCCATTATTAAAGTGAAAAATTAACACACTTTTTCCTTTACGATGTAGATCTGAAATTCCGCCTTCTATTTTTTTTATACTATCGATAGATATTTGCATGATGGTTTCTATTTGATCTTTATCCTGATAAAACCTTTCGATAGCTTCTGTTATAAAATCAACCCAATTCTCTGTATATGTAACGAAAAGTCTAATCAGAACTGGATAATCTTTTAAGGTACTATTCATGGAATCAACATTAAATACTCTATTATGGATGAAACTATTGTATCTTTCTTTTGAATTTTTACCTTCTAATTTGTTCAGCATCTTGTCGATATGCATTTCGAGAGTATATGAAGGGGCAGCTACTAAAGTTAACCTTCTACATAAATTATATAGTAAATCTTCATTTAATCGCAGAGCGGACTGTTTATCTATTTCATAGGATCTAGATAGGGTGGCCCAAAGGTTTTGAAGTTGGTCATTTGCCCATACTATTAATGGGGAAACCCCTCTAGTAAAGGGAAAATCCATTGGCTTCATTAATTTGTCAATTTCAGATTGTTCTTTCATACGTGTTGCCTCTATGATTTCATCCCATTTATGAATCCAAGAATGCTCTGTCACCAAACCAATGTCTCTTCGTTTATCGATATAATACAAAAATTCATGATCAGTTAATTGGTATGAGCTTAAATATTCATCTAGCAGCTCCTTTTTATTAAGACCAATTTCTTTGCACCATTTTTCATATAATGATTTTGCTTTTTCCTCATCCCTAAAAGATGAGGAGAGATCTGTTAGGACTCTTTCTGATATATAACTACCTAGAATATATTTCTCATAATCTATTCCTTGAATCGTTCGCATTTAAAATCCTCCTTTTTTAATAACAAAAAGGATGAAGAGAAACTTTTAGCACCTCTCCACCCTTTGTTGTTATTAGCAGCATCCAGACCAAGAACATACTGTGATTCCATTATCACAAGTACACTCACCTGTAATAGAAGGGAACCAACCTGGGCCACAGTCACCACCTACAATGTTAGATAATACCTCTGCATCAATTTCAGTTGCAATATTTCCTGATGGGTGATTCATAGCCATTTCCTCTCTTAGCTCCGGATTTTTTAAAGCAGCAATTTGCTTCTCCATGAACTTCACCTCCCTCATTCTTTATAGTTTATTTATAAACTATTTCTATCAGACGCGTCCTTAAAACAACCTTTAATTTCCATTTTTTTCTACAGCTTCTTTAATATCCTCAAAATTAGCATTTACACTTCTTCCATTTACGAAAACAGTTGGAACGGAATTAATATTATTTTGTTCCGCAAAATCTCTGTCTTTCTGTACTTCTTTTTCCAATGCGTCAAGATCAGTAAAGTCAGATGTAGGTGAAAGGCTCTTCGCTATATCTACTATTTTTTGTTTTGTAAGATTAGATTCCGCATATAATTGGTGATAAAACTGCCAAAATAGTTCCTCATCTTTAGATAGAAGAGATTCTCCTAGTATACTGGCATATGTTGATTCTGGTTTTACAAATGGATTATCAATAAAATACATCTTTGCTTTTCCGGTATCTATCAATTCTTTTTTTATATTTGGGAACTCTTTTTGTGCAAAATCTTTACAATCTGGGCACATAAAGTCACCAAATTCAACAATTGTTGCTTCAGCATCGGCATTCCCTATCATAGGTTGACCTTCTAATGGTAGATTATGAATGGGTGCAGTTTCAAAATTTGTTAACAATAAAAAAATCACGACGGCCAAAACTACTACACCACTTGATAATACTAATTTCTTCATAGAATCCTCCTTATAATGAATCATTCGTTTGTTAATATTATATTGAATCTTAATTTTATTAACCTTAATACAGATTTAAGGTTCTTTTTACATAAGGTGAGGAAAGTTGTCATTATTTCTTTGTTTTAATACCATGATTATGGTGGTAACGGAACATTAAACTGTTCGAAGAAGGATTCATTTTACTGATATAAAATGGGAATAATTGTAACATTAGGTGAATTGCGCTACTTTATGGGGTTTTCTTATGAACTGAATACATGCTTTACTTCTAATTAATTCGAATTTCCTAATATTTACCTGGTATAAACCTCTCATTTTGTTAATTTTTATTGTACTTTTCCACCGAGTAATTTATAATCCATTTTGTTAGCGTTTACACTTTTCGCGAACAAATTTGTCCAAGGGGGATAAAAACATGGTGACCTTTTTCATTTGTGTTGGGTTATTAGTGGTTGCATATTTTACGTACGGTAAATTTGTTGAAAAAACCTTCGGAGTAGACCATTCACGTAAAACACCTGCTATTGCCAATCAGGATGGTGTTGATTTTGTTGCAATGAAAAAACAAAAGAATGCCATGATTCAATTACTTAATATTGCTGGAACGGGTCCAATATATGGTCCGATTATGGGGGCTCTATTTGGTCCAATAGCGTTTATTTGGATTGTATTCGGTTCCATTTTTGCTGGGGCCGTTCATGACTATTTAACTGGCATGATATCGATTCGTAACAAAGGGGCGCATATACCTGAACTTGCCGGGAGGTTCTTAGGGAGAATTCCACGGCACCTGGTGAATGCCTTTGCATTACTGCTCCTCCTTCTAGTCGGAACAGTATTTGCTACAACATCTGGGTCACTGCTCCATATTTTACTAGATGGTCATGTAGCATTATGGGCTATTTTAGGGGTTATCTTTCTTTATTTTGCATTATCAACGCTATTACCAATTGATAAGATTATTGGCAGCATCTATCCGTTTCTTGGAGCTATCTTGTTAATCGGGACGGTTGGGGTTGGCATTTCGATGTTCACTTCTGGAAATGGTACAGCTATTCCGGAACTGTCATTTGAAAACATGCATCCGGAAAACCTAGCTATATTCCCGATGCTATTTCTCACGATTACCTGTGGTGCACTGTCAGGGTTTCATGCAACACAGTCTCCACTTATTTCTCGTACAGTGCAAAAAGAATCACAAGGTCGCTATATTTTTTATGGGATGATGGTTGCAGAAGGTGTTATAGCAATGATTTGGGCAGCAGCATCCATGAGTCTGTTCCACGGGCAAGAATTAAATGAACTAATTAATGCAGGTACAGCCTCTGCTGTTGTCAATGAAGCATCAACAACTCTTCTTGGTGCCATCGGCGGCACTATTGCGGTGTTGGGTGTTATTGTACTCCCAATCACGTCAGGTGACACCGCCTTCCGTGCTGCAAGATCCGTTATTGCGGATTATATGAAATTAAATCAAAAGAAAGTAATGAATCGTTTAGTTATTGCAGTTCCGTTATTTGCGATTTCTATCATTTTAACGCAAATTGACTTTAACATTTTATGGCGGTATTTCTCCTGGGCAAACCAATCAACCGCTGCACTTGCCCTATGGATAGCTACTATGTACCTGTTGTTGAAAGGTAAAAACTATTGGATATCGCTTGTTCCGGCACTGTTCATTACCGATATGGTGTTTGTCTATATACTAAATGCACCGATCGGTTTTAATCTGCCACTTCAAATGTCACACATCGGAGGCATTATCCTAACCATGATCTTTACTGTTTGGTTCTTCAGGAAAGCGAACCACAATAAATCAGATAGGATTGAAGCAGACTTACAAAACGCTGCATGAAATATTACTTTCTATTTATTCAATACAAGCAGCAATCGAAATGTGGCTGGGACATAACAAAAGTGTGCAAGAAAAAAAACGAACAATTCAGAATACAAATTTTTAATAATACGTACTTGAAACAAACTGCAAACTAGTGAAAATTTATCTAGGTGCTAACATTTATTGAGTGGACATTTAGTGCGTTATTTGAATGAAAATCACTTGTTTTTCCATGTTAGCGGACATTGAATCCCTTATTTGGTTCATTTCAGTCTACATTAGCACTATTTTCGATGAATAGCGGAATAGATGTCCGCGACCACCCTAAAAACGGCACTTTTGTCACAAATAGCGGAACAAATGTCCGCGCTTACTTGGAAGCCCACGTTGCTTGCAGTATATGTTTACAGCATAAGAGAAAAGCCGAACTTAACACGAATATGAAATAAAAAATCGTGTTAAGTTCGGCTATTATTATGACTAAAATACTTTTATCCCAGGATCGATTTTTACAAAAGTACTATTGATTCGGATGTTAAACATCGAGATAAAGAATAAGCGTATGGAACAATACTTTTCTATTGAAATTCTTCTACAGCATTATTTGCTACAATACTTTCGATAAAAATGCTTGGGTTCTTTCGTTTTGCGGATTGTTAAATAGTTCATCCGGTGTACCTTGTTCTACGATAAAACCTTCATCCATAAAGATAACACGATCTGCAACTTCTTTGGCGAATCCCATTTCATGCGTCACGATTGTCATCGTCATTCCTTCTTCAGCCAAATCTTTCATAACCTGCAGAACTTCACCGACCATTTCTGGATCTAGTGCCGAGGTAGGCTCGTCAAACAACATAATATGTGGTTCCATAGCTAAAGCACGAGCAATGGCTACCCGTTGTTTCTGTCCGCCAGATAAGTTATCCGGATAGACATCTGCTTTATCGGTTAATCCAACTTTATCAAGTAGCTTTGTCCCTAATTCTTCTGCTTCTGATTGTGATTTACCTTTTAATCGTTTAGGTCCTAGCGTAATGTTTTCCATTACTGTCATGTGTGGGAATAGATTAAATTGTTGGAATACCATTCCCAGTCTTTGACGCAATTCATTAATATTCGTTTTGGGAGCAGTGAGATTATCCCCTTCAATAAAAATATCTCCACCAGTTGGTTCTTCTAATAGATTCATACAACGTAGAAGTGTACTTTTCCCTGAACCTGAAGGGCCAATAACACAAACTACTTCTTGTGAGCTCACATCCATATTAATATCTTTAAGAACCTCTAATTTACCAAATGATTTTTTAAGATTATTTACTTCGATCATTTTCATGCTACATCCAATCTCCTTTCCAACCATCGTGAAAATATGGTTAATGAATAAATAATGACAAAGTACAGAACCCCAACAGCAAATAATATTTCGAAAGCATGGAAATTAGCTGCATAAATGGATTGGCCAGATAAAGTAAGCTCAGCTAACCCTATTGCAGAAAGAAGTGAAGTATCTTTAATGCTTACAATAAATTGGTTGACGAATGCGGGGATCATGCGACGTATTGCTTGAGGTAAAATAATTAAACGCATGGTTTGGCTATAAGAAAAACCAATTGTTCTTCCAGCTTCCATTTGTCCTTTATCGATAGAATTTATTCCTGCACGGAAAATTTCTACTAAATAGGCTGCAGCATTAACCGTAATCGCAATCACACCTGCTGAAAACGCTGTTAGGCTAATATCCATTACAGTTGGTAAACCGAAATATATAAATAATATTTGGACGAGTAATGGTGTTCCTCTAATGATATCAACAAAAGCGGTTGAAATCGTCCTTAATATTTTACTCTTGGTTATACTAAATACACCGAGTATCAGTCCAATAAACATGGCGAGAATAAGTGATAGGACAGTTACTTCTATTGTCATCCCCATTCCTTTTAACAGAGTGGGTAATGCTTCAAGAATTATATTTATCGTTTCCATCATACTTGGCATCCCTCTTTCTTTTAGAAAAGGTGTGACAAACTGTGCCACACCTTTTATTTGATCAGATTTTTATGCTAATTATTTTTCTGAGAAATATTTATTATAAATTTCGTCAAACTCACCGCTATCTTTTAACTCTTGAAGACCATTATTGATTTTTTCTACTAGTCCTTCACTACCTTTAGAAATGGCAATTCCATAGTCTTCACTTGGATACTTATCACCAACTAATCGAAGCTGGGAATCTTCACCATCTTGTTTGATTTTATAGGCAACACTAGGATAGTCATTGATGACAGCATCGGCATTACCGTTCTCTAACTCCATATACATGGTTGCATCATCTTGGAGTTTAGTAACTTCCGCATTATATTTTTTAGCAAGTTTGTTGGCTAATTTTAAGCTAGATGTTCCTTGTTTTGCAACAATTGTTTTTCCTTCTAAGTCTGCTTCACCTTCAATAGCACTATCTTTTAAAGTAACTAATGATAGACCTGATTCAAAGTATGGATCTGAGAAATTTACTACTTCTAAACGATCCTCTCTTATTCCAATAGCTGATACGGCTGCATCTACTTGATTAGCCTGAAGTGCCGGGATAATACCATCAAATTTCATGATTTTCCAGTTAACCGTTAAATTAGCTTTTTCAGCTATCGCTTCGACTAGTTCAACATCGAAACCAGTTAATTCTTCATCTACTTTATATTCAAATGGTGGATAATCTTGCACCGCTGCAACTGTGATTTCTTCTTGTGTTTCACCCGAAGCGTTACTATTATCTTCGCCTGTTCCACATCCTGCTAGTGCAACTGCAATGATACCAACCAATGCAATCATGATAAACTTATTAAAAAATGTGTTCTTCTTTTGTTCATGCATAAAGAATATGCCTCCTACAAAGATTTATTTGTTTTAAAAACGACATTGTCCATTGTATCTATATATTTAAGCATTTCCAAATTAGATTAATGTTTGTTTGTGATGATATATTTATATTTTTTAAGTTATAGTTATTTATGTCGTGGATTTTGTAGAAATCCTCAGAGAGAGTTAGATATACTGTCATATCCTCTAATATTGGTATATTACCGTTTGAGTAAAAGTCGGGAATGCCCTATATTTTACCTTTGAGATATGACTTCGATCCAAAACATAGAAGCTGCCCCAAACTGAGGCAGCCTAATTTATACGATTTTCATATAATCTTAGCGTAGTATATTATTCAGTTATTTGTTTTTCCTATCCTTCATAACAACTTCATAATCATACTCCGCATTCCCGCTTTTACCTGGTTCAGGTGCATAAGTAACCATCATTAACACTTTAGAATATTGAGAGCTTCGTAACATATCACCAAGTTCTATCCTATCACTTTCACTCATATTTAATAGATCTGGGAAGGTAATGACTTTGACATGGTTATCTTTTCCTTTTGCATTTCCTTTCTTAAATCCGATAAACTGAACTTGATAATTAACATAATCCTTTGTTACTTGTTCCAAACTCTTGAAACTATCCGTAGTTTCCATTGGATCAATTAGCTCGTCATTTATTTTAAGGTTCGATAAGTACCAACCAGCATCATTATAACCCCAGTCTGTCATGTAACGGAATGCCAGATGTACCTTTTGACCGGCATATTGAGAAAGATCAAAACTCTCTGTTGTCCATCCATTCGAACTTCCAGTAAAGCCTGGTAGGTTCTCTTTGATAGTTGGATATCCATCTTCTACAATGTCACTACTTGTATTTTCATTTGCCAATGAAGTCCACGTTTCACCATTATCCGTTGATACTTGAACAACACCAAAATCCCAGTGTTCTTCAATTTCATATTTTGTTTCAAAAGATAGGATTGGATTTGTTTTATCTGTTAGATCAAGTTCTTTAATTAAGAAATTGTCTGCCTGATCCCCTTGATTCCCCCAAAGCACTTCACCTTTATCCGGGTCACTTTTTGTTGTCCAGTTTGTGCCAAGAAAATCAATACCTTTAAAATATAGATGGTCTATCTTCTTGTCAGGTGTAATGAATTTCACATCTGCTCCCCAAGCTGGTGCAACAGCTTCTAATTTTGCCGCTGCATCTAAGTCAGGGTTTAAATCTATTGAATTAAAATTAAATGTTTTACTATCTCCTTGATATTTTCCATCTAACATTAATGCAATCATGAAATCTTGATAAACTGCTTGAAAGTCTCGATCACTACCCATTTCTTCTAGAACTGCATTAATACTATCGATTCCTTGTAATTGGTTTTTAAATTCTTTCGCAAGAAATTCTGGTCCATATTGTTCATATAAGTAAAGCTGGAATAGATAAGCAATTCCATAGTCACCGAGTATTTGAAGATCCGACTGATCTCCCCATTGTGTTAAGGAGTTTTTCAGATTATTCATCAAGAAATTGACGTGAGATTCTGAATGGCCATATCCAACAAGATACTGAGCAAAATCAGATAGTCCTTCATTTATAAAGTTTTCTTCAGCAGAATCACTGTCGCGGTGAAGTAAATGTTGAAACTCATGAGCGAAGGTCCCCTCATACATGTGAGGTCTTTCCGCATCAGGGCCTGTACGGTTTGCCCAATCAAAACTGTCAATTGTCATTACATTTCGGTCGGTAAAATCACTTATAGTAGATGAAAAATATCCTGCGATATAACTTGGATAATTCGGCTGATAATAACTTTCATCTTTTATATTATCTATTAAAATTACAACACGTCCTGATTCGTCTTGATGATATTCAGGAAACACGGATTGTTCTCCCGTTCTTTCTGCGGGGGCATCAAAAAATTCAACCTCTTGTTCATATATATTTTCATCAAATTCTTTTAAAAGATAGTTCACTTGTTCATCGGTGATGGTAGATAATCCAGCAGCATTTCTTGGATCTCCTTCAGGATACGCAAGATTGTTTGCTACCCACACCTCTCCATACTCACCTACACCTTTGAGGGTGAATTCTGTTAATACATATTGTCCTGTTACATTATTAACCGTAACCCACGGTTTAGTAACACCGACATCATCTGGTGTAACAGTTGAAGAGACTTTAGCTTGTCCACCTTCTGACGATTCTCCTTCATTTACATCATACTCACTAAAATCAGCCTTCCCTTCTCTTATAACCTCTTCTACCGTTTCAGACCGAAAATCTGAATCTACCTCTTGCACGGCTGGATCTGGGTTATACCCCTTTGCTTGTGCATTTACTAGAGTAGGAAATAAGATACCACCTACCAGAAAAGTCATAGATAAAACAGTTAAAACTTTTGTTGATTTTCCCATTTTTGTCCTCCTTGTTCTTCGAAAATATGTAATAGTTAATATAGTATCAATAGATTTGTGAATATTTTGTCATAATAAGGCTAGTATATTGGTTTTTTTATCGTTAAATTCTTTTATATTTCAGCAACTATTTTATATTAGTATTGATTTTAATGTTTCCGAAAGAGTTTTGAAAGTGTGGAGTAAGTATATACAAGTGTAGAAGTAGAGGAAAACGAGGCTACTTATTTATTTCCCCTACATCTCGGTTATTGACTAAATTGTAGAATCTTGTCTTCCATTCCCTATAGAATAACATCCCCCTTTAGAATCTACTAATGAAAGGGGGATTATTTTAAAAAAAGACACGCATAACCATACAAACAAACCTGGGAAGTTCCATCATCCTATCAGATTACCTATCAGAAACCGTGATCCTTCCTTCTATTGTCTCATGAATTACCTCTGAATTTTTAGCATACTTAATCAACACTTCGACATCTGTTCGAGCATTTGTTTCATCAACAACTAACATACTCTGATTAAACATCGTAAACCCGTCTCCACCATTAAAAATATAGTTGGGCATTGCTACTGTATAGTTTTTTTGTGAGTCAAGCGGTTCATTATTTACCAAAATATTAGCTACTCTTGATCCTTCTGGGTTATTTCGATCATAGGAATATTTCATACCTGAAACTTGTAAAAAGCCTCCTCCCAGATTTTCAACGTTGGATACTCCGTTTTCTAGAGCAGCGCGAATAGTTGCTCCTGTAACACTAGCCAGGATTACTTTATTTCGAAATGGAAGAATTGAATAGGCATCACGTAATGTGAATGCACCTGTAGGTACACTTGCACGAATACCTCCACCATTCATAAACCCAATGTCTGCATTAAAATAAGAGCGGTAACTATCTGCAACAAAATTACCAATATTCGTCTCTTGATATCTAGACTCATGGTTATCCCCAGAGATTAGTGGCGTTTCTAATTGCGCTATTGATTGTCCTAAATCTTCCTCCAACTTGTTCTCGTAGTAATCTGCAAACGCCTTTAATTCTGAATCCTCAGGCACGGTGTGATCAATCTCTATAATTTCTGGATTCAATTGAATATTCTTCCCTTTCTTATTAACATCCAATCGGATTACCGAGCCAATATTACCTTCCGGGGCAAAAATATAACGACTATCGTATTCATATATATAAGATTGATTTTCCGCTTTTTCTTCTGTAAACACAGCATCAATTGCAGGAATAGCTGATAATAATTGTTTATCTTTCTCTAAATTTTCCTGTGTTAAAGCAATAATAACATCCACTTTTTTTGTTTCCGTCATCTTCGCAACTGCATTTTTGGCTGACTGAATGATATCCTGCTGTTCAACCTGGTCATCAACTGTTGTCGTATTCATATTATCAGTCAGTCCAATTACTCCAATTTTAATTCCACGTTTATTAAAAATTTTATAGGTTGGAACATCGGCAAATGAGTTTCCTTCTACACCTTTTAAATTAGAAGAAATCCATGGAAACTCTGATTCCTGAACTAACTCTTTTGTAACTTGAGTACCGAAATCAAAATCATGCTGTCCAAAGTTTGCAACATCAATATTCATTCGATTAAAAGCTTCAACAATCGGAAATCCTTGGTAAACTCCACCAAATAGCGTTCCTCCTCCTAAGTCACCACCAAAGGCTATAAGCGTATGTTTATTCTCTTTTTGAACATGGTCAATAGCAGTTTTAAGCCTAGCCACCCCACCTCGGTTCCCATAATCGTTAACAACCGGACTCACTTCATGGGCATCATTAAAATAAAGAATGGTTGCTTTTCTAGGGCTATTCTTTGCATCAACGTTTACTCCACCTGTCACAAAAGAACTAACCATTACTACCAATAATAACAGAACAAAAACAAGCCTTTTCATAAGTATCCTCCTCTAATTTCCCACTCATATAAATTTCGTAACTCTATCATTTCTTAATGAAAATTCTAGCAGATGAATGTTAAATAATAGTAAGATTCTTGTGAATTTTATTGATGCAAAAGAATCAATTTTATTCAAAGTTATTGCCGACCATTCGCCGGATTACTTGGATAAGAGTAGTTGTATTCCTGTCTATTGCGTTGACTCTATACCCTTAGGAGTTTACGAAGTTTAAACGTATACAAACCAGGTTATCAAATGAATAAGGAGGGGATTCGATGCTAGAAGTGATTGCTTGGATTTCCATTACAACCGGAGTTTTTTCCGCTATCTGGATTTTAAGTGATATTGTTCGTCACCCTCAGATGATGGATATTATGAATATAGTATGGCCGGTAAACGGACTTTTTTTCGGTCCATTCGCAATATGGTTTTACTACAAAGGGGGCATATTAAAATCAAAAGATCGTGACATTGATGACAACCGAGGAGAAGGTGCAAGGGTGTTCATGTCGACAAGTCACTGTTCTTCTGGTTGTGTGCTCGGTGATGCTTTTGGCGTACCGATTGTCGTATGGACAGGTCTCACCATTGCCGGTTCAGTGTTATTCGCCCATTACTTAGTTGAATTCATTCTGGCTTACTTATTCGGAATTGCCTTTCAATATTTTGCGATTTATCCAATGCAAGAGAAAAAGGACAAGACCAGAGCTCTCAAAGAAGCCATTAAAGCTGATTCGTTATCATTAATTGCTTTTGAAGTTGGCATGTTCGGTTTTATGGCATTAGTACATTATGTATTGTTCACAGAACCGCCGAAACCTTCAACAGGTACTTATTGGTTCATGATGCAAATTGCTATGATCCTAGGCTTCTTGACTAGTTACCCCGCTAACTGGTGGTTGGTGAAAAAAGATATCAAAAAGACAATGTAAGAAGAAAAAGTTCTACCTATCGCTTAGGTGGAACTTTTTAACGTTTTTATATATTAATTGATAGGAGAATAACAGTGCATCACATGTTATAACTGCAAGAGCTTGACCTTAAACTTTCTGACTATTTGAACTGGTTTCTGGATCTTAACATACCATACACATCCGCCCGTATGACACATATCATATAAGTATCTTATGTAGGTGTTAGGAGATGATAGTTTGAGTATTGCAAGTGGTACGTATTTCATTTATACAGTCCAGCCCGGTGATACACTTTATGGAATAGCGCAAAGATTTTCCAGTACCCCACAAGCAATTGCAAATGCTAATTATTTGTATCCTCCTGTAGCTAATCCCGATATGATCTTTCCAGGGCAGCTGTTAGTTGTCCCTGCTAATTATACAACCAACAATAGCCTTGCATTGTACGTGGTAACACCAGGGGATATGCTTTCCCATATCGCTATACGGTTTTCAACAAGTTTAGATTTGATTGCTGGAATTAATCCGGGTATAGATGATCCAAACGTTATTTTTTCGGGTCAACAACTGCTTGTTCCAGCATTAATTTATAATGTAGAGCAAGGGGATACAATTTACCAACTTGAGCAACGTTTTGGCATTCCAAGGTCAAGTATTATACGGGCCAATTTAGACCGCCCAGGCTTTTCAGCTGATACTATTTGGCCGGGGTATTCTTTGATTATTCCACTACCAACTTCGGAAAATATTGCTGTAGCAACTCCTCTACCAGGAACCATAATTCAAAGCGGACAACAGGTTTCAGGATGGGCACGGGCATTTGAAGGAAACGTTCTTCATCAGGTTCAAGACAGTAATGGCGTAGTCGTATCGAGAGAACGATTTGTTACTGCAAGTCAAGGTGCTCCAGCTTATGGCTGGTTTCAAAGCTCACTGCCATTTGATAGGCAGCCTACTACGAACGTCGGAGCGGTTTGGGTGTATACACGTAGTGCAAGAACGGGAGAAATACAGGATTTAGTACAACTAAAAGTTTACTTCTAGTTTGTTTGTATAGCTCATTTCATTAACACCCTATCCGACTGATTTACGGATAGGGCTTACTTTTACCTTTACTATTAACTACATAATTATCCAAGGTTTTCTATTTATGTAAACCTCTCGAAGCCTCTCATATTAAAATGGGCGGCTTAATTTTAACCAATGAATTAATATTAATGAAACTTTAAAGATGAGAACATCTTCTGTAGCTGGATGGATACTTCCATCCACACAGAACGGAAACTAAAACACTCTTATCATTCGTCTCTACCTAACATCGTATAGATTTCTATCAAGTTTCCATCCGGATCACGAAAATGAGCAACCCGAGCACCCCACTCTGTACGATCATGAGGTGCGTTCACAAACATGATGCTCTTTTCGTGTAAATACTCGTAAGATCTATCGACATCTTCCACTTTAAACTGAAACAGGAATGTTGATTGTGCTTCTGCATCCACAGGTTTATTTTTTTCCCCGACTCCTTCAGCCATTACATTTCGAGGTAAAAGCTCAATTTTGGTTTCTCCCGTGTCAAAGAGGGCATACTCCATGTCTTCCTCGTAAAGGTTAATTGGTAATTCCAGTTGGTTTTTGTAAAAGGAAACGCTTTTTCTAAAATCTTTGACCAAAAGTCTAATTTGCAGTAGTTTCAATTTCATCACCTTCCAAATAGTAAGATTGTTTGATCGACATTCATCCCCGACGACCTTGTCTTACTATAAAACAACTTGACTGACAACTACGGTCAGTCAAGTTCAGTTTTTTTATAATGGTGAAGTAATTTTGAAAGAACCTCAACTAATTTTCCCTTTAAAAAAGTCGGTTCCAACACTTCCACCGCTGTTCCATAAAGAAGTAAAAAATTAGGAAGGTAAGTCGAAATGACCCTTTCATCAAGTTTAAAATAAACCCGATCTTTTGATCGTTCCACAATCGCGTGTCCAAATAACCAATGATCACAGAGATCATTAATGGCATGCGGAGCACCTTGAATGCAAATCGTCAATAGTTGGTCTTGTTTTTCCCAATCAGGTAATAGATTTTGAAGGAAAAACTGACGAGTTGAAAAACTCTCTGGCTTTTTGAATGTAGCATCTGTGACGGTAAGGAATTGAATGCGATCCACTCGAAAGCTGCGAATGTTACAGCGTAAATGGCAATAGGCGATGGTATACCATTTTCCCTTCCAATACGTCAATCCATATGGATCAACTCGACGTTCCTGCAAAGAGTCTTGGTATCCTTTTTGATATACCATAATGAGGGTTTTGCCATCCGCCACTGATATTTCTAACTCTTGAAGAAACGAATTCAAAGAAGAATCAGGTATAGGATTAATCACATCAAATCCCTTTTCGTGACGGACAATTTCTTCTGATTGATCCGGATTTGTGTATCTTTTCAGCTTGGAAATCGCCCGATTCAACGCGTCACCGAAGGGATAGCCTGCCTCTTCCGCAAATTTAGCCGCATGGACCAGTGCCTTTTGTTCCTCCATGTCAAAAAAAAGTGGAGATTTAGTCAAGTCATGGAGTAAACGATACCCACCGTTATGCCCAGAATCAGCTATAATTGGAACACCACTGGCACACAACGCATCGATATAACGGTAGACACTTCGAATATGGATCTCAAGTTCATCGGCCAATTGTTTAGCAGTTATTCGTTTTTTCTTTTTTAGCAACCATAAAATTGCGAGCATATTATCAGCCTTGGACATATTACACCTCTTAAAGAAAATTTAAAAACTGTTGTCACGATTATCTCATAATTCGGAATATTTTCGTACAGAACTTCGAGAAATTAAGACTATCATGTTGTTAGAAGGATTATGTTTTTCAATTATGAATGGAATGTATACAATAGTAGCAAAGGGAGTGTGATTGTATATGAAATATCTTGATACATGGGATTTAGAAACGATTTTCCCTGGAGGTACTAAATCCAAGGAGTTACAAGCAAAGCTAAAAGATGTACAACAACAAATTAATGAATACCAATCTTTATTAAACAAGTGGGATTATAAAACACAACCAATTGAAGCTTTTAAAGCGATTCTACAAAAAAGTGAGGCAATTGAAAAAGGGTTAGCTCAGTCCTCCACATTCGTTCAAATGTGGCATGATGCATATATGAATGATGAGCATGCGAATGTTGTAAAAGGGCAAGTGATGGAGCTTTATAGTGAGGAACAAAAGCTTTCCAACACCTTTACAAAAAGGTTAGTTGAAATTCCAAATGATAATTGGACTAAGCTATTAGAAGATAAAGACTTAAATGAGATTTCTTTTGCTTTAAATGAAATTCGTGATGAAGGGAAACGTCTACTATCTGAGGGAGAAGAAGAGCTAATCGCAGAGCTAAACAAAGATGGGCTTGTGGCATGGAGTAGTTTGTATGACACAGTCGTTTCTATTATGACGATTCCATTCACTGATAGTAACGGAAAAACTACCGAACTATCTGTGGGACAAGCGATGAATAGAATGTATACAGATCCAGATCCTGAAGTAAGGAAACAATTATTTGAAAATTGGGAAGCAGCATGGGCGAAGAATGGTCCCATTTTTGCAGAGACGTTAAATCATTTGGATGGCTATCGCATTACACTACAAAATAAACATCAATATAACAATCACTTAGAAGAACCATTAAAATATAATCGTATGACAGAGGATTCGCTAAATGCGATGTGGTCAGCTATAGCAAATAATAAGCAACCTTTCATAGATTTCATCAAACAGAAAGCAAAACTATTAGGTATGGAAAAACTAGGCTGGCAGGATGTCGACGCTCCAGTAGCATTAGGTGATGTGAAGCCTACACGTTTTACATATGATGAAGCTTGTGATTTCGTTATCGAAAACTTTGCTTCCTTTGGTCCGAAATTAGCAGACTTCGCCAAACATGCACTAGAAAATCGTTGGGTTGAAGCTGAGGATAGAACAAATAAACGACCGGGTGGATATTGCACTAGCCTTCCTGAGTTTGGTGAATCCCGAATTTTCATGACATTTACTGGTTCAACATCTGACACTAGTACATTAGCACATGAATTAGGCCATGCTTTCCATAGCCATGTTATGGAAGACTTACCGTCATTAAATCGTATCTATGCCATGAATGTTGCTGAAACGGCAAGTACGTTTGCAGAGACGATAATTGGCAATGCAACTGTGGCAAATGCAAAATCTGAGGAAGAGAAGATTTCCTTATTAAACACGAAACTAGAAAATGCAACCGCAATGTTTATGAACATTCATGCTCGATTCTTATTTGAAAATGCCTTCTATCAAGAACGTGCTAAAGGGATTGTTTCTGAAAAAAGATTAAATGAATTAATGGTTGAAGCACAGAAGGAAGCTTATGGAGATAGCTTAGCTAGCTATCATCCACACTTCTGGAGCAGCAAGCTACACTTCTTTATTGATGATGTACCATTCTACAACTTCCCATACACATTCGGATTTCTATTCAGTTTAGGTATCTATGCAAAATATCTCAAGAATCCAGAAGACTTTGAGGAAAAATACATTGCCTTACTACGTGATACAGGCTCGATGAAAGTAGAAGATCTTGCCGAGAAACATCTTGGTGTAGATATCACAAACGAGGATTTCTGGGTAGCTGGCATTCAATTAATGGCAGAGGATGCAGAAGAATTTATTCGTTTGACTGATAAGGTGTAATTGTAGGTCAAGAAATTTAGGCAGCACTCTCTTAAAATGAAATACCCGCATGATTTGATATTATGATTTCATGTAGGTTTGTATTTATTTATGTTTCACTACTTAGGAAGTTGATCATGGGAACAAATTGAGCGTCATCTATAAACGACTTATGTAAGTTAGGTTTGTTAAAAATTCCGTAATCGGGTATAATATAAATAGAAAGTCATATCATAATAAAAACCGCAGACGCTCCAACGTCTACGGTTACAATAGACTGAACCCCATTAAAAGGGGCTAGGCAGACTTTAGGAAAATAATCCCTCGGCGCGCCTGTCAAGCACATGAGGGGTTATTTTTTATCATTTTTATTGGACATGATATACGCAACTAGCATCCCAAAAGAGATCATTAGCGTTAAAACGTTCTCAATATCCATAAGCAACACCTCCCTCCCGGGAAGTCTCCTAACGAGACTAACGGCAGGACAACTGGTGCTACCTAACCCCCTCACGTGAAGCCGATCTATTGATAAATCTATTATAACATTTATGTAAATTTAAAGAGGGATTCGACTAATTTATTGCCATAATCAAGAATAATAGGAAAATGAATGACAACATATTAGAACTATAATTATTTCCAAATTTCCCATTCGGCAGACATTATATAAATAATATCTTAAGACCTCATTTATACAACTAACATTAATATAGCCTTTCCTACCATAGTTCAACAAAAAAATCATCTAAAATCCTTGGTTATGAAGGGTTTTAGATGATTTGCCTTTGTTGATTCTACTATGATTAAATTGTATTTAACGCAGACTTAAATCGTTGTCAGATTTTACCAGGACCACTACTATTAAACCAAGTGTAGCTTGAATTTTTATTCCTAATTATAAAAAAGGTTGATAGATTTTATTCATTTGTAATATCTATCAACGGGCTTGTTAAAAGTTCTCTTTTTTCACTAGTTCAAGTATTCTCTAATTATCACAAACGTTATATTTTCCTAAAACAGAAAGTATATTAGAAAACGCAAAGTTAGTTGTATCTTTAGAGATTTGCTCTAACTCATCCATTTCTTCACAAACAACTTCAGCTAAATAGTTATACTCTCCACTTATTCTCCATAAATCTATGATATTACTGTTTTTATTACAATAATTTGTTAACCTTTCACAGCTAGTTGTTTTAAATAAAACAAAACCATGAATCCCTTTATTGAGTTCTTTATTATTTACCTCTATTGTATAGCGCTTTATAACATTATCCTTTAATCTCTCTATTCTAGTTTTAACAGCAGGAGATGACATGTTTATTTGTTTACCAATATCAGTATATGTAAGTCTCGAATTTCTCTTTAATAAATTTAAAATTTGATGATCGATATGATCTAACATGCTCTTCCCCCACTTCTTTAAATTTTAAAGTTTTTCATAGTATATAACTTAAATATCCCATTGTAAACAGAACCGTATAGAATTAGAATTCTTTATGAGGTGATAATATGACATGTTCTATCTTTTCCGATTACAGCATTGGAAACTTAAATCTTGATAACAGAATTGTAATGGCTCCAATGACAAGAGGATTTGCTGATAATCAAACAGGTGAAGTCAATTACCTAATTGCCGACTATTATGGAAAGAGAGCAAGATATGGTGCAGGGTTGATCATTACAGAAGGTATTGCCATAAATGAATTAGCCAAAGGAACGTATGGGATACCAGGAATATATACACACTCTCAAACTCTGAGTTGGCAAAAGGTTACAAGGGAAGTTCATAAATATAATACAAAAATCTTTGCACAGCTTTGGCATGTAGGCAGATTAAGTCACCAGGAAGTTTTAGGAGGGCACGCTCCCGTTTCACCATCTGCCTTAGCTGCAAGTGGCTTCGTTCATAGATTAAGGCAGCCATTCCAAACACCTAAATCTTTGAGTAAACAGGAAATATATAACATTATAGATGATTATAAAATTGCAGCAAGAAATGCTATGGAAGCTGGTTTTGATGGCATTGAAATACATGCAGCACATGGTTATCTCATTGATCAATTTATAAGTGAAAAAACGAATCTCCGTCAAGATGAGTTTGGAGGTTCTTTAAAAAAGAGGTTAAGATTTTTAGATTTAATTATTAAACAAGTAAAGAAAGTTGTACCAAAAAATAGAATCAGTATTAGAATATCTGAAAAGAAAGACGACGATAAGGACTATACATGGGAACAGCCGGAAGAAATAGTACTCGCTATAATTGAGGTACTCTCCAAACATAAGATAAAAATCGTGCACCCCTCTGTAGAAAATTATGGTTATGCACTTAAAAATGATAAAAGATCACTTCATGAATTATTTAGACAATACTGGGACCAAACCATCATAGCTGTAGGCAATATAGATCCTGACGAAGGAAGTTCCATCATTAAGAAAAAACAGGCAGACTTAGTGGCATTTGGACAATTATTTATATCGAATCCTGATTTGGTCATTCGTCTTAAAGCGAAACAAGAACTTTTTCCGTATAATACAAAGAATCAATTAACATATTTAAATTAACGACGGAAATTTCTGGGTTTGTTGATGGCCAAAACGCACCCTGTGTTTCTACTAATGTGAGAGATGAGCTATGATTAAAACAGCCTTCCCTCCCAAGAAAATCATCTAAAACCCTTGGTTATGAAGGATTTTGGATGATTTTTTTGATTCTACTAGATTGAATTATATTTCACTTTAATCATCTCTTCATCATTATTTTTTATTGCATATGCAATAAAATTATGTTAAGTTTAGCATATGTAATTATTGTTGCATTTACAACAAAAATGGCAAGTAAGGAGTTAATTATGAAGGATATTCTTCGTGAAATTGGAATGATAGCAAGGGCGTTAGATTCTATAAGTAATATAGAATTTAAAGACTATGATCTTACAAAAGGCCAGTATTTGTACATGGTCCGAATATGTGAAAACCCGGGAATTATTCAAGAAAAGTTAGCTGAGATGATAAAAGTGGATCGAACAACAGCAGCTCGTGCTATCAAAAAACTTGAAATCAATGGCTTTATTGAAAAGAGAGAAGATAAAGATAATAAAAAAATTAAAAAACTCTTTCCAACTGATAAAGGGAAAAAGGTTTATCCTTTTATCAAAAGAGAAAATGATTATTCCAATATCGTTGCACTAGAGGGGCTTTCCGATAGAGAAGTAGAAACCATTTTTGAACTTCTACAGAGAGTAAGAAAAAATATAGAAAAAGACTGGGAATTTGTAAAAAAGGGAAATAAGAGAAATTATTGAATATATAAAGGAGCAGTTATGACTATAAATATAAAAAAGTGTACCCTTGAAGATTTACGAAAACTACAAGAAATTAGTTATGAAACATTTAACGAGACATTTAAGCATCAGAATTCACCCGAAAATATGAAGTCCTATTTGGAAAGGGCATTTAACTTAAAACAATTAGAAAAAGAATTATTAAATACTTCTTCCCAATTCTTTTTTGTTTATTTTAATAATGAAGTCGCAGGCTATTTAAAGGTGAATATCAATGATGCTCAGTCTGAAGAGATTGGTGATGAATCACTTGAAATTGAGAGGATTTATATAAAGAACAACTTTCAAAAACATGGCCTGGGTAAATATCTGCTAAATAAGGCGATAGAAATTGCGGTCGAATCTAATAAAGCGAAAATCTGGCTAGGCGTCTGGGAAAAAAATGAAAATGCTATTTCTTTTTACAAAAAAATGGGGTTTGTTCAAACTGGAGTCCATTCATTTTATATGGGTGATGAAGAACAACAGGACTTAATAATGACGAAAACTCTCATATAACTTTTGGAAAGGTGGATGATGATGTATATTCCAGAACACTTTAAGGTCACAGATGAAACAATAGCTTATGAGATTATCAAAGAACATAGTTTTGCAACACTTTTTTCTCAACACAATGGAATGCCATTTGCAACTCATTTACCGTTAATTTTGAACAAGGAGAAATCATACTTATATGGACACTTTGCTCGTCCAAATCCTCAGTGGAAAGATGTTACTAACCAAACCGTTCTAGCTATTTTCCATGGTCCTCATTGTTATATCTCCCCATCTTGGTATGAGACGAATAAAGCTGTACCAACATGGAATTACGTAACCGTTCATGTTAATGGAGAAGTTGAACTTTTAGAGGACGAAAATGAGTTAGCAGATTCCTTACATGAAATGGTATTGAAATATGAAAGTCCTGACAGTTCATACAGATTAGATGATTTAGATGCTAAGTTCCTGGGTGCTCTGAACAAAGGCATTCAAGGTTTCAAAATTAAAATTAATAGAATAGAAGGAAAAGCTAAGTTAAGTCAAAACCATTCTTTAGAGCGACAAGAGCTAGTTATTAATCAACTAGAACAAATTTTGAACGCAGATGAGCAACAGATTTCCTCATTAATGAAGGCAAATCTAAAAAAGTAAGGTTTAATGTTCTTGCACTAACCACGCATTCCATAACGATTCTTTCGCAATCAGGCGCTTTCATGAAGTAACTAAAGCCTAATTTCTCACTTACAATACCGAGAAATTAGGCTTTTAATATTTGATTACCATTAAAGATAGTGAATTAGAGGGGTTTTTATTGGCAACAAGTTGGAGAATGGAGAAAAATCTACGATACATTAAAGCAAATAGACATCCTTATCTTAACCTGAAGATGAGGCTATTAATGCCTTCACTGTTCAAGAAATATCTTATAGTCTGCACCTGCCATGCAGACTATTCAAAGGCTGCCGAGAATTCTCGACAACCTGAGAACTAAATAATAAAATTGCTGGGTTCAACTATTATCCATTCCATTTATTATTGGCTACTGACTGTTTTGTTCAATAAGAGCCATTTTTTTGCAACGGTCTGACCACTATATAATCCAGTTCATAAAATCCTTGATCCTTCATGAACATAATCGTATTTGTACCTTTTTTCAAAGGGACCTCTATTTTCGTAGCCATGAAGCGCCGCAGCCTTGTGTACCTTGATATGTCAACGAGTGTACTTCGCCATTGACAATCATTTTGCCCGTCGAGGCATTGAATCCATTTCCATTGGCAAACCAAATATCGACATTATAATTTCCCGCTTCAGGAACAACAACTTGATTGAACTTCACATAGCTTTCGGCAAAATCAATGCCGCCTACATAGCTTCTCCCAGATGCATGGGGTGCGTTCGTTCTTACTTCTGCACGGGATATGTCGGCTTGTTCTGCTTCATATTTGGCTGCCCCAGTATCTGCCAAGCTCTCTGTCACTTCAGGGAAATAGCTAATACGCAGATTTTGCGCTCCATATGGAATCAATTCAATATTTTCAGTCGGCTCTGTTGAAAGAATTGGTCCAACAGGCGGTTCGGCTGCTTCTACGTTATTAGCTGCTTTACCCCATGTTGGGATTTTTTTCGCTTTAGCTACCAGCTTAACTGGTGTCGTTGTTTGCTTGAACGGGTTCTCAGGCATTGGTCCTGTAATCACATCGATGGATTCCTCTGGATGCTCCCGGTCAATGAGCAAACCGTAGTTCCATGGATTTTCCGCCTTTACACTATACTCGTTAAAGCCTAAAGCAGACGCATTGAATCCTGGCACTTCAGCAATTGGCTTGTTTTTAACCTGCCAACTCTCATTCATTTGGAGGGAATACACAAGCGGACCGCGTTCAATACCAATGGAATTATTGACCCATGTTGTCGTTTTCAGCTTCATCGGCACTTGAAGAACCACTTTGTCACCGCTCTTCCATTTTCTGTCGATGCTTACATACTCTCCTGCTTTCACAGCTTTCACAGGCTCTCCATTTACAGTTACGGTAGGATTAACCGACCATGCCGGAATACGGAGTTTGAGTGGGAACTGCACCTTTTTTGATGTGGTTACCTCAAAGTTGATTTGATCTTCAAACGGATAATTTGTGGTCTCATTAATCGTAACGTTTGAATCTTTCAGTCTCACTGATACCTGGCTCGGACCATAGGCAATGACCCCAATACCTCCGTCTGCGGATGCTGCCCACATATTCTTCACTAAATACGGCCAGCCCATATGCATATTGAAACGGCAGCACGGAAAACCAGAAGTTGGAGAAGGCATCATAGCGTTGGAATAATTTTGTTTAAAGCCATGATCTGCATAGTTGCTCTCTACTTGATTAGGTAAGGAATAATATTGATGGTTCTTGATTTGCCTATCCATAGCTCCAGGAAGAGAATTGAAGGCTATTTTTTCCAAAGCATCTCCAATGTGCGGATCGCCAAGAATCATCGCAACTTCCTCATTACTTTGCATCCGCTCTGTAATAGCGCAAAGTTCTACTCCCTGTGTGGAAGAAATTCCAGCAAGCATTTCGGTACCGGAAGGCATGCCGGTTATCTGATTATGATTAGATAGATTTTTCACTCCCGCTTCGAAAGCATCACGATCGTTTTCAGAATGCGAACGCTGGTAATAAATAGCAGGCATTTTAATAGCTTGATTCACATTAACCGTATGAGTTGGATGGAAATCACTTCCGAAATCCTGAAACTTATTTTTGTTAAAAATATCTGCAATTGGATAACCCTGTCCTGCTAACATATCTGCCAGATCAAGCAAGAACTTGTCACCCGTATGGTTGTACAACCATAAGACGGTATCTATATTATCTCCAACACGTATTTTCCCCCATTCCCTTAAAGGCTGGGTAGGTAAATGAGTGGATTGATACTTAAAATAATTTGTCATAAACGGAAGAACGCGTTCATCACCTGACGCTTCATAATAATCTTTCAGCGCATAAAGTGCTACCATGCGAGGCCACCAATCGTCATTCATAGTTGGACCGAAAAAACCATCCTCACTTTGACTCTCCAAAATGGCGTTAATCCATTTTTGAGAAGTGGCGATTAGATCCCTATCATTCAACGTATATGCAAGAGGAATCAAGCCTTTCAAATAATAAACGGGTCTTTCCCAATCAGATTCCGGCGCTGTGCCTCCTAGCCATGCTGCATCTGTTCCCAATTCGTTATACAGATCCTCCGCATAACCGGTAGCCCCGTCGCGCTGGAGCTCAAGTTGCTTGAGAAGCCAGCCTTTAGCCTCAACTGAACCAAGAGGCAACGGAGTAAACGGTGTCTCTACAAGCGGATTTTTGTTTGTAACAGATTCTTTGAAGGTTTTTTCAGGTATTACATACGCACTTGCAATAAAATTATCAAAGAAAGCTTGGGATTGGTGAATCTGTAATCCAACTCCACCTTTAACGTTATGAACTCGGCTTTTATCACTATATTCGATGACTGGAGTACGTGTATTATTTACGTAGACCTTAATAGTATTTTGGCTAGTTACGACTTTCAGATGATAAAACTTATTCGGATCGATACTATCAAACACTTTCGATGTTTTCAGGACCTGCCGCTTGTTATTTTTCATTTGATTAAGAGTTACTTTGCCATCGCCGCTTATTGCAGCATAAAAGCCGCGTACATTGTCTTTTTCCGGTGGGGAACCATTCTTTATTCCGAATAGAAGACCTGCGTCTCCATTTCCCGTATCCGCAGACAGTCTTACATTAGCTTCCAAAGTCAGGTCATCGAAATGCATATCCTTAGCGAGAATTTTATGGCTCTCACCCTTATTGACCTTTAGGGAACCTGACACTAATCCCCAACTACCATCAACGATATTCCATGTGTCGATAGTCTGCTCTGGAGCAATGTCGAACTTATCCAAGAATAAGCTGGTGCCATCCATGGTACTAGCCATGAAGTTATCATAAGTGGGCTGGGAATTGTAAATTCTAACTCCGATGTTCCCTTCTGTATAAGTGCTATCAGTTTGTTCAAGCACTAAGTCTTTATTCAAATAGACTTGAATTTTGTCGCCAACAGCAGTCACCTTTAAATGATAGGTAGTATTGGGCTTAATTGTAACAGCAGACCGTTTCAATTCGTTCCAGTTGTTGTCCATACGCCCTAGAAACACAGACCCGGTTCCATTAGCTGTCACCCCAGCGTAATAGCCTTTGACATTGTCAGTACCTGGTACAGCGCTATTAACCCGAAATAATACCCCTGCATCACCATTCTGGTCTGCGAGGCTGATATCAGTTTCCAAAGAAAAGTCTTTAACAGTTGTGTTATTTGCGATAGCTTTAAATCCAGCTCCTTTACTTACAGTCAACTTTCCTGAATCAATTGACCACGGGCCTTCAACCACATTCCATTTATCATTGATTATTGTTTTATCGAAATGGTCTGAGAAATAATCGTGTATTTCTTTATGCTCTGCTCCTTGAGCTGAAAACGGAAAAACAATCGATACAAATAAAGTCAGTATAAGAAACTGAACAATCGTTACTTTACCTTTCAATGAATTCACCTCTCATTATTTGTTATTCAAATAAACACTATTACTCTTACAGAATTTTCCTACGATCCATCACCTCTTTTCAAAAATTAATTTCTATAAAAATACTTATCTAAATTACTGCTCAGCAAGTCGAGCAATCTTCTCACCCAGCTCAACCGGGTCCACCAAATGAAACGTATCGACAATATAGCCTTCTTTATCGATTAAGAACATGGTAGGCAGCGTATGGAGTTCGTAAAGATCAGCTGCGTGCTTATGCTCATCAAGCAAAATTGGGTATGGAATGTCGTTTTTCTTAATAAAAGCCTTAATATTTTCAGGCTGTTCTTCCGTTGTCACATTAATTCCATAGAAATCGATTTGATTTTTATACTGCTCATAGAGCTTCCTAAGCTCCAAAGCTTCGACCGAGCAGGCATCACACCAGCTTGCCCAAAAATTCAAGACGACAGGTTTTGCTCCTTTTCCTCCAATTGAAATATAAGCTGAATCATTAAGTGATTTCAGTGTAAATGGAGGTGCTTTGACGCCTGTTGATTTCCCCACTTGGTTAGAACCTGCCTGGTTTACTATTTTTTCCAAACCTTTCGCATCTAAACTCTTGACCTCACCTTTATCTACCCTGTCGGCTACTATGCTGTTTACGGCCTGAAGGGTGGCAAAGGTTAAAACGAGTAAGATGGCAATACATAGCCATATGTTTTTCTTCATAAAAAAACTCCCTTTTCCCCCTCCGTAATCATAGCGCTTTCATTTTATAATTGAGGGATAAGTAGATTATAAATGGTTTCATACTGCATGTATTTACAATAAACATAGACTTTTTGTGATTTTCGGCAGAAAAATAGAAATTTAGCAATAAAGGTATAGATGTATCTATTACGAGTGCCTATTATGATGGGGCAGTTAAATGAATATAAGTAGTATCAAGCACTTTGAAACACAATCTGGAAAAAACCTCAAGCATTGTTTTCAATTTCTTTAAATAATTTTAAGGTTGCTTTTCGTTGATTACAAATGTAATATTGTATTACAGATGTAATCTAATAAATAAAAAAGGGGGAATATATGCTGACAAGAAAAGATTAGAATAGGAGAAGACAGATAAGAAATTTATTCTATATAGAAAGAAGGTATTATATGGGAACCATAAGTTCATACAATTCCAGCATGCTTAAGTTTATATTTTACATAGCATTGCTGGCTCTACCAACACTTACCGCATGCACAAATGCAGACAATAAAGCCGATACATCATCTGGAAAGAAAACCGATACCGAGCAAACCATCAATAAAGATGAAGAGTTTGCCCAGGTAGAGAATGAATTTGACGCCCGACTTGGCGTCTATGCTATCGATACAGGTAGGAACCGAACCGTTGAATACAATGCGGATGAGCGTTTCGCATATTCATCCACTTTCAAATTACTAGCAGCAGCAATCCTGCTTAAGCAAAAGGAAATCAAAGATCTTGAAAAAGTCGTTACGTACAGTAAGGATGATTTGGTTACTTATTCTCCGGTTACCGAGAAACACGTGGATACCGGAATGACACTGTTAGAAATTAGCGAAGCGGCTATTCGAACAAGTGACAACACCGCTGGAAATCTATTACTAGAGGCACTCGGAGGTCCTGATAAGTTTGAGCAAGTCTTACGAGACATCGGTGATGACGTTACCGAGTCCGAACGATATGAAACCGAATTGAATGAATTTACACCGGGGAGCAAAAGTGATACCAGTACACCGAGAGCTTTGGCTACCAACCTGAAAAAAGTCGCACTTGGTGATTTTCTTCCAAGTGATAAGCGTGATTTGCTTATCGATTGGATGAAAGGAAATGCAACAGGGGATGCACTTATACGCGCAGGCCAACCTGAAGGATGGATCGTTGGAGACAAAAGCGGAGCAGGGAGTTACGGTACAAGAAATGACATTGCCGTTGTATGGCCACCAAACAGAGAACCAATCGTCATTGCAGTTATGTCCCGGCATGATACAGAGGATGCAGAATATAACAATGAGTTGGTTGCAAAGGCTGCTGAAATCACACTAAACGCTTTAAAATAAGAGAAGCTGAAAGCACACATGTCTGTCAAAACTGGCATGTGTGACTCTCTTTCATCGATTTTGTTTAGCTTTTTCTAATGACCAGATTTGTTTGTATGAGTGTAGAACTTAGACTTTGCTTCATTCAGACACTTTCTGTTTGGGCTCAAAAGTATCCATCTACAGACTTTTCTATCGTATTTGCTAACAACATCGTTTCACTTTGATACATGCCCCAAATAGTTTACATACCAATGAATTTTACCTCATCTATCACTGCTCATGTAAACTCATCATTCAAGCAGCTATTGACCTAGTGGTAAAATTGAGATACTTTAAGTAAATAACTTCTCGGTTAAGGAGATGAAGTAAGATGTCTGCCCTCCACCTAGCTTTAAACATGTTTATCTCTTCTTTCGTAGTCATCATTATCATGCTGATCCGAAAGATTTTCAAAAACCAATTATCATCCAAATGGCAATATAATTTATGGTTTATTTTACTGATTGCATTAACACTTCCCTTACTTCCAATCCATTTATTGGATTTCGGGACAAAGTTCACGTGGAGTGGGAATCAAAAGAGCATTGCGTCATCGTCCAATCCCACTACTGAAAATCTCGTAACAGAAAGCGGAAGAAATTGGATGCAAGATTTCTCAATCTCTGTTAACCGGTTTGACCTGACACTTTTAAACCATTTCATAACAATTATATGGATTACGGGTATGCTAGTGATGATCGCTTTAACCGTTAACGCATGGATTCAACTATGGCGAATAAAAAAGTCCACAAGCATTGTAGAAAATCAAGAGATTCAAACGTTATTCGAACAGTGCAAACAAAGCCTCCACATTTCGCAGAAGCTTGTGTTGGTGAATTCACCGCTTATTAAGTCGCCACTTACGTTCGGTATTTTTAAAACCTGCATTATTCTGCCACGTCATGCTGAAGAATGGCTGTCCAAGGATGAACTGAAATACATTTTGTTGCATGAATTAAATCACTTTAAATATAAAGATCTTGCTACGAATTACTTGGTTGTCCTGTTCCAGATTTTGTACTGGTATAACCCATTGATTTGGATTGCCTTCAGGGAAATGCGATTAGACCGGGAAATAGCCTGTGATAGTGCCGTCTTAAAAAGGCTCGATCAAAACCATTATACAGCATATGGAAACACAATCATTAAGTTTGCTGATAAGCCCTCTTTTCAAAGCCAGTTCGCAATGGCTAACCAGCTTGCTAGTTCCAAAAAGCAAATAAGAAAAAGAATTGAAAGAATTGCAACCTTCACAACAGAATCAAAGCTTTTAAAACTGAAAAGCATCATAATTTTCATACTGCTGGCGGGGATTGTCATAAGTCAGGTACCCGTTATCTCTGCAATTTCTTATGGTGAGGATCGAATCAATTTTGATTATAAACAGACCGTGTATGAGGATTTAGGCACATTTTTCAATGGATATGATGGTAGCTTTGTGCTCTATGATTTGCAGAAAGCGCAATATCTTATCTATAATAAAGACAAAAGCGTGTTACGGGTTTCACCGAATTCCACGTATAAAATTTACAGTGCGTTATTCGCTTTAGACTCTGGTGTGATTACACGACATCATACCTCCATGGAGTGGAATGGGAAAACATATCCACACGATGCCTGGAACCAAAGTCAAAATTTATTTTCCGCAATGGAAAACTCCGTGAATTGGTACTTTCAAAAGCTAGACAAAAAGTTACGGAAAGAAAATATCCAAGCATATTTTCAACAAATAAATTACGGAAATCAAAATGTGTCTGGTGGAATAGACGACTATTGGCTAGAATCCTCTTTAAAAATCTCACCGATTGAACAGGTGCAGACACTCAAAGACTTTTATACCAACCAATTTGGATTTGATGAGAGGAACGTTGAATTAATAAAAGATACCATAAAGCTAGAGACGAAAGAAAATGTTACACTATATGGCAAAACCGGTACAGGAACGATCAACGATAAATATGTAAATGGCTGGTTCATAGGATATGTTGAGGCGAAAAACACCACCTATTTCTTTGCAACCAACATCGAAAGCGACCATCACGCTAAAGGCAGTATAGCTGCTGACATTACAAAATCCATTTTGGAAGACAAAAACATTTATTAAATACGTAAAGGCAGGGATTCACGTGACGAATAAAATACCCACTATTTCAGAATCGGAATGGGAAGTATTGAAAGTGCTTTGGCAAAAAGCACCGCGAACAGCCAATGAAATCATTTCATCCTTGCCGGCAGAAACGAATTGGAAGCCGAAAACCGTACGTACCCTGTTGGATCGACTCACTAACAAAGAAGTCATCGGTGTTAACAAGGATCAGCGCGTCTATACATTCTATCCGCTATTTTCTCAAAACGAATGCCAGCGCGCCAAAACAAAGTCTTTTGTGAAACGCTTCTATGACGGGACCTTAAAATCGATGCTCGTTCAATTTATTCAGGATGAGGACTTGTCCGAAGATGATATTAAAGAGCTGCGATCTATTTTGGATAAGAGGCAGAATAAAAAATAAGACTTACCCTTTTCATTGAAGGTTTAATACCTTCTAAATAAATGGGATGGTAACCGAGCAAGGAAAAAGTGTATCAATTACTAACAATTCGGCAGATAATTATCTAAATATAAGACCAAAATGTTAACATAGAGTTTCTAATGGGCACATATCCTATTTTAGATTTGCGCCCGTTTCTTTAAAAGAGGTCAAACAATTTTAAGGCTAACACTATTTCAGCTGAAAACTGGTCTACACATCATACTGTTCTCTAATTCTTCAAAACCTCAGCCAGTTCATACAAAAAACTATACTGCTTAATTTGATAGTTCCGCCCTTCCTTTAGTAAGTATCCTTTTTCACAGAATTGGGCAAGCACATGCAACAAGTGCCTATAAGATACACCTAAATAATCACAGACTGTAACATGGCTCTCCTTATATATCCCTTCATCGGCCGTTTGCAAAATAAAATCTGCTAGCCTATTTTCCAGTGGGAATGCTAAGCTTTGCGTATACTTAGCCGCCATCTCTGTTGCTTTCACACTTAAAAATTTGGTTAATTCACGTAGAAATTTCGCATCTTCTAGCATTTGTTTGCGATAGTAATGAATAGGAAGAGCAAAACAAATCGTCTTCGTTGAAGCTTGAATACCTTTTGTATAATAGACATCATGTAATAATTCCATTTCACCAATATATTCATGGGCATTGATAAAATTAATTAAGGACACTTTCCCATTTTGATGGGTTATGTAAATCTTTGCTTTTCCCTTAATAACATAAAATAAAAAATCGGGTATCATGCCTTCTTGAATTATCCAATCATTACGTTGATATTCATGTACTTCAATACGATCCTCGACTGGAAAGGAAAATAAATGAGCAATAGAGTTCTTTTCCAAATAAATCTGCTTTTCCTTACCTTTATAAATTTCCATCCGTTCACCTCAGAATGTGAGATTTCTCATATTATTTGTCTCTTCCTCCATGATATCATGCAATCAATGAGGAGGATACATACGTGAACACACAACGATGGATGAGTATACATTTTTTTAGTTTCTTTTTAACATGGGGGATTTTTCTACCTTATTGGTCAGGCTGGATGATTCAAACAAAAGGGATATCGGTCTCTGAAGCTAGTTTGATCATGAGCTTAGGATTAATAGCAAGAGGACTTTCTACATTATTTGGTTTTCCATATTTATCAGGGAAAGTTAGCAGTAAAATATTATTAAAGATAATGGGAGTTGGTACATTAGTTGCTATTGTCTGTTACATACCAGCAAATTCGTTTGCTAGTTTACTAATCGCAACAATCGCCTTACACCTATTCTATCCAACTTTAATGCCTGCGTTGGATAGTGTCGCTGGTGTTCTTGTGCAAAGTAAACAATTACAACATTATGGACGAAGCAGGCAATGGGGTTCGATTGGTTTTGTCTCTGTCGGCATGGTTTTAACCATTTTTACAGGATGGTTGGGGGATGAAATCATTTTATGGGCACTACTACTCGGTGTAATCGGATTTGTAAGTCTTGATTTTATGCAAACACCTGCTATTTTATCGAAAAAGCCACCAGTAGACCAAACAAAAAACATAGGAATATTACAATTATTCCGTATCAAACACTTCAGCTTGGTACTGATTATTGTCATTCTATTACAAGCGGCACATGCTACGTATTACAATTACGGCTATATATTCTTACAAGAAATCCAGGCACCAACATACCTGATTGGTTTTATTATTAACATTGCCGTAATTGCAGAAATCATCTTCTTCTCCATTGCAGATAAAAAGTTTGATAAATTTTCAATTGGATCGTTACTGACAATCGCAGCAATCGGTTCATCTGTTCGTTGGATATTAGTTTTTACCTTTCCTAATGTGATTATTTTCTGTATAGCCCAAACGTTGCATGCATTATCGTTTGCAATGGCACATTATGCTTTTATGAAGTACTTAATCAAAAACATTCCACATCTACAGATACCAAAAGCACAAGGTGTTTATTCTGCATTGGCACTTAGCTGGAGCACTGCTGTATTCACTATTTTGGGAGGCTATTTATACGAGATCGAGCCGAGGTTATCGTTTATTGGAATGATTATTTGTACGATACCTGCCATGTTGCTTGCGCTTATATATCGAAGGTTGGAACATAGTGAGAGGGCTTTTAAATTCTAATACATTCGGAGCTTTTAACTGAAGTACCGAACATTACGGAATTTTGCACGCTAAGCGAATTTCAACATAAAAAAGTCGAATTCCTGTACGCTACAGGATCGACTTTTTAGGTTTGGCTTGTTACTCTATAGCTCAGTTAATTTGATTAAAGATCATTTATTTTAAAAATCAGATTTGACTATTTCATTGTATTCGCAGATATCAGCTATCATAATTTGCAAGTACTATTTGACCTAACTCTGATACCAATATAAAGCGAGGTCATTCATTGTCGAAGTGTACCCCTGTTGTCTTAACATAGTTGTTATGTTACCTCTATGATAAGTACCATGATTAGCAACATGAAATAAAATTTCTGAGTAAGCTGTTTCTCTAGCTCCTGTCCAAGGATTATTCAAATTAATTTTTTGTTCCAAATCATTTTGGCTATTCATCCATTCTTCATACTGTGAAGCTAGTTCTCCATAAGACTTAACAAATTCATCTACAGAATATACATTAGTCTTTTCTAAGAAAACCATAGAAGCTTCCAATGCTTCTTGCATCTCAATTCCTTTAAGTACTTGTAACCACGTCACATCTACCACATAGATGTGACTAAACGTTTTAGCAATAGTTGGATACGAACTACTAACCTCTTCATAAAGGACATTGCTTGGTAATTCTTTTATTCTTTCTAGTAACACCTTATTAGCCCAAATATGGTACTCATACATATTTCTTGCATGATTCATTTTACATCTACTCCTTAACTTCTTATTTTTTTAAGTTGATATTTGTATTATAAAAAAAGATATATGACAACATCTTGTCATACATCTTCATAAACTTTAATTATTTTTTTTGCCTCATCTATTAACATTGATTGCAGTTCTACAGGTTTTATAATTTTAGCCCCACTACCAAAGCTTAAAAGAATTGATTTTAGCCATCCTGCATGTAGAGGTTGATAAACAGAAATTGTAAATGTCATACTTCCATCACTGTTAATAACTTTTGAAGAATTCTGGAATTGGTCTAATACTTCTGCTAAGGAATTTGGATTAGCCCAGATTACTACATCTTCAAACCCTTCTAGCTTACAGTCTGAATAAGATGAACCACCTTTAATTTCGTGATTCTGTAGAAATTTTTCTTGTGTCAGAGTTATACTCATCATACGTGAAACTCTAAATTCTCTATAATTCTGACGTTCTCTGCAATAACCATATAAATACCAGTTACGGAACTTATAATGAAGGTGAATAGGTTCTAATTCACGTGATGTAAATTCATTTTTATTACTTACATAATCAAAGAGGATTACCCTTTGTTCATGTATAGCTTTTCTCAGATTCATTAATGAATTTGGTTCTGTTCTATGGCTTTCCAAGTCAACCAATAAAGTCTTATTGTTGCTATTTGAATCAAGTATTTTTAATCTATCTATAGTATGTTCAATTTCCTTATCTTCAAAAATACTCAATAAACTACTTAATACTGTGATTAGATTCAATATGTCATCAGAACCTATTAAGCTTTTATCAAATTTGTATCCTTCTATTATACCGAAACCTCCGTTAGTACCTTGGTAAGAAACGATTGGTATTCCAGCCGCACAAATAGCTTCGATGTCTCTATAAATTGTCCGCGATGATACTTGAAATTCATCAGCTAAACTAGAAGCTGACAAAATTTCATTATTTAGGAGCTTGAATATGATGGATATCAAACGTTCTAATTTCAATTCTCATTTCCTCTCCTCAATAATTAATTAAGCGGCCATTATCATTCCACTGACCATACATTCTATTTTTTCTTGTATTTTCAATAAACTTATCCAACCTTTATTAAAATACCCATTTCATTTCTATAACTTTGCATTGTATCAATTCTAATCCTCCTGTATAGTTCAGGAAAATTAATGAAGTTCTGATATAATTGATCATCTTCTTTCAGATGAGTTTCAAAGATTCAGGTCGCATATCGGGTAGAATTCTCAGTCCTTCTTCTTTCATCAAACACTGGCTTTTCCACATCTGTTCTCATTATAGATCGATCATGACAGATGCTTTATCCAATTCCTCAACGAAGTTGTTTCCTAACCAGTCGTTTACATACCCAAATGGTTGACATATAACCCTCTTTCCATGATGATCAACGACACCGTGGCGTTTATGTGTGTGCCCAAAAACAACATAGGCAACATTTTGATATCGATCTACCAACTCGCCAATTTGATTACTGCCCATATAAGCTTGACAAAAATTCATTTTATCGTCATCAGTGTGCCATGTTAGGAATTCTTTGTATGGAACGAAATGATTGATAAACATCACAGGATTATCTTTATGCTCATCCAGACGAAGTCGCCAATTGTTTATCATTTTGTTTAAAACTCCTTCATCATCCATTTCCCATCGTGCATAGAGAGCATCCTTCCAAACTTGTTTTTTCTCTTCTTTAAATTTGATGGGTGGAAAATGTTCTAATCCAAATGAATAATCGTACCATCCCATGTCGCCAATTACGGTATGCCTTCCAATTTGTATAGGTTTATTAAGATAACATGGGTGATTATACATTAAATCATAGCTGTTCCAAGAGTTCTCCTTATTATCCTTAGGTACCCACACATCGTGGTTTCCAGCTACAAAGTATACCTTCTTGTTAGTTTCATTTTGAATTCTTTCAACAAGTTGGATTGCGTCTAACGCATCACCTGCCAAATCACCGGCAATGAAAATCACATCACAGGACTTTTTATTCAACCAGTTAATAAATTCCGAAGTTACACTTCTTCCTAATAATTGTTCATTAATATCTAAATGTAAATCAGACATGATTAGAGCCTTCATTTAATATTCACCTCTATGATATGTGTTAGGAATAGTATAAAGGCTTTTTCAGTATAAAAATAATATATATTTTTATGCTATTAATAAATAATATTGATGATTCTGTTTCAGCTAGGGGTTTTCTAACTCATCTTTTATTAGTGAAATAAAGTTGGCTGTGGTCGTTAAATGTTCTTCATTACTCCTCGTACAAAGTCTTATCGGATGCTTAATAAATACATCTTTGACAAAAACTCTGGCAAGCCTATCGTTATGCAGGTCATTCTTCACTGCAAGTGCAGAAACTAGTGCAACACCGTAGCCTGC
This sequence comes from Gracilibacillus sp. D59, assembly GCF_052246695.1. Classification (NCBI taxonomy): domain Bacteria; kingdom Bacillati; phylum Bacillota; class Bacilli; order Caryophanales; family Bacillaceae; genus Gracilibacillus; species Gracilibacillus sp. D59. The sequence goes on along the minus strand of NZ_JBQQCK010000002.1, from coordinate 168,897 downwards.
TTTTACAGCTTCAATAGACTCTCTCATCCCCTCGATTTGAAGGACGGATTCCGGCTCCTTGAGATTAGCTACTTCACATAATTTCATCACATTTCTTCTTGTGGCACTTCCTTTTTCACGTAAGATAAACGGTTCTCTCAAAAGCTCCTCGAGTGAAACTTCTAGTCCAGCTAATCGATGATCTTCGTGGACAATAAAAATAAGCTCATCGTCAAGAAGCGTGTGTGATTCAACACTTTCTCCCTGCTGTTCGCTATAAACGAAAGCTACATGTACCGAATAGTCTAGCAGCTGTTGAAAGGTCCAATCAGTGTTTCCTTTATAAAGTTGAACATCTACCAAAGGGTATTTTTGCTTAAACTTTACAATCCAATGTGGTACTACTGTACTCGCAGGTAGTTGAGTTGAACATATACGTAAACTTCCACGTTTCCCTGTTAAAAAATCATTCATCTTTGTTTCGATTTCGGCTTCGAGTGCAAAGAGACGTTTTGAATGAGTGGCAAGTAACTCACCCGCCTCTGTCAATTGTATGGAGCGTCCTTCAGAAGTAACCAACTTCATTCCCATTTCTTGTTCTAATTTACGGAGTTGTATTGTCACAGCAGGCTGGCTAACTAAGAGACTTTCTGCTGCGCGCGTAACGCTCCCATGCTTTGCTATTTGTGTAAAAATTCGTAATGCATGAAGATTCAACGTTCCGCCTCCTATCATAAATATTATTTATAATTTAAGTATAATTATATATTAGATTTATTAAATAATCTCCTTTATATTAATATAAGAGGCTACTATTCATATTCATAAAGAAAGGAGCAGAATCATGAAACAAACAAAGGATTTATTAAGAAACTTAAAATCATTAGCCGGTCCTTTTCCGGATTTTCATATAAAAGATTTACCGGAATACCCGTCAGATTTGTTCATGGAATGGTTATATGTTGCGATTGAGAAAGGTATTCATGAACCTCATGCAATGACTTTATCCACTGTTGACAAGGCAGGTGCTCCAGACGCCAGAGTATTAATTCTAAAAGATGTAATAAACAATGGATGGTACTTTGCAACATCGACCACAAGTAGAAAAGGAGAACAACTGAATTTTAACCCAAAAGTTGCTTTAACATTTTATTGGTCAGAAATCGGCAGACAGGTTCGGATACGTGGAGTAGCCACTGAAATGCCATCAGAGACAAGCTCAAATGATTTCTTGAAAAGGTCGAGTGGAGCAAGGGCAATGGCTTTAATTGGACACCAGAGTAAGGAAATGATGCAACGTGAGAATTTAGATGAAGCTTTATTAAAAACAAAGGAATTAGTAAAAGAAGTACCCGATATTATAAGCCCTACCTGGAAGTTATACGCAGTCTATGCAGAAGAAGTGGAATTCTGGCAAGGGGATCCAGAACGGAAACATATCAGGGTACAATATCAGCGTAAAGATGATTATTGGGTACATCGTTTGTTGTGGCCTTAATGAAACTTCCCTTTTAATTCAAAAAGTTATTAATACATCTCACCTGATCTAAACAGATCGCTGTTATACAAATTTCTTATTCTACAAAACTGGCTGATTGTTGAATGTAAAGAATCCATAGTACTAATATAATTTTATCAAAATTGATTATAATCATATTTCCTTTAAAATGATCAATCATTATTATAAATAATCAAAACCTATGAAAAGTGGGAGCATATCCTATTCTCGACTTGTACCTTTTTCTTGAATAATATTCTATTCAAAATTCCTTGTCTATTTGTGAACTATGTAAAGAACCACATCCTCATACAAAGAATGTGGCCACATTAATAATGATTGTTTAGGTTCACCGAAGAACGCTCAATGCACTACTCCAATTGATGACCTGATCAAGCATGGCATGAACTGATTTTTCTTGGAATGCAGCCGGCTTCAACTCGCTGAAATTCTCAAAATCGGTGAAGAGAGAAAGTCGAACCTGAGCACGTACGTCGGCAACTTCCAATTCAGCCATAATCATCCTAAGATTTTCAACTGCAGTCGTAGCCCCGGCAGCCCCGTATCCGACAAAACCGGCCGCTTTATTATTCCATTCCTTATACAAGAAATCAATAGCATTCTTAAGGGCAGGTGACGTTGCGTGATTATACTCTGGCGTGACGAAAATAAAACCATCAAAAGCATCTATTTTTTTGGACCAGGCCTTAGTATGTGGTTTCGTATACTCACCTGATGCTGCTCCCTTCGGTTCATCAAGCAGTGGCAAATCGTAGTCTGCAATGTCCACGATTTCGAATTCAGCATCACTACGTTGATTAGCTATCTCATATACCCAATGGGCAACAGTCTTGCCGTTGCGACCCGGACGTGTACTTCCAATAATAATGGCTATCTTACTCATGTTACATTCCTCCTATTAAAAATTGTGGAATCATGGGGAGTATACCCCTCAAGTAAACTCAAATATTTGGATATCTTCATTCAAACAGTTTTTTAGCGCTAAAACAAAATACCTCTTTACGAGCTTTCGATCACTCGTGCAACTTGAAAGAAATCAACCTTCGCAGTTCTTGCCCCACAGCGCTTAATAACTTCAGCGATTGACTCTTTTGCGATGTCAAAACCCGTTGCTGAAGAGCTTCTCATCCAGGATTCTTTTGACAGCCATTGACCATAGTTCACCACCTTTCGCCCATCATCACTCGCATGAAAACTCGCGGAAACAAATCCAGTAAGATGGGGAAAGTATTGTTCGACTTGATCAGTAATTCCATCAATCAATACCTGTTGGAATTGTGGTTCAACATCAAACTCAACCATCACTGTAAAAAATCGGTTTTCATCTATTGTCACCATTTTTTAATCCTCCTCAGATTATTTAAGTTATCGTTGCTACCACTTAGCGGCTGTTTCCCACTTTCAATGAATCATATTATGGGTTCTGCTCAGTCCTACTTGGTTTATAAGTCATTTAAAAATGCTTGCTTGATGCTTTCTGAAGCTGGAAATAGTAAAGCAATATAATACTTACAAGCAAAAGAGCAAGGAAGAGGTAAATATTACTGTAAACAAATCCGGCCGAGAACAAATTTGCGGGATTCCAGTTCACAACAGCCCCTAGATCAACTACCTTTCCATAAACGGCTCCTGCTACGCTTCCTGCCATAAAGTTCAACATGGAGAAAATACCCATGCCAACCCCAATCTGTTCATTCGGTAATGTTTGGGAAATCGTGTTCGACAGTGTAATGAGTATAAACGCTGCTCCGACATCACCAATGGTTAAAAAGACAGCGATAATAACCGGCGAACTTCCTACAAAGGAAGATAATAAAAGAAAGGCGATGAACATTAACACGGATGATAAGTAGAATAAGAATGGATTTCCTTTCACATCTGCTAATTCACCACCTTTTTTCCCGAGAATAGCAGCAATGACGGCTGCTGGAACCATCACCATGCCAATCAGTTGTGGGTCCAAATGATTGACGTCGGATAACAACAACGGACTAAGATAAACAAAGGAGAAACTGCTCCCACTGACAAGAAAAGTGATCACCAGCCCAAGAGCGTAACGTTTGTTTTGGAACAAACGAGCTTGAAAAAATGGTTCTGCTGCAGAACGAATGCGTACCATGAACAAGACGAACAAAGTCAGGCAGCCAATGGCAAGCATCCATTCTCCTTTCGTAACAGTCAAGAGCAATAGTGCGATTGCCCCGGCAAACAGCCCACCGCCAATCCAATCCACTTTGCTTCTACGCCTTTGTTCGTCCTCCAAATATTTACGGTAAAACGGCAATAGGAACAGCGTAAAAAGCGGTAGGCAGAACAACCATCGCCAATTAGCAATGCTGACAATTAAAACAGGAACAATAGGACCCAATACTCTTCCAAGCGCCAATCCAACTGCGACCATACCCAAAGCGCGACCGCGTCTCTCAGGCGGAAAATATCGGGTGGGGATGATCATAGCCATTGCCGGAATGACTGAAGCCCCCACAGCCTGTAAGATTCGACCAAGAAGCACCATCCAATATACTTGAGCGATTAGGCCAACTATTGAACCAAGTGAAAAAAAGATCAGGCCAAACGTTAATAAATTTTTAGGCTTGCAATTATCGGCCAACTTCCCATAGATGACCGCTCCGATTCCATAAATCAGCATATAGGCTGACGAAACCCAGCTCACTTGGGCAAAAGAAAGGTCAAGATCCTCGGCGATATCTGGCAGCACGATATTAAATACCGTTGCACTCATGACGGACAGGACAAGCGTGAACATCAAAATACGCATTAATTTTTCTCCAGTTTGTTGCTTTACCTCGTTCACCATTTTTTATTTCTCCTTTCCAGATAATAACTTTGTAATAATCCCTCACTTTTTTGACAGTCACCACTGACTGACATTAAGTCTTTAAAAAATAACTAGGGGGTTAAAGCCCTAGTAAATATCGAAATACTTTCTTCAATAAAGTCTTCAATCGAAAAAGCTTCAAGAATGGGATCATTGTTGATTCTCCCCGTGGCTGCACCATAATGCATATACAGGAAGACGACTGCCTGTCTTTCGGGATCTGTTTGTATGATTTTTCCCTTATTGTACATTTCTTCAAAGTAATCGGTTAAGAACTCTTTTAACTGTTGCGGGTGTTTGTGAGTAGATTCCTGAAAACCAGGAAGATTCTCACGCTCTCTTCCACTAATTTGGATAAGTTTTCGATTCTGATGCATGATTCGGTGGTAGTTTCGGCTAATCATCATCAAGTCTGTATGGAGATCCCATGTTATTTTCTTGTCAAAGAGATCTTTCATCTCTTCTGCATAATGATAACGATGAAAAGCTGATTCTAACAAATTTTGTTTGCTTTTAAAGTGTCTAAACAACGTTTTTTCACTAAAACCAGCTTTTGTTGCTATTTCTTCAGTCGTAACGCCGTTGTAGCCTCTTTCTGCCATAAGATCTATAGCAGCCGTCATAATTTTATCAGCAGTGTCCTGTTTTCTATTAGAATTCATTTGACCCTCGACCTCTCAAATTAATGTCAGTCATTAGTGACTGTCACCAGCATACAATATCATTTTTGAATTGTCAAGTTTCATTTGAAATTTTCAGACATGTTCTGCCTGAACAAAAAAACCCCCTGGCTCCTTGGCCAAGGGGTTCAAACACCATACCTTTAATTAGCAGTATTTTTTCTTTCTCTTACCGTTAAGAACAAACCTACACCGATGGCCATTAATAATAGCCCTAACGCCAACCAATTATATTGATTTGTAGCCGTGTCTGGTAAGGCTTCTCCATCGCCTTCTGCTTGATCATCATTGCCTGATGTACTTTCATCACCTGATTCACCGTCATTTTCTGATGAACCATCGTCTCCTGTACCATCTTCATTGTCTGATGGATCATCACCACTTGTTCCATCATCCGCTATTTCAAATACACCATAGATACTGAAGTGAGCTACATCTGCTGTTACTTCACCCGTTGAACTATCGACACTTCCTGGTATGATTTGCTCCTTTTGTTCGCCGTTATCATCAACATAGATAACTCTTAAATTATCCCAATTTGTAACTTTTTCTACGTCCACTTTAAATGTTAATGTTACAGGTGAATCAAAGCTGATCTCTTTACCACCAGACGTTAAAGTGAAATCATACAACTCACTTACTGCATTTGTATGTTTCGACTTAATTGTTTCCGATACCTCTCCTAATTCAAATACAATATCCTCTTTACCTTTGAGAATCGATACCGGAATTTTCACTTGAACGTTATCCTTTTGTAAGGCAATAAAAGCTGTTTCCTCTAACTGATCAATCACTTCTTTTTTGATAATGGTTTTCTTAGTGTCTACATTTGTTTGATAAACATTATTAACTTTCTCTAATTCATCTACATTACTAACAACTTTGTCTTCAACTTCTTGTCCCTCGTCTTCTGATGAACCATCTTCTTCATTTTCGTCTTCATGATCTGATGAATCATCATCTCCATCTGTTCCTGGAGCTTTAACACTAGTGTAGTAATCATTTACTTCACTAGCCGTAAGTACCTTATTACCGTAGATCTGTAAATCATCCATCAACCCATTATATGGCGTATCCCAATAGTTTACACCTAGTCCAAAGACACCATCTGTAGTTGTAAATATATCTGGGAAGTCTGTGCCCGTAAAGGCCTCTTCACCATTTACATAGACCGTAATTTCGCCATTATCGACCGTAAAAGCTACATGTGTCCATTGATTGGTTGGTATTTGTGATTCGGAAGTGGCATCATACCACGTTTCGCTTCCTGACCAAAGCATGGTATTTCCAGCCCCTGGTCCAGACGGTACAAGGCTGATCCAATTATTTTGATCTCTACTACCAAAGAATGTTGTGGTATACTGCGTTATTTCTATTGGATTTAGCCACACAGATACAGAATAATTATTGCTTGCAATTAATCCATTCGGTAAAAGAACACCTGATTCACCATTAAATACAGCCGCTTGTCCATCTATACCTTGCTGATAGGAAATTTCTCCACCTGTATTATTAATGGAATTACCCGTTATCGTTCCAGCACCGGTATTACCTGTTGCATCTTCTAAATTATCTTCAAAGCGATAATGTGCTGTTAAACCATCAGGACTTTGATAAAGAGCCTGAACTTCTTCTGCTGGAAGTACTACTCCATCATAGACGCGAACCTCATCCATTAAACCTTTAAACGGTGTATCCCAAAAGTTTACACCTAAACTAAATTGTGCATCTACCGTTGTAAAGACATCAGGGAAATTAGTATCAGAGAATTTCTCTTCCCCATTAATATATACTTTTGCTTCTCCTTCATTTACAGTAAAAGCGAAGTGTGTCCACTCTCCTGTAGGAATAATGGAATCGGATGTTGCATCATACCAGTCATCACCGTTATGGGACCATACCTTAGTAACGTTTTGTGCATTAGGTACAAGGCTGATCCAATTATTTTCCGTTCTAGCACCAAAAAATGTTGTAGTAAATTCCGTTATTTCTTCTGGTTTCATCCATAGAGAAATAGAATATTGATCACTAGCAATTAAACCATCAGCCAACTTCAATCCAGATTTGCCATCGAATTTGGCAGCCTGTCCAACGATACCGTCAGCAAAGGTAATCTCGCCGCCGGTATTATGAATACGATTTCCAGTAACAGTAGCATCTTCTTGATTACCAGAGCGATCTGACAATCCGTCACTAAAATCATAAAAGGCTGATAGACCACCTTGCTCCTCTGCTGGAACTGTTACGGTTACCGTTAGCGTTTCGGTAATCTCTCCTAAAGCGATCGTTGCTGTCAATTCTACATTGGCATCTTCCGAACCAAATGTCGGTCTATTAACAACTCCTTCCGTTGATATAACTTCTGGATGAGAAGACTCCCACGTAATTTCCGTTCCCTGTGTTGCCAATGTCTGTAAAGTAATGTCTGAAATCGCCTGTTCTGGAAGGCTTTCATTTAATTCTTGTTTAATACCATCTACCACTTCTTGATCGGGTTTACTTTCTACATGACTTCCCCAGATCACAACACCTTCACTTGACATTGCACTAAACGTCATGACCCACTTGTCAGATGTAGGATCATATTGGCGAAGAAACACACCATCGTATGTTGCGCCATCCACTGTCAATTCAACTCTGTAATTATCATATAGCTTCCATGTACCAGTGACAGCACCTGTAACAGTATGGTCTTCATTTAATTTGACCCAAGTTGATTCTGTTAACTCACCAGTAATTTCCTTACCATGATTTATATATTTATAGTCCCCTGTTACAGCTGATTCTGAAACCGCTTCTATTTCTTCGCCAGCATAGTGATATGGTGTTGGTACTGGCCATTGGTCACTATTTTTAAATGTTTGGTGTACACGAACTTGATGCATTTCCCCTTCTTTAGGAAAGCGTGTATGTGTAACAATAAACTCTTTGCCAAGTTCATCATCAATTAAATAAGAGTTGTGGCCTGGCGCCATATATCCAGTACCGATTCCTGAACCTTCTTCACCAAGGTCTCTCTTAAACAGGAAGTTCCCCATCATTTTATTACCTATTTCTTTATGATCATCATTCCCTGGGAAATTACCTACACCTAAATTAAAGCTTTCAGGAAAAACAGCTTCGTTTCCTGCAGCATCTACATAAGGACCTTTAATGTTTTTTGATCTAAACTGTCGCATTTGATAGCCGCCATCAGAAGCTAGTCCACCATACGTAATATAAAGGTAATAATAATCGGTCTCCTCATCATAAACCGCATACGTTCCCTCACCTGATCTTCCATATCCACCAGCAATCTTCGTACCATAATATCGATCAATCATTCTACCATCAGAAGTTTCTCCATCTTCTCCAGGGTAGATCGGTGTACCAGTTTCTTTATCCAACTCTAAAATGAATGTACCACCTGACCACGAACCATAGGTCATATATAGGTCACCATTCTCATCATAGAGAATATTCGCATCAATTGCATTGGTATATAGCGCATTGTTGAAGTTACCTTCTTCGGTAAACCAGTCTGGATTGACTTCACCAATAGTCCCCTCATCAATAAGGTTAGAGATATTGGTATTTTTCCAATGTTTGTTCACATCACTATTATTGTCATAGCTTTCATAATTCGTGAAACCAGAATATATAACAGTGTCGGTATACTCAAATGGACCTTCGATATCTTTTGATACTGCTATACCGATAGCCGAGCGAATATAAGTAGAGGAAACACTATAATATAGCATATAAGCACCTGTTGAACCATCTTCCCAAACATAGTCTTTGTTCCAGAAGATATCTGGTGCCCATACCGCATAGCCCCCTGAACTATCAGCATCATCTTCCCCTGCCCATTTAAATGACTCTGCTAGATTAGAAGATAAGTCACCATAGATAGGGTTATTTTCAGGAGTTTGGTATTCTCGATCCACTATAGAATTCCAGTTACTTAAATTCGTTGATTTAGCAACCGCTATATGTGAACCAAACACGTAATAAGTACCATCTTTAGCTTTAATAATGGATGGGTCATGAACAGAAGCACGGTCAAATTCTTTAGTTTCTGTATTCGTTTGCTCTTCACCGAGCACAGTACTCGGTATGACGAACAACAATAAAAGGCCAATCATTGCTATTCTTTTTATAAAACGTATCATTATTGCTCTTCTCCTTTCGCTCACCTTTTGTAAGCGTGGTCATTTTTCTTAAAATATTTCGAAATTGCTATTACCTTGATGTTAGGGCACTCTTTGCATTACTCCAACATCCACTTTTAGTAGAGTTGTCGAATAAATTCATTTAAACGCATTAAGACAATTTAACATCACTGTTGTTATATAAAATTTACATTTTTGTTAATTATGATTTATAAACACCCCCATTTAGTAATTACAGTTAATGAATCGCTTACATTAAGGCAACATATAAACTGCACTCATTCATTAGGTTACTATAAATATATATCATACTCAATATTTATGATAATAAAATAACAAATTTATTAATAATTAACAAATTTGTTATTGTAATAATTCATTTAGTAGTTATTAAAAATACCTTTAACTATCCGATTTATATCAAAGGTTATCAAGTATTCGGAAGTAAAAGGTATTTCATTTAAAGACGTATAATTCGTCTTAATATAGACTTGATTTAAGCTCACCGTAACACATTTAGAAAAATTAAGAATTTTATACTTTCCTATTCTTAAGAAAAGCGCAGAGCGCCCGTTTAGAAACATAGCGACTTCAGAATCAACTGAGATAAAGGAATCAAGGTGAGGTTACGAACCGATGATGACTTTCACCCAAGGGTATAAGTGCGATTCGTGAAGTCGCCTAGTTTTTGGGCGATCGGAGCTAGGACATCCGCACAAATTTTATGCTTTCTTTTCTTAGAACAAAAGACACCCCTATCAAACAAGGGTGCCTCCCAATCATTTATAATCTTCCTCCATTACTTTCAATCACGTCTTTATACCAATAGAAAGATTTTTTGCGACTTCTATCTAATGTGCCTCTACCTTCATCATCTTTATCGACATAAATAAAACCATAACGCTTAGACATTTCACCGGTCGATGCACTTACTAAGTCAATGCATCCCCAAGCAGTGTAACCCATTAAATCTACACCGTCTTCAATAGCTTCACCCATGGCAGCAATGTGGTCACGCAAGTATTCAATGCGATAATCATCCTGAACAGAACCATCTTCTTCTACTTTGTCATATGCACCTAAACCATTTTCCACAATAAACAGGGGTACACGGTAACGATCATATAATTGATTCAAAGCAATTCGTAAACCGGTTGGATCGATTTCCCAACCCCAGTCACTAGCCTTCAAGAATGGATTACGAACACCTGACATAATATTTCCATCGGCATTCGCTTGATCAGATTTATCTAATTTTTCGGTGCGAGACATGTAATAACTAAATCCAATATAATCGACAGTATGCTCTTTGATTAGTTCTAAATCGCCTTCTTTCATATCTAATTCAATGTTATTTTCTTTAAAGTAGCGATTGATAAATGCTGGGTATTCGCCGCGAATTTGAACATCTGCACAATAATAATTAAACAGACGCTCTTCTTCTAAGGCGTACATCACATTTTCAGGATTTGAATCATAAGAGTAAACGGGAGCATAGATAATCATACACCCAATTTGTGCATCTGGAATAATTTCATGACAAGCTTTCACTGCTAAACTACTTGCTACAAATTGATGGTGAAATGCTTGGAATGTTGGTGTATATTTATCCTCTTCGTTTTGAATGGAAAAACCTAACCCCATAATTGGCATCACTAAACCACTATTGATCTCATTAAAGGTCATCCAATATTTCACTTTATCTTTATAACGATTAAAGATAGCATGTACATAGCGCTCGAAGAATGTAACAACCTCACGACTTCTCCAACCACCATAATTTTTCACTAAATCTAATGGCATCTCATAATGTGAAATAGTTACAACTGGTTCAATGCCGTGCTTGTGTAATTCATCAAATACCCGATCATAAAAAGCTAAGCCTTCTTCATTCGGTTCTTTTTCATCGCCTTTTGGAAAAATTCGTGTCCATGCAATGGACATACGGAATACTTTAAAACCCATTTCTGCAAATAACGCAATATCTTCCTTATACCGATGATAAAAGTCGATTGCTTCATGGTTAGGATACGTATATTTATCTTTATCGATTTCAAAATTAAATCCTGGTTCTTTTAATATATTTAAACGGCCTTTCCCGCCTGGTAGGACATCTGCAATATTCAATCCTTTATTACCTTCATGAAAGCCACCTTCGATTTGATTAGCAGCAGTTGCTCCACCCCATAAGAAATTTTTTGGGAATTGATATGTTTTACTAGTCATCATGTTGCCTCCTTATTCTACATTTTCTCCATTCGATCCAATTACTTGCTTATACCAATCAAAACTTTTCTTCTTACTTCTGTTCAACGTTCCTTTTCCTTCATTATCACGATCTACATAAATATAGCCATAGCGTTTCTTCATTTCACCTGTTGAAGCACTTACGATATCAATCGGCCCCCAACTTGTATAACCAATGATTTCCACACCATCTTTCAGTGCTTCCCCCATTTGTTTGATATGCTCACGTAAATAAGCGATCCGGTAATCATCTTTTATTTCGTTATCTTCATCCAATTGATCCATCGCACCTAAACCATTTTCAACAACAAATAACGGTTTTTGATAGCGATCATATAGTTGATTAGCTGTAATGCGGAAACCTTTCGGATCAATCGTCCAGCCCCATTCAGAAGCTTCTAAGTATGGATTGGTAATCGAATCAAATACGTTTCCACCTGTTTTATCTTTTAATACTTCTGGATCTGTACTCGTAGCTCGAGAACTGTAATAGCTAAAGCCAATATAATCCACGGTATACTTCTTTAATAATGCTTCATCATTTGGTTCGATCGCTAGCTCAATATCATTTTCTGCAAAGAAGCGCTTGGCATAGCCTGGATATTCACCACGAGACTGCACATCAATAAAGAAGAATGATTCACGATCTTGATCCATCGCTTTTTGGATATCATCCGGATTACAAGAATACGGATACGTCATACCAGCTGCCAACATACAACCAATTTGTGCTCCAGGAATGATCTCATGACCTGCTTTTACAGCTAAAGCACTTGCAACTAATTGATGATGAGCTGCTTGATACATGACTTGTTGTTTGTCTTCACCTTCTTTAAAAATAAGTCCTGCCCCAACATATGGTAAGTGTAATAGCATATTGATCTCATTAAAGGTTAACCAATACTTCACTTTATCTTTGTACCTCGTAAAAACGGTTTTAGCATATTTTTCAAAGAAGTCTACTACTTTTCGATTTTTCCAACTTCCATATTCTTTCACCAAGTGAACAGGTACATCAAAATGCGCCAATGTCACCACTGGTTCAATTCCATATTTGTTTAATTCATCTAACACATCATCGTAAAATTGTAATCCTGCTTCATTAGGTTCTGCGTCATCTCCATTTGGAAAAATACGTGCCCAAGAAATAGATAGACGAAATGATTTAAGCCCCATTTCTGCAAAAAGGGCAATATCTTCTTTATAGCGATGATAAAAATCAATCGCCTCATGTGATGGATAGAATTCATTTTCTTGTGGTGTATAGTTTTCCACTTTTCCTAGCATAATCGGAAAACGATTTTCGCCTGTTGGTAAAAGATCAACCGTTGTTAATCCTTTTCCATCTTTTAAATAGGCACCTTCTACTTGATTAGCTGCTATAGCGCCACCCCAAAGAAAATCTTTTGGAAATTTATTTATCATCGTTCAGTCCCCCAATTATTATGTGAAAAAGGAGCCTTTGACAGCCCCTTTCCCTTTATTTAGATGTCAATTCAATAACAGTACTTTCTGCAGTTACACTAGATTGTTCTATTATTTTTAGTTGATATTGTTCATGGTTCGTTACAACTACTGGTGTCGTAATCTCAAAACCAGCTTCTTGAATTCCATCTATATCAAAAGTCAGAAGTTCTTGACCTTTTTCTACTCGTTCTCCTTGCTGTAACGATGTTTCGAAATATTTTCCTTCAAGTTGAACCGTATCTAAACCAACATGGATTAAAATCTCCGCACCATTATCAGATGTAATACCGATCGCATGTTTTGTCGGGAATAAAGCGGAAATGGTTCCTGAAACAGGCGATACTAACTTACCGTCTATAGGTTCAATTGCAATTCCTTTACCTAGAGCTCCAGATGCGAAAGCAGTGTCATCAATTTCTTCTAACTTTCTTACTTCTCCAGTTAAAGGGCTTGTAATTACCTCACTTTTAACTTCTGGTTCACTATCATTGGCTGGCTCCGTATTTGATGGTTTTTCTGATGCTTCAGCCCCTGCTTTTTGTTTTCTAATACCTCCAAAGAAATAAGTTAGAACAAAGGACAATACGGCTGCAACAAGCATAGAAATAATAGCTGCAACAAAGGACTGATTCAATCCTTCTTCAGGATGAATAAAACTTGGAATTTGGAAGACACCTAACCCTGCCATATTGTAACCAAGTGTTCCAAACATACCTAATATGGCACCACCAACAGCTGACGATACAGCAGTAAAAATAAATGGCCATTTTAGTGGTAACGCAACACCATACATACCTGGTTCTGTTACACCGAATATGGAAGAAACAATTGCTGGTGGAGCTAATGCTTTTGTTTTTTGATTTCTCGATCTAATGATAACAGCAGTTAAGGCACCTGCTAATGCAAATGAGTGTGCAAATATTAAAGCTAAAATTGGATCATGACCAATTGTTGCAAAGTTATTAATTGCAATTGGTACAAGCCCCCAGTGTAATCCAAACATGACAAACACTAACCATAAACCACCAATAAAAATACCGGCAATAATTGGACTTAGATCATAAATGCCAACACTTGCGGCTCCTAATAATTGACTTGCCCAAGTAGCAATAGGACCAATGATAATAAAAGTTAAAGGTATAATAATAAGCATGGTTAACAATGGTACTAGGAACATCTTTAATACATCTGGAACAAATTTGGCAAAAGTTGTTTCTAGTTTAGCTGCAAAAAATGTTGCGATGATAATCGGAATAACGGACATCGAATATGTCATTAAGATTACTGGAATACCTAAAAATTCAATATATACTGGTGATTCATACATTGTTCCCGCAAATAACGTATACAATGGCTCACCTGATGCTGGAATCCCTTCCAAGTCAGGGTATACTAACGCCATCGCGATAACCATACCTAAGAACGGGGTTCCTCCAAATTTTTTCATTGCGGTATAACCTAAAATCACTGGTAAGAAGTAGAATAGTCCATCTCCAATTGCATTTAAAATTTGATAGGTTCCACCTTGTTCATTCAATAACCCAACTGCTACAAATAATGCATTAAAACCTTTTAACACACCAGATGCTACTAATACTGCAAGAATAGGTGTAAAAATACCAGAGATCATATCGATAAAACGATTCAGCAAATTGCCTTTTTCTTCGTCTTGATCTACTTCAGCTTTTGCTTCAAATCCACCTTCAGCAACTACTGCTTTATAAACATCTGCTACATGATTTCCAATAACTACTTGATATTGACCGCCACTTTTACGAACGGTTACAACACCATCCATTTTATTTAATGCTTCTGTATTCGCTTTACTTTCATCTTTTAATTTAAAACGGAGTCGTGTAATACAATGAACGACACTGTTTACATTTTCTTTTCCACCAACATGTTGAATAATATCCCTTGCTAACTGTTGATATTTCATGATCGTTTCACCTCTCTAATTAATGTTTTATGAAAGCTTTCATTTTTCATGTAAGGGGTTTATTTAGAGCAAATAAAAAACCTGAATGAACTGGTTTATACACACATAGTGATAGCTATGCGCTTCCAATTCATTCAGGTTATGCCCAATAAGGTAACATTCCTTACTTTTCCTATAGGTTTTGTACATTTAATTTATCACCTTCTTTTTTTCTTGTCAATCACAAATTAAATCGCTTTCTCCATTTTTAGTTCGTCTTTCTTTGTCGATAGGTAACGCGATGAATATGGATTGTCAAATATACCATATCATCTTTGGTTAATACCCAATTAAAATTCTTTTCCAAAAAAGTAGCTATTTTTTCTGTACATTTGTATGCTTGGTGATATTTACTTTGTACTTGCTCATAAAAGAATTCATCAATAGTTTCTTCAATATGCTCTTCACGTAAAAATCGCACCGTAAAGAAACGCAAATGAGTTAAAAATCGTTCATAGTTGATAGAGTTTTCATCTATTTCTGTTTTATAATGATATTTCACGATATTTAAAACCTTGTTGACAACATCAGTTACCTGGACGGCCATTTCCATGTTTTCCCCAGATAGCTGACTATTGATTAAGTGAAGAGCAATAGATGCTGCTTCATCCTCGTTCATTCTTATACCTGTATAATCTTCAATAATATCCAATGAGTGCAAACCAATTTCAAATTCTTTTTTATAATATTTGCGTATCTCGAATAGCAATGTGTTTTTTAATTGAATGCCTTCCTTCATTCTCGTAATCGCAAAACTGATATGATCTGTTAATGCGATATATAAGTAATCATTCAACTTATACGGTAATTTAGACCGTGCATGTTCATAAATTTCAGAAGCGACATCCAAATATTTATCTGACGTATCTTGTAATAATTGATTTAGCTTTTCACTTGTTCCAGTATCTTGTAGGACAAAATTCTTTTCAATTTTATCTTCATCAATTCTTTGTCCCACTTTTTTCTGAAATGCTAAACCTTTCCCCATAACAACCATTTCTTGACCATGTTGGTTAGTAGTGACGACGACATTATTATTTAAAACTTTATTAATTTTCATATCAGACATCCTTTTATTCGATATTTTGGACGTTAAACCTATTTTACCCCAATGATAAAGGAAAAAATGAATTAAAAAACCTAAGCTATTGAATAATACATACTTCCCCCAACTAATACTGGGCGATGTACTATTCAATAACTTAGGTTTTGCCTGCTTGATCAGTAACAATCCTAAATCACAATATAATTATTGTAAACGCTTTTACCAAGGAGTATATCAATATTTAAACAGATGTCAAGGGTGAAAAACGGGACTTTTCAATCAGTGGTTATTTTTGATCCACTTTTCTTAGAAGAACTGTAACGTATTTTACATAACTATCCATAGGCCTTAAGTAATTATATCCATCAAATAAATAGTGATTTTACCCTATGTAAATAGTTCTTCCTAATATGTTAAAATTTGTAATGGATATTATTACCTTTAAGATAAGAGGAGTGGAACATGTCGAATGTGAGAGTAAATATCGAGGAAGTAAATGACTTTGATCAAGAAATAAAAAGAGAAACAGCCTCCATCAAAGAAGCATTACATAAGGTTCAATCAACATTGATGAAATAATAAATATGGAGCGATTTCAGGGAGAAGCAGCAGATGCAGCAAAGGAGTATTTTCAAGTTTTACATGACATATTGCTTCAAGCATTCGTAGGTGTTTTTGAACAGTTGGAAGCTAACATAACAAAGCACCTCCAAGCGTTCTCTGATGAAGTAGACAGTAATAGCCATGCTATTTTACATACTGGTTACTTAGAGTCAGAAGAACATGATATACTAGATACATATAGGCAACTAGAGCACATTCAAAGGGATGTGGAACGCACAATCAATAGCGTTTCAGATCTGACATCTGCCCAACCTCCATCGACTTACCATCTACTAGAATCCAAAGAAAATAGTATTCGTGTCATGAGTAAGCTATCACGTAAAATGAGCACTTATTCCAATTCCTTTCGTAGGGATAATGAACAGATGGAAAGCTCATTACATGAAATCAAAGTATTGATGGATAAAGTGACCAAGCACTCCGTTAAGCATGATACGAAACATAATTTTCAAGTACAGTTACCTTTTATTACTTCATTTGTAGCGGATGCAATCGAGCAAGCGCCATTTGAACGAATGCTCTTGACGCAAAAGGAAAGAGATAGACAATCTATTTTAGCTTTCAGACATTCACGCGAAAGCAGACAATTGACAGGTTTGAAAAAATATGAAAAAGCAACATCCACAGATTTACAATTAGCGGAACGTATCCAAGCCTTTTTCATGTCCCGTCTTCAACACATTCTTCAAGCAAACCGTTGGTGGCAGCAGACACTAACTCAACAAGTGGACGTAACAAAACGTTATTTGTTAAAGGCAGGGATAGCATATACAAACCATGCTACAAATGTAAAAACAGCAGGGAAAGATATCATAAATGGAGCGATAGTAGAACCGGTCACCAAGTCATGGGACAGTTTCAAAATAATTGGTGAGTCTGTGGTAGACTCCGCTCAAGAACGAAATGAAAAGAAGTATGATTCTGGATATGATTTTGCCAACTACGTAACATTTGGTATACCAGACGCGGTGCTAGGCATAAAAGACGGATTTGAACACCGTTATCAAGCGTTAAAAGATGACGTGAGTGTCTCAAACTTTTTAAACTATGCTATGATGGGAACCAGTGAAATGACAGTAAATGCCGTTAATCCTGAGGAAGCTTATTCACCCGAACATTGGCTGAATAGCTTAGGCTTAGCAAGTGCCATAGCTACTGGTGGTTTAAGTGCAGCATCTAGCCAGTTAGTAACCAAATCAACTCTTGCCCGTCCGAAACCAGTAACAACAGGCCCACAAACAACCAAAGTGCAGCTCATCCCTTATCGAAGTGATTATATAAAGGTGAAAATGAATAAAGCACTTGAAGAAATAGGGAAAGTAAAAGTTCCTATAATAGTGAAAGAAGAGCTAGTAACTGAAGTTGGTCAGTTGTCGATGTTGAGGATGGAAACGAAAAGGTTGCAAGAGACGCAGTTGCAGTTGTTTAAAGGACGTGGGGATGGTAATAAAGGGACTTTAGAAGTGAAATTCACAAAGGGACAGCTTGCTACTAAGCCGCAATACTCACCTGTTCCAGAGAAATGGTTAAAAAAAGGTGGAACTGTGAAAATAGATGAAAATGGAACTTGGGTATATACAAATAAGAAGGGACAAACTGTAAGATATCCTGATGGTTATCCAGATTTCACTGAATACTCACATCCAACTGTTAAACCGGTAGAAATTGAAATTGCAAGTCCAACAAATCGTCCTTTAGATTATAAAAACGCAAATAGAAAGGCAAAACTGAATAAAGACTCCGACCCACCAGTTGCTTCTTTAAATGAAGCGCCTGAAGGTTATACTTGGCATCATCATCAAGATGGAAAAACAATGATTCTTGTTGATAAAAAAGTTCATAGAGAATTTACTCATGCAGGTGGAGTTAATATCGTTAATGGAAAATAATTAGGAGGATTTATATGGCAAAAATATTTGATTCACATGATAATCTTTCGTTAAAACAAATAGAAAAATTCGAGATTGAAAATAATGTTAAACTAACAGAATTATATAAAAGTTTTTTACTTAAATGGAATGGAGGAAAAGTAATACCTAATTTATTTATGATTTCTGACGAGCAAGGACCAAGTGTTTTAAATGTTTTTTATGGTATTGGAGATATGTATGATAATTTGACGGATTTTATAGATATAATGGAAGGAAGGTTACCATTAGGATTTATTCCAATTGGAGAGGACCCATCAGGAAATGTTATATGTTTAGGGACAAAGGATCCTTATTATGACAAGATTTATTTTTGGGATCATGAGAAAGAACCAGAAGAGCCTGATGATATGAGTAATATGTATTTTTTAGCAAATAATATTGATGAATTTATGGATAACTTATATGAAGACAATAAAGAATAAAAAAGTATTAGCAATAAATTATATTATACAGCTAACTATGGAACACTTGATTGTCAAATAGATAACAAGTGTTTCATAGTTAGCAACTTATTCTATGGACGACAAAAAAATGCTTACTTAGAATTCATAACTCATGATGGTTGTATCATCAAGGTATGTTTAAATACTTGGAAAGTATAATCGGAATAACTGCACCGTTAATGAAATTAGCTGGATCGGAAAATAGGAAGACGCTAAGTAGACAACTTTTTCCGGTTTACCAAAGTGTTTCATTGGATTGGCATAATCGAACTCCTTTCCTGCTTTCCCCAATTTTCTCCTCCCCATTGTTTGAGAGAGCCTTCGATCATTGGTATCATAATGGCACCAGGCGCGATCATTTTAATATTTACACCATATTCAACTCCTGAGTTGCGTGTTAGTCCGACAACCCCGTGCTTACTTTGCTGAGTAACCCGATTGATTACCACCCCCACAGATTTCTCTAACAAAAGCTGTGTTAACACTAAAAAGGGGATTTCACTAACCTCCTTAAATTAATTTAGAGAACATTTGTATCGATGGCACGGTGGTAGCTATAAGAAAAGCCTACCAGGTAAACCACTAAATGATTCAGTTGATAATGGCTTTTAAGGAGGGTATAAATATATCAGTAATACTTTTAGTGGTGGAACAAAATGAAAATCAAATAAAATATTTACCTACAATAAGAAAAAATACAAACTTAGGATTTTCTGAGATAAAAAACAGACTTGGAAATGGTAGTCCGATAATGGAATGTAATTTGTTTAAAGATGATGAGGACGATACAAAACTTAAAAAATTAATAAATGAATTGTTAAATATTGGTGCGAAGATTAGACTGTATGATGTGAGTTAGTTAAAAATAAAGAAGTAACTGTTGAATACTTGATGAATAGACTTGATAGATATAAAGAAATACAACGACAAAATGAAATTTTAGATGATTTAATGTACGGTGAAGATTAATTTGTGACGGTGTTATTTAGAGTCGAGAAAATTTAGTTACAATATTTTGACGAGAAGACATTTTAAGCTTACGAAGTATTGTTACAGAGAACACGCGAAAAACTTACGAAATTAAACAGGTTCGTTGGTTTAAAGATAGGATTTACTAACTTAATAAAAAACATCATACCTTGATGGGTTTTACTTTAGGAAAGAAAAGCTAAAGAGAGAATTATAAAGTCAACATCGTTGAATTATTGGAAAATACGAGCAAAAGAAGCTTTAGGAGGAAAATAATATTAGTATTTTGCCTGAGAGACTAGATGAAGTTCTTGGAGAAGAAATATATAAACGAGAAGATAGCAAACTAGTACAGTATGCCTTAATAAGGCTAGGTGTAAATGCATCAGATACTTTCCAAGAATTTTATAACCAGTATGCAGGACCTTTTTGGGAAGAATATGTACCCTTTGAATTACTAGATATAGCAGATGAGGAAAGTAATATTGAATCATACACAATCACCTCTAGAAAAGAACATGGTTTTCCGAAGCAGTATCTTGTTTTAAGTGAAATGTCAGCAAATTCGGTATTAGTCCTAGATACTGTAACAGATAAAGTTTATACAGTTAATTTTGAGGGTGGAGACGAACTGCTTTTAAAAGGGGAGTTAAAGGAAACTTGGTCATCATTTTTTGATTTCTTGAAGACATATTTTAATTGTTAATCATGGTTCAATAAAAGATAATTCATAGCTACTTAAAACCTTGATTGGTAATATGCCTTTCAAGGTTTTTTAACTTTAAAGAACTATATGGTTAAAACAATATCACTTTGAAATATGTAGCGGTGGTTTTAATGCAACAACAAGTCAGCTAGTAACAAAACCGACTTTTTACCGTCTCAAACCGGTAGCAACAGACCCTAAAGTCCAACAGCCATGAATCGCAAATGATACCTTAGAAAGAACGACTGAAGGATCTTATTCCAGAAATCTGCGTTCTGCAGGATAGGAGGTAATTTTAATGGCAACATTTGATTTTGTAAAAAATGGAAGGCATAAATTTATTAAACTACAAGAAAGCGAACTGTTAAATGCGGAAGAGAGGCTCGGTTTTGAGTTACCTAATGAACTTAGATATCTTTACTTAGAAGTTGGCTATGGTTTTATCAAAGGAAGAAATGAGAATGCAATAAATAGAATAATGGATCCGGATACTATAGCTGATATTACGTTGAGAGAAGGTATTTACGAGTTTGATCCAGATTTAGAAGGAATATATGAAGATGATGATAAATTAGTATTTTTTGAAGTGAACGAGGGGGTATATTTAACGCTTGATTTAAATACTCCTAAACAAACTTCTATATATTTTTTTGAAACCAAAATAGCTAATTCATTGGAGAAATTTATAAGAAAGATTGATGAGGACTCTGAATACTTTATGGATATAGTTGATTAATAATCTAATCCAGGTGCTAAGCAATAGTAAACAAACTAGCAAGGAATCAGTTTTTTATGAGAAATTTTTAAAAGATTACTCAAGACAGAAAACTTACTAAAAGAGTTATTATAATATAACGTTTGTAACATTGATTTAACAAAATATTAGATATTTATACATAAACTTTAATCTATGTGCCTTTCAAGTTTTTTATGGGGGCTCCCCTGAAAAGGTATATAAGAGTTTGATCTAGATTTAGAAGGAAAAAATGAGGAAGATGATAAATTATTACTATACTTCATCTTTTTCATTTCTCTATTGATATATAAGAGTTTTTCCAGCTGCCAGTTTCCTCATTGGAGAAATCAGTATAAAAATCACTAACAGAAAAAACTACTAATTAAAATGCAATTTTGGATGGTTCGTTTGACACTGGGATCCTCCAGGGGCTTGGTTCGATAACTTTTTTTGTTAGTATTCCAATTGAAGTCTAATACAATAAACAAGGGTTTTCCACAATGCAATCATGTGGTTTACATATAAAATACCAATAGGGAAACACAGACAATTAATTATGAATTATTGACTATGCCTTTTAGACTTATTTTGATTTTAGTGATAAAATTATTAGATACATATATTTATAAACTTCGGAGGAGATAACTTGAATATTTCAAAGTCCATTAAAGCAAAATTATTTGTTTCTATGTTATTGATTTCCATTATTCCCTTACTTTTAATAAGTTCAGTTCTATACACAAAGACAACTCAGGGTTTTAATACTATTCTACAAAATAATCAATCAACAACACAGGATTTGATTACCAATCAATTAAATAACGTATCACAAGATCTTCTTGAGCTTACAAAGTCTTATGCAACGAATCCTATTCTTTTAGAGGCTTTCCAAAATGGTGACCGAAAAAAATTAGGAACAGTAGTTGATCCTATTTTTGAAAGATTACAAAATGAGCATCAGTTAGATGTCTTTGAATTTGGTGGCAAAGATGGAATGGTATCTTTTAGAGGTCATAACCCTGAAAAGTTTGGGGATGATAAAAATGATATACCTGCTATTCAAGCAGCACTAAATGGTGAAGAAACTTCAGGTTTTGCATTTGGCAGTAGTGGTTTATCAGTTAGAGCCTTTGTTCCGTTGAAAAACGGTAATAAAGTAATAGGATCATTGCAAACAGGTCTAAGCGGCCAAGTCATTCAATCTATTACTGATTCCTTTAACGGTGTTCAATTAAATATTATGAATAATGAAGGGAAAATTCTAGTTGCTTCCGATAAAAACAATATTGGGAATGTGTTCAAAGAAGAGTCCATTTTAAATACAGTTTTTAATGGGGATGAAGTATCAAAAGAGAATGAAAATAACCTAGAATCCTATTCGCCATTATATGATCCTACTAATACAGAGGTAATAGGTATGATTCAAATTAAGCAAGATGTAGGTGTTGTAAAAAATATCGATAAAAACATATTCCTTTATTTAATGATTATCGGAATTTCTACATTGATTGTTGCTATCATCATAGCTTTTTTATTAAGTCGGAGTTTCTCTAAGCCAATAAAACAAATAACCACAGTGATGGGCGAATTATCAAAAGGCAATCTAAATAACAAGATTCATGGAAAGAAGAGAAAAGATGAGTTTGGTCAATTATCTAACTCAGTTATAGAGACACAATCACATATTAAAGATATAATTAAAAGAATTTCTGAATTATCTCAAGTTGTAAACAATAAATCTACTATAATGAAAAATGCTTGTAATGAGTTGAAAATAGGTAGTAGCCAAGTAGCATCTACTATGCAAGAGTTAGCCATCGGATCGGAACAACAGGCATCCACATCATCTGATTCAGCTAAAAAAATGAACCAATTTACAGCTCGAATTGATCTTGCAAATCAAAATGGTTCCTCTGCAAATGAATCTTCTTATGAAGTTCTGCAAATCACAGAACATGGGAACGAATTGATGAACCATTCATTGGATGAAATGAATAAAATTAATGAAATTGTGAAAGAAGCCGTTCAAAAAGTAGAAGGATTAGATGATCGTTCAAAAGAAATTGCAAAACTAGTTACTGTGATACAAGAAATTTCTGAACAAACAAATTTATTAGCTTTGAATGCAGCAATTGAAGCTGCAAGAGCTGGTGAACATGGTAAAGGGTTTGCTGTTGTAGCAGATGAGATACGAAAATTATCTGAACAAGTCTCGCATTCTATTATCGAAATTACAGACATCGTAGAAAACATCCAACATGAGTCGAGTAGTGTCACTAAATCCTTAACAAAGGGATATTATCAGGTGGAAGAGGGTTCAAACCAGCTAGCATTAACTGGAAAAGCATTTGGAAATATAGATCAAGCAGTAAGTGATATGAGTAGTAAGATACAAAATATCTCTAGTACTTTAACGGATATCACAACAAATAGTAGGGATATCAATTCTTCGATTGAACACATGTCTTCGATCTCTCAAGAATCAGCAGCTGGCATCGAAGAAGTATCTGCATCTGTGCAACAGACAGACACCTCTGTTGAAGAACTATCAAATAATGCAGATTCATTAGAAAAACTGTCTAGCGAGCTAGAAGTAATGGTGAAAAAGTTTCAATTATAATTTCGATTTCTCTACACAACGTAATCGAAAGCTGATAAAACCTCTTTGGCTTTAACTATAGGATTTTGTGAAAATCTTGATCTTTTACATCATGAATTGGATCTAAATGGATTAAAGATCATATGATTCAAATCTTAAAAGGGGATATGGTTATTTCAAATAGAAACTTAACTCCCTATTAGTCAATTCTTAAATCATTATTAACAATAAAAAACGAAGCCCTTTATTCGAGCTTCGTTTTTGTCATCTTATTTTTTTATTCAATAATCAATCCTCATTTAGGTTAATTAAATACCCGCGACCGAATTAAAAATCGCTTACCTTCTGGGTTTTCCAGAGAAAACATACCTCCTCGACCTTCTACTACATCAATAATTAGTTGGGTATGCTTCCAGTATTCATATTGATCTTTCGACATATAAAAAGGGTTATCATTCACATAAGCTAATAAAATATCAGAATCTCCAACTCGAAATTCTCCTCTTGGATAGCACATCGGCAGCGAGTGTCATAGCTATTGGTGGTTTAAGTGCAGCATCTAGCCGGCTAGTAACCAAATTAACTCTTGCCCGTACTAAAAACCAGTAGCAACTGTTCCGAATGGACAACAGTCCATAAAAACGCATCTCATTCCTTTTCGAACTGATTATATCAAGGGTAAAATGACTAAAGCACTTGAAGAAATAGTAAAAATAAAAGTTCCTGCATTAGTGAAAGAAGAGCTAGTAACCGAATTTGATCAGTTGTCGATGTTGAGAATGGAAACAAAAAGATTACAAGAAACGCAATTGCAGCTGTTTAAAGGGTATGGCGATTATAAGCCGTCTATTAAAAGTAAAAGAGTGGTACCCTTCACCATTTTGTGATGGATACTACTCTTATTTGTTTAAATAAATGGAGTTAGTCCAGCCTCATCTAATGAAAACCTATGCCACCAAACTAATTATCAATAAAATTTATCAAAATGTTGCAGGTGCCAAGCTGCCTCTAGATGACTTGGATTTAATTCCAACACTTGGTACAAAAATTCTTTTGCTTTTTCTTTGTTTTGTAATCCCATATACCCTAATGCCATCATGAAGTAAGAATGAATTTTATTTTTTTGATCCATATCTTCATCAAACACGAGAAAATCTGGTAAGGACACGGCAAAGTAATCAATTTCTAATTTTTTGAATAATTGTGTTTCACCGTAATCTATTAGTTTATTAAATGTACCATTAGCAAGTTCACCATCACCTAATTGGCGGTGTGCGAGTCCTTGATAAAAAATCATCTCTGGTGGCTGATCATTGTAATACATAGCATTAGCGGGATCACTAAGGCCTTGCGTTGCTCTTTTAAAGAAGAGAGTCGATTCTTCTTTTTGTCGATTCAATAAATGGGCTAGACCAAGCCAATAGTTTATATCATTTTCCTGGGCGCCATAAAGCTTGCCCTCACCTAAGTTTTCAGGGAATGTTTTCGCTTTTTGTAATAGATTTATTGCTTTACTATATTCTTGATTGTCCATTGCGGCTAATGCAAGACCGATATGGGAGGTAGTATATTGTTTGGTAATTTTTCCTTCGCCGCCTTCCCATGGATGGAATATTCTATCCTGAATCAAAGGTAATGTTTCTTGATAGTTTCCTCGAATATGTTGAAGCGTGATATATTCTACAAAAAGATCATCTCGTTCTTTCACGAGGTCCATGTGTTTTTCCATGATGTTAATTCGTTTTTCTGGTGAATGACCTAACTTTTTGTATAATTGATCCAATTCGTAAAAAACTCTTGCATCTTTTTTGTCTAGGCTGAAGGCTTTCTCTAATACTTCTTGAGCTTTTTCCTGATTGCCTAATTTATTATAATAGTAAAAAGCTAGGTTGCGAAAAGCGGTAGGGAAGGTATCCTCTATCGCAATCGATTGTTGCCAATGAATTGCGGCTTCTTCGTACCTTTTTTTATCATACAAAAGATTGCCAAGATAATAATGTGCCTTATCTTGTTCTGCTACGGTTTCTAATGCATTGTTTAGTACGAGATAATCATATAAATGATTAGGAAAACAATAGTCTGATGGCTGTTGGTTTGCTTGCCGATAATAGCTTTTTGCTTGATCTAAACGCCCCTGATGATGGGCTGCATAGCCCAGATAATAATCGATCATTGGGTTTGAGTCATTTTTTATCGAACCAAGCAAGAGCTCGATATCTGCAAATCGTCCTGACATAAGCAGATCCTGTGATAAATAAAGGTAATTTCGGGTTTCCCCTCGTGTGATCTTCTCTAATGATTCCCACGCTTCTGTGGCTTTTTCTTTTTCTTCAAGTGCGATATAAGTTAAATACTGTTCATATCTGGCACCAAAATCAACCGGGTCTTTTTTAATAGTTGTTAAAGTATCATCAAGCGCTTGTTCTAGATTACCTAATTGTCGGAGACATGCTGTTCTTAAATTACGTATAATTAAATTGTTTTGATTGATAAGTAATGCCTCATCAACATGGTTTAGTGCCATTTCGATCTCTCCATTCTGGTAAGCGATCATTGCGAGATGACTGATCGCTTTATCCTTCCAAAGACCACTCCATGTTGCTTTGTAAAATGTGCGGTATGCTTCTTTTGTTTTACCCTGCAATTGTAGACATAGACCAAGGTAGAAGTAAGGCTCCATTTCATATGGATTAGGATTATGTCTTGTTAACGTCTCAATTGCTTTTTCTAAATGTTTTTCACTTCCTGATAATTGTCCCCTTCTTAACAGTAACTGTCCGTATGCATTATTAATACGGTAATCACTAGGATTTCGGCGTAGACCTTCCAAATAATAATCTTCAGGCTCAAATGTCGCATGACGATATTGTTCCAAATGCTGACCAGCGAGAAAAAGGTCCTCATTATTTCTTAATGTTTCTGGAGCTTCGATCGCCTTAGCTGCTTCTGGTATTTCTTCAATGGCTGGTGCTTCTGCTTGAAATTCAACTAATAGGCAATCATTCTCTGAAAAAACTTGGATCAGATAGTCATCAAACTGATCAGTTTTGTCTACTTCGAACGTTTTTATCCAGCCTTTTTTAGGTGTGGAGTTGAACGTGAACTCTTGAAAAGTTTTATGCTTATGCTTAATGATTAATTTGACGTTATTGAAAGCTGATGTTGTATAGACACCAGCAGTTAGTACCCCATCATTTAATGTTAAATTTACTGCTGCGTCTACACTGGCATTTTTGATAGCGCCTATATCCTTATATGGCATAAAATATTGTGTGAATTGCTTTTCTTCGTAAGGTTGTATCCAGGTAAAGTCAGGCTGATTATCGGTGAAGACGCCTGTCATCAGCTCTACATATGGGCCATTCTCATCCGTTAGGTTACGATCCCATGCTTTACCAAAATCACCGCTTCCCCATGTCCATTGTTTTTTTCCTGGTGAAATGTGGCGATTGGCAACATGGTAAATACCAGATTGCTCTTTAAAATCATAACTACCAACGAAATTATAATCGGAGTGGTGAACCATATAAGACGTTGGTACAGGAATATTCTTATACTTCGAAATATCCACACCTGCTGAATAATCCATTTTGTAATATTCACCCGTAGCAATTGGGAATTTAGATACATCTCGCTTCCCATGATCAAAGACAAAACGAACGTCAGGCGGAAAAATAGATTGCGTATGATCATTGACTGGAATAGCTGGATTCGCCCACCATAAAAAGGTTTGTGCTTGGCAGGTTCGGTTAAATAATTGACCGGTGATTTCAATGATAGCTTTATTAGGATGAAGCGTAAAACCTGCCATACCTTTCGTTCCGTACATGCGATCGATTTCGCTCACCCAAACCGTTTGACTGCCATTTTGATTCGCTTCTATCGTATATTCGACTGGACCAAATGTATTGGGACGATGATGTTGTGGCCAGTTAAATTCAATCCCTCCCGAAATCCAAGGCCCCGCCAATCCGACTAACGCAGGTTTGATGACTTCATTATAATAAACAAAGTCATACTCATTCGTCTTATCAAGCGCACGATAAATACGTCCACCTATTTCCGGCATTAATTCTACATACAAGTATTCGTTCTCTAATATGACTAATCGATATGTTTTTTCTACTTTTTGATCATATATTTTTTCAATAATCGGATGGGGATACACTTTTCCTGAACTTCCCTGATAGACTCTTTTTTCTAAAAACATTGGATTTTTTTCTGGTTTACCAACTGGGTAAGTCGGAATCGTTACATCCCGCTCATACACTTTTACATTTGTTGTCACAGTATCTTTCCTCCTTATCGATGCACAATAGCTGTTACTTTGAAAACACCTAATAATTCGCTCATCGTAAGTTGTGCTGTCGGCTCAAACTGATCACTATTTAAATACTCTATAATCTCTAACAATAATGCTTGTGTTTCTGGACGTTTTAAATCTGCGGGTTTCTTACATTGTAAACTTGTTACAAATAATTTCCCTCGACCTACTTTTACTTCAAACATATATGCTAGTTTTTTTTGCCTGTTAAAATTATCGATTACTTCAATTATTGGCTCAACTTGTGGAATACTGTCTATGTTTAAAGCACCGACTTGATTGACCAAATGGAACCATTGCCAATTGGAAAAAGGATCATGTGGAAACTTTTTTAATACTGGATGCTCATGTATTTTCATCCCCATTGTCGTTCCTTGTTGCTCTGGAAACCATAAATAATTCCAAAAGGTAGGAAGATATCTTGTCATGATTTCATCCTGTTGGTTTTCTGACATCAGCCATACTGTTCCACCATCTACTACATGCTGAATCACATCGCGTGATAATTGATCTGATATCACGAGGTCAACATTTGGATCCTTTTGAAAACTGTGTTGAACAATGCTTATTTTTTCTTCAAATCTGGCGCCATTAAGGATAGATCGTAATGTAGGCATATTAGTCCAGATTCTGCTTGTATTGTTTGGTAGCGTTGGTCGTGGATAGACCCAATAATCCCAATTGTTCGTAGCTAACACTTCGGCTTTATTGGTTAAGCGGACTTTAAAGTTCAGCGATTTAGCTTTGTCAGCTTGTAATAGAACCTGGATAATTTCTACAGGTTGCAGGCCTTGACCAGTTAAATGGATGCCTCCTATTTCACCGGAATAAACGATTTGATCTCCTTCTGTTAATTGCCATTCTATATTCAGATCGTGGATGGCTTTACCGAAATATGATATATCAAGTTGTACAGTCATTGTTTCCTTATGATAAAATGTTCTCTTATCGCTTCTCGCAAGTAGCACCATATCATTACTAAACTGTCGAAATGCACTCGGAGCAATAATTCCTTTAGCATCCCAAAAGACATCTAATATGCCGACTGTTGCATGTCCTTGACCAGGAAAGTCGCGAATATCTAATAATTGAATACCTGATAGGCCAGGTGTTCTTCTTGCTTTTTCAAATGTTTCTTTTAAAGATCGTGCTAAATGTACGCCAGTCGCTTCGATGAATTCATCTACTCTTGATTGTAGCCCTTTTTTAGCGAGTGATTCTTTGATTGTTTCTAACCAATGCGGCTCTAAGATACCTTGATATTTCTCTTCCTCTTCTGGTCGGACGTACATGGTAAATTGCCCATGCTCATGAGCAATTAGTGGTTTTGTTTCAAGTTTTGTTACCTCTCGGTAGTCAGTAGTTGTATCAGGACTGGCAGCATCATTGATGTGATAGGGAGGATGCCAATTCAACGTTGGTATAAAGAAATCTCCTGCACGATCATGACTAGGTAACTCGCCAAATCCAGTATTATCGGCATAAAGTCTAGTGTTGTCTATTTTTTTCGCATGGTGCACCAATTCATTTAGCTGTGGATGCCCCTCTTGACTGATCAATTCATTTCCCATCGCTAACATGACGAAAGAAGGATGACGATGAAGCTTTTCTAGAATCTCTTCCAACTCTTCTTTATAAAAATCGTGTACGTTTGCCGGTGCATTGATTTGACGTTCGCGATAATAAACACTCCAATGAGGTAATTCCGTTTGGACGAGCATTCCCTCTTCATCTGCTGCTTCCCAAAATGGTTCTGGTGCTGTCCATCCATGTAAACGAACATGATTAAAACCATATTGCTTTGCTGTTTGAAATTGCATCTTATAATGTTCTTTATCCCATACTGGATAACCTGTTTGTGGGAACACACAGCAATCGACATAGCCATTTAAAAAGATTGGCGTGTCATTGACGAGAAACTTCTGATCGTTTGTCGTAAAAGAACGAACACCAAATCGGACTTCCTCTGTTTGTCTGCATTGATCATCCTTATACCATTCCACCTTATATACGTAAAGATTTGGTTCTTCTGGCGACCAATTTTTCAATTTTTGATGATGATTGAGTTGTACAGTTGTCTGCTGATTCATTAATTCCATTTGATCGGAAAGAATAGTATTTCCTTGTCTATCTTCTACACGATGCTTTATCGATAATGGCTTACTAGGTTGAACAAATAAGTCAACAGAAACTCGCAATTCATGATGGTCAGCTTCAACCTTTACATAGCGGATGCCGTTTTTAGGTTTAGCTACAATATGAACACCACCTGTAATGCCTCCCCAATTCGTACCTGTATGATAGGAGTGAATATGACTTTCTTGAAGTTGCATTTGCATACGATTGTCTAGTTTAATGGAAATTCTATTCCTCGAACCTACTTGAATATGATCGGTTATGTCATATTTATGAGGTATACTTAAGCGATTATTTTCAGTGATTAGATGACCGTTAATCCAAAGCTCGGAATGCCAACGAGCACCTTGGATATGTAATTGTAAGTGGTGGTCTTGAAAGTTATCAGGTATCTCGATTTCTTTAGAGTACCATGCGATACCTTCATATTCACGTTTCTTTTTCCATGTACCAATTGGAAAATGATCAGATACTTCTCCAAATCCTTGTTCTTCAATAGAGCCTGGAACTTGAATCACATCAAAAAAATTATCCGGTTCCATTGTTTCCTTTTTTTGGTCTGTCATTAGTTTGAATTGCCATTCACCATTTAGGTTGAGTGTGGCCTGGTTAGACATAACAATCCCTCCGAGTTTAAGATTTTACTGATCCACTTGTTAATCCTTCGATAAAATGCCTACTTGCAAGTATAAAAGCAATAAAAATTGGAAGAACACTGATAGAAGTTCCTAACATAATACCAGCAACATCTGTACCAAATTGAGTCGTCAAATTAGTTAATGCTAAAGGTATAGTAAATTTTTCTGTGGTATTTAAAATAATTAATGGTAATTGGAAATTTTGCCATGAATTTAAAAAAGATAAAATTGCCAAAGCACCGAGACCTGGTCGAATTAATGGAATAACCATCTGAATATAAATTCGAAAATCAGATGCACCATCTATTTTACATGCTTCATATAATTCATCAGGCACTGCTTGTTTTATATATTGATACATCCAGAAAACGCCAAAGGGATACGCTGCAGTTGGGATAATTAATGGCCAATGGGTATCAATCCACCCTAGCCACTTCATCTCCATAAACCATGGAATAATTCCTGCTAATGGCGGTACCATAATGGATGCGATCACTAGCAAAAAAATCGCTCTGTTTCCCGGTGCATTAGTGAAACGAGCAAAACCATAGGCAGCAAATGAACAAACAAACAATATTAATAAAGCATTTGAAGTGGCAACATACACACTATTCCAAAGATTCATGAAAAAGGGAATTTGATCCAATAAATTCTCAAAGTTAGTAAGAAGTTCTACTCCCGGCAATAAAGGAGGAGGAAAGCTGTATATATCTGTTTTTGAATTGGTAGATAATATAAACATCCAAATTAACGGAAAAATAAAGAGTGACACCAACATAATCACAAACAAGTATGATATATATTTATTAGCTATTTTTTCCATAAATTAAACCGCTCCCTGTTATGTTCTATTTCTTAAAAATCTCGCATTTACAAGGGTAACTAGCAGAATTAACATAAATAATACATAGGACTGTGCAGCAGCCAGCCCAAAATTAAAATACTCAAAACCAGTTTGATATAAATACATCCCCATGCTAATTCCAGAGTTGTTCACTCCACCTGTTCCTTGTGTAAGCACATACGGTTCATCAAATACTTGAATTCCACCAACAGTTGCTGTAATCACACTTACTAATAAAATGGGAGCCATAAGCGGTAGTGTGATGTTTTTGATCGTTTGAATGACATTAGCACCATCTATTTTTGCTGCATCATACAACTCATTTGGAATGGTTTGTAATCCAGCTATATATAAAATAAAGTGGTATCCTGTCCATCTCCATATGATAATAAGAACAATTAATGGTTTAATCCAAAATTGTGAACGTAACCATTCATAAGAAAATACTCCATCTGTAAATAAGCTAATAAAAGAGTTAACGATACCTGCATTTGTAGAAAATATAACACTGATCATAATGGCTGTAAGAGCTGGTGCAACTAGAAGAGGAAACAAAAATACAACTCTAAAAAACCCTTTAGCCTTATGAATGTAATGATTCACTAAGTAAGCTAAGATAAAAGCTAGACTAAGTGTTAAAATAGTAGAAAAAAACCAAATATAAACCGTGTTATAAATTGATTTTATAAAGACTGGATCATTAAAAAGTTGTTTATAGTTATCAATCCCCACAAATTTAGGTATCCCAACTCCGTTCCATTCTGTAAAACCTAAAAAGAATGATGCAACAATTGGAAATAAACTAAACATACAAAATAAAATTAAAAAAGGAGAAACGCTTATATAGAACATTTTATTTTGTTTCATTCTATTAGTTAAAGAACCAGCAACTTGCTTCATAGATAAACCACCTTTTTATTTCAGGTTTATGGTAGAGCGGTGATTAACCGCTCTATTTTAAATGAAGTTACGATCTATTATTTAAAAAAGTTTAGATTCATTGTTATAAAGCTCTCATTTTATTGTGTTTTTGCTTCAATTTCTTGTTTTGCCTGTTCCAAAGCTTGTTCAACTTCCATATCACCTAATGTTATATTGGTAAGCATACTATTTACACCATCTGTTGCTACTGGATCGTTCTCTGTTACGTATGGTGTCGCCATTTTTTCCGCAACTTCTTGAAAGATTTCATTAGTAACTTGTCCGCCAAAGAACGGATTTTCATTATTCATCCAATCTTCATCCACTGCATCTAAATAAGCAGGATATAGTTCGTCTTGTTCATACATTGCCTGTAAGTTCTCTGAATTCTGAGTAACAAATTGAACGAATTTCCAAGCAGCGTCTTTATTCTCAGCTTCTTTTGGAATTCCGATAAAATCCCCACCTTGGTTATATGCTGAAGTTCCTTGATATGCAGGTGCATAAGTTACTCCCCAATCACCTTCTGCACCATCCGTATTGTTTTTTAAGTATTTGCCGAACCAGTTTCCAAATAAAAATGTAGCAATGCTTCCTTGTTGAATTGCAGCATTCCATTCAGGTGAATACTGCTCATAAGGAGAGAACGCACCCATGTCACCCAATTGCTCAACAGTATCATACACATACATAAAATGTTCATTGTCAATTTGTAATTCATTATTTTCATTATAGTAAGCTGTTTCTGCCTGTTGAGTAACTGCATTCAATATCTCAAGTGGAACTCCTAACATCCATTGCTCACCTTCAACTGTCAAATCTTCAGCTACGTTTACGTAATCCTCCCAAGTAGCCATCAGTTCATGTACTCCTTCAGGATCTGTTGGTAATCCAGCTTCTTCGAAAATAGGCTTGTTATAAAACATGGCAGCAGGTGCAGAATTTTTCGGAAGTGCGAAAATGTAACCATCATCGTTTGTTACGTAATCCCAAAAATAATCTAGGTAATCCTCCGATAGTTCACCTGCGTTATACGGTTCCTGGCTGAGATCTTCAAATAATTCTAGGTTTTTAATATTTACCACATCATTTATCTCGACCATCGCTACATCAGGGACATCTCCCCCTATAAGTGCCGAAGAAAGTTTATCCGCATATTGATCTTGACCAAACCCTTGCACTGTAACGTTTATATTCGGATATTCTTCTTGAAAAAGTGGTATAGTAATATCTTCAAATGTTTGATCGTTATTAGGCCAAGTCCAGACTGTTAAATCAACTGTTTCATCCTCTGATTCATTGTCTACATCATCTTCACTACTACTACCATTTGAATCGGCTGCATCCTCAGAACAAGCGCTCAGAATAAATAAAACCATTAAACAAAATAAAACCCACATCTTCTTCAATGTAACCCTCTCCTTTTTTGAAAGCGTTTTCTAATATTACAAATTCATTATATAAAGTCACTTTAATAAAGTCAACTTATTTTTGGTGGTTTTATTTAATTGAACGAATTTATCGATTTGCTTGATTGTTATTTACGCATTTTATAAACTAATATAGTAAAGTAACTTTAATATTATATGTATGTTGTATATGAGGAGATGCAAGTATGTACTATGCCAAACAGAGGATCAGTAAAGACATGATGAAGCAGTACAATCAGAAATTAGTCTTGCGTATTTTAATGAAAGAAGGTGCTGTATCTAAATCGACATTATCTAAAATCACAGGACTAACCTTACCAGCTATTACTGATATTGTAGACTCTTTAGAGCAATATCGATTGATTAAAAATATAGGTGAGTCGAAAACTAATAGAGGGAGATTTCCTACTTTATATAAAATAGAAGAAAATGTATTAAAAGTTATTGGAATAGGAATCACTTCTAAACAACTTAACGTGTCTTTCTATAATTTGAAAGGGGAAGAATTAGCCTATTATTCAGAAGGATTACCAAAAAATACGTCACCAGATAATATTATCAGTAAAATCACTTTAGTAATTAATGATTTGTTAACGAAACACGGTTTTCAAAAATCTGAAATATTAGGTGTTGGGGTTGGTATGCACGGCATTGTAGATTTTAAAAGAGGTGTAGCGATTTATCCCCCACATTTAGACTGGGAAAACGTACCCATCAAAGAAAAGCTAGAAGAACAAATGGACTTACCTGTTTTAGTGGATAATGATTGTAATGCATTAACTTTAGCAGAATCTTGGTTCGGAAAAGCACAAGAAGAAAACTCTTTTATCGTTGTCAATGTTGACTATGGTGTCGGTGCAGGTATCATGATTGATAGAAAAATATTTCATGGAATAGATTTTGGAGCAGGTCAGATCGGACATACCATCGTGAATGATGATGGTCCTTTATGTTCATGTGGTAATTATGGCTGTTTAGAAGCTCTAGCAAGTGAAAATTCTATTGTGGAGCAAGTCAAAAAAAAGATAAAAAAAGGCTTTCCTTCTATATTAAAAGATGAGAATAAAACATTAAATAACATGTCAATAACGGATGTTTACAATGCTGTCGCCAAAGATGACACATTAGTGATAAATGTTGTAGAGGAAGCTGCTCGTTATGTGGGAATAGCTGTATCAGCATTAGTTAATATCATCAACCCAGAGAAAATCATTCTAACAGGAAGCCTTGTTCAGCAAGTACCAGATCAAATTTTTAACTGCTTAGTCGACTCTTTTTCAAAACACGCTTTAAAAACAAACACCAAGAAATTAGAAGTAGTGAAATCAGATTTACAAGATAATGCCATCCCGTTAGGGGCAGCAAGCCAATGGATTAATGAACTACTTCTTGGAACATTGCCATTAAATCGGGAGGTAGAGACTGCACAAGAACAGTAAGAAGGTATAGTTCGTTATTATACTTGTTACTTCATTTTGAAGCAGCCAGCCTATTAAATAGGTTGGTTGTTTTATAAAGTTAAAAATTAATATATTCCTCTTAACTTACCAATGACCATACAACTTTTTATACTCCATGCCTTAATCTATGATTGGCACCTGTTTTAAAGGATAGGCACAGGTGCCAATCACTTGTAGAACTCATTTGTTGTATTGGTCTCTATCCAAGGTTAAGGTAAAACAGATCACATTGATTACATAAAACCCAAACCGTCAATCAGCAAGTAAACCCCTGTAACAATGCGTAAAGCTTTTTGATTAATCCGTTTAAATAATAATTGTTCCAAATACAAGCCTAAAAATACCAAGCTTGATGGTCGTGTTTTGCCGTAAATCGAGTACTTCTGTCTCAGTGCCTTTCTTTTAATTTATTCATCGATTTTATAAAACACCCACATTTGTGCTGGTCCATTAGCGATATCTTCCCATGTTCCTATGTTTGCACCACTGTCAATACTAGCCCCCCCTACATCTAATGCATTTCCGTTCGCCATATTTATCAGTTTGTAATAACTATCATTGGACTTTTTTAATTCCCACTTTTGAGAAGCAGTATCATCCCAACCCTGCACATTTACATTTGCCCATGCTTCAGTCGGATCGCCATCTAAAGATAAAAATTTTCCATTCTCAGTATTTTTCACTTTATAACTACCATCATTCAACTCAATAAACTCCCAAGTTTGAGAATCGTCACCATTTGAATTATCCCAAGTAAGGACGTTTTTACCTTCTTGTGACACATCAAGTGCTTTACCACCATTAGGATTAATCAGTTTATATTTAGAACCAGATTTAACAGTGAACTCTACTTCGCCCGATATTTCTATATAGTCTATTTCAACAGCATGTTTATCTTTCATAAATTTAATTGTGTTGTTAAATCCTTTGTTAAGTTCAACTTGCATGGATGCGCTTTCAAAATTTTTCTTACCTGTATACGAATAATTTAGAGTTGATAGTTTGCCATTTACAGTTACGAAACTTGAAGCATCTGGTCTAGCATAATTAGAATAATTAATAGTTAAAGTATAGACTCCTGCTTCTGGTACATTAACATCTTCAAAAAGTAGAGAACTGTTTTTATTATTTATTGTAACAGTCTGCTGTTCTGAGTTATATTTGTTATTCTTTATTCTCACTTTGTTTGGTATAGCGTGTTCAGCTTCTATTCGATAATCACTAGATGGAGTGTCCATCGGCCCATTAGTTGGTATACCAAAATCCGGAGCTCCATCATCATTCCAAGTAAACTTTTGTAATCTGGTTGGACGAGCTCCGCATCCTAGGTCAGGGCCGCTATTTCCGTGGTAAACAATCCAATCTTCAGTACCGTCTTTCGATTTAACAAAAGAATTGTGACCTGGACCATAAACACCGTTTTCAACGGATTTACTAAATAGTGGTTCTGTCGATTTTGACCATGAATTTGGATCAAGTAAGTTACTATTTTCAGAAGCTGTCAGCATACCGATTGCATAATCATCTTCCCAACAAGCACTTCCAGAGTATACAAGAAATATTTTTTCGTTTCGCTTTAGGATAACTGCACCCTCATTAACGTGCATTCCTTTCTTTTCCCAATCATATTCTGGATAAGTTAAGATGACGTTCTCTCCACTTAACGTCCATGGGTTAGACATTGGTGCAATAGCAATAGCACTGCCATGTTCACCAGACCAATCACCATATGCCGCATACATAAAATATAGCTCACCTTTATGCTCAAAAACGGAACCGTCTAACCCCGCATATTGAGTGTTAACTTTTCCTTTTTCAACCCATTCTCCTTCTAAAGGGTCAGAAGCAGAATTTTCAAGAACATATACCCCTCTACAATCGTCTCCACAACCTGTGTTTGCTGTGTAGTAGATATACCATTTTCCATCAATATGGTGAATTTCAGGCGCCCAAATATCTTTTAAATCTGTTGGTTTCTCCCAAATTGTTTTTCTCTCACCAAGGTCTATCCCAGTTAGAGTCCTTGATTTCCAAATATCAATGCGGTGACCTAACGTTCGGGTAAAATAATAATAACCATCCGTATGCAACATAACATATGGATCAGCTCCTGCTGTATTAATTGGATTTGTAAAAGTATAAGTAGATGAATTTATAGAACTCGACTCAGAAGTGCTCTCAGCGTTGTATGTGGAAGTAAACAAGATTGAAATGAAAAGAAAAAGTAAGGATATCTTAAAAGTTTTCCCTTTAATAGTAATCACGTTCCTTTCTAAGGAATTTAAAATAAAATTGGAAATTCAACGATAGATGATGTTTTAACTTATTTGTGGCCTCAAAACTAATATGGCCAACTTTTAAAAACAACACATTACGCTTCATCAACAAGATCATTGTATTTAAACTATTATTTTGTATCAATTGGAACAGTGTAATTTTTCCCATAAACCTAGCACATTTGGATTACAAACATCCCAATCATACCCTACATCTGAAGCAAAATCATCGGTATTGTTTATAAGCCTTGACTAACTACTTTAGGTTAATGTTGTGAGCATTTCCTACACTCGAGTCTTTTCTAGTCCAACACTTGTAAGTAAATTTGGTGTATTACTTGTCTCACTCTGCATCACATTTTTAACTAAATACTCATTTTCACACTTTCGTTAAACTTGGTAACCATTTCATCCATGTACTCCGGATCTCCACCACCAAACATATTCCAAATGAAAACCTAGAGATACATCTAGAATTTCTACTTCATTTCCTTCCGATCCAAACGATCAGAACAAGTGACCAACAAAAAGTTACAAATAAATACGGTAAAACTACTAAACTATTCGCTCGCATTGACACCTCCTTTTATCAATACTCAAAATAGTTACAAATAAAATGGAGTAAAACAATTTATTTGTAACTTAATAAAAGAATACGCTTTTATGAAATAAAATTCAATAGCTTTCGGAATGTTTTTGTTAAATATTAGTTGTTTTTAGAAGCGACTTGTCTAATAACATAATAAATAACTTAACTCCCTATTAACCAATTCTTAAATCAACATCAAAAACGAAGCCCTAGTAGAGCTTCGCTTTTGTCATCATTTTATTATTCGATAACCTAATCCTATTGTTCCAAATAATTAGTTAATTAAATACCCGCGACCGAATTAAAAAACGCTTCCCTTCTGGATTTTCCAGAGAGAACATACCTCCTCGACCTTCTACTACATCAATAATCAGTTGGGTATGCTTCCAGTATTCATATTGATCTTTCGACATATAAAAAGGGTTATCATTCACATAACCTAATAAAATATCAGAATCTCCAACTCGAAATTCTCCTCTTGGATAGCACATCGGCGAGCTTCCGTCACAGCAACCCCCAGATTGATGGAACATTAAAGGACCATGCTTCTCTTCTAACAGATCCATTAACGCCACTGCCTCATCCGTTGCCAAGACCTTCTCTTGTTGTGTCATGCACCCGCCTCCTTTCTTCAGGATTAAAAAAATCCTTTTGGTTGCGTACTATAACTTACGAGCAAGTTTTTCGTTTGTTGATAATGAGATAACATCATGAGATGATTTTCTCTTCCAATTCCTGATTTTTTATAACCACCAAAAGCAGCATGAGCAGGGTAATCATGATACGTATTGGTCCATACACGCCCCGCCTGAATACCTCGGCCGAATCGATATGCCTTATGGAAATCACGTGTCCAAACACCTGCACCTAATCCATATAACGTGTCATTCGCAATATCTAGCACTTCTTCATCATCTTTAAATGTGGAAACAGCAAGGACCGGACCAAAAATTTCTTCTTGGAAAATTCTCATCTTATTATGACCTTTGAAAATAGTTGGCTTAACGTAGAAGCCTTTGGAAAGCTCTCCATCTAATTGATTTCGTTCACCACCAACTAGCACCTCTGCTCCCTCTTGCTTACCGATATCTAAGTAAGACGAGATTTTTTCCATTTGTTCTGTTGATGCTTGAGCACCCATCATTGTTTCGGTGTCTAATGGATGGCCAATTTTGATTGCTTTCACACGTTCTACAGCTCGCTCGATAAACGCATCATAAATATCCTCATGTATTAAAGCACGGGACGGACATGTACAAACTTCTCCTTGATTTAAAGCAAACATCACCATACCTTCAATGGCTTTATCTAAAAAGTCATCGTCCCCGGCCATGACATCTTTAAAGAAAATATTTGGAGATTTCCCTCCTAGCTCTAACGTGACTGGAATAATGTTTTCAGAAGCATATTGCATAATCAGACGCCCCGTTGTTGTTTCACCAGTAAAAGCAATTTTTGCAATACGACTGCTTGAAGCTAACGGTTTACCCGCTTCTAAGCCAAATCCATTTACAACGTTGACTACACCAGGTGGAAGTAAATCATTTATTAGTTCAAGTAAGACATGAATTGATGCTGGAGTTTGTTCTGCAGGCTTGATGACAACCGCATTACCTGCAGCTAGTGCTGGGGCAAGTTTCCACGTTGCCATTAATATTGGAAAGTTCCAAGGAATGATTTGTCCGACAACACCAAGTGGTTCGTGGAAGTGATAAGCGACTGTATCATCATCTAGTTGACTAAGCGAGCCTTCTTGTGCCCGAATCGTTGCTGCGAAATAACGGAAATGGTCAACAGCTAATGGCAAGTCTGCAGCTAACGTT
Organism: Gracilibacillus sp. D59; assembly: GCF_052246695.1. Taxonomy (NCBI): domain Bacteria; kingdom Bacillati; phylum Bacillota; class Bacilli; order Caryophanales; family Bacillaceae; genus Gracilibacillus; species Gracilibacillus sp. D59. Next base: position 128,543 of record NZ_JBQQCK010000002.1, on the reverse strand, counting down.
TCTCGTACCGCTTTTCCATTATCCCATGTTTCTGCGACAGCTAGCATTTCCAAGTTTTCTTCAATGCGATCGGCTATTTTATTTAAAATATTGGCTCGCTCTGCTGGAGATGTTTTCCCCCATGATGGCGCAGCCTTGTGGGCAGCATCTAGTGCAAGTTCTACATCCTCAGCAGTAGAACGAGCTATTTCACAAAAAACTTCACCTGTAACTGGTGTCACGTTTTCAAAATATTGTCCTTTTACTGGCGGAGTCCACTCACCGCCAATATAGTTGTCGTATTTTTCCTTGAAGTTCACTACGGAACCTGGATTGTTTGGTGCTTCATATTTCATACTTATTCCTCCCCGCTTTTACTTTTAACAATGCTCAAAATAGGTCATGTTCCATTTGGAAAACACCTACTAAAAATATATTGTTTAATAAGGAAGAATATGTCTGCTGTAAGGGAAGAGATAGGGTGGATCGTATCTAAAACCAATGTATTTGATGAATTCTATTACTCTGCATTTAATAGAGTCTTCAATTTGAACTCGCTAATATTGTCATGATTCATCCCAAATGTATGGAAGTATTACACCAGTTGGGATAATTATAGTAGGGTTACTTGGAGGAATACTAATCAACTTCTTATTCTTTATTATCAATGCCCGTAAAATCTAAAACTGCAACAAACGAATTAAAGTAGGACAAGGACTTTTGTACGATGTCACTTTTTAACTTGTGTCACTATACGTTTATGACAATTTCTGATCCATATGTTATAATAACTGTAAGAAATGCATATAATATAACCCGTAGCAGACACTACGGGTTATGGATAAGCGGTTCCCCCAGTGGGATCGGCTAACCCATAGGGCTAGACCTCTCCTAATTACTTTTCAGGGCAAATAGGGAGGTCTATTTTCTATTGATCAACGAAACGATCAATGCGAGTAATGCAATCAGGAAGGTACCAAATCCAAATAGTACCATGAAACTCTCATACATACTCATAGGCATCACCCCCTCTCATCAGGAGATTAGCCGACCCTACCCTAAAAGACCATTATCCATTTTTTAGTATACCACAAATTGACCGAACACTCATTCCGTTTAATAAATAAACTATATATATTCTCATTGGAGGATCCATAATCATTGAAGTCATCCTCGTTTGTTTAGTTTGCAACCTAAGTCTGATTGTTAACTGTTTTTTCTTTAATCAATAAAATTAGATTTCAAGAGTGAATATTTCAATAACTTTCTTAGTAAATTGCACCATTTTTGCAAGTAATAATACATGATATTTTTGTTTTTTTATTTCTTTTGAACTAGTTTTGTGGTAACGAATTTATAATTCACTAACCTCTAATTGAACAAGCTATTGTGAATTTATACGCCTTTATTTTGTATATCACATACAAACGTTGCATATTCTGGAACAATCAGGCATTTTCATGGAATAAGGAAGCGAATTCTTTTACACTAGAGAATAGATTTAACGGGAAGAGCACTTTATTCACTTGTTGAAGTGATGTCAAACGAACCTACCTTTATAATTGCTATTATAAGAGATGATATAGAAAAACCAGATGATCTTGTAATTTATGATATCTGGCAAGATACAAAAGGCAGTCTTTTTACCTTGCTTCCGTAGTTTTGACCTAACATTATTATTCCAACAAGGAGGTGATAATGATGAGGAAAAGCCGTTTACAACAAGAGAAAAGAGAACGTTTGAGGGTATTTATTATTGGAATCACCGGGAAGATCGGTGGTTTACTTGCCCAGAAGCTTCTCTCCAGGGGAGATAATGTACATGGGCTCGTGCGATGCGATGAACAGCAGAAAGCTCTTGCAGCGCAAGGCATTGAAACGGTTAAGGGGGATCTCGCCAGCATGACTGTGCAAGCGTTGACAGAAGTTTTCGGCAACGCTGATGCCGTCGTATTTAGTGCAGGATCTAATGGTGGAAGTGCAGAGGTCACAAGAGCGATTGATGACGAAGGAGTAACAAAAGCAATTGATGCGGCCCACCAGGCACAGATTGACCGTTTTGCGCTTGTATCAGTAATCCCAGAGGCTTGGCGGGAACGAAACCTCAGTGACGAGGAAGAGTATTACTTTTCTGTGAAGAAGAAAGCAGATATCGAGCTTACTCGGAGTGGCCTAGATTGGATAATTTTACGCCCGTCTTTGCTCGTTGACGATCCAGGGATTGGCACGGTCTCCCTGGGGCCGGCCGAGTCTCACGAGCATATAGCTCGTGCTGATGTCGCTGAAACGCTCGTTGCTTTACTTCATGAACCCCGTATTAGTAAGCAGATTCTTGAACTTAATACGGGATCGACGCCAATCGAAGACGCTGTTCAAGCTCATGTTCGCTAGCTTTAATCCGATTTTTACTAACAATGATGCTGACATAAAGGAGAGAATCTATGACAATTTAGAACTCTTACGAAATGGGGTGGCACGCGAAGAGGGAAATGGTGTTACCTAAAAATTATTTATTGCTCAGTACAACGATACTGGTAACTAATACAATTCATTTAAGACGATCACTCTTTAAGGGTGATCGTCTTTGTCGTATTTGACTAAATACTGCGAAATAAATTATTTCCATAATTATGAAAAATAAGAACGATAATTCTTTATCTTCTGGTATGATTTAAGTAAGAAGTTATTTGGCATTGTGAAGTTATCACTTAAACGAACTGGCAAGTTAGTGCAACAAGAAATTTGGAAAAGGGAGACCGATTTATGGAGAAAATATTAAGAAAATCAAGTGTTTATGGATTATTGTTTGGATTGGTGGTTGCTATTTTTGTTATTAGTTATAAAGATGTGCAGGTAAACAATGGTGTTCGTCATATTACCTATATGCCAGTATTTGAATACATAATACAAATCTTACGAGTAGGAATTATAGGAATGTTTTTAGGACTATTTATTGGCTGGAAATGCTATGAAAAAAAATATAAATCACAACAAGAAAGAACTTATTACCTTCCATTCTTTTTTGTTGTCTTTATCATTTCAATTATTTTAATGGTTATTTTTAATTGGTAATAATATTTCGCTAATGGTTGCTTATATAAAAGAGGTAGGTGAGAGAAAGGAAATGAGGACGTTATTAGAACAATTACGCATAATAATTATTTTTCTATTACTTGGTGGTTTAGGTTGGGCAATTATAGAAAACATTTACACAATCAGTGAAGCAACTGAAGGCTATTCATGGCTCAGTGCATTAGCAATATTAGTTTTACTCTTTGTATTATATATTACAATTTTCTGGTTGGTATCAGGGGGATGGTCGAAAGACATTGCCGAGAAATGTGTCCATTACATTAATCTTCACTTCAATAATACTGTTAATTGCACCATTTATTTTAGGTTCACTATTAAGCTAACGGGCGCTTATTTCGAACAAGGGAAGGTGTTGTATTCATGATTGAATGAAAGAAGTCATCGCAAAGCTAGAAAAGGTGCTTTCAGGTGATTTAAATAGAGAAGAAGTTTATCAGTCATGGGTACATTAAAAGGTGCTTACAACGGTACTAAAAAAGGAAAAGACGGCTCTGTTAACGGTGCAGATGGAAACGAAGATAGTCCAGATGTAAAGAAAACGGTTTGGGCAAATACTGGGACGGATACTGGTACAACGACTCGTGCTGAACGTATGCTGAAACCTGGTGAAATTACGAATAGGATGGGGAAAGCCGTATTTGGAGCAGCTGGTTCTATTGCTGGTTCATCAATGGGTCCAGGTGCTGCGATATTTATTCTTCATGACCTGGTACTAGTTGATATATTAAAATTTGTTCCAAATATTGTCTTAGCGTATATTTTCGTTAAAATGTTGTCTGTACCCCATAATTAAAAATAAAAAGGATGTTTGCTATGATTCCAGCTCAATCAGCATTTAGTCTAAAAGGAATTGGTATGTTATTACGTCTAGTTGCCGTTGTATTCTCCAGTGTAGCAACGATTCTATCTATGCTCCTGCCATTGATTTTCTATTATCAAATTTCGTGGTTAACCTTATTGGGAACCACCTCTGTGCTTTTGGTAGGTGCTATTTTGATTCATGGTGTATTAACGCATGTGTTAAATGATATAGCGGACCATCAATCGGGAACAGATCAATATAGTCCAGGCATACTTTCTGGTGGAAGTAGAGTGATCCAAACGAATACAATGACGGTAACTATGCTAAAGCAGCTTGGCACATTGATGAGTGTTTTCTTAATTTTAACGGCATTTCTTTTTACTGTATTCGGTTATCTAGAATTCGCCATTTTAACCTTAGTTGGTATATGGGGGGCAGTGTCGTATTCTTTGAAGCCATTTCAATTTGCTTATATTCCTTTTATAGGAGAATGGTTCAGCTTATTTCCTACCATGCTAGCGATAGCCATTGCCTTGCCATGGATAATGCTAGAATCTATACCAGATTGGGCATGGCAAAATGCGCTCGTTAATGCCGTTTGGTGCATGGCATGGGTCATGTTTCATCATATTCCTGACAGACATGCAGACCAAAAAGCAAAACCAATGAAACGAACGTCTGTCGTATGGGCAGTAGAACGTATGGGAACTAAAGGAGCCAAATTTCCTGTTTTACTTTACTTCATGATTGTAGGATTGCTATTCATCTGGATTGCTTGTACGCGTCCGGTTGCCGCAATAGGTGTTGGTATTATCTTAGTTTATGCAATCTGGATTGTCTTAAGAGTAAATGGAGAGAATGTAGAGGAATTAACAGCAGTTGAGAAGCGGCTGCTTTGCCTCGCTCTTGCTATCGCAATATGGTTAGGTATTTTTGTATAATAAAGTGAGACTTCCATCGGTGAGGGTTTAGGCCTGTTAAGTAAGTGATTAAAGGAGTAAGGTAGATGCATCAAAGGCAGTGGAAGAAGTGATTCCAGTTGTTCTTGATTGTTTATTATTCTCATTATATATCCGACCTAATCTCTCTAGTCATAGCACCATTAACATAATACTCGAACAAATCCGCATAATGTTAATTAGAGATTTAAGTTATTTAGAAGAACAATTTAAAAACTAGCATTGAACCACCAATAGATAATGAAATCCTTGTCCGTATGGTAGCACGTCCTATTAATCCTTCTGATTTAATACCGATTAGAGGGTCTTATTCTCATCGTATATCATTACCGAATATCTCTGGCTATGAAGGTGTCGGAATTGTAGAAGATGTGGGGACTTCCGTATCTCAAAGTTTTATTGGTAAACGCGTCTTACCTTTACGAGGAGATGGAACATGGCAAGAATATGTTATGACAACATCAGATTTAGCGGTTGTTGTACCGAATTCTATTGATGATTTTATTGCTTCGCAGATGTATATAAATCCAATTACAGCGTGGGTTGTATGTACCAAAGTTTTAAAGTTAAGACCAAATGATGTTTTATTAGTAAATGCTTGTGGCTCTTCCATTGGGCGTATTTTTGCTCAATTATCAAAGGTGATTGGATTTCGTCTAATTGCGGTAACTAGAAATAGTAAACATACAGAGGATTTACTACACTTAGGTGCTTCTTATGTAAAAAAAGTTTCAACTGAAATATGGCAAGATACTTTTAATCATGTAATAACACTAATAAATGATAAAAGATTACGTTTAAGGAGCGTATATACTCAATATAATTTATCAAATGTAAAAGAGGCAGTTCACGTTGTTGAATCTTTAAATAACACCAAAGGAAAAGTGATATTAAAAGGTTAAAGAATATAATTTGTTAAAGTAACTGGTGCTTTAGCTTAACAAGCCAAATGAAAAAAATCGGTTCCTAAACGTTGTAAGGAACCGATTTTTCTATGCTTTTATTTCCTTAATGTTGTAAATCCACATTTTCCTGACGCTACCCCCATGCCCATCAAGCTAACATTCATGAATGTTAGCTTGATGGGCATGGGGGTGTACCAGTCATATTAATAAATTTCAGAGTAAAGTTAAAGAACAAATAAAGCGTATTTAATGAACCATTCTCAGCTATCGTCTATCTTGACCTATACCTACCCTTATAAAAGGAACATTAATTATTAACAGCCAATCGTCCGAGTGGGCCATTTTCAACGATAATATCCTGGAGATCATATACCGAAATTGGAAACATAGGGAAACCAAAAACATATGGGGTAATTTCATATAGTTGGAAGTAAATAACAAGGGATTTATCCGCAATATAAAAGTCCTGATCAGGCCTAATACCAGTAAATTCGCCCAAAAGTGGGATATCCCGCTGTTTTATTTGTTGATCAACTAAGCTGGAGAGTCTCTCCACATAATTACTTCCTGGCTTAAATAATTCACTCAGCTCACATTTCTCCCCTTTTTCCAGATCAAATGTTAGCGACTTGATATAGGTCATCCCATGTGCCGCCTGGTAGTGATACGTATAATTGGAAAGTGATAAACTCAGTACTTGACGCTGGTTGTTTTTTATTTCATATAATCCAATCATTTCTTCCACTGCTGTTGGCATATTTCCAATTTGTTCGTTTATCAGCTGTTGGGTTTGATCAATAATCGCATGATTAATCAACCCTTCCAATTCCTGATTTTGCAACGCTGCCACTTGGGGGTAAAAAACGGTTTTATTGTAACCGTCACTGATTTTGTGCGTTTCTATATGGACTGGAAATGTGTAAGGCATCATCACCCACCCTCTCCTGTTTTTACTCATTGTATTCTTTCAGGAAGGAATGTGTGTAAATGCCTAAAGGAAGACATCACTCCCCTACCTGTTATTTGATAAAACAGCTTCCTTTTTACTGTAACAGGAGATGGTGTGAAAAATTTTCTAATAGACGCTGGTAAAAATAACGAAATAAGCCGTACATCTCTTCATTGGCTCTTTTTTGTAGGTCCAATAAAATATAAAGGAGAAGGTTCCTTTTCCACAATCCTGCGTTGTTGTTTTTGCTCAATAGATTCAATAAGAAGTAATGTGGCTAATAATGTCCGTCACCGCCCGTAAATTGTAATAATTTGTCGATTCTATTTTATTGTTAGCTCTTAGGTAAGTACCAATAAAACATAAAAGCCAGGAACTACAACAGACAATAGTCTAATGTAGTCCCTGGTCCTATGAATCAAGTACTGAATTATTATCTCTTACTTTCCAGAAACAAAGTTTACCACTTCCTTCGTCGTTGGCAAAGCACTTATCGCACCATTTTTCGTGGTGACCATTGCTGCTACAGCGTTAGCAAAGGTCACCATAGAAACTAATTCATCTGGAGTTAAGTCTGTAAGTTTTTTATCCATTAATGAAAATTGATATAAGAAGGCGCCGATAAAAGAATCTCCTGCTCCCGTTGTATCAATGGACTGAACAACAAATCCTGGTACACTTATTTTCTTTTTACCTATAAAAAACGTCACACCCTCTTTGCCTTTTGTTAGAATTAATAACTTAATAGATTGAGACAATAGATGGTTAATTCCTTCTTCTTCTGTGTCTTCTCCTGTAATAAATCTCAGCTCATCATCACTTACTTTCAAAATATCCGCATAAGGAATAAATTCTTGAATCGTTTGAGAATATAATACCTGATCATCCCAAAGGTTTTGTCTTACATTAGGATCAAAAACTATTAATCCGGCTTCTTCCTTTACCTTTTTGATTGCTTCGATATGCGCATATTTCACTTCACTTTCAATCAAACTAACAGAGCAAAAATGTAAGATAGCATTGTCCGTAAAGGTAATCGTTTTTATATACTCCCTTTCTAAAAGCATATCAGCACTAGGTTTCCGGTAAAAAGCAAATTCCCGTTCGCCACCCTGTTTTAACGCAACAAATGCTAATGCCGTGTTGGCTTTATTCGTGTGTAACATGTGGGTAATATCTACTCTATTCTCAGCTAATACTTGTTTTAAGTAGAAGCCAAACATATCTTCACCAACTTGACCAATAAAAGCACTCTTTCCTCCCAGTTTTGCAATGGTGGCTGCAACATTAGCAGGTGCGCCTCCAGGTACTTTTTTAAAACTTTCGACCTCACTCATAGAAACGTCTACTTCGTGAGGAATAAAATCGATGAGAGCCTCTCCAATTGTATATACTTTTTTCATCATTAAACCTCTATATCCCATTTTTCTAGACGATCAACCTCTATTTCACCTTCAGCACTGATTTTTATATTATCCGCCTTCTTTGTTGGATAAATAGTAGACGTTAACGTGTATTTCCCATGATTTGCAAATACCTCTATCGATGACCGGTCAAGAAAAATCTCTAATTCAATTTTATTATTTTCCGGCTTACAGTAAACGGAGCGTTTATACACATGCTCCTCTTCATTACCCACAATCTCGATTCCACTATTTATCCGATTTAGTTCTAGAAAGCTAGTTTCACAATCATAGCTTAATAACGTTTTCTCAACCTGATTGGAACGAACTTCTAGGTCAAATTTTTTCCCAGCTTTTACATCTAATACTAATTCAATAGCACTAACTTCAGCTGATAATTCCTCAATCGCTTTTGATTCATCTGATAATTTAATAGTCTGGTAACTTTGTCTATTGGTATAGTAATTTTTAATTTCTGCAACAGGTCTTTGATAGACATGATTGTTTTTTATAAAAAGTTCCCTTGGTAATGTCATCGAACCAGCCCAACCATGTTGTTCCGTCTCCGTTGGAATGTTTCTTCCCCACATTTGCATCCATGAAATCATGATTCTTCTATTTTTGTCATCTTCAATTGTTTGTGGAGCATAGAAATCTAGACCATAATCTAACTCTTCAACCGTTTCTTTATGAAAAATTCCTTGTTCCCAATCCATTTCTCCAACAATAGCGAGAACGGAATGCGTATTTAGGAAATTGTTATCTTTTTTGGGTAATCCATCGACTGAGAGCAGCAGAACATCCTTACCGTCTAATTCGAATATATCAGGGCACTCCCACATCGGCCCTTCCTCTATTTCCCCATTTAACATGACAGAAACAAACTCCCAATCAAGTAAATCCTTCGATTTATATAGTAGAATTTGTCCTCCACCATCTTCTTTTTTGGAAGCAATTAAGGAATAATAGAAATCACCCTTCTTCACTACTTTCGGGTCTCTAAAGTCCTGTGGTTTTGCATTTTCCGGCAAATCAGCTTCCGTTATAACTGGATTTTGTTCCACTTTCTCAAAAATAACGCCATCTGAGGAAACAGCTATACATTGCACTTGTCTAATATCTTCTTCTGTCTCACCCTCAATATGCCCAGTATACATCAGATAGAGTTTTCCATCTTTTTCGATAGCTGTTCCAGAAAAACAACCATCTTTGTCATAGGATTGATCTGGGGCTAATGCGACTGGAGCGGTTTCCCAGTTTACTAAATCTTTACTTTTTGAATGACCCCAATGCATTGACCCCCATACCGCTTCATACGGGTAATATTGATAAAATAAATGATATTCACCTTTATAGTATATAAATCCGTTTGGATCATTAATCCATCCAATCGCTGCCATTGCATGATAGTCATTTCTATAGTCAGCTATGACACGCTTCCTATTTTCCTCAATATACGCATTTGCTTTTTTTACTGTGTACATTATTATCCCCCCTGTAAAAGTTCTCTCTATTTAATTCCCGTGCCAGTTCCGCCAAGTCCCTGAAGTATATACTTCTGAGCCAATATATAGACGATAATGAGTGGTATCGTTGAAATCGTAAGGATTGCCATTACCTGATTGGTATAAACAGGCTGGGTTGTATTAATATTTGTAATAGCTACTTGGAGAGGAAACTTATCTGTATCTGTTAATACCATTAATGGCCATAGGTAATCATTCCAACTAGCGATAAAGGATAGTGTTCCGACAGTAGCAACAGCAGGTTTAGACATTGGTAATATAATCTTCCAAAAAACAATCCAATTGTTTGCCCCATCTAATTTGACCGATTCTATAATTTCATCTGGTACCGCCTTAAAAAAATTCCTAAACAAGTAAATGAAAAACATGTTTCCAATCATCGGTAAAACAACTGCTAATCGTGTATTAAGAATGCCTAACGTGTGTGCCACCGTAAACTGGGTAATGATAATTGTTTCCACTGGTACAATTAACAAAACTAGTAATATACCGAATAACAACTTCTTCCCTCTAAATTCAAATTTTGCAAAAGCAAACCCTGCCATCGCATTAACCATAATAGAACCCACGGTAATTGTTACCGCATAGATAATACTATTGATTACATATTGAGGAACATTAAATCTTGAAAATAATTCTTTATATGTTAGAAACCATTGAGAAACATCAAGTGAAGGAAGTAAGGATTGTATGCCACCCATATCAAGATAAATCTCTGCTTCAGGCTTCATGGAGGAAACTACCATCCACAACATAGGAAAGATAAATATACAAGCTAACAAAATCAGGAAAAAATATTCGATTGATTTTTTAAGCTTCTTGTTCATTACATGTCATCCTCCTTTGTTAACCTGCTTTGTAGCAATGTTATGATTCCAATTATAATTCCAAAGATAACCGTCATCGCACTCGCGTATCCAATCATTCGATCGGAGAATCCCGACTGGTAAATATAATAGACAGGTGTCATGGTAGAATTCATAGGTCCACCTTGTGTCATAACCATCGGCTGGATGATTAATTTAAATGCTGAGATTAATGTCGTAATCATAATTAAAACAGAAGTGGGCTTTAACAAAGGCAACGTAATATGAATAAAGTTCTGCCATTTGTTAACCCCATCAATTTTACCGGCTTCATACACTGTAGATGGGATATTTTGAAGCCCCGCTAAAAAAATTAACATCTGATAGCCTGCACCCTGCCATGCGGAAACAAACACAATTGTTATCATCGCTTGCTTTGGACTGCTTAAGAATGGCTGAGCTTCCATTCCGATTTTTGTTAATAAGCTATTAATCAAACCTTCTGATGGATTTAATAGATATAACCATAGGACAGATATAACAACTAATGACAAAACTACCGGAGAAAAGTAGGCAACCTTGAAAAATATATTTCCTTTTCTAGGTTTATTAATTAATAATGCTAACCCTAAAGCTGCACCTACTTGTATTGGAATGACGAAAACCACAAATAAGACGATATTTTTTAAACTTTGAATAAAAATTGGGTCTTTAAAGATTTCAATGAAATTTTGCAATCCAATAAATTTGCGCTGATCTGGTGTTAATAAATAATAATCCGTAAAAGCATAATAAATGGCCATCAAGGCAGGTATAACTAGAAAGGTTCCTAATAATATTAGAGCAGGTGATAGAAACGAATATGCTGCTAAATTCTCCCTTTTATTAGTATTCATCAGTCAAAACTCCTTTTAAAGATTCCGACTTGGATAAAACCAAGTCGGAGTAACCTATCTTATTTCAACGCTTTTTCCATTTGAGCAGTCTTTTCATCTAGCAATTTTTGTACATCACTATTTTCTTCATAGTAAGCGACATCGCTGACCGTCTGTTGGAAAACTCTGCTTACCTGCGGATAATTAGGTAAAACTGGTCTAGCATGCGCCGACTTTTGGTTCTGCTGAATTAAAACATTCATTTGAGGTGAAACTTTATCTTGTACCTCTTCAACAACTGAATGAGCTGCCGGAAGTACACTATTCGCTAGAGTAATCTCTGTTAATGATTCTGTGGATGTCATAAAATCAATCAATGCACCAGCAGCTTCCTGTTTTTCAGTTGAAGCAGCCATCGCATATTGCCAGCTACCAGATGGAGAAACTAATTCATTTGTATCCGGAGATGTCGGGTATGGCATAACACCATATTCCACATCTGGATAGTCCTCCATTTCAGCAATTGTCCACGATCCACCGAACTTCATTGGATACTCACCAGTATGAAATCCTTTTTCAACTGGAGTAATTGTTGTGTATCCTTTTTTGACCATTTTCTGAATAAAACTAAATGTTTTGACTGAGTTTTCATCATTAAAATGACTTTCCGCTGTCGATCCATCTTCAGACACTAAATTTCCACCTTGCGACCATAAAAATGGTGAGAAGGCATACATTAACCATTCACTTTTATCATCAAAGCCCATATCAATTGCAGCAGTATCGTAAGTATTAACTAACGTTTCACAAAGCTCCATAAATTGATTCCAATCCCAAGGTTCTTCAACTGTTGGTAACGTAGATAAATCAATTCCTGCTTCTTTGAGCATTTGTTTATTATAGAAGATTCCAACACCAGATTCTGAATACCCAACCGCATATAATTGATCGTCATAGGTACCTTGTTGAATAATACTTGGTAATAAGTCATCTTTATTTGTTATATAATCACCGATTGGTGCAATCATTCCAGCTTCTGCATATGCCGCTGTATTAGGTCCATCCAAAGTTAAAACATCTGGTAATGTATCTGTTGTTAAAGCGGCATTAATTTTATCTTCGTATCCGCCTCCAGCTCCACTCCGTGGAATAAACTCAATCTTAGCGGAGTATGTTCCTTTATACTCTTCATTAAATCGATCAATAGTACTCTGCATTGCTTCCCCTTCAGGAGTTTCATCTGAAGTGTGAACCCAAAGAGATACTTCATTATCACTAGCACTGGATGATTCATTTCCTCCACCACAAGCTGTAACAATAATTGCCATCAAAACTAAAATAGTTAATAATATTACCTTTTTCATTTCTAATAACCTCCTCGTATTAATATGTAACCGCCTACAACGGAATTATATGTCATCCGGTTTCATATGTCAACCGGATGACATATAATTAAAAAAATAGACCACCTCACTGCTAGGTTGTCTCGCCTTCTATCAATCTAACAGGTAAGATGGTTTCCATCTCACTATGATCCCCTTCTTCATTTATTTCTTTAATTAAAATATCAATCGTTTTTTCAGCAATCTCTCTTAACGGTTGTTGAATCGTACTTAACTCAGGTAGTAGTAATCTAGTTGTCTCTGTCCCGTCATAGCCAATAACTTTAAAATCAGAGGGTATGTTTCTTTTTCTCATTTTAGCCTCTCTTATGACCGCTGAGGCAATTAGATCATCACTGGCAAAAATACTATCTACTAGGGGATTCTCATCGAATAATTGTTTTATGACTGCTTGATTATCTCCGTCTGTTTCATAGGTAATAGGGGTCAATTGATTCTCCCTCATAACATCCTCATATGCTTTTCTTCTTAAATTGGCTGGTGTCTCTAAATAAATCGGACCATTAATATGAATGATGTTTCGACAGCCTTTGTTAATTAATAACTGGGTGGCTTGCCTTCCACCATCATAATTGTCACTTGAAACAACAGGAATATTTTCCGACAAATAACGGTCAACTCCAACAACTGGCAGAGTTGGTATATCATATTCCTTTACGCCTCGATTATGAGCTCCAGCTATGATTCCATCCACTTGATTTCTTTGAAGCATCCTCAAATAACTTCTCTCTTTATCTTCTTGCCCTTGACTATTACACAACAAAATCTTATATCCTAAAGACGCCGCAATATTTTCTATATGAAAAATAAGTTGTCCATAAAATGGATTCGTTGTAGTAGGAAAAATAACCCCAATTAAGAATGTTTTCTTTATAAACAACGACCTTGCAACATCATTAGGAAAATAATTAAGTTGTTTCATCGCCTCATCAACTTTTTTTCTAGTCTCTTCTCCTATATATCCTCGATTATTCAAAACTCTAGAAACAGTTGTTGGTGAAACACCAGCAACTTTAGCAACATCTGAAATTTTCGGCTTCACATTAAATTTCTCCTATCGGCAATTTTTCAAAATATTTAGCGGTTACATTTAGCTGAGTCGGTGATAATCTTACCATATTTTCAATTAAAAGTGGTAACCATAAGAAAAGATAGAAAAGGTGGCTTAGTTCAATTTTGCTTCTAACAAATGGGCCAAGTACATGTATATAGAGACATGTGTCCACGTACGGTACTCTTATCCGTATTTAATCGAAAATATTCCTATTTTTCAAAGTGTGGTCTTTAACAATCTCTAGATAGTTAAAAAATAGCGGATAAATAATAAAGAACACATTCCTAATAATTTTAATACGACAGGAAACAATAGAGTGAAATCTCCCAAGAGAAAGAAAGGAGGCAAGTGGGTGAATGCTGTTAAAGTATAAGAACTTTTTTTCCATTCTGGTTCTATGGATTATTTTTGGAAGCATAATTGGTATAGTTGTAGGCTCGACAACCACTTTCCTTTTAGAGACAAACGATTATCTAGGTGATGAGATACGATTAAAAAGAGATTGGCTTATTTTCCTTCTTCCCTTTGGAGGAATAATCATAGGATACATATATATGAACTACGGAAAGGTATTTCTGAATAATACGTTGAATGACACTGCTAAACTAAATAATCTGGTAATAGACTCCGTGCATGGAAAAAAAGAGGTGCCGCTGAGAATGGGGCCAATTGTCTATTGCGCGACTTTTATTACCGTCCTTTTTGGGGGTTCTACGGGTAGGGAAGGTGCAGCTGTCCAAATGGGAGGGAGTGTAGCTGCAGCGGTCAACAAATACTTTAAGATAATCAAATTAGATAAGAAAATTTTTATGATGAGCGGTATAAGTGCTGGTTTTGGTGCTGCCTTTGGAGCGCCCATCACTGGGGCTGTTTTTGGCATGGAGATGGCTACTTTAGGAAAATTTAAATTGGAAGCATTTGTTCCTTGTCTTACCGCAAGCTTTGTTGGCCATTATATAACTACAGCAGCCTGGGGACATAAACATGAAGAATTTATCATACAAACGGTACCGGAAATATCTATTACTACCTTTATAGTAGTTATTCTTCTATCAGTTATTTTTAGCCTAATAAGTGTTTTATACTGTCAGCTGAGACATGGGATAGAAAAAATCTCTGAGAAACTTTTCAAAAAAAACCATATGAAAAGAGCTTTTTTTGGAGGAATTGTCATTGTAGCATTAACATTGATTGTTGGTTCACAAGACTATAACGGCCGGGGATTACAGATGTTGGAACAAACTTTTACAGAAGACGTTCCGCCATTTGCTTTTCTAGCCAAGCTGGCATTTACTGCGATAACCCTAGGCAGCGGCTTTGTTGGTGGGGAAGCTATCCCTTTATTTTTTATCGGGGCAACATTAGGTAATGCCTTACACACGTTCATTGATTTACCTATGTCATTTCTCGCTGCATTAGGCTTAATTGCTGTTTTTTGTGGAGGGGCTAATACACCTATAGCAGCTTTCCTGCTGGCAATGGAGATGTTTGATGGAAAAGGGTTAGAGTACTTTTTTGTTGCTTGTTTAGTCAGCTATCTATTCTCAGGACACCATGGACTATGGCCTTCTCAAAAAATATATGAGCCGAAGAGCAGGTTATATAATACTCCTCGCGCAGAAACTATTGAAAATGTTGAAAAAAAGAAGAAACTTTAATGGTTATCACTTGAAGGATAAAGTAATGGATATCATCCACAATAAACAATAGATCGTACATATATTTTTAGCAAATTTTGAAAAGAGGGGATATTGATGGATTTACATTTCATATGGAAGGCTATTGTCGTCGTTTTAGGAGGTGTCCTAATTTTGCGGTTGGCTGGAAGAAAATCAATCTCACAACTTACGGTTGCTCAGACTGTCATGATGATAGCTGTTGGTTCATTGATTATTCAACCTGTTGGCGACAGGAATATTTGGATTACAATGGTGATAACCTTTTTAATGGTAAGTACTCTTCTCTTTATTGAGTATATCGTTTTGAAATCGGATACGCTTGAGACTTTTATTTATGGTAAATCACTTATAGTAGTCGAAGACGGCCAAATTAATGAAGGCAATTTAAAGAAGCTACGATTAACGGTTGATATGCTCGAAGTACGTCTGAGACAACAAAACATTCAGCATTTTTCTGATCTAAAATGGGCTACGATAGAACCGAACGGTCAGTTAGGTTATATGTTAAAGTCTAGTAAACAATACGCTACAAAAGAGGATATTGAGATGCTCAAATCGCTGATCGAATCAAATCAATCTAATCCTCCAAATGAAGGTCCAAAAAATAAAACAAGTGTGTCAGATAATATATTTACTGAGGTTAAAAATAGAAAGCATAAAGAAAAACCTAAAGACAATTTGGATTAACAGTAAATAAAAGGTTCCAACTAAGCATGATGATTTATATTCTTGAGCAAGGTACATTCTTTAGGCTAATTGCCAAATATTTTTTCTAGCGACAAGCTGGAATCAACTAAAACAAAAAGAAAGGAGCTCAAACCTCTGTGCTCCTTTCTTTTGAAATCATTATTTCGTTTTTAGTTTTTCATTTTTTTGCTTATGAAATCCATTCACTATTTGATTAAATTTGCGGTCCTGCTTGTTTTATTTCTGGTACTACATTAGAAAAGCGTTCGAAATTGGAAATAAACCTTTCTGCTAACTCTTGTGCTTTTATATCATAAGCGTTTTTGTTTTCCCATGTATGACGAGGGTTTAATATTTCTGTCGGCACCCCTGCTATCGTTTCTGGAATAAATAAACCGAAATGAGAATCTTGATTGTAATTAACTTTTTCCAAATCACCATTAATTGCTGCCCGAACCATGGTACGAGTGTAAGTTAATTTTATTCTTTCACCGACTCCATATGCACCGCCGGACCACCCAGTATTTACAAGGTAAACACGTACATCATGGTCATCAATTTTTTTACCAAGTAACTCAGCATAAACATTAGGGTCAAGCGGTAGGAACGGTTCACCAAAACAGGTGGAAAAAGTAGCTTCAGGTTCCGTAATGCCCCTCTCCGTACCAGCAAGTTTCGATGTATATCCGCTCAAGAAATGATACATAGCCTGTTCTTTCTTCAACTTTGAAATTGGCGGAAGTACACCGAATGCATCCGCTGTAAGAAAAATAATCACTTTCGGATGACCAGCAACACTCGGGCTAACCGCTCCAGGGATGTTTTCAATCGAATAAGCAGCACGGGTGTTTTCCGTATATGTGTTAGCATCAAAATCTAACAATCTAGTTTCAGGATCAATCACTACGTTTTCTAAAACAGAACCATATTTAATTGCCCTCCATATTTGTGGTTCTTGTTCCTGAGATAGACCGATACATTTAGCATAACAGCCCCCTTCAAAATTAAAGACACCGGAATCGGACCAGCCATGCTCATCATCACCGATAAGCTGACGATTTGGATCTGCTGACAGTGTTGTTTTTCCTGTTCCTGATAAGCCGAAAAACAAAGCCACATCATCAGGACTGTCACCCATATTAGCAGAACAATGCATTGGCAATATGCCTTCAAATGGCAACAAAAAATTAAGCACACTGAATACAGATTTTTTCATTTCACCTGCGTAGGCAGTACCGCCAATGAGTACGATTCTTCTTTCAAATGAAATAGATATGAATGTTTCGGAATGAAGTTCATCCTTCATTGGATCGGCTTTTAACCCAGGAAGACAAATTATTGTAAAGTCAGATTCCTTTTTTCCTGAATCATGTTGAATGAATAATTGCTTCATGAATAGATTATGCCAGGCTAATTCATTGATTACCCTAATGGAGATCTGGTGGTTTGTGTCAGCACCGGCTGCTCCTTCAAACATAAACAGCTCTCGATCAGACATATAGGCTAACGCTTTTTTGTAGAGTGCATCAAATGTTTGCTCAGAAATCAGTTGGTTGATTTCCCCCCATTTCACCCGTTCTTTTGTAACGGAATCTTTCACAATATATTTATCCTTTGGTGACCTACCTGTAAACTCCCCTGTATAGGCATGAAGCGCCCCTTTCTCTGTTAATATTGCTTCCTTTTGCGTAATGGCCTTTTCGACTAGCTCTGATACAGATAAGTTATTGTATACCTTTTTAGAATAAAGTGCATCCATCTCATTAAGCGTCTTCATATTTCTCATTCCTTTCGTTCTCTTGTTCTATGCCATCCGGGCTCCACATAGATAAAGAGTGGTTACTTTTGAAGAAGGGAACGTTTCTATAACACTTTCACAATATACAGACAACAACACCCCTATTAGGAAGACTTTAGTAATTTCTCATTTTCAATCATCCAGCTACTCGACAGGAGTAAGCCCATTCGTTATCATACCGCTAAAACTTTATCTGATCTTCCCATCACTGCACGAACAATAGCCATAACTTTCTCATATACAATTACCTTTAACTAGCTTTTTTCTTAGACCAGATACCTTTGGCAATTGGGAAGGCAAATGAAAGCACAGATAAAATAATTAAAACGAGTGAAATATTGTTTTCAAACATAATAGAAATACTTCCATTGGAAATCGTCATCGATTGTCTAAATGATTGTTCCATCATACCACCTAGGATAAACGCTAAAATAAAAGGTGGAGCTGGGAATGCAAACATTCGCATCAAGAAACCGATGACACCAAATGCCAATAATAAATACAAGTCAAAAACACTGAAACTAATCGCATATACCCCAATTAAACTAAACATTAAGACTAACGAAATTAAAAGTGGTCTAGGAATGGTTAAAATTCTCGCGATATAAGGAATTAACGGTAAATTTAAGACCAATAGAAAAATGTTACCGATATACATACTAGCAATAATACCCCAGAAAACTTCAGGGTGATCTCCCATTAACATTGGTCCTGGTTGTAACCCTAATACTAAGAATGCACCTAGCATAACGGCTGTCGTACCTGAACCTGGAATACCCAGACTTAATAACGGTACAAACGCACCACTAGTCGCAGCATTGTTAGACGCTTCTGGAGCAGCTAGCCCTTTAACCGATCCTTTTCCAAACTCCTCTGGCTTCTTAGCAATTCGCTTCTCAGCAATATAACTAATAAACGATGCAATAGTTGCACCGGCACCTGGTAAAACACCTAAGAGAAATCCAAGTAAAGATTGACGGCCCACCGGACCACTCATTTCCTTCGCATCCTCTTTAGATATTTTTAAACTGCCAATTTCTTTTCCAGAACCTGCTGAAGATTTATGACGATTCATAACTAAATAACAAACTTCTGCAATGGCAAATAACCCTAGAGCAATGACTAGAAAATCAATACCATCTAATAAATTCATGCTACCAAATGTGAATCGACCTGTTCCTGTTTGAGGATCAATTCCAATTGTTGCAATCATGAAACCAACAACTGCTGAAATCAGTGCTTTAATCGTTGAACCTTCTGATAAACTAGCAATGGCAGTAAGACCTAGTAACATTAAAGCGAAATAGGCAGGTGGTCCAAACGATATCGCCACACTTGCTAACATCGGTGCAAAAATCATCAATAATACAACACTAATGGTTCCACCGGCAAATGAGGAGATAGCCGCAATCGATAGTGCTTTCCCTGCTTTACCCTGCTGCGCCATCGGGTATCCATCAAATGATGATGCAACAGTCCCTGAAATGCCTGGCGCATTCAATAATATAGAGGATGTTGAACCACCAAATACCGCACCATAATAAACTCCTGCCATCATAACAAGCGCTAAAGTCGGATTCATTCCGTACGTTATCGGAATCATTATCGCAATCGCACTAATAGGACCAAGTCCAGGTAGCATTCCTATAAATGTACCTACAAACACACCTAATAATACGAATAGAATACCTTCCCAACTAAAGGCCACTTCAAAACCTGTTAAAATTCCTTCAATAGCTCCCATGCTTCCCCTCCTCTCTTAAAACGGTAGTATTCCCTGTGGTAGTTTAATTTGAAGCATAAAAACAAAAATACTATATAGAGCTACCGGAAACACAATTGATACGATTGCATTCACAATATGGTTTTTATAACCTAAAAACCATGAACAAAAATAAACGAACAAAACGGTCATAATGATAAAACCAAGTGTTTCAAATAATATAATGTAGATTAAGAGTAATGCACCTACACCCAATAAGGCTTTAACATCTGTTTTAGGAATTCGACGCTTGGCCTTTTGCTCTTCTGAATCACTATCTTTAGAAAAAATTAGAGCAATCGATAATACTAATAAAACCCATCCCAATGTCTTTGGAACGGCATCAGCATCTATTGGAATATAAGGATAGGTTGGCAATTGATAACTCATATATAAATAACCTATTGATAATAGAGCTAAGATTAAGCCAATTTTACGATTAACCCCTTGTAACATTGGAATTCACCCCTTCCTAGTCAAAACCCGCTCGGAATTATTTTGATTTAACAACTCGCTTAAAGTATCAGAAGTCAACAAGCATCCTGTTGACTTCCATTAAAGACATTATTTTAATAAACCTAATTCTTCAAGAATACTTTGTAGATTCTCTTTTTCTTCATCTAAGAATTGTTTGTATTCTTCACTGCCCATGTACATTTCGTTCCAACCATAATTAGAACGAACATCAGCGAACGCTTCAGAATCACTTAACTCTTTAAATTTATTCTCGTAATATTTAACAGCTGCCGGGTCCATATCTTTTGGACCAAAGAAGCCTCTCCAGTTTACGAATGTTTCATCGATTCCTTGCTCTTTAGCCGTTGGGAATGTTGAAAGTACTTCACCGTCTAAACGTTCTTCAGATGTTACGGCAAGAACTTTAAGTTTATCCGCGCGAACTTGCTCAGCAACTTCAGCTACACCTGTTGAGAATACATCAGCACTTCCGTTTAATACTTGAGTGACACCGCCAGCATCTGGAGCAGAAACATATTTAATTTTTGTAATATCTACACCTGCTGCTTTAGCGAAGCGCACGAACTGAATGTGGTCCATACTGCCAGGAGCAGATGTACCAACAATTGTTACACTTTGCGGATCTTCTTTCATATCCTCAAATAGTTCATTTAAATTATCCCATTTTGCATCTTTAGCAACTGCAAAAGCACCGTAGTCAGCAATCACGTTTGCAATTGGAGTAAAATCTTCATGTCCATATTCAGACTGGCCATTTAATGGTACTAATAAAATTGGTGAAGATGATACGAATAAGTTGTGGTTACTACCTTCTTGTTCAGCCATGTAAGCCCAGCCGATAGCACCTCCGGCTCCTTCTTTGTTAACAACACCCATGTCTTGATCGATCATACTTTCTTCAGTTAGAACTTGTGCTGACATACGAGCCGTTGTATCCCAACCGCCACCAGCACCTGCTGGAGCAACAATTTCGATAGACTCTGAAGGTGTCCATTCACCATTGTCTTCACCTGAGTTTTCTTTAGTATCTTCGTCGTTTGCATTGCCATCATTTGATGACGTGTCTTCACTGCCACATGCGGCTAAGAACGTTAACATTAATACAAATATTAATAATGCTAATAATTTCTTCATGATAAACCCCCTAATAAATTTTAATTTTGATAGGGAAAACCCGACTTAACGAAAAAGAGCAATGCTAAGTCGAGGTATCCCCCCTCATGTTACAAAGTGTTGATTACTATGATAATTGTTAATTTTCTAAATGTAACCGTTTCCAAAACAACTCACATTAAAAACCTTAAATGTTTTTTGTTCATTTTGTTCACGAGATGAATATGTAATGATCAACTAATAAGGGGTCACGGTCTACTCATTGCCCAGAATAACCTGGGATTCATTAAGGTGAGATACAACGGAAATCTGCCAACCCTATCTGGTCAACAGTAAGTAAGTTTGGTCGGCAATTTTTTCAAAAAAAAAAAGAACCATATAAATGGTCCTAGCTCTGATAATATTTCCGTTCGGGTCTGCCAACAATTCCGTATTCTAATTCCGCTTGGCACTCACCCTCTGAGATTAAATATTCTAGATACCTTCTAGCTGTTGTTCGAGATGCCCCCATTTGACACCCCATTTCTTCAGCTGTAACACCTTTAGCTTCCTTTAGAATCTCTTTTACTTTTTTCAATGTTAAGGGATCGATTCCTTTAGGAGTATTTTGATCAGGTTCACTTGAGACTGTGCTACTTCGCCCGAAATACGTATCCAGTAACTTTTGGTCAACCTCGTCCTTTTTGTCTATCTCTTCATAAAACTGTTTGAACTTTTTAACCGTATCAACAAAACGTTCCAGAGTAACAGGCTTAATAATATAATCGAATATGCCTTTTTTTAAGGCTTCTCGGACAATTCCTTTATCAGTTCCTGCACTAATCATAATAATCCCGACGTCTGGTTTAATTTCTTTAATTTCCTCAATAATTTTAGTTCCCAATCGGTCAGGCATATAAGTGTCGAGTAAAATCAAATCAACATCCGTACCCTGTAGTTTGTCCAATGTATCGCCAGCTGTCAGTGATTTAAAGACCACTTCACAGTCTTCAATATGTTTAAGAAAACCTTCATGAATAGACGCTACACGATAATCGTCTTCCGTAATCGCTACTTTCAACATTACAAATCGTCACCTTCTTCCACTTGCTTTGGTAAGTAAACAGTGAAAACCGTACCTTCTCCTTCTTCACTTTGTACTTCAATATTTCCACGTAGTTCTTCTACAACTTCTTCCACAATAGATAATCCATAACCTCGGTCATCAGCTCCCTTAGTCGAAAACCCTTTCTCAAAAATTAGACGCTGTAGATCAGCTGGGATGCCATAGCCTTCATCGCTTACTTCAAAAATAATATCATTCCCTATATCTGTCGCAAAGAAATTAACCTTCTTATTACCACCGTCACTTACCGCTTCAATGGCATTATCTAGTAGGTTGCCTAGGATTGTTATCATTTTAGATGTATTGATGTGTTTAGGTAACGGAGATAATGAACTATTTTCATCAATGATTAGTTCTACTTTTTTCTCTGATGCCTTGCCTATTTTCCCTAAAAGAATAGCTTGGACCGTTTGATCCTCAATATATTTGAATAGTGCTTTCGTTTGGTGTTGATGTTGTTCATACTCCTCTTGAATTAAATCAATCGCTTCCTGGTAATTTCCAAGCTGTAATAACCCAGATATAACGTATAGTTTATTTGTATATTCATGTGTTTGAGCACGTAAGTCCTCGGAATAACTTTTCACTTCAGATAGAGCATTTAACATCTGTTGGATTTCAGTTTTATCTCTAAAACTAGCGACCACCCCAACCGCTTCTCCATTTTCATAAATTGGCGTGCGGTTAACGATTACTACCCGATCCCTTAGTATCATCTCATCATCTACATCTGCTTTTCCTTCATGAAGTACTGTAAACATTTTGGTATTTGGTAGAACTTCGTTAATATGTTTAAACTTCACATCTTCAGTCAAACCTAACATTTTTCTAGCTGAATAATTTAAAATCGTAATAATACCCTCAGAATCAATTGCAATAATGCCCTCTTTTACTGAGCGCAATACGGCTTTACGTTCACGATATAAAGACACAATTTCATGAGGTTCTAACCCTAAAATATCATTACGTATACTTCGGGTTAAAAATACTCCTCCGATAATCCCTAAGCCTAAAACACCTAAGCCGGTTATATATAAAACTTTCAGCCGATCATAAATCGTTCCACGAATATCTTCCAGCATAAACCCAACAGAAACAAGACCTATAATCTCACCTTGATCGTTAAAAATAGGTGCCTTACCTCGAAGTGATGGACCTAACGACCCTACGGCTTCAGATTTATAATACTTACCATGTATAAGTGCCTGATCATTATCGCCTCCGACCATTTTTCGACCAATTTTAGACTCTTGTTGATGTGAATAACGAATACTATTCTTGTTACCAACAACGATAAATTCTGCACCAACCTTGGCCCTGATTTTTTCTGTTATCGGCTGGATGACTTCAGATGGCTCATCTAATGCAAACGCGTTAATAATTTCAGGCATTAATGAGATAGATGTTGCAATACCTAAAGCACGCTCTCCCATGGTGTTTTTCGTCTGTTTCCATTCTATATAACCATGAATTCCTGTAATTAAAAAAGTTACAAATAGTAAAAGCGAGATGATTAAGGTTAGAATTTTTGTTTTTAATGAAAATTTTTTAGCCATTTTGTCTTTCCTCCGTGAAAGTGTCTATTACTTATGTACAGAATAACATGAAATGATGATTGCTATTCAATCAAATGTGGAATTAAAAGGTGGCAGGCAGAAAAATTTAAAACAGACATCCGTGAAACTATTGTTATGCAAGAAAATATATGGAAGCATTTGACCTTGCTCAGACATTAACATTTATTCACATACTTTATCGTGAATCAGCTAACACAGAGGAAGATTCCTCATCAATTCCTAAAGATGTGGCAAATGAAGCTTAAGGTGATTCATTGTTTGAATATGAACTATACTTATTAGACTTAGTAACAAACGATGTGGAGAAATTAACAAACTTAGAAAAGTCTATCGTATCCCTTGTATTTTTCCATAGCGAAGACAAAATCGCATTCTTGGAGTATACAAACTGGGCACAAGACCCTGCTGATTATCAACTGATGACGATCGATTTAACATCTCACCAAGTCAATAAAATCGAACTGGACGCACCTGTGTCAGCAGGTAAAAATCAATTAATGCAATTGATAGATCAATCAGTCAATAGCTTCACATTAGCGATTTTGTATATATTACTAGTAGGATTATTAAGTGTGTTTTGTCACTATTATTATCCTAAAAAAACCTACTTACCTTCCATCGTTAGCTTTGCTATTGCTGTCTTAACATTTTTGGGTAGTATTTTGGCAGCTACAACGATGAATCCATGGTACGGAATTGGAATCGGCATGTTAGCTACAGGAATATTTGTCTGTTCTGTTGTTGTTGTCTTGTTCGTATTTATCTTCAAACGTATTGTAAGGTGAAAAATAGATTTGTACTGGGTTTAAGAACACCTTTTGACAAAATAAACAAAGCCCCAAATCAGCTGTTACGGCTGTTTGGGGCTTTTCTATTGTGTGTTATGGCCAACTTCTGCCAAACGGTTTCCGATCATTCGGTCAACTAGCCTATCCTCCTACAATCATCCGTGCTAGTTGCCCACACAGTAAAGCTGCATAGGTTCCGACAATGTTACCTAAAATACCCATCAATAGTCCAACAGGCGCTAATGCCGGCTGGAATACCGATGCAACAATCGGAGCCGAACTTGTCCCACCTATATTACCTTGGGATCCCACCGCCACGAAAAACAACGGTGCTTTTAGTAATCTGGCAGCAATAAAGATACAAATAATATGAATGGCTAACCAAACAGCTCCCATTAGGATAAACTGAGGTGCCTGCACAACGTCTGCTAAATTCGCTTGTGCACCAATACCAGTTAAAAATAAGTATATGCCTAGATAACCTATTTTACTAGCACCATAGTATTCTAGGTTTCTTACTTTTGTAAAGGAAAGAGCAATTCCAACAGCGGTAATTAGAATAAACGTCCAAGTGGAAGTATTCATCACATCACTTTTCGGAATAAAATTCATATCTGCGAAGACACGAATAATATAAGAGCCTGCCACTCCAATTCCTAAAATTCCGAATAGCTGTGGAAGTTGTAACGGTTTAGCATTTTGTTCTATATCTGTTGCAATATCTGCATTAACCTGCTTAATAGTAGAATTATCAGCACCATTCCAGCTATTAAACTTATCTTGGAAATTGGCTAATGCGATCATGACGCCCATCCAGCTAATTCCGACTAATGTATCTGTCAAAATAATCGGACTTAATATATCATCAGGTGTATGAAATGCTTCAATCATGGCACCCATATTGGCTGATCCACCAATCCAGCTTCCAGCAAGCGCACCAACTCCACGCCAAGCTTCCTCGGGCAACATCCCTTGGAAGAGGGCAAATGCAATCGGTCCACCAATAACAACACCGAATGTCCCTGCCAAAAATAGTACAACAGCTTTCCCGCCAAGTTTAAATGTTGCTGGAACGTTCGTACTTATCATTAGTAATAACAAACCTGCCGGAAGGATATACGTACTGAGAAAACTATATAAATCCGAACTCTGCGGAATAATACCAAATGTCGTAGAAAGCATTGGTAAAAAGTACATCCAGATTAAAGGTGGAGCATATCGAAAAAATGTACGTAGAAATTTATTATCAATAGTAGATAACATAAATACAATCCCGACAATTGCGCTTAAATAAGCGAAAATCGCCATAGGATCTTGAATTAACACCATATCCTTACTCATGATGATAAACACTCCTTGTTGTTTTTTTGAAAATTTTCAGATAATTGGATAGTAAACACTTGAAGAATTTTATCACTTTTCAGCAAAAATTCAAACGAAAAATATTGTAAAGTCTACCGTTCAACGCCAAAGCATTAAAATAGGTATCTCTCTATACAGATTCCATCTACAAGCAATGGCTGCCTAATCATTCAACAAATGGAGTATTTCGATCATTACTCTCTTATACGC
Organism: Gracilibacillus sp. D59; assembly: GCF_052246695.1. Classification (NCBI taxonomy): domain Bacteria; kingdom Bacillati; phylum Bacillota; class Bacilli; order Caryophanales; family Bacillaceae; genus Gracilibacillus; species Gracilibacillus sp. D59. Next base: position 102,231 of record NZ_JBQQCK010000002.1, on the reverse strand, counting down.
ATATACCAACAATGTAACTTCAAAGACGCCGAATAAAGAAAAAGCCTAATCCCTCCTGTTTTTAGCGAGGAATTAGACTTATGGACTTCTACAAAGATAACTTTCTTGTTTAAAAGTGCGCCCGTTAATGGAATATCTATCTAGTATTTACTAAGAAAATAGTTTGCTTGCTTAAATGGACGATTGAATTGATAAAAATTGTCAGCTGCATGTGATTAAAAAATGTGGTTCGTACACAGAGTATGTGACTTCAATTGCTTTTTATGATATAATTTTAGTAAGAAAAGCATATAATAATAATCCGTAGCAGACACTACGGGTTATGGATAAGCGGTTCCCCTAGAGGATCGGCTATCGATTGTGATAGACCTCTCCTACTCACTTTGTCGGTTAATAGGGAGGTCTATTTTCTATTAATCATCGATTTGGCTTGCCCAAAAACAAAGGCTGGCCTTAACTAAAAGTGTTGGAATCAAGTACAATAATCCTTATAAAAATAGATTGATAACTTATTTTATAAAACCTGCCGTTATTTAGTCGGTAACGGTGCATGTGGTGAAATAAATCCTTTTCCCACTAATTCACTCCAGAAAGATTGTGGGATATCCTTCTTAATCATCTCTACATCTTCTGCATTATGTTCTGGGCGTGTTGAACCTGGGATTACAGCTCTCACAGCTGGGTGTGCAGTTGAAAATTGTAAGGCTGCTGCTTTTAAGCTTACATTATGACTTTTCGCAATTTCTTCAAGTTGTTTTACTTTATTCAATATATCAACATCGGCTTTAGCATAATTAAAATGATCTCCTCCAAGCAACACACCAGAATTGAATGGACTGCCTACAATGATATCTATACCTTTATCTACTGCTTTCGCCATCATACGCTGTAAGGCATGCTCATGCTGTAAAAGGGTATACTGGGTAGCAGATAAACATACATCAGGCTGAACTTCTTCTAAATCCATCATTAGTTCAATAGGTTCGGTTGTATTTACACCAAGTCCCCATGATTTAATCACTCCTTCTTCACGAAGGCGACTTAAAACACGAAAAGCCCCATTTCTCGCCTCATCAATTTTTGTAATCCATTCATCTCCATGAAAATCAGGGGAAACATCATGAACATAAACCATATCCAAGCGGTCCGTTTTTAACCGGTCTAAACTTTGTTCAATTGATTTCATGGTGGCTTCCTCTGTATAGTCTGTAATTACTTTATTTTGACGGCCATCCTGGAATATGCCTTCTTTTTCTTCTTTTTCATCAGTAATATAACGTCCGACTTTTGTTCCTATTAAATAATCATCTCGATCATACTTCGATAACGCCTCGCCTAAACGCATTTCTGCTAAACCTGCTCCATAAAAAGGTGCAGTATCAAAATAGCGAATTCCTTGGTCCCAGGCGGTTTGTATTGTTTCCTGTGCTTCCTCTTCGGGAACGTCTCTGAACATATTGCCTAATGGTGCGGTTCCAAGACCTACTTTATGTTTAAGTGCTTGCTCTAGCGACTTCATCAAAATTCCTCCTTGGATTATAAAGCTATATTAATATTTTTCCGCTTTGAACCTGCACTAAACATGAAGGGCTTGGATACGTGGAATGAAAACATCCAGGAGGAATAATCATTTAACGGCAAATCTTAAAAATTTATCATATGTAATTGCAGATCTTCTTCATTAGATTTCTGTGTGTTTTAGATGCTTCCTTTACATACAGTTCTTTACGCAAAAAAAAGGGACAAGAAACCCGTCCCCACGATTCACACTACCAACTGTATAGTACCTTCACTCTTATCTAATGTAAAGCTTACCTTTTTACCATCACATAAAAGGTCATAATCTCCAAGGAATCCTTCAAATGTTACCATACCGTTGTCATCTGTTTTAGATTGCTTATTTGTATACCAATCACCTTTAATTAGTTTCTTTAATACCTCATAAGATGGTTTCGTGCTGTTATCCTTCCTAACAAATCCTGCTGGAGCCCCAAGCCATGCACCATCATCACTGAAGGACCATGTTGTGATCGCTTCTACAGAAGGATGTTCAAACAAAATAGAATACATTTCTTCAACTTCTTTTGCCTGACGTTCTTCGAATTCTGGTGTAGATGGCCACTCTGGAATCTGATAATCATTTAAATCCTCTATTTCAGACGGCATCAAGTGTCCAGATGTTAATGTATTTTCTGTAAAGTGAATTGGAAGACCGAAATGTGAAAAGCGATCTAATACTTCTTCTAATTTCTCACGTCCCCAATATCCTTGATGTTGATGTGACTGAATACCAATCGCATCAATTTCGATACCTGCGTTTAAGCACCCATCAATTAATATTTCATAGTTTATCGATGTATTGAAGTCATTTAATAATAACGTCGCATCTGGATTATATACGCGTGTCTTCGCAAACATTTCTTTTATAATACCGACACGACCTAGATCTTTACTTATTTTTGTAATACCATTATCATACTTATCAAAAATCGGCATTATGACAACCTCATTAATAACATCCCACATATCGACTAGCCCTTTGAAATCTGTTACCTCTCGTTCAATTCTATCAAACTGTGCTTGCAAAATTTCCTCATTGCTCATATCGAGAAGCCACGGAGCAGTTACGGTATGCCAACAAAGTGGATGTCCCTTCACAGTTACATTCCTTTCGTTTAACCATTGAGCTGCTGCCTTTAATTCCTTCGTTTGTGGTTTACCTTTTTCAGGTTCAAACCTTCCCCAATAGAAAGGTAATGTACCAGCGTTAAATACATCTAAAAATTTATCTAGTTTTTCTTCTTGAAATGCAAGTCTGTCTGCTGGCACATTTTTGTTTGCTACATCGATTACATCAAAAATCCCGGCACCAAATAAAAATTGATGATTCGTCTGTTTCAGCTCCACGTTCTTTCCTACAACAGGATTACCTGTTTTATCAACGAGTTTAATCGTTTTGCTCGCCATTCGATGTGCCAATTTATTAGTTTGTCCCATTTTAATACCTCCAAATTCATAGTCGTGCGGCCTTGTTTAGAAAACGCTTTCTTTTCTGTATATTAAATTTTAGCAGAATACTTTTGATATAAAAACTAAGTAAGTTATAGATTTTATTGTAGAAATTAAAGGTATTGTTGCATTTACTTCGAAAAGCTTTGGAATATTTGTCCACTTTTTCAGAGCGTTTTGTGATAAATCTAAGGCCATAAACATTTCTTTCCGTACATCAAATAGCGCTTATTTAAACTTTAACAGTATCGTATACATTAAAACTCGTTGTACTCATCTACTTTACAAATATTGTAGTCATTTCAGGTGTATTTAAGCCACTTAATAATCCATCTCGTATATGATCTTATTTATGAAAAAAGACAATGATCAAGGCAAGACTTCTATTTGAACATATAATCAGTATAGAGGCTTTTGAAGAAAGTAATTGTCACTAAAAAAAGTGATCGACACGAATCGGAAAGTAGTAGAATATGTCTTTTAATGTTTTTAGCGTTATCTCAGGTCATTAGTCGTTCCATTTTCAAAAATCACTTTACACATACCAGTTCTATCATACTGTTTTTGTAACGTATAAACAGAGTCCCCTACTTGTAATTCTTGTCCATTCTTAAATTCAATAACTACACTTTCATTTTTAGTGATGATTTTTTCAATACTATGGAAAAAGAGCCAACTGCAGTTTATATTTTTTGGTGATTTGGTTGGAAAAGCATATATACCATAAGAAATGTTAATAGGTATAGGAGTTTTTTGGTGAAAAGGTAAGTGATGTGTGACAGCTTTTTTGCGACCTTCATAGGCGGCACCACCTACTAAACAATTTGATTTAATAATTTGTAGGGGAGATTCTGTGAAGTATTTTGTCGTGTCTACTTCTATTATTTTCGAGCTATAATCCATGTGAAAAGCAGGCAATATAGCCATCGTCTTATTTGTGATCTTATAATAATCTATCATGATAACCACACCCATTATCAAGATTATTTTTTCTGTTTTTCTAATTCATTATTAATCTTTTCTGATAGTTCATCTATGGAGAAATCTAATACCTTTGATAAATCTCTAATAGTGGAAAAGTGAGGATCTGGATAATACCCTCTTTCTATCTTTCCGTAGTGCTTTTCATCAATGCCTATTTGATCTGCGACATATTCTTGTGTCCACTTAGAATCTTTTTCTTTTAGTTTTTCTCTGTATTCTCTGATGCATGAGCCTAGAATAATTCCATTCATTTCTCGCTTTATCGGCAAGGACAATACTCCTCATTACTTTTTAAGCTCATTATCAATTAATCTAGGAAACTAGAACACGTGGTAGACCACGCATTAGGAAAAACATGTAACAAAATGGTATTTAAGCAATGATAAAGTCAAATATACAGAAAAAAGAGAACCTTACTTGGCTCTCTTTCCTTTGCAACACGACTTTTTTATGTACGTATATTTCAATTCCCTAGTCGATCTATCCATTCCATGCTAAAATTAAATTACTATCAAAAAAGTCGGGGGGTTCATATGAAAAAGAAGGTAAAAGTAGTAGCTGCTGTAATAGAAAACAATCAAGAAGAAGTTCTCTGTGCACTAAGAGCACATGATATGTCTATTCCAAACAAATGGGAGTTTCCTGGTGGGAAAGTAGAAGAAGGCGAGAATTTGCAAGAAGCTTTAGAACGTGAAATTCATGAAGAATTGAAATGTGACATTAAAGCAGACGATGTAATTTATGATCACACACACGAATATGATAGCTTTATTATCAATTTAATTGCATTAGAAGCTTCTATTATCTCTGGAACACCCGTTGCAACCGAACATACTAAATTAATTTGGTTGCCAAAGGAAAACCTTGATTCGATTGTTTGGGCTCCTGCAGATATTCCAGCCGTTGAAACGTTAATTAAACAGACAAAAAGAGCACATCCATAATAGAAATGTGCTCTTTTGATTACCCTACAATTCCATGCAGGTAATAATAGATTCCTTAATCGACACTACATTGAAAATGAATAAACAACTGGGATCTATTTGCAGTTTTTATTAGGCATCGTGTATCTTCTCTCCAATAAAGAGAAGACTACACTTTTTCTGTAAATTCCGTATATAGTCTAGCTGGTATTTCCTGCTCTAATTCAATCTTTACTTGGATAGGTTGTTCTCCTTCATAATCCACAGTATTTCCTTTTCCAATGTAAATGAAAGGCTCTGTTTTACTTTTTTCAATTTTCTTATACTTTCGAACAAACAAATGCAGGTTAATCCCACGTTCTTGGTTAAACATAATATTTTCTCCACGCTCAGATGACTGCTTTGTATTATTTGGTGTCTCCCATTGAAAAAATTTCTGGTCGATAAACTTATCATTATAATTAATACTATCCTTGATATCTTCTTCTTTGTGTAAATCGACAAATAGGAAATATTCCTTTCCGTTAGCTAGCAACCCCTGTCCCCTAAAGGAGCTATGTATTTTCCGGAAGTTCGATAATAATGCTGCATCCACCATTTTATATTGTTCATAGAGCTTTAAGAAAGGTACACCATAATATTTATTTCGAAATTCTTTTCTGTATCGAAAAATACCATAGTGAATAACATCTTCTATAAATTTTCCCATTTCCTCATTTTCCGTGATCAATCTTTGGAAGAGATCTGATCTCTTCAGTATGTGTTTCTCATGAATACTTAACTTGGGACGATTGTTGATCTGCACATTATCATAAAAATCTTGATTTAAACATTGGAAAGCATGTAAAACACTATCACCATCTACAAACTCTATTTCTTTCTGTATTTCATGTTGAGCCCTCTCTAATGAAATCTCATGATGTGTTAACAAGTAACGCAAAATAACAAACTCATAAACTCTCTTTAATGGCAGCATACTAGATAACTCTTTTAATACACCTTCAAAACCTTCATTATATAAAAGTAGCTTTAATTGCTCATCCTTTTCAACTTTGGCAACAAAACCTATGTATGTCTTCGAGTTTTCGATGAAATTAATTGGATCAGGCGAACCATCAAACTTTATATAATCCATTAGATATAAAGGTGCTCTGCCACTGTTCATCTTTTTGAACTCAAAATATTCTTCCTTTAAATACTTCATCGAATAAAAGTTTTCCTTATCGATTTGGGCTAGAATTCTTTCCTGAGATATTTCATCAAGTTGTACATGAGTATTACCAGGTATATTTGCAAAACCGGTAGAAATAGCTACCTTAATACTTTCTTTGTCATAATATCGATTTCCATTTAAAGCTAAGGCAATTAAGAAAGTTTTACTGTGGTTACCAATGAAATCTAGAACAGTCAAGAAATTTTTCAGCGGATGCTTTCTTAATCCTCTTCCAAGCTGTTGAATAAAAACGATAGGCGAGTTAGTCGGTCTTAACATGAGAACAGTGTTTATTGAAGGAATATCTACACCTTCATTAAAAATATCTACAGTAAAGATCACAGTTAATGGATCGTTATTGTTTTCTAACCTACTTATAAATGTGTTTCGTTTCTCACTAGAATCACTTCCATCTAGAGCAATACTATGGTAGCCTCTTTTATTAAACTCTTCTGCCATGTAAGTAGCATGATCTCTACTTGCACAAAAACCGATACACTTCCGCTTCTCTGTGTCATGACCATAAAACTCCATATTTTCGATAATGAAGTCGACCCGTTCATTCAGCTTTAACCTTTTAGTAATTTCAGTGATATCATCAATGTCCACATCACTAAGATCAATAGAATCAATATCCGTTACACCAAAATAATGAAAGGGTATGACTAATTCCTCTTCAAGTGCTTCGTGTAACCGAACTTCTAACCCTACATTATTATCAAACAAATCGAATACATTTTCATTATCGGCACGTTCTGGAGTAGCTGTCATACCTAACGTGAATCTTGGTTTAAAATGATCCATAACTTTTTGATAACTTGGACTTGTGGCATGATGTGCCTCATCATAAATAATATAATCAAAAGTAGTTGGATCAAATGCTAAATAAGATTTAGACATGGTATTAATGTTCGCGAACAAATAGTCAGCATCGCTATCTTTATTTTTTCCTGTCAATAATCCGAATGTTACACTTTCATTCGGCAGTAAAGATTCATAAGTTTCTTTTGCTTTACGAAGTATTTCCTCTCTATGTACTAGAAAAAGCAATCGTCTCGGCTTTACATTTTTCACATCAAAAGCAGACATATAGGTTTTCCCAGTACCTGTAGCTGCAATTACCAACGCTTTATTCTCACCAAAGCTTCGCAGTCTTTCCAAATTCTCGATAGCCCGTCGTTGCATATTGTTTGGTACAATATAGTTCCCTTTTTCAGCGACGAATTGTTGTTGAGTTGTAACAATATGTTCGATGCTTTGTAATAGCTCTTCATAACGTTTTATAAATTCAAAATCAGCAACTGTACTTTGTTCCCATACAGAGTTATATTCTTTTAATACTTGTTTCACAAACTCATCATTATGCTTAGAGATGATCTCCACATTCCACTCTACATTACTCTTTAATGCACTTTGAGTTATATTAGACGAACCAATAATAATTTTATAAAAATCTTCATATTCAAAAATATAAGCCTTCGTATGAAAACCTATTTCTCTTTCATCCGTGACAAATACTTTTAAATCAATATTTTCAAAGGTATTAATTTTTAATAAAGACTTGGTGTCTGTAAAATTCAGATAAGTCGAGGTAATGATTTTACCTTTTATTCCTTTCTTATTGGCTTGTTTAAGCGGATCTAACAGAAGTTGAAGGCCACTGAAATTAATAAAAGCTACGCTGAAATAAAAACGCTGACATTCTTGTATGCTTTGTGCTAGCTCTTTTAATAGATTTCCGGTATTGTTATTTGTGATTAATCTTTTGTCGATCATTGAGCCACTCCTTGTTGTGATTTGAGTTTTTTTAGTGGAATAAATATACTTTTAATTTAAAAACTTGCTAACAATTAGAATTGCTCATCCTTCATATTTTCGGTATCTTGCATAAGTGATCCGTCTCTTTACGTGGTCACTGTCTTTATAAATGGTTTGACCTTTTCTTCAATACTTTTTCTATCACTTTGCGTAGTACCAAACGACCATTAAAAACTTATATAATATCCTCCACATCCCCCTTATACACTTCTTTCACATGCCAATAAATAAATTCTTCCTTCGGGAAATAGCTTTGCTGTGTTGGCTTGCGAATGGATTGCTTGTCATATCGCTTTACATAATCATAAAATGTTTTATTTCCTACCGCTTGCTCTGACACATGTATTCTATAATCAGCTGTAACAGCAAATACGCCTCGGTCAAATAATTGATGATGCAGAGAACATAACGCTAATCCATTCTCTTCTTTATCAGGTCCACCAATATTGTGCCACTTGATATGTGCCGCCTCAATACCAATCAGTTGTTGATTAAGCTTTACTTGAAACCCACATATTGCACATTGATGTTGATAGGCATTGAGGACTCTTTCTCTAAATTCCGGATCTCTTTTTCTTCGACGATAGTACGTTAATTGTAAGTCAACTGCTTGTAAAATCTCATTATGTAACGTTTCAGGAAAATGCAGCTCTAATAATGGATTAGCGATTTGATCAATTAGGGCACGATCTGTTTCTAGAAGGTGATAGACCTCTTCTGTAAATCCACCTGATACACTATAATCAATCAAAGCTTTATTAAATGAACTACTCATAAGTATAGGTTTATCTAATTCCCAAATGCCATCACGTTCTAATCTAACAAAAGGTTGTTCCGGATGATAAGATTTACGCTTCGGGCCATATTCAATCAGTAATTCTACTAATTTTGGCCTAGCATTAGCGTATAAAAAGCGTTTCTGACCTGTTAACTGCCATTGACCTAATGCATATAAAATAAGCAGTGGCTTATGCGGTGCACGTTGGTCGCCTTTTTTCCACACTACCAAATTCGATATGCGCTCTAATAATTCAGACTTATTGATAGATAATACCTCCTCTCGTCAGAATTAGATTACTTCCTCTTACTCCTACTTAAAACTTCAACCATCCCAAAATCACTATCATCAAACTCCACCTGATCTAAACATAAAACCCCTTGTACATTCACTTCACTACTCAACAAGTATCTTCCCTTACGATCCTTCACCAAATAAAGATACTCAACAAGCTCTTCTAACCCAGTAGTTGCATACTCAATCCTTGACGTATTCTTAACCTCACCAATAGTGAGCTGTGTTAATTTATTTGTTGATCTTTCATAGGTTTCTATAAGAAAATCTGGTCTCCCTTGCCATAGATTACTAGTAATATTACGCCCAAATATATTTTTTGCTAAGCCTTTTGTTGTTTCTAAAGATTGATATTTTTGTTGAAGATAAGGGTGTTGACTGCCTTCGATTTCACTAATTGGTACATGAAAGATAACAGAGTCAGATCCAGTGGAATCATGATACAAGTGATGAATATGGGAAGCATCCTCCCATGTTGCTACTTTATTCTGTCCACCATCCATTAGGTGTAGTTGACTTTTGTCTGTATGTTGCTTAATAATTTTTATAATCCAATATAATTCAAATAACACATCTTGATTTTCAGGTGCGATAAAGGTTTCACGTAGTAAAATTTTTAAATCATCTTGGTTGTACTGTCCATGGGTTATTTTGCGATAGGACAATAATAATCGTGCTGCTTCTCGATATAATTTATTTCTATGATTCAAAGTTTTTTGAACAGTGCGATCACTAACATACGCCTGATTTACCCGTTGCAAATAAACATTGTGTTTAAATGCATATTCTATATTCGATTTTAATTCTTGCCATCCTGAGAACCATGCTGCTTTTTCAAACCCTTTAAGGTAAGAATCTTTAAAAAGAAGTTTGTAAAGAATCCCTAGTAATTCCTTCAACACTAGATTCTCTGGTGTATCGTAAGACCGAACACTTTCATTTGTTGTAAATATTGTCCGATCTTTATAATTTCTTGCTAAACGACTCTTCATCGTTTCCGACCAATCAATTTGCCCTTTTACTTCCCCCATATTTGTTTCCTTGTGCGTAACTGTTGTGGTTTTAAAATGCTTGAGTAAAAAGGGTAATCTTTTTACAAAGTGCTTTGTTTCAGATAATAAAAGAAAACGTATTGTTAATAATTGCTGCAGATTAGAAATATTGACATTCATCTTGGATAAGAATGAATGTATTCTTACATTGCCTGATTTCAAATATCCATGAAGATATCCCGAAATCTCCTCTAGTATTTCATCTTCTTTTCCACTCATTCCAGCCCACCAGCTTCAAAAAAATCACTCACAAAATCATGTAGATATTCTTTGTCCATGATAATGTCCGTTTGTTCATCTATCTTGGTAATAAACTCATTCATCTTATATAATGGTAACCCTTCAAATTGTGGCAACACATATAAGATAATCGCTGAAGTAAAATCATCATTAAACTGTGTATGCTTGGCTATGTCCGAAACAATAGCAGGTCCAATATTTCGATAGTTATTAATCAACTTCCATATGATCGTTAAGGTATCAACATGTGGATAAGTATCCATGTTCCAAACATTTAAATATTGCTGAATTAAGTCTGACGTAATATTTTTCGGTATAGTCACAGGGATAAAAGCGAAACGACGCATAAATGCATAACTCATTTCATATAAGGATGCCTTATCAACCGTATTCATTGTTGCAATAATTCGCCAATCATTTGGAATGACATAGGTATGGCCATTTGTTTCAAGCCCATCTTCTTTGCCTTCTGGTTTAATAATGATAGAACTACCGTCTTCCGACTCAAATGGTAGTGCTACTTCATCCCCAGTTAATACAGAGAACAAAGAACCAAACGCTTTATCGATATCCGCTCGATTTATCTCATCAATAATTAACCATTTATTTGTAGGCTTATTGGTATTTGTATCCTTGACACACTTCAAGAAGATACCCTCATTAAAATGTAAATTACCTTCTTTATCTGGCAGATACCCACCGATCGTTTCATACGTTGACCAATTAGACGATGCTGTTACCATTGTTGACTCCACCCTATACATGTCGCAAATCTTGCTCGCTAGCTTCGATTTACCTGTGCCTGGAGGTCCAGTAAGAATAATATGTTTTCCGTTCTGAATAGCTGTCATTACTTGATCAAGTAGAAGTTCAACATTTTCAAATACTAACCCTTCCAATTTATTTTCAACACTATCAAAATTCACACGGGAGGTATTGATTTTCTTCTCATCCATTTCTTTATTCCTTATTTTTGGTTCTGGGGTAGGCTTTTCCTCTTGCCAAACCTTCGCAATTTCAGGCATTCTATAAAAATTAATTTGCTCATCTGGATAGTGTTCTTGCAGCTTTTCTCTAATCATCAACAACTTTTCATCTGTATCTTCAACAGATGAATCCGTTATATAATTGGAATAGGCCTTTACAATTTTCTCCTTATGCCCCCAACTAGCAATCGATTCGAAGTAATCCGGTAACAATAAGTGTAAAAATATATGTAGTGCTTGCACTCTCTTACCAAGCCTTTGTCGTATTTCATCAGCATGTCGTTTCAGTTGTTTAGGATTATGTAATATATCTTTTCGAATATCTAATGAAAATCCTTTTAGCTTCTCCACTACTAAAAACAGAAAGGATACTTCAAAATATTTACTAGTATTATAGAAAGTTCCCGTAGCTCCAAGGCCATCTTTTAATGCACCAAATACTTTCCACGAACGATCAAACTCTACTCCTTTCCATGAAGCGATCATTTCTAGCTTTTCTATCTTTGTTTTAAAACTAACTGATTTTCTATATGGAAACATATAATAGATATACAATAACTCAATAGCAAATTTATAAACACTCTCGGATTCATTTTCTAGTTGTTTTTTTAACTTGCTATCAAAACTATCTCCTGATGCATCAGGGTTCTCTATAAAGATAGCTCGAAAACGATTCATATTTTGCTCTGTCCAAATATTTTCTCCGTCCCATATAATAGACTTACCATCTAATAAACACTCATCTTTCCATTTCTCAGCTACATCATAGATTTTTTGTCTGTCATCTGTATGATTTTCATAGAATATCGCCATTTTTACACCCTTTTTGTTTATCATGATATAAAACAAATAAAACTATTTACCTATAATCAATATACCAGAAAATTGGATATAAAAGTAGTGATACTACATCTGTATATTTTATACTAATTTCTATAATAAAAAAGGTGTCTAATGTGAGACACCTTTTTGACATCTTGCTTAACTATAGAATGACATAGGAGAGTACTTCTCCTATCTACTATACATTTCAGAATCAACTTACAACTTTATTTCTTTTCATTTACTTAGAAGCCTCCAGAATCTAACCGAACATTCACTCTATTTAATAAATGAACTATTCATCTTCTCATTGGATATTCCTAATGAAAAAATAATAGAAATAGCTGTCGCTTGTATTGAAAATGCTACTAATAAAATTCTATATGCCATACGTTCCCATCACATGAACCTATCTAATAATTGGGAGTTCCCTTATTTACCACTTGAAAAATTACCAAATTGCTAGTAAACTATTCAAAGTGTTTATAAATAAAATAATACAACCTGTATAACCTCAGAATATGGCTTGAGGGTCTCTACCAGGAACCTTAAAATCCTGATTACAGAAAATGAATGATTCGTTTTCTGTAATCAGGATTTTTTTATTTCCTAAAAATATTTTTACTAGAAAGGACGTAAAACAGAATATGAATGTAAAAGTTTTTATATTAGCATTATCCACTGTAGCGGTTGGACTGGTTGAGTTGATTGTTGGTGGCATCCTTCCAACTATTGCAGATGACCTAAATATCTCTTTAAGCTCAGCAGGACAACTTATCACGATTTTCGCACTTATTTATGCTATATCCGGTCCTGTGCTATTAGTCTTAACTAGCAAAATGGAGCGTAAGAAATTATATCTCTTATCTTTATCTGTTTTCTTCATTGGTAATATCATGACCTATTTCAGTCCGAATTTTACCTTTATGATGATTGCAAGAGTTATCACCGCAATGAGTACAGCGCTTATCGTGGTACTATCCTTAACGATAGCTGCCAAAGTTGTTGCACCAGAACACCGAGCGAAGGCTCTGGGTCTGATTTATATGGGTATTAGCTCATCACTTGTTATGGGTGTGCCACTAGGAATTTTGATCTCTGATAAATTCGGCTGGCGTGTTATTTTTCTTGGGATAGCAATTTTATCTGTAGGCTCGTTTGTACTTATTTCCATCTTTATAGAGCGAATATCTGGAGAAAACACCGTTCCACTTTCACAGCAATTAAAAGCAGTAAGCAGCTTAAAAATAGGTAGTGCACATCTTGCGACTATGTTTATGCTAGCAGGACATTACACACTTTACGCGTACTTTACTCCATTTTTAGAAACGGAGCTTCATCTAAATTCTAGTTGGATCAGTATCTGTTATCTATTATTTGGAATTGCAGCAGTAAGTGGCGGAGCATTCGGAGGGACTCTTTCCGATTCAATTGGAGCTCAAAAAAGTATCATTGTCGTCATTGTTTCTTTTGCTGTAGTGTTATTCATCTTACCATTCACTACTTTTTCGCTTATTGTGTTTATTCCAATTATGATGATTTGGGCAACATTAAGCTGGAGCCTAGCTCCTCCACAACAAAGCTATTTGATTCAAACAGATCCTGCTACATCGGATATTCAGCAAAGCTTTAATAATTCAGCCTTGCAAGTTGGTATTTCGATTGGATCAGGTTTTGGTGGTATTGTGTTAAGTCAAACCGGAACTGTAGCTCATACGTCTTGGTTTGGTGGAGTTCTTATTATCGTATCTTTAGGGTGTGCGGTTTTTTCTTTAACAAGGAAAACGACTGCAAGAGAAAATAATGGTGCGACCATAGCTTTTCAAAAACAAATACATGATTAACCAGAAGCAAAAATAGTAGACAAGAACAGAATTCCCCTTTGCGAATAGGGGATATTCACTAGTTCTGCTCTTCAGGTCTGTTATCTTAATGAACTTCTTTTTATGACTTACATCGGGTGCATTTATACTTCAGTAATGCACCCGATTTTTAATAAGTGCTTAAAGGTGACAAATCTCTCCTCGAAAAAACTTCGTTATCTAGTTGGCAATGGTGCTCGCTGAGAAATAAATCTGGGTGTGCCGTTGAAAATTGTAAGGCTGCTGCTTTCAAGCTTACATTATGATATTCTGCAATTACTTTTAATTGCTTTACTTTATTTAATATATCAGCACCAGCTTTAGCATAATCAAAATGATCTCCTCCAAGTAACACACCAGAATTAAATGGACTTCCTACAATGATATCTACACCTTTTTCCTCAGCTTTTGGCAGCATGCGCTCTAAGCATGCTCATGCTGTAAAAGCGTGTATTGATTGGCAGATAAGCAGACATCAGGCTGAGCTTCTTCCAAATCCATCACTAGTTCAATAGGTTCGGTTGTATTGACACCAACTCCCCATGATTTGATCACCCCTTCTTCACGAAGGCGACTTAAGACACGAAAGGCGCCATTTCTAGCCTCATCAAACTTTGTAATCCATTCATCTCCATGAAAATCAGGGGAAACATCATGAACGAAGACCATATCCAAGCGGTCGATTTTTAACCGGTCTAAACTTTGTTCAATAGATTTCATGGTGGCTTCCTCCGTATAATCCGTTATGACTTTATGTTAACGACCATCCTGGAATATGCCTTCTTTATCTTCTTTTTCATCAGTGATATATCGTCCAACTTTCGTCCCTATGAAATAATCATCACGATTATACGCTGATAACGTCTCACCTAAACGAATTCCGCTAAACCTGCTCCATAAAAAGGGGCAGTATCAAAATAGCGAATCCCTTGATCCCAGGCGGTTTGTATGGTTTTTTATGCTTCCTCTTCGGGAACGTCTCTGAACATATTCCCTAATGGCGCGGTTCCAAGACCTACTTTATGTTTAAGTGCTTGCTCTAACGATTTCAACTAAACACCTCCTTATCATGAAGTTATAATATTTCATTTTCCACTTATACTCTGCACTAAACATGAAGACTTGGATATTTAAATGTTAAAACGTTTTAGGAGGAATAATCGTTTTAAGTTGTAACCTTACTAACTTCTAGATAAGCTTGAACACTTTATTCTATGTATATTGAAAGGCAACCCACGATTGTTAGAGGAAAAATGTAGTAGAGGGTTATAAAGTTCCTTGACTTTGATGATAGATATCACTTATCTAAAATACCTTATATTTCTATTTCATTAATTTTTGATAAATTTTTATTTGTTCATCTAATAATTCACTATATTTTAAAGTAGAGGGGGCTGTTAATCCCTCTCGTAATCCTATGTCTACTAATTTTTCTCGCATTAATTCAATTCGTTCTAATAATGAGTCGACATCGACTTCACTATTATTCATATGGAAACCTCCTTATTCAACTGTACATATTGATTTGAATGAATTGGGAAAGGAAAAATATAGTAGGAATATTTCGTGGAAATACATCAAGTACCTAGTAAAGCGAGGAGAGAGTCAATATTTTGTCTTAATCTTTTGGTATGTTCAATCTCCTAATTAGGTTCAACTATTTATTCCAACCTGCATCACCTTGTAACCCATCATTAATTCATCAACGCTATTAATCAGAACAATAATTTAAATATACGAATGAGATTCAACAAAAAATCTTCATAGTTATACGTAAAAAATCCTCCTTTATGTTAGTGCTCAAATCATGTCCTTATTTTCCTGTTTATCTTTAAATTTAGCTTATATGCATCTTGAAATAATTGCATATCTCATAGCTCTCACCGCCTTTTCAAATTCCGACTTGGATTACTGGACATTTCGTTCAAGCTCTCATTATAGAAAAGCTCATCAACCGTACAATTTAATACATCCGCGATTTTTTTAGCCAAATCAACACTAGGTGTTCTTTTTCCTTGTTCAATTTTGTAATAATAAGATGTTGAAATACCAACCCTTTGTGCGATTACATCAACTTCTTTATAACCTTTACTAATTCGAATATGCCTTAAGTTTCTTCTCATAGAATCACCTTCTTTATTAGACGCTATGTCCTGTTAAATAATACTATAATGGACATTACGTCCAAAATCAATCCCTTTTTCCCCATTTTGTCTAAATATATTTTGTGTTTTGGACAAATAGTATAATATATGAGTTATATGGAGGCTGACTAATGAGTAAATTCAGTAATAGATTAAAAAACATTAGATTAAAAAGGAATATTTCTAGAAAAGCATTAGCTCAAAAGGTTGATCTATCTTACTCGACTATTGCTAAGTATGAAAATGGAGAAAGAGAACCAGATATTTCTACATTAAATAAATTAGCATTATCTTTGGAAGTATCAGTTGATTACTTGGCAGGAAAATCTAATAATGAAAACAGCGACGATTCCAACCCAATTTCAGAAGTCAACTGCCTTCTTAAAGAGTTTGGCATAGAATATTCGGGCTTTCACGATATCGATCGTTGGAAGGCCTTGGGACCAGAGGAATTAAAAGAACTGGAGAATTACTTTAAATACATCACAGATATGGCTATGAGAAAAAAAGAAGAAAACGATGATGATCCAACTTAGACTATAAATAAAATTACTAACCTTCAGATAAAGAATAGACAAGGGTAATGATTATAGTTAGCTTTTTGTTTCTTAATTACGAAAACAATAAGAGATTATGTTACAGAATCTAGCTTGGGTGAAAACTGTTCATTCACTAGCTGTATCTCTCTAAAACTGGCTTATAAAAAGTAGCACCATTCTATATTTAGAGTGGTGCTACTTTTGTTATGGCTTACCGTTATGTTCTAAATGGAGTTAGCAATGCCCAGCACTACCCTACTTTCAGCTCCGAATCTTCATAATTGCTGGCTCTTTTATGTTTAATAAGTTGCGATACAAACCAAGCGAGTACAGCCAACCAAATAACCATTCCTAAAACTAGAGAAATACCATAGTCCAGATTAAAGCCTTCTGGTGCATAGAAGAAATACGTACTTACTACCGCTGTCATGAACAAAGCCGGAATACTGCAGATCCAATGAAACTTGTTATTTTTCACTAGGTACATGGCTGCCGTCCATAACATCACCGTAGCAATAATCTGATTCGATCCACCAACATAGCGCCAGAGGAAGCTATAATCAATCGTAGTTAAATATAGCGTTGTTCCAGTCACAATTATGATAAGGAAAGCTAATTTCCCTTTCCCATTAAAGTCTTTTTTCGTCAGTTGAGTCAATAATTCTGCAAGCATCATTCTAGAGGAACGCAATGCCGTATCACCCGTGGTAATTGGGAGAACAACAATACCTAAAATGGCGATGAATCCACCAAATGCACCTAACGTTGTTATACTGATTTCATTAACAACCCCAGCTGGACCTCCTGCTGCTAATGCTGTTTGCAATGCACCAGTACTACCAAAAAAGGTCATCCCTGCTGCTGCCCAAATCATAGCAATAACGCCTTCTCCGATCATTGCTCCATAGAAAACTTTTCTACCTTCATTTTCTTTTTTTAATGTTCGAGCTAAAATGGGACTTTGTGTACTATGAAATCCAGAAATCGCTCCACAGGATATGGTTACCATTAATAATGGCCAAATAGGCATTTCCCCAGGGTGTAAATTACTTAATGTTAAATTCGGGATCGGATGATCAAAGAAGAAGAGCATTCCAACACCGATTGACACGGCCATGAAAATTAAGATTGCTCCAAAGATAGGATAGACTCTTCCGATTATTTTATTAATTGGTAGAATCGCTGCAAGTATAAGATAAGCAAAAATAATCACCAACCAAGTCGTAGAGTTAAGTGGTGTTATTTGCGTAAGTAACTGCGCAGGTGCTGCAGTAAATGCTGCTGCCACCAAAACCATTAATATGATCGAAACAATCGTTGTAACGAATTTCATTTTACCGCCCAAATATTTACCGACAAGCGTCGGAAATTGAGCTCCATTATGTCTAAGCGATATCATCCCCGAAAAATAATCATGTACCGCCCCAGCAAAAATACAACCTATAACAATCCATATAAATGCGACTGGGCCATATAGCGCGCCCATTATTGCACCAAATATCGGTCCGGTTCCAGCGATATTCAAAAGCTGAATTAAACTCGCTTTCCACCAACTCATTGGCATATAATCAAGACCATCATTGTTTGTATAGGCAGGTGTTGAATTCTGGTCATTAATGCCAAAAATCCTTTCAACCACCTTCCCGTAAACAATGTAGCCAACAATTAACAATACAATAGATGCTATAAAAGTAACCACCGCTGAACCCTCCTTTTATTTGAAAAGTAAATATTATAATAATATAGTATGGGAGGAAAAAGCAATGGTCTTTTCAAAATTTTCAGATATTTCCTACTTTTTTTAGAACCTCATTTACTTGTGATACGGTTCCCCCTTCACAATCCTAAACCCCCGATAAACCTGCTCCAACAAAACCAACCGCATCAACTGATGAGGAAACGTCATCTTAGAAAAAGACAGCTTATAATCACTCCGCACACACACTTCCTTACTCAACCCCAACGAACCACCAATGACAAAAACAATTTTACTCTTGCCATGAATCATCAATTGTTCTATTTTTTCGGCAAATTTCTCGGAGGTTGGCGTTTGTCCCATTATTTCCAGGGAAATAACGTACGCATCTGGGGAAATTTTCGACAGGATTCGTTCGCCCTCTTTTCGTTTTACTTCCTCTTGTTCCGCTTCACTCATATTTTCTGGTGCTTTCTCATCTGGCACTTCAATTATTTCCATATTGGCATAAGCGCCCAATCTTTTCATATACTCTTGTATACCCTGTTTTAAATATTTCTCTTTTAACTTTCCTACCGCTACAATCGAAATCTTCATGTGTGTCATCCTTCCGAAAACTATCATTATTACTATTTTACCAAATCCATTAACATGATACGAGTTGTTCTTAATTGATTTACTAAGCCTTTTACCTTAACATTAAAAAAGGGGATGTTTACACCTTTGTCTCTATCCTTACTATTTGGAGGCGATTTCGTGGAAAAAATCATATTTATTGAAACAGGAACTGGAATAGATGTACATGGACAAAATGTGACCAAAGCCTGTCTTCGTGCTGTTGAAAATGCCATTCACTGCAATTCCATGCCAGGAATTGCAGAATACCTACCAGAAAACAACCTTCACAACATGAAAGTCAATGTTAGACTAGCCGTTCCCATCGATAAAGAAAAAGTAGATGTGGAACTAGTTAAACAAGAAATACCATATGGAACAGTGACAGTTGAAGTGATTGATGGCGGTATGGCGACCACATCGGGTATTGTTCTCGAAGAAAAAGAAGACAAGAACGATCTGATGTATATTGTCAATGCAGCTGTAGAAGTAGGCTATTAAAAATATTAGGGAGGAATTTTATGACGTTTATTGCTAATCCAAAACGTTACCATGAAATACCGTATAACCGTTGTGGTAACTCAGGTATCAAGCTCCCGGCCATCTCCTTTGGCCTTTGGAACAACTTTGGTGGAGAGGATACATTAGAGAATCAGCGTAGAATGTTAATGAAAGCATTTGATTTAGGTATCACTCATTTTGACCTTGCTAATAATTATGGGCCACCTCCAGGGGCAGCAGAGAAAAACTTTGGACGCATTCTCAACGAGGATTTCTCTCAGTACCGCGATGAAATGATCATTTCAACAAAAGCGGGCTTCAGAATGTGGGATGGGCCGTATGGAGATTGGGGATCTCGGAAATATTTAATCTCAAGTCTTGATCAAAGCTTACAACGCATGAACCTCGACTATGTGGATATATTCTACCACCACCGTCCTGATCCAGAGACACCTCTTGAAGAAACAATGGCCGCTCTCGATCAAACCGTCCGACAAGGAAAAGCACTTTATGTCGGCATCTCCAACTATAACGCTGAACAAACAAAGCAAGCGATTGACATATTAAAAGCACAAGGTACACCTTTTATCATCCATCAAGCCGCTTATTCCATGCTTGACCGTACTATAGAAAACGGTTTAACAGATGTACTAGCTGAACATGGTATTGGCTGTATCGCCTATGTACCCTTAGCACAAGGGCTATTAACAAACAAATACTTAAATGGGATTCCAAGAGATTCCCGTGCAGCAAAGGAATTTATTCCATTTTTAAATGAGCGTGATGTTTCTTCTGATAAGCTACAGAAGATAACAGCATTAAATCATATTGCACGGGAACGTGGGCAATCCTTAGCACAAATGGCACTCGTCTGGGTATTACAAGAAAAATCCGTTGTTTCTGCATTAATCGGTGCCAGCCAAGTTAGTCAGATCGAAGAAAATGTTAAAGCATTAAATAATACTACTTTTACACAAGCAGAGCTTGATGCGATTAATGATATTTTAAAGTAGAAGAACTCGAGTGAATTTTCACTCGAGTTCTTTTATACCTTGAATTCGGCAACTTTTTGATGTAATTGTTCACTAGAGTTGGTCACACGGTCGAGTCCTTGATCTACTTCCTCTACCGTTGCATTCATCTCCTCTGATACAGCTACCAACGATTCGGCATTTGTTACATATTGCTCTGTCGTTTGCTTCATTTCAAGGATAAACGTTAATACTTCTTTTAACCTGGAGGTCATCGTTTCGGCTAGTGGGACAATATTATTACTTTGTTGTTCTATTTTTTCTGTCACTTCACTCATAAAGTAAAAATGTTGCTGAGAATCATGTAGCAAATCTTTTGTTTCATGTGTTTGTTGTCTTGTTTGATCGATTTGACTGTTCACTTTCGATTTTTGTAATTGAATCGATGCGATCATTTCACTTATTTCCTGGGCAGCATTCTTGGACTGATCTGCTAATTGGCGAATTTCATTTGCTACTACACCAAAACCTTTTCCATACTCACCCGCTCGTGCTGCTTCTACTTGTGCATTTAACGACAATAAATTCGTTTGTCCGGCGATTTGATCAATTGTTTGGACGACCTGATCCATCATTTTCATCTTCTCTTCTAAATAACGGAGTTCTGTTACAGATGCTTGCATACTTTGATCCATCTGATCTGTTTTTATTTGTATATGTTCCATTTCTTCTACACCAGCTAATGCTTTGTGGTTTGCATCGATACTTAACTCATTCATACCGATTGTCATGTTCTTTACTTTATCCAGCATTTGATCAGCATCGCCTAAATAATCTGCTGATTTTTCTATCCCTGCTAATTGTGTATGGGATTGTGTTGCGAATTCACTGACAGAAGCAGTTACCCCTTCAATCCCACTTACAGTATCCTTCATTTGTAGTGTGAGATGCGTACTAGTGTCGGTTGATTCCTTACTATGGTTAAATACCGTTAAAAAAACGGATTGCATGGAATTTTTTAAGAAATTCATACTTTTTGTTAAACGTCCCAGTTCATCTTTGCTTTTATGTGTTAATTCAGGCATTGTCAAATCACCATTTGCCATTCTGTCTACATAATTAGCAATTTGAATAATAGGTTTTCGTATATAATTTTGTGTTAGAAAACCTAATATACATGCTAACAAAATAGCTACGATTGCAATAATGATACTTGATTGAATCGCTTGTTCACTTCTATTAACTGAGGAATCTGTTTGTGCTGAAATATATGTATTCAATTGCTCCTGCATATGAGACATTTCCTGTGTGGAACGTTCGAAAAAGGCAATACTCTTGTATAACTCATCCTGTGCTACCGTTGTTTCTTTATCTTCGGCAGCCTGGATTACACGATCTGCCACTTGCTTATACTGTTGCCATGATTGAAGATAATTTTGGTAACTATCCAGCATTTCCTGACGTTCAAGGTTATCGATATATGTCTCTATTTGTGTTAGGTCTTTTTCAAGTAAATCAAACGAGCCTTGTATTTCTTTTTTAAAATTATTTAACGAAACACTCATGGTAGTTGTCGATATTTCCTGCAATGTATTGTGGATCTCATACATTAATGTATAGCTGTCTGTAGCCGTTTGCAACATAGGTAAATGTTCCTCATCGATAGCACGATTGCTTTCTGAAATAAGTTGAAAACGGGTAAAGTTCCACGTACTGCTTGCAAGAAAAAGGATTAAAAATATCACAAAACTCAAAAATATTCTTACCTTCAATGGTATTTTTCTTTTTCTCAATTTGATTGTTCCCCCTTCTATGGACCCATGACCATTTTACATAATGTCACATAGAATAGGAACATATACTGACATTAATTAACACTAACTTTACATTGAGAGAAAAGGAGACCTTGTTATTTTTGTCTCTGATCGTTCCATACGAATACAACTCCTGCACGTGGTAATATCCAATCATGGATATCAATTTTTATCGTGTCATTCGGCAGACGAGTGATTGACTCCGCTTCATTTAAGAATGGAATTGCTTCTACATCCATCTCATTTTCCAAATGCATGAACATGATTTCAACATCTTCGGTAGGCTCTGAAATCATCACGATAAACTTCTTTTGACTTTTTAGTTGTGGCATTTGAAAACGCAAGTGTACCTTGGATAAAGCTCCCGCTGGTATTTCTTTCGGAATATCTAATAATAAATGAAAGCCTTCATGTCCTTCGTTATTTACTACACTGTAAGATATCGGTTGTCCATTAATTTCGATCGTGAACTGTAAAAATACTTGAACGAATTCTTCCAGTTCCTGATCAGATAACTCCTTCAGTAATGCATTATGCTCATCATTCACCCATAAGTTTTCACGGAATAAAAACTCTGCCCGCTGATATAACCCATCGAGAGTACTTTCTTTATAGGAGAAACCGATGCGTACATCATTACTCTGCTGGTAGTTTGTTAAATCCCTTTCAAATGATAAATCCTGTCTGATGCAATAATAAGTATCTTTATTAAATACAAATTGCTTGTTCTGATTTACCTGATAGGTCATATCAGCCTTTGTATCCAAATAGGAAATATAATATTTAAACCGGTGCCGATACTGATAAGATTTGGTTAAATAAGAATGGATTAATGTTTCATACAGCATATTACCGACCGTTTTACCTAAAATAGATTCTGTCGACTTTTGAATAAATTGCTTCTTGGATTCAGTCGAAAACTTATCAATTACTTCCTGATTTAACATCATCGTTTCTGTCATTTTCTCAGAAAGTTCACGGTCTTTATGTTTTTGAGTGAAATAATCATAAAGAAAATTAAAAAGTACCAATGGAATCATGACACTGACTAATGAATTAACAATATCAATATAAAGACGATCCCACGAATAAATACCTAACAAAACATTGACTAAAATAACGATAAATAATAGTAATAAGACGACGAAAAAGAATAGAATACTGATATTTTTAAAGGACCGCGTCAGTAAAGTGTTATCCTCGTTTTTCACAATCATTCCCCCTTAAATTGAGCGACACCGTATATGGCAGCAGGTTTCTCTGTATTTTGTGCCCACCATTGATTCCCATAGTCAAAATGCCACCATTCCTGATGATAGTTGGTGAATCCTTGATCAATCAAAATATGGTATAACATGCGACGGTTTGCTAAAATCTCTTCTTCTTGCTTAGTTAACAGGCTTGTCTGTTTCTTCTTCTCATAGTAAGCGGTATTAGCTTTTGCAGAAAAGTCATCAAATGCTGTGCCGAAATCCAATAATGTATCTTGATCATTTCTAATCGTTAAGTCGACGGCCCCACCGGTAATATGGGGAGCTGGATGTGCGGCATCTACAGATGGATATGACACAAATTGCTCTGTTTTTTCCTTCCAATCCGCTTCTGAAGCTTGCGGGTATTGCTGTTTTATTTGGTTATAAAATTGATCATATATCGCCTTTTGTACTTGAAAAGGGCGATAGCCATCCCATATGACAAATTGATAGCCATCAGGGAGATGGTATGCAGCTTTTTCCAGAGCATGCAATACCGATTCTCTGAGATAACAATGAGGCAATGCTCCATTTATATTCCATTGATGGTACATTGGATGTTCCGTAATTCGTTTGGAATTGTATTCACTAACTTTTATTAAAGGTTCACCACAGTCTTTAATTGGAATATCTTTTTGTTTGAAATCTGGATGAACCTGTTGAGGAATGGGATTATTCGTGTTCTTCATTCTTATCGTCTCCTCTGCCAATTCTTATCTTTATCATATCAAAAGATTACTCAAAAAGGGGAAAGGGAGTTCCTAAAGACTCATCCATTATTGATGGCACGTACCTAACTGTTGAAGAACTATCAAAAAAAGACGACCTATTTAACGATCGTCCTGCCGAATTATTGCTACCCTTTAGCGAGTATGATATTGATAAGATTCTTCAATTTCATCCCTCCTAATGGAAATGTGACATATATTCAAATGCTGTTGTTCCATATACGCTTTTAAAATGTTTATTTAAATGCGTTAAATCAACGAAACCACATTCAGCTACGGCCGAATAAATATCTCCATTCTTTTCTATTATTTGCTTCGCACGTTCAATCTTGCAGTTAAGAAAGTACTGATATGGTGAAATATCAGTATGAGCCTTGAACAATCTAATAAACTGAAATTTCGATAAGTCAAGTTCTGCACTTATCTCGTCAAGTTTAAGTACACTTTCTAAGTTGGCATGAAGCATATCCTTAGCTTTTCTAATTAGAGTGTTATCCTTTTTATCGTCTGTAGATAGATTAGTATGAATAAGACTGTCTGTAAGGGATACGAGCAATTCACTGCACAACGCTTCATCTTTTTCACGTAATATCGCATTAGAGAAACGTACTATTTTTTGTTCAAGTTGTGTGTCATATACAATAGGGGTTGAGAAACGTACTATATCCTTTTTTTCAATTATTTCTAAAAGCAATATTGGGTCTATATATAACATAACATAGTCAAGACCTGCCTTATCATGTGCCATGCCGTCATGTACTTGTTCCGGATTAAAAAGCATAACACCATTCGGATATGATAATTGCAGGCTGCCATCCAAGTTGAAATGTTGAATACCACGCAATGTTACACCTATGGCATACTCCTTGTGAGCGTGTTTTTTATAAGTAAAATCGGTTAATCTTGCTGATAACGCAGTAACACCTGCTGATTTTTTATAGATAAATTTGTCCATTAAATTCACCTCAGAAACAGCTTATCTACATCCAGATCATTACTCCAGAATAAGCTAAAAATATTGCCATTAATACATTAACAATCTTATCATACCTCTGTAAAATCGCCTTGAAGATTGTACCGAAAAGAACCCATGTAATAAATGCTAAAAATCCAATAATAGTTATAACGATAACACCTATTGTCACAGCAGACACTTCATTATAGTACGGCATGATGAAACTAGGAATGACAGTCATTGTGAATAATACTACCTTTGGATTTAGGAACTGCATTAGGAAACCTGACATAAAGGTACCGTTTTGACTTATAGTTGGTTTGGATCTATCTGCTTTGTAAATCTGATAAGCGAGATAAAACATATATATGCTTCCAATGATCTGCATTACAGTTAAAATTTTTGGTATTATCTCTATAAGCACGGAATTCAACATAGCTGAAATAGCAAGTAATAAACCAAAAGCAATCGTTGCTCCAAACGTATATTCCATTGCTTTTTTGGTTCCAAGATGATGAACTGTGGATAAGATAACGATATTAGTGGGACCCGGCGTAAAAGTAACAATCAAACAGTATATTAAAAAAGATGCAATATTCATGAGAAAAACTCCTTTTCAAAGTATTCTCCTATAGTTATACATCTTAAAAGTAATTCCATATAGTATATTATTGCAGGCTCAGTGAGGGGTTTTGCGGACGATTAACACCGGGATAAAATCAAATAGCATACCAATCAGTAAGATTTGGTATGCTATTTCCCTTATAAATTTATTTTTTCGCTATGAAAGTGAATGGTTAATGCCCTTTCCAGTGCCTCTATTATTAGGAAGTATGGGAAACGATGAATGACGCATTCCCGTTTAGTTTATAGTTTTGAATAGTTGCCGGGATAATGAAGTGATCACCTTTTTGGATTTTATGTGTTTGGTTGTCTGTCGTAATGGTAGCCTCTCCGTCTATGATACTTACCTGTAGGAAGTCTGCTGTTCTTTCTAGCTCTGCTTCGCCATTTAGATCCCAGTGATAAACAGTGAAATATTTTTCTTCTACTAATTTTTTCTCTGTTAGTCCTTGTTTTTCCACAACTTCTTGGGTTAATTGCGGTGTTTCATGTGGAACAGTCGTCACTTCTTTCGCTTCTTTTAAATGTAATTCTCTTGTATTACCCGCTGCATCTGTTCGATCATAGTCATACACTCGGTAAGTAATATCCGAGCTTTGCTGTGTTTCTAAAATGACGATCCCTTTTCCAATCGCATGAATCGTTCCACTTGGTACATAAACGAAATCGCCTGCTTTTACTTTGACACGACGCAAGAGATCATCCCACTTGCCCTGATCAATCATGTTCTCTAATTCTTCTCTTGTTTGTGCATGGTGACCGATAATTAATTCGGCATCTTCTTCCGCACTTAATACATACCAGCATTCTGTTTTTCCATAAGCTTCATTAGCAACTTCTCTAGCATATTGATCATCTGGGTGCACTTGTACAGAAAGATTGTCATTTGCATCCAAAATTTTAATTAACAGTGGATAAGCTTCAAGGTTATCCACAGGCTTATTAAATAATTCACCATGATGCTTCCATGCATCCAATAATGTTTGACCTTTTAATTCACCATTTATAATTTTACTCGGCCCATTCTCATGAGCTGAGATTGCCCATGCTTCACCTGTTTTCTCATAAGGAATGGTATAGTGAAACTCTGTATGTAACTTCTGGCCACCCCATATCCGTTCCTGGAAGATTGGTTGAAGAAATATTGGTTCTTGATACATAAATAGCTCTCCCTTATCGTTTCTTTAGTGTACTTCCTAAAAGATACTATCTTCTACATGTAAAATCAAACTATACCTCATAATTTATCCACAATTTTGTTCACAATGCACGAATTTTATCACTTATTCACAGCTAAATAGCTCTGCAAACAGTTTATCCACAAATTTATTCACATACTCACATTTTTCGTATATATATCGTATAAGAATTTATGTTCTACACCATATATAGACATTTATCCAGAACTATATCCACAGTATGTGAATAACTAACAAAAAATGTGGATAAAAACTCCTATGAGTTCCTATCCACATCGATTTAGTACGATAATGACGTTAATTCTACCGTTGTTTGATTTTGTTTACCCTCACGATAGTACGTAATCGTTAATTTATCCCCGACCGTTTTTTCTGAATAGAGATGTTTTCTTAAATCCACAATATCGTGAATCGGTTCTCCGTCAAGCTCGGTAATGACATCGTAAGGCTCTAAGCCTCCTTTGTCAGCAGGTGACAAAGCTTCAACATTGCGGATATAAATACCGCCTACGACACTATCTGGAAGGTTCAAGCTTCGTTCCCATTCTACTTCCGCTATATCATTTAACGAGTAAGCTTCAATTCCTAAGAAGGCTCTTGTAATTTCTCCATTACGTTCTAACTCATCAATGACAGGAATCACATCATCAACTGGAATCGCAAAACCGATACCTTCCACCGCAGACTTGGCAATTTTCATTGAGTTAATTCCAATTAACTGCCCTTCCATATTTAATAATGCACCACCACTATTACCAGGATTAATCGCAGCGTCTGTTTGAATAACTTCCGCTTGCCAATCTGCTCGACCATCGTTATTAAAATCTTGTGGAATCGCACGTTGTTTTCCACTAATGATCCCTTGGGTAACTGAACCAGACAAGTATAGCCCTAACGGATTACCAATCGCAATCGCTGGTTCTCCTACATGGACATCTTCTGATTGTCCGATTTCAATGACTTTACTTGCATGGCTTGCATCCATTTCGATGACAGCTAAATCAGTATACAAATCACTACCAATCAGTTTAGCCTTTACTTGTGTCTCATCTGGTAGAAGGATTTCTACTTGATCTGACCCTTGTATAACGTGATGATTTGTTACAATAAAGGCTTTATCACCCTCTATCTTATAAATGACACCAGAGCCTGTTCCTCCTTGACCAGCTTCTTCTTCTTGTTGCCAAAAATCTGACTGACTTTGCACATTAATGACACCTACAACAGCTGGAGACGCTTCCGCAACTATCTCTGAGATTCTGGTAGAAATATCAACTTGTACATTACGAACATCTGAAGGTTGTAAGTTATCTCCTGCATTATCTGATTGGTGTTGATTGGCTGTTGTATCATCATTGATCACTATTTGGTATGGTAAAAGATTATTATTTACTAGCGATGGCAATATGACGGCAAACAGAAAAGCGCCTAGAACCAATCCAATGACAAAAGGCGTCTGCCAACTTCTCTTTTTCGAGGCTTGCCTCGGCCTGTAATGGTCATCATAATAGCCCATTACTTCACCTTCTTTCACTTATACTACATCATAAATAGGTGTCGGTGACTTAGGATCCGTATCATGCAAAGTAACGTGATCACCCACGGTAAAACCAAAATCGTTTAAACCATTTTCCACTGACATTCTTGCTAAATCCTTCATGTTATTATCTTTGCTTAAATGTGCTAAATAAATACGTTTTGTTTCATTATCAATGATATCTTTTAATGCAACCGCACAGTCATCGTTAGAAACATGGCCATTGTCGCCCAATATACGCCTTTTTACACTCCATGGATAACGACCCATTCTTAACATTTCCACATCATGATTTGCTTCAAAAATAAGAGCATCTGCTCCTTGTACGGTTTTCTTAATTCGTTCTGAAACATAACCTAAGTCGGTTACCAGTGCTACTTTCTTGCCATTATGATGGAAGGTATAAAACATTGGTTCTGCTGCATCATGAGACACAGCAAAAGACTCAACATCGATATCTCCAAAGGTTTTTGTTTCTTCCGTCTTAAACACAAATTTCTGATCAAGCTCAATTTTACCGATTGCACCATCCATCGCTTTCCATGTTTTTTCGTTAGCGTAAATCGGTAAATTATACTTTCTAGCAAATATCCCTAAACCTTTAATATGATCACTATGTTCATGAGTAACTAATATTTTGGAAAGGCTGTTGGGATCAATGTGGATCTCTGAGAACAAACGAGTCATTTCTTTTCCACTCAACCCTGCATCTACTAAAATCTTCTCTTTTTCCGTTCCTATATAAAAAGCATTCCCCGTACTACCGGATGCTAGTACACTAAAATGTAACGTCATTTTTACTCCACTCCATTTGTTTCTCCAGTTTCTTTTTGATTTTCTAAAAGCTGTTCTATAAATAAATTCAGATCCTTTTCGTCCCATTCTTCTTTATTTGTAATCTCAAATGCTGCTGTACCGCTTTGCGTATAGTAATCATTAATTTGCTTCTTCATGTCCCTAATGAATTCATTAGTATTTCTAGATGTTAAGTGACTTTCAATTGCATTTACATAATAATATTTCTCATCGTTTACTTCAAATTCCCATGTCGGTGCCAACACTTGAACGCCATTTGGTAATGGAAGTAAGTTGTGGTAACCTAATGTTACTTCATCGGTTATTTCATCATCAGAACCGATAAAACCGTCTTGCAAATATAGTCCTGTCAATGCATTGAACGGACTGTTAATTTCCTCCGGGTCGGACTCTGGTTGTTCATCTGCTTTTTCCAGAATGGTTTGTACATATCTCGTTACTTCATCCTTTTCATTCACTTGTACTAATAACACGCCACTAAGATTAAAATAAATAGGACGATCTAACTTCTGGAAAAAAATAAACGTATTAGATTTTTCGTCTTTGCCAAAATATTGATACTGATCAAAGTTCCAGATATGCTCACCTAATGCTTCCGTGTTTTCTTCCACATTAATCGCTAATGGCAGATCAAATTTGGATATGATAAGGTGATTGTCAACAATTATACTTTTCTGATTCGGCAGTTCTCCTATTTCTGTTACCTCTGACTCTGAAAATTCTCTTCTCTCGGCATTTAACACAGCCTCTTCAGTAGGATATTCTTCTGGTAAATTATCTAAGCCATTGACATTATTCCGAACATTCTCTTCTATTGGAACTTCTTCTGTATATTCATAACCCGAGTTTGAATTATTAATGAAATGATGTAACAGGAAAATGTCAAGGACAAGAAAGCAAAGGATAAACAGTGTTTTAATTTGATCCCATTGCATTTGTTTCCCCTCCTTGTGTACTACTTTCATTACCTGTTACATATTCCCAACCTGAAAAAGTCTTGATACACCAAGTTGGAATCAAATCAAATACTTGACCACCTTGTTCAATTCGGTAACCTATTTGAATATCTAATATCTCACTAAATGAAATTTGATCTGAATTCTGAAGGTGATTTATCAATTCTTGACTGGTCATTAACTTAGTTGGTGCACGCTCATATGAAAATGTTAATTGCATTAATGGTCGGTTATATTGATACTCGTCTAGGTTTTGGTACTCGACAGACATTGATGCTAGTCCATTGTTTGAAAATATCGGATAATTTTGATACATCATTCGGTATTCCACCAAATTAGAAATTTCGCTTAAGTTATCCAAGCGGTATTGAATCCCTTGATTAACAAACCAACCATCATGTGAATTAATATACTCAATTGAGCTGGAAATCAGGAAATCACCTAAATTGCCGGTCTCTTCAGGTATAGAGTCCTGCTCTTGCTGATTTTCAGATGTAGAAAAATCAGTGAATTCCATTGCATAACCTCTAACTAAGACTTCACGCTGATCATCACCATATACGTGAGCTCCCTCTGCATTCATCGAGCTTGCAATAGTGGTAGGGTCACGGAAAAAGATTGATTGAAAAGTATTGGTATCTGGATTGATCGTCTCATAACGAAATTTCCACCCTACAATATTAGTCTCTTTTGGAATATATATCTGTCTCTCATTCTCAAGATCTACTTTCTCATAATTAATGAAATCATGGTCTAATTGCATCTGTTCAAAATATTTCACAACCTGTGCCATGTTCTGCACATTTGCCCGAATATCGATTCCATCTTGACTTATATTATCAAATATGATCTGTTGATTTTGCCTGTTTTCATCAGCAATTAAATAAATCCGTTTGAATTTACTATCAATCATCATATCATCTGTCGTAAAAATTTCTTTGATAAGTGTAGATGGAATCGAAGTCGGGAAAATAATTTCCATTATATGATCCGCTTCATTTACATTCATATCTTCATTTTCCGAAATCATGTTAAAGTTATACAATGACCATTCTGACATATCCTGGAAAACTTCTAATTCCACCTGCTTATCGCTAAATCCTAATAGTGATTCACCGTCATGAATGACTATTTGTGAAGGCTTAATTAGATTTTTCTTTGTTTCGTCTGAACCATTTAATTGTGCATCTCTTGCTAAATCAGTATTGGAAGGCTCATACTCACCTTGATAATTCCAAATACCTAATGTTAATAACAAGCTTAATGAAACTAAGAACACAAGTAAGATCGTTTTAATAATCTCAAAATCTATTCTCATTTTCTACTACCTCGCTTTCGTTTCATAAGCGGTAGCGTGAAATAAATGGTGGTTCCCTTTCCCTCTTTACTTGAAGCCCAAATCTGACCATGATGATCTTCAATTATTTCCTTGGAAATTGCAAGTCCTAAACCAGTTCCACCTAATTCTCTTGAGCGTGCTTTATCAACACGATAAAAACGCTCAAAAATCTTTTCCACTTTTTCGCGGGCAATACCTAACCCTTGATCACTAATACTGATCCGCAGACGATGAGATTCTTTCACAACCTGGAATATAATTTTTCCACCTTCTGGAGAATACTTGATCGCATTAGACAAAATATTATCTGTCACTTGGGTAATTTTATCTTGATCTACCCAGACAAAAATTCGTTCATTCGGAATTTTACGCTCGAAATGTATTAATTCTGTCTTATTCATCTCAAATCGATCCAAGATATGATGGAATACTGGAATAATATCAATTCTTTCCTTATATATCACACTTTCTTTATGATCCATCTTTGATAATTGCAGTAAATCATTAACTAAGCGGATCATTCTTTCCGTTTCATTTTGTGTAACTTGTAAAAATTGCGGTGCTAAATCTTTATCTTCCCACGCACCACCATCTGTTAATGCTTCGAGGTAACTTCTCATCGTGGTTAGTGGTGTTCTTAATTCATGCGATACATTGGAGACAAATTCCTTACGCTCCCTGTCTACTTTCTCCTGTTCGGTTACATCACTAATCACCGTAATAAGCCCCATAAAATTTCTCTCTTCATCCTGTACAATAGAAAAGTTAGCTTTAATTAAAAAGAGTTGTTCTTCATCACTAAAATCTACTGTAAGTGAACCTAATTCTTCTAATTCATTAACATCCACTAATTTATCTTCAATCTGTAATACCTCCGCAATAGGCTGTCCTTTAGCCTCATGCAAGGACATCCCGATTAAGTGAGTTGCAGGGTCATTCATTAACGTAATTTTTCCTCTTTCATCAGTAGCAATGACACCATCAGACATATTGGATAGTACAGAGCTTAATTTTCTGCGCTCTTCTTCCGTCGTTTGATTTGCCAGTTTTAACCGGTCATTCATATCGTTAAAGGTGGTAGCTAATTGCCCAATCTCATCCTGACCATATACATTTACTTTCTTGGAGAAATCTCCACGAGCCATACCCATAGCTTGTTTCCGCATTTCAGTAATAGGCTTAGTGATCGTTCGTGCTACCAGAATACCTAATACAATCGATACAATAACTGCTAGGATTGTCCCATTTAAAAATATCTGATTAATTTCCCGTAATTGATCATACACTTCCTCAATAGATGCCTCAGAATAAATCGCACCGACAGCTACATCTCCATCCATAATCGGTAATGTACGGACAAATACGCGATCTTGTGTATATATGTTTCGTCTTGTATCTGTGTATGGCTGTCCATGTAACAAGGCAAGACTTATCATATTGTTTCCCGAAATCTTTTTACCGATCATATCAATTCTATTCGCACCTAAAACTCGGAATTGTGAATCAATTACTTTTAAATCAGAGAAAATTTCATTAGAATATCTGGCTGTAATATCTCTAACTTCTTCCTGTAATGTTAATCCTTCGCCATCATCTGATCGATCTTTACGAAATGCTTCCTCTACATTGGTTCGTAAGACCTGTAATCGATCATCCACACTCTCCTTGTGGCTTGCTAACAAAGTAGTTTCTAATTTTTGGCCAAAATACGTACCAATTACTTGGACTGCCAATAAAAGAAACAAAGAAAGTATCACAATAATTTTTAACCGAATCGATTGAAAAAAGCTAACTTTATTCATGTAACATTACCCCTGTTCAGGATTTCGTAAATAATATCCGACACCTCTTCTTGTTACAATCCACAATGGATTACTCGGATTATCCTCAATTTTCTCTCTAAGCCTTCTTACCGTTACATCGACCGTACGGACATCACCATAATAATCATAGCCCCATACCGTCTCTAACAAATGCTCTCTAGTCATGACCTGACCAATATGGCGAGCAAGATAATGGAGTAATTCAAATTCCCGGTGTGTTAACTCGATATAGTCACCATCTCTTGTAACCGTATATGCATCGGGATGAATCACTAGCGAACCGATCGTAATATCACTTGTTTCGTTCTTTTGGTTAGCTGGTTCTACCTGCAAACGTCTTAAATTTGCCTTCACCCTAGCAGTTAACTCTCTATTACTGAATGGTTTTGTCACATAGTCATCCGCTCCTAGTTCAAGGCCAAGGACTTTATCAATTTCTGCATCTTTTGCAGTAAGCATAATAATCGGCATACTATGTGTTTTTCTTACTTCCCGGCATACTTCATTTCCATCTTTTTTTGGTAACATAATGTCTAACAAAATTAAATCAGGATCTTCATTTGTTGCGAGTTCGATTGCTTCGTCTCCATCATATGCACACAATACTTCATAGCCTTCTTTTTCTAAGTTGAATTTTAATATATCTGCAATTGGCTTTTCGTCATCTACCACTAATATTTTTTGACTCATTAAAAGCACGTCCTTTTTTCATTATATTTTTACTTATATCCTTATTCTAACCGAAATTAACAAAAATGTCTTATTGCTACTATATATAGTAACAATCATCCTATCATATTCGCAAAAAACCCTTGCTACAATGCTGCAACAAGGGTTTGTTTCTATATAATTTTGAGTTATATTGTATAGGTGTTTAGAATAAGTTAGCTGGGTTTACTAATGACCCGTCTTTATATACTTCAAAGTGTAAATGGATGCCTGTTGAGAAACCAGTTGTTCCCATTACACCAATTTTTTGTCCTTTTTCTACCGTTTGACCTGCTGAAACACTGATTGATTTTAAGTGGGCATAAACTGTACGATAACCGTTGTTATGATTAATGACAACTTTGTTACCATAACCACCACTATCCCATCCGGCTGAAGCAACTGATCCGTTATCGGCAGCTGAAATCGTGCGGTTACTTACACCTGCGATATCAATACCTTTATGGTAAGAACCCCATCGTTGACCTACATGGCTTGTAATACTTCCACCGACCGCTGGCCAACTGAGTTGTCCAGTTCCTCGTGAAGAAACAACTTTTGTACCTTTAACGATTATTTTCTTGGTAGGCTCTTTCGTTACATTTTCTTCTAAGACTTCTGTGTCTACCGTCTTTCCGTTAACTTTTTCAACACGGTAATGTTTTTCAACGGTACCATTTTCGCCTTCTTGTTTCACTTTTTCTTCGCCTTTGTACATCTCTTCTGATTCTTCTATTTCAGTTTCATAGGCAATTTCTTCTTCGTCCAGTTTTTCTTCTGTTACGACAACTTGGACATATGGTTCATAAGCAGTGACATTTAATTCGTCACCGATTTGAATGAGTGATTCCTCTGTCAAACCTGGATTTAGTTCAAGTAACTTGTCCAATGAAAGGTCATACTGACTGGCAATACTTCCTAAAACATCTCCAGCTTCCACCACATGCTTTTTGTTTTCTAATGTGCCTTTTTCCAATAATGTAATACCTTCTTCAACAGTTAAAACTTTGTCTTCTGGAACTTTTTTAGGTTTTATTGAAACTTCTTTTGTTAGTGAAACGTCTATAATATGAGACTCCCCTACTGATAATGGTTCAGATGTTTCTTCTGAATCATTATCTATCTTTTTTAATACGTCTGCACTAACATATTGCTCTTTATACTTTTGGATGACTTGTTCTGCTTGTTCTTTTTCGGGGAAATAACCAGCTACTTCGTCACCAATCATTAAACCTTGTGCTTCTACAGCTACGCTTAGTTCCTCTTGCAAATAATCTATTACTTCCTGATTATCTGCTTCAGAAGAAAAAACTGTTTCTGGAACATAGTCAATCTCTTCATTTACAGTATAAGTAAAGTTCTTCTTATCTTGATGATCAGAGATTTTTTCAGAAATGTAATTCTCTACTACTGCCTTGTCTTCTACAATACCTACATGCTCACTGTCTACATATACATGGTAGACTTCGTTTAGTTCGGTATCTTCCGCTAAAGCAACTTGTGACGAAAAGCCTAATGCTACAACACCAGCAACTGTCAGATGCTTCACGAACCCCTTCATACTTTCTCGCATACTAACTTCCTCCTATAACCCCAACTACTATATATCTCTATTTATCTTTAATTCAAATCTTCTACCTTACCCAATCTACCATAAAACAAATTAGCATTAAACATTTTTAATAATAATGTAACAAAACTGTATAATATAACCCATAAATTTACATCGATTGTAACAAAAGGGTAAGAAGAAAGGAGAAATGTTCCTTTTTTGTGTTTACATACACTTTTTTGTCATAGCATTTTAGGAGTAATATTAGTAAGGCAACATCCGATGCATTAGATATAAACTCCTTTTTAAAATTCAGTTTGATATAAATCTAAAAGAGGCAAATTCAGATTGAGATTGGAAATCTGAATTATACTTTACTTTAATAACGAAGGAGGTAGGATAGATTGAAAAAAATAATCATATTTTTATTTATTATTGTAGTAATAGGGGCAACTTTTTTCTTAGCGCTTAGTACAAAATCTTTTCAGGGTACAGTAGTTGATAAAAACAATGGTAATGTATAATAGATAGCTGTCCTGTTTTACAGTTTGGTAATGGTGAAGATGTAGCCTATATGTGTGAAGTCAAAGTTAATAAGAAGAGTGTTATTATTGATCAATCTAATGAGGAACTATCATTAAATGATATTGAGGAAGGCGATTCTATTTCAGTAGTATTAGCAAAACGAAAAGTCATAAGAAAAGATAAACATAGTAGAGAAGTTATAGCTAAAAAAATGACATTATTAGATTAAAATAAACCTAAATAGGAAGTAAAATATGTAATTGAGAGTATAATTTCTTCCATTTCACAGTTAATTATAAAAATGAATAATGTAATACAAACAATCCCTCATCTTCTAAACCTCTTACCCCTCTCGTTTTAATCTCGTCAAAGAATTGCATCCTGGTTTCATAGTCATCGCGAATGGTAGCGTAAAGGCAGTCCAAAAAGTATAACTTCGCGGTTTATGTTTTTTGTGCACCATTAAATACATTCCTCACTTTAAAAAAGGTATAAACCCGTTCCATTATAGACGAAAAGGGTTTATACCTGTCTGATACTATCTTTTATAACAGTGGTTTTAATGATTAGTTACTATAAACACTTCTTACAACATTTGTTTGTGAACGGTCTGGTCCTACTGAGAACACAGATAATGGAATACCTGTTAATTGAGAAATACGCTCTAAGTAGTGACGAGCATTTTCCGGTAATTCATGCAATGTTCTTACACCGGTAATATCTTCTGTCCACCCTGGTAATTCTTCATATACAGGTTCACATTCTGCCAGCACTTTTAAACTAGCTGGGAATTCTTCCATGATTGCACCTTTATATTTATAAGCTGTGCAAATCTTTAATGTTTCAATTCCAGTTAATACGTCGATGGAGTTTAACGATAAATCTGTAATACCACTAACACGACGAGCATGTCGTACTACAACACTGTCAAACCAGCCTACACGACGTGGGCGACCTGTTGTTGTTCCATATTCATTACCTACTTCACGAATTTGATCTCCGATTTCATCGTGTAATTCAGTAGGGAAAGGTCCATCACCAACACGAGTAGTATATGCTTTTGACACACCTACTACATGATCAATTTTAGAAGGTCCAACACCAGATCCGATCGTAACACCACCAGCAATTGGGTTTGATGAAGTAACAAAAGGATAAGTACCTTGGTCAATATCAAGCATAACCCCTTGTGCCCCTTCAAACAGCACACGGCGGCCTTCATCTAACGCGTTATTTAATACAACAGATGTATCTGCCACGTATTGTTTCAATTGTTGCCCATATTCGTAATATTCCTCTAATATATCTTCTACTTCTATCCGTTCCGTTTCATATACTTTTTCAAAGAAACGATTTTTCTCTTTCAAATTGCTTTCTAATTTTTCACGGAAAGCGTCTTTATCTAATAGATCGGCGATACGAATCCCAACACGAGCTGCTTTATCCATATAAGCTGGTCCAATTCCTTTACGTGTTGTACCGATTTTATTTGCACCTTTATCTTCTTCTTGTAAAATATCTAATTTTAAGTGGTACGGTAGAATGACATGTGCACGATTGCTAATACGCAAATTGTTGGTGCTGACATCTTTATCATGTAAATATTTTAATTCCTCAACCATTGCCTTTGGATCGATAACCATACCATTACCTAATACACAAGTTTTGTCTTTAAAAAATATTCCTGAAGGTATTAAGTGTAGTTTATATGTAATACCATCAAATTTTATGGTATGACCTGCGTTATTTCCACCTTGATAACGTGCTACTACCTCTGCGTTTTGTGAAAGAAAGTCTGTAATTTTACCTTTTCCTTCGTCTCCCCATTGTGTTCCAACAACGACTACTGAAGACATAACGGCACCTCCGCCTTATCAATTTATTCATTCCGAACTAATTCTACCAATCTTACCGAGCAATGTCAATTCAATTACGAACATTTTTATCAATTCAGTTATTATTGTTCGTGAAAATACGTTGAATACCTTCTCCTATTGTGAACATTATAACCAATCTATACAAATTCTAATTACTATAGAACCGAAAATCCGTCACCCTCTTATTGGTGGTACTTTCCTTCGCTCCTTCATGAATATTGCTGTAATATACTTTTTCATTAGGTGTGACAGTATAAAAAGGAAATGAATAATCAGGATTCACGCTCTCCAACTTAACACGAATCCCTTTTATATACGGATAATCGGGATTCACGCTCTTTAACTTAACGCGAATCCCTTTTATATACAGATAATCGGGATTCGCCGCTCTTAACTTAACGCGAATCCCTTTTATATACAGATAATCGGGATTCACGCTCTTTAACTTAATGCGAATCCTCTTTATATACAGATAATCGGGATTCGCCGCTCTTAACTTAACGCGAATCCCTTTTAAATGCGGATAATCGGGATTCACGCTCTCTAACTTAACGCGAATCCCTTTTATATACGGATAATCGGGACTCGCCGCTCTTAACTTAACGCGAATCCCTTTTAAAAGCGGATAATCGAGACTTTAATAGAATGCAAATAATTTATAAAAAAAGATAAGGATGCAATATCCTTATCCTGGTGGTATATCACTTGACTGGTAACGGTGATCTAAATCTACGAATTTATTATATTCTTTTACAAAGGCTAATTCTACGTTTCCAACCGGACCGTTACGTTGTTTAGCGATAATGATTTCAATAATATTTTGTTTTTCAGACTCCTTGTCATAGTAGTCATCACGATATAGGAATCCAACAATATCGGCATCCTGCTCAATACTTCCTGATTCACGCAAGTCGGACATCATCGGTCGTTTATCCTGACGGGATTCTACACCACGAGATAATTGTGATAATGCGATTAAAGGTACATTTAATTCCCTTGCTAATCCTTTTAATGATCTAGAGATTTCTGATACCTCTTGTTGTCTGTTTTCTTGTGAACCGGCACTACCTTGAATTAATTGCAAATAATCTATCAAAATCATACCAAGACCGTGTTCCTGTTTTAAACGACGGCATTTGGAACGAATTTCACTTACTCTAATACCAGGTGTATCATCGATAAAAATACCGGCATTGGATAAGCTCCCCATTGCCATCGATAATCTTCCCCAGTCCTCTTCTTCTAGAGAACCCGTTCTTAATCGTTGGGCATCAATATTTCCTTCTGCACAGATCATACGTGATACAAGCTGATCTGCCCCCATCTCGAGACTAAAAATGGCGACATTTTCATCTGTTTTTATCGCTACATTTTGTGCAATATTTAAGGCGAAAGCTGTTTTCCCGACAGAAGGTCTTGCTGCAACAATGATTAAATCATTACGCTGAAAACCTGAAGTAATATGATCTAAGTCACGGAACCCGGTGGCAATTCCGGTAACTTCACCGTTATTTTTATGCAATAAATCGATATTATCATAGACTTCCATTAAAACATCTTTGATATTTTTAAATGCAGAAGAGTTCTTTCGATTCGATACTTCTAATATTCGTTTTTCAGACTCGTTAAGCACTTCTTCAACTTCATCTTCTTTGGAATAACTATCCGTTACAATATCCGTTGCTGTACGAATAAGTCTTCTGAGGATCGATTTCTCTTCTACAATCTTGCAATAATAAACAATATTTGCAGCAGTAGGTACTGCATTAGCTAAATCACTTAAATAAGAAACACCACCAGCATCATCTAACTGTTGATTATTTGCCAAAACAGTTGTAGCAGTGACAATATCGATAGGCTCCCCTTTATCAGACAGCTCTAACATCACTCGATAAATCAGCTGATGACTTGCTCGATAAAAATCTTCCGGGATCAATAATTCTGAAGCGCTGGAGATAGCATCCGGCTCTAGAAAAATGGCTCCAAGTACCGCTTGTTCTGCTTCTATATTATGAGGTGGTGTTCTC
Source organism: Gracilibacillus sp. D59 (assembly GCF_052246695.1). Lineage (NCBI taxonomy): Bacteria > Bacillati > Bacillota > Bacilli > Caryophanales > Bacillaceae > Gracilibacillus > Gracilibacillus sp. D59. The sequence goes on along the minus strand of NZ_JBQQCK010000002.1, from coordinate 62,051 downwards.
CCTTGTATCATTTCAGCCATCTAAATTCCCCCTTTCTCACCATACGTACAAAACCAGGCATTATCCGCCCGGTTCCTAAGATAGATTATCTTATTTTTATATTGGAAACGGACATTCGTTCCGCTATTTGTGACAAAATGAATGATTTTAGGAGGCATGAGGACATTTATTCCGTTATTCATTCAAAATAAAGCTAATTTCTAGCTATTTTCGTTTAATAAGGGATTATATGTCCGCAAACACCTAAAAAGGAGCATTATTCTTAGAAATAACGTACTAAATGTCCGCCACAACTCCTTTACTTTAAAAAAGGGAAGCATTGTAAACTTCCCGTTGTTTTAGGCTTCCACAACATGAACTCTTATTGTACCTGTTACTTCTGGGTGAATTTTAACCGGTACGTTTGTATAACCTAATGAACGAATTGGTTGATCTAATTCAATTTTACGCTTGTCCATTTTAATCTGATGGTCTTTCTTTAATGTTTCTGCAATTTGTTTACTTGTAATGGAACCGAATAAACGGCCACCTTCACCAGATTTTGCAGTTACTTTTACTTCTAAATTTGCTAACTTTTCTTTTAATTGCTCTGCTTCTTCTACTTCTTGCTGTTCCAATTTCTTTTCTTTATTTTTCTGTGCATTTAGTGCTTTCATGTTTGCCTGGTTTGCTTCGATAGCAAAGTTATTTTTCAACAAGTAATTACGTGCATATCCATCAGACACGTTTTTTACTTCTCCTTTTTTTCCTTTACCTTTTACATCTTGGGTAAAAATGACTTTCATTCTGTTTCTCCTCCTTCATAATACTCATCTATAATTTCTTTCAACCATTCATAAGCATCGATTACAGCCATATCATCTAATTGCGTAGCAGCATTCGTTAAATGACCGCCACCATTCATTTTTTCCATAATTACTTGGACATTTATTTCACCAAGTGACCTTGCACTTATACCAATACGCCCATCTTCTCGCACTGAAATCACAAAAGATGCTTCGACTCCGGTCATCATTAGCAAAGTATCTGCTGCTTGAGCAATAACGACAGGACCATATTTTTCCCTTGAGTTCCCAACAGATATTGCAATATTACCACGATAAATGTTTGTGTTTTCAATTAATCTGCTTCGTTTTACGTAAATATCTAAATCTTCTTTTAAAAACTTCTGTACTAAAACGGTATCCGCACCTTTAGATCGTAAATAGGAAGCAGCATCAAAGGTTCTTGAACCTGTTCTTAACGTAAAACTATTGGTGTCTACAATAATACCTGCTAATAATGCAGTTGATTCTAACATATTTAAAGAAAGCTTACTAGGCTGATATTCCAGCAGTTCTGTTACTAACTCCGATGTCGATGATGCATAGGGCTCCATGTAAACAAGTGTCGGATGATCGACAAACTCTTCGCCTCGACGATGGTGGTCAATCACTACCACATGCTCTGTCTTATGGATTAATTTTTCTTCTTGTACCAAGGATGGTTTATGTGTATCTACAACAACTAAAAGGGTATCTTTTGTCACAATATCTAGTGCTGAATCTGGATCGATAAAATTTGACCATAATTTCTCACTTTCTTTCATTTCATCCACTAAACGTTGTACCCCTGTATTGATATCATCCTCATCTAATACAATAAAACCTTCTACATCATTCGCTTCTGCTATTTTTAACACACCGATGGAAGCACCAATTGAATCCATGTCCGGAGCTTTATGACCCATCACTAAAATTTGGTCACTTTCTTTAACTAATTCTTTCAAGGCGTGAGAAATAACCCTTGCTCTCACTCTGGTCCGCTTTTCCATTGGGTTTGTTTTACCACCATAGAAACGGACTTTTCCAGTGTCATCATCTTTAATAACAACTTGATCTCCACCTCGACCTAATGCTAAGTCAAGACTCGATTGTGTCAATTCACCTAACGCTGGTAATCCTTCATTTCCTAACCCTATACCAATACTTAAGGTTAATGGAACATTCTTATCAGTAATTAATTCACGAACTTCATCTAAAATCTCAAATTTCGATTTCTCTAAATCAGACAGGATTTTCTGGTTCATCACTGCCATAAACCGTTCTTGAGAGGTTCGTTTTAAATAGATACCGTGCTCATTCGACCAATTGTTTAATATAGACGTAACCTGTGAATTAATTTGACTTTTGGCTGTATCATCCATGTTTTGCGTGATTTCCTCGTAGTTGTCTAAAAAGATGATACCAAGCACCGTTTTTTCATTCTGATAAAGCATATGAAGTTCGGTTTGTTTCGTTCGATCAAATAAATATAATAATCTTTCTTCTTTTTTGTTATATACTTGAAAATCATGTTGGCCAATTGTAATCCAAAAAGTGTCCTTATCATCCTTCAAATAAGAAGGGATATCGTCTGATAGGACATCCATCTTTTCTCCTAGTAATGAATCTGCTTCGGTAAACTGGCTCATATACGGATTCGCCCACTCTATCTGATCATCATCCCCGTATAATATTATTCCGATCGGCATCTCTAATAGGGCTTCTTCGCCGACTTTTTTGACACGATACGAGAGTGTTGAAATATATGCCTCAGTCTGGTTCACCAGTTGTCTTTCTCGTACTAAACTGTAATACAATGATACAGAAAACAGGACGGTCATCACGATACCAATAATCCAATGGAAATAAAATAGAAATACTAATAGTATAAAGGATATAACATATATTCCTATTATGTGCCCTCCCATTGCAACTGGTTTATCTTTAAATCTTGGCATGTTGTCAGCTCCTATCTTAAGTACCCTTTACTTTGCCATTCTTTTTCTCATCTCAAACCCTAAATCAATTATACCTAAGATTCTTATCAAATAAAGACCTAGAAACGGAAAAAATATAACGAAAAGGATACTAATAACTGGTAATGCAAGTGATTGCTTCTTTACATGTGTATAAAAGAAAACGAATGCCAATCCTTGTAAAGCCATCAATATTCCTGCTAAATGATACACATTCCATATTATAACAGAAGATAGTGTCGAAAAGTCTTCTTCAACAAAAAAGGAAACAAGTAACATAAGGAAATAAATCCACAAAATTATTTTAGGTAGGTTGAAACTGTGAAATGGTGGAAAATAATAACTTCCTTGTTCTACTTTATTCATTACTTTATAGCATATCCACTGCGTTAAAATCGCAAAAGCCATAGAGGCAACTACCAATATTACTGGCATCAACTGTAACATATTCATCATTTGTTCTCGTATCAGATCGAAATCCTGTTGCCCCATGCCTACTGCCTGGAATAAATCCTCTGTCATTTGCAGGGATTCATCCATAGTATTTTCGAGGGAATTCATAATTGAAAACTGGAGTACCACTTCTATGTAAGCGTAGATAAGAACCAGTCCTAAAACAAAACCAGCCGTACCTTTCGACCAGGTTTCATAAGGATGTTGATCCTCCTTAATAGACCATCCCATCATAGCTCCACTTATCAAAGCTAACATTGTTATTGGAAATGAAAAGACAGGTACTACAAATAAAGAAAAAGTTAACAAAAGAAGCAAGCCTAATATGGTCCACTTTATTGCATAATTTTTCATTAACAATATAACTGGAATGGGCAGCAAAAATATGGTAACTATTTGTAAAACCGGGATAAGTATCGTTACTAATAAAAGAAGTAAAAAAACACCTATATATATAAAGAAATCCTTCCTTACAGGTTGCTGATTCATGAAAAACCACCTTTACTCACTCTATTTGATTGAAAAAGCACAGCAAGAAAGCGCTGTGCTTTTTCATCGTACACTTTTTTCTATTCTAATTATATACGAACAGCATACCCGCGACAAATTAAAGAACTTTAAAAACAAGGCAACCCTCGCTCTGTCCTGCTCTGATGACAGATTTAAAAAAATATAAAGTGAGAGTCTTACAGACGGTTAGCATTGTGATAAAAAACGCGACACAGTGAAACATTCCCATCGATGACGCTTGATCACTCGTTCGTTTTAAAAAAGCAATGCGGGAACTTCTATAATCCAGTATAATGTAAGGAGAATTATTAGAGGAGGAGCATCAGATGATTAATACGATTATTTTTGACCTTGACGATACCCTTTTGTGGGATAAAAAAAGTGTCAAAACTGCTTTTGAAGAAACTTGCCAATTAGCAAACGAAAAATATGGAGTGGATCCTGAACAATTAGAAGAAGCTGTTCGTGAGGAAGCTCGTAAGCTATACCAAGGATACGAAACGTATGAGTTCACACAAATGATCGGGATTAATCCTTTTGAAGGACTTTGGGGGAACTTCTTAGATGATCATACATACTTTAAAAAAATGGCAGAGATTGTGCCAGATTACCGCAAGGATGCTTGGACAAATGGCTTAAAAAAAATGGGGATTGATGATGAGGGATTTGGCGAATATTTAGCCGAACAATTCCCTATTAATCGCAAAAAGAATCCTTTTGTCTATGAAGAAACTTTCTCTGTTTTGAAAAAACTCAAAAACGATTACCAACTGGTGATGCTAACGAACGGTTCTCCAGATTTACAAAATACAAAATTAACGATTACACCAGAACTAAAAGACTATTTTGATCATATTATAATTTCCGGTGGATTCGGCAAAGGAAAACCTGATCCAAGCATATTTGAACATGCCTTAGAAACTGCTGGTGTCACCAAAGATGAAGCGCTCATGGTCGGTGATAACTTAATGACAGACATCCTCGGTGCAAATCGTACAGGCATTCAAAGCGTCTGGATCAATCGGGAAAACAAACAACCAACTGACGTACAACCCACTCATCAAATCAAACACCTAGAAGACTTGTACACTATTTTAAACAACTAATTTATCGCTTTTTATACAAAACAAGAGCTCTTCTTAAGTGGCTAATATGTTGCCACTAAAAAGAGCTCTTTTTTATCGTGCTATATTATAATTCCATAGCAGTTAGTTTTTCAATTTCTTCAAATTCTTTTAATGCTTCAATATCTTCATCTTCTAAATACTTATCAATCGTTAAGATCATGATTGCTTCGCCACCAACATCAGAACGGCCTACTTGCATTGCCGCAATATTGATATTTTTCTCTGCAAACATACTACCAACTTTACCAATAACACCAGGACGGTCATTGTGCTTGATCACAACTAAGTTACCATCAGGTACTACATCAACACTGTAAGCATCTACTTGTACAATGCGAGGTCCTAAACCGTTTAGCAATGTACCAGAAATGGAACGTGTCACATCTTTCGTCTTCACTTCTACTTTTAGTAGGTTGGTAAACCCTTTTGGAGTTGAAGATTTATTTTCATTTACTTGAATGCCTCGTTTTTCAGCTAAGTAAGAAGCATTAACATCATTAATGTGATCACCTAGGTGACGTTTTAATAAACCTTTAATAGTATTACGCGTTAAAGGTGCAACTTCTAATTCGGTTAATTCACCAGAATAAGAAATGTTGATCTCTTCGATAACACCGCTCGTTAAATATGTTAAGAACGTACCTAATTTTTCAGATAAGTAGAAGTATGGTTCGATTTTATTCATAATTTCTTTCGGTACAGATGGTAGGTTAACCGGGTTTTTCGCTACACCTTCTGTTAAGTAACGAACAACATCATGGCTGACATCAATTGCTACATTTTCTTGTGCTTCTACGGTACTTGCACCCAAGTGTGGTGTTGCAATCACTTCCTGAAGCTCTAATAAACGATGATCTGTTGCCGGTTCCTCCTCAAATACGTCTAATGCAGCACCTGCCACTTTACCGGATTTAATGGCATCGTACAGTGCATCTTCATCAATAATACCACCACGAGCACAGTTAATGATGCGTACACCGTCTTTCATTTTGGCGAATGCCTCTTTATTAATCAAATGCTTAGTCTCTTTAATCAATGGTGTATGAACAGTAATGAAGTCAGCTGCCACAATGACATCTTCAACAGATCCAAAATCCACACCAAGCTTATCTGCTCTTTCCTTTGTTAAAAATGGATCATAGGCAATAACATTCATTCGTTGGCCTTTCGCACGTGTTGCCACTTCTACACCAATACGTCCCATACCAATTACACCAAGTGTCTTGCCTTTTAACTCTACGCCGACATGTGTTTTACGATCCCATTTTCCATTCTTTAAGGCAGCATACGCTTGTGGGATTTTACGTGCTAGCGACATTAGCATTGCTACGGTATGTTCAGCTGCAGAATTCGTATTGCCATCTGGTGCATTGACAACAATAATTCCATACTCTGTCGCTGCACTCAAGTCAATGTTGTCAACTCCGACACCTGCACGACCAATGATCTTTAAATTCGATGCTTGGCTGATGATATCTCGTGTTACTTTTGTTTGGCTTCTTACTAGTAATGCATCATATTCGCCAATTTTTTCAGCAAGTACATCAGGTGATAGACCAGTCTCTATGTCTACTTGAATATTATCTGCTTCACGTAACGGTTGAATTCCATCTTCACTTAACGGATCACTAATTAATACTTTAAATGTCACAGTTGTCCCCTCCAAGAAATTATATTTATTTAAAAATAGCAAACTCACAGATTGAGTGAAATCCTTCACTTATATACACTTTCTATTATTAATCATTACTATTATAGCACTTTTGAACTTTAATAAATAGAATTGAATTGAGAAAATTTTGACACTTTAGCTTTTTGAAGTGTTTCTATTTACAAAGTTTTCTCTATCATAGCAAATCAATAGAGATTGTCAATACAAAACAACAATATTATTCGTTAATGTTCGCTTTTTATTGATTTAATTTTGTTATTTTAATTTATCGTATATTATTAATCGTCAAAACACGAACAATAATACAAAAACATTGATGTTGTCTATTACAACAAAAGGCAAATGGAGTTCTCGTAAAAGTCCGGCATAAATCCGCCTCTTTTTCATATAAATGAACTAATCACAATAGACTAAGGAGGGGATCATGATGACAAATGCTGTAGGGACTGAAGCATCCTTTGAACTATCAGAGGAATTATTAAAAAAATACTATGATTTAAACAATCAGAAAAAAATATTAGAAAAGGAAATGAATCAGGTCAAAAAACAAATTCACAACTACTTAGATGAAACTTTTGGGAAAGAACAAAAAGGTGAGGTGAAACGAGGCAAATATAAAGCACAACGTATTATTCGCTCTTCTGTTAAATATGACGAACAAAAAACGGTTAAGAAATTGGAAGCATTAAATTTAGAAGACTTTATCTTACAAGTAAAACGACCAGACACCGAAAAACTAGAAGCTGCCATGAAGATTGATTTAGTTCAAGAAAAGGATTTCGTAGATTGTAAAACAGATAAGCTGTCTCAAGCCATCTCAGTGAAGGAATTAAGCTGATAGATACTTTTAAAAGTTTGGATAAGGACCATCCAAACTTTTTTAATTGGTCTATCTACATCTTGATTAAAAGCCATATAAAAAAGCTTGAACACTAAATAGTGGTCCAAGCTTCTGATTATTTATTAATCATTTACGTAAGGTAAAAGCGCCATTTGACGAGCGCGTTTAATTGCCTTAGTCAATTTACGTTGATATTTTGCAGAAGTTCCCGTTACACGACGAGGAAGAATTTTTCCACGCTCAGAAACGAAACGACTTAATAAACCAACATCTTTATAGTCGATGTGTGTAATACCATTCGCTGTGAAATAACACACCTTACGACGTTTTGCGCGACCACGACGAGCTGCCATAATCAAAAACCTCCTTTAATTTAAAATGGTAAATCATCATCCGAAATATCGATAGGCTCTCCACTATCCTGGAATGGATTACCACCATCGTTATTTCCTTGATTATTTTGATTATTATTGTTTTGGTTAAATTGATTTTGATTTGCTTGACTCGGTTGGTTCTGATTTTGATTATATCCTTGAGATCCTTGTGCGTTAGGTTGTCCACCAGTTGCTCCACCCTTAGATTCCAAGAATTGAATCGATTCTGCCATTACTTCTGTCATGAAGACTCGCTGTCCTTCCTGATTATCAAAACTACGAGTTTGAATACGACCATCTACACCGATTAGACTTCCTTTTCCCATGTAGTTCGCAAGGTTTTCCGCTTGCCTTCTCCATGTGACACAATTAATGAAGTCTGCTTCTCGTTGCCCTTGCTGATTCGTAAAGGGTCTATTACAAGCTATGGTAAAATTAGCAACGGCTACGCCATTTGGTGTATAACGTAAGTCAGGATCTCTCGTTAACCTGCCGACAAGCACGACACGATTTAACATCAGAACCACTCCTTATTATTGATCGTCTTCACGAATTGCCATGTGACGTAAAATGTCATCTGAGAATTTCGCTTGACGACTGAATTCGTTAATAGCTGTTTCATCACCTGTAAAGTTAATGATTACATAATATCCATCACGGTGATCGTTGATTTCATAAGCAAGACGTTTCTTACCTACTTCTTCAACTTTCTCAATTTCCGCTCCATTATTCGTAAGGTAACCGTTAAAACGCTCGATTAGAGCAGTTTGCGCATCCTCTTCGATATTTGGGCGGATGATGTACATAATTTCATATTTATTCATCCGTTTACACCTCCTTTTGGTCTTGGCGGCTCTATTTCTTAGAATAGAGCAAGGAGTAATAGTCTCATTACTCACAATATGATATTATATCAATTTTCTTCCACTAATGCAAACAATATTTTTGCAAGTTACAAGTGATCCTGCTATACGTTAAAACGGAAATGCATAACATCTCCATCTTTCACCAAATAATCTTTACCTTCTAATCTCACTTTTCCTTTTTCTTTCGCAGCTTGTTCAGAACCTGCCTCAACTAGATCATCATAAGAGACCGTCTCAGCACGAATAAACCCTTTTTCAAAGTCACTATGAATGATACCTGCTGCTTGTGGTGCTTTGATACCTTCTTTAAATGTCCATGCTCGTACTTCTTGCTCTCCTGCCGTAAAGTATGTTGCTAAACCAAGCAGGTTATAGGTTGCCTTGATCAGTTGATCTAAGCCAGATTCTGCTATTCCTAACTCCTCTAGGAACATGTCTTTTTCCTCTCCATCTAACTCAGCAATCTCAGACTCAACCTTGGCACTCACGACAATTACTTCAGCCTCATCTTTCGCAGCAAAATCTTTCACAAGCTGTACATATTCATTATTATCAGCTTCCAGTAATTCATCTTCCCCTACATTGGCAACATAGAGTACTGATTTACTTGTTAATAAATGTAAACCTTTAACAAGCTTTTGTTGCTCTTCTGTAAAAGATACCGCACGTGCTGGCGTTTCCTCTTCAAATGCATCCTTTAACTTGGAAAGCACTTCTAATTCAGCCATTGCTTCTTTATCCTTCTGTCTTGCCATTTTTTCCACACGTTGTATCCGTTTTGAAACAGTTTCTAGATCTGCTAAAATAAGCTCTAAATTAATTGTTTCAATATCGGAAATAGGATCTACTTTTCCTGATACGTGTGTAATATTTTCATCTTGAAAACAACGAACAACGTGACAGATTGCATCTACTTGGCGAATATGAGAAAGAAACTGATTTCCTAATCCTTCCCCTTTACTCGCACCTTTTACAATCCCTGCTATATCGGTAAACTCAAAAGCTGTTGGAATTGTCTTTTTCGGTTTGACTAATTCTGTTAATTTTTGCAGTCTTGCGTCTGGTACTTCTACAATTCCTACATTTGGATCAATTGTACAGAATGGATAGTTCGCAGACTCTGCACCAGCCTGTGTTATTGCGTTAAATAATGTAGACTTACCCACGTTAGGTAAACCAACAATTCCTGCTGTTAATGCCATGTTAACTTTCACTCCTTAAGGATTCCGTCCATATGAACGTATCGGTCATACCAATTATAGTGATACTTTGACAAATTGACAAGTTATTAAAAAGCGAAAATCAAGGGATTTAACCCCTTGATTTTCCTATTTTCTCATATAGAAAAGATGATTTTCTACCTTTCAGCATATTAGAAAAAATGATTTTGTTTCACGTGAAACAATTTAATGAAAGTTTTTTCATTCTTGATGTTCGAGTACTTTTTTCATTTTTTGCCCGAATTTTTTACGTGGTAACATAACACTATGCCCACACCCTTCACACTTAATACGAATATCCATGCCCATGCGAATTATTTTCCAACGATTCTCTCCACATGGATGGGGCTTTTTCATTTCGACTATATCATATAACTGAAATTCCTTATTCTCCATGTTATCACCTCTATCTGACACGATACTCTGATACTATTATATTAGATTCTCTTATAAAAAGGAAATAGTAAGATAGCACAAAGTAAATATAAATTCACAATGCCATAAATCGGATATAAAAATGATACTAGTGTAGCAAAGCCAATGTTCGTTAAAGGCGTCAGTATTATTAATAAAAGAAGAGCAATTTGCCACATATGGTACTTTAGAAAACGAGCAATTCTCGAAACAAGCCCCAACACACTGGAGATAGCAGTGGTAAATATCGCACACCATAATAAAATTGTCATTATAATGTACGTATAGCTAGGATAATTTTTCAAAATGGCGAATAATGGGATCTCATATAAAATGATAACCTCTGATATTTGTATTAACGAATTATTATATAAGAAAGATGTGATTCCTAAAATCAAGCCACTTCCAATACTTGCAATTACAATTTCACCATTTGATTGTATTTTTTCCCCTACTGCTCCTATTACTGCAAGAATAGCTAAAATATTTAAAGCTGTAAATGTGAAAGCAGCTGTCCAATTAGACTGATGATCCAAAGATATTATAAATGTTAGTTGTTCATCCATTGTATAAATTAATAATATCGATAATAAACCAACGATTAATAACGGTAATATAATAACGTTAAATGTGACAACGCCTTTGACGCCCTTAATAAAAATAATGATAATAAAGGCAACAATAAATAGAATACCAATCCATTTGGACAGTTGAAAAGCTTCAAAAGTTGCTCCACTTCCAGCAATCATAATAACAGTTGTGGACATAAGATAGAAAAAAATTAAGATATCATAAAAACGCGCAATACGTTTACCAAGAATGATTTCCAGTAATGCATAATAATTGGACGTTTGATTTTGATAGCTTACCTTCATTGTAATTGCAACAGAACAAATGAATAGTAAGGTAAATAAAATGATTGCTAGTCCACTTTCGTGACCGAAAAATTGCCATAATTCCCTACCTGAGGCATACCCTGCCCCAACCATTGTTCCAATAATTAAGAACATCCACTTCATACCCGATTTCCACATATCTTTGCCTCCAAAAAGCTTTAGATATATTAAAAATATGCGACTTGGGACAAAGGTATGAAAGAAAACTTTCTACACTTTATACTATTAAACCATAGCTAAAATAAAATATAATGAACACAATAATTGCCGGCAAAAAATCACCAATTTTTATTTTAGTGATATTTAATATGTTTAAACCAATGGCTAGAATTAATAATCCCCCTATTGCTGTCATTTCACTTATAAAACCATCTAAGACCTGTTGTGGGAGCCACTTATTAATCTGTACCGCTAGTAATGCAATAGAACCTTGATAAACAACTACCGGTATGACCGAGAAAATAACACCATAACCTAACGTTGATGTTAATACCATTGCCATAAAACCGTCTAGAAACGCCTTCGTGTATAAGACTTCATGATCTCCTCTTAAACCACCATCCAATGCACCTACAATAGACATCGCACCAATAACGAAAATTAAAGTGGCTGTAATAAATCCTTCTGTCAGATGGCCATTTTCCTTTTTACTTACTTTCTTTTCTAACTTTTCACCGATAACATTTAATTTATCTTCTAAATGCACACCAGCACCAATAATTGATCCAAGTAACAGACTTAGCAAAATTAATATTACATTATCTGCTTGAATCGCCATTTGAATACCGATAAGAGCTACCACAAGCCCAATTCCTTGAAGAGCTGTCTTTTTGATTCTTTCCGGTATATTGGAAAATACAAGCCCAATAATTGTCCCGATAATAATACATAAACCATTTACTAATGTTCCTAATAAAGCCATTATGCGACCACCTTTATCTATCTTTTCACATGAAAAAGCCTGATCATTTGTACCCACAAACAATCAGACCAAGTATTATTCCATCTTATCTAAAATACGATTTAAGTCATCCTCTGAAAAGAACTCTATTTCAATTTTGCCTTTTCTTTTACCTTTGTTAATCTTTACATTCGTTCCAAAATACTCTTTCAAGTGATTTTCTTTTTCTGTGATAAAAATATCCTTCTTTTGCTTTTTCTTTTGCTTTGGTTGCTGATAATTTAGTTCGTTTATTAATGCTTCCACTTGACGGACATTCAATTTCTCTGTTGTAATCCGTTTCACTACTGGTTTAATTTTTGTTTTATCCTTTAAACCTAACAACGCTCTTCCATGTCCCATGGAGAGTGCTCCGTGATTAATCTGGGCCATAACATCTTCTGGCAAGCTGAGAAGCCTTACAAGGTTCGCAATATGGGATCTACTCTTCCCTAATCGCTTAGCAAGTTGATCTTGCGTTGTACCTAATTCATTAATTAAGCGATCATAAGCTGTTGCTTCTTCTATAGGAGTTAAATCCTCACGCTGAATGTTTTCTAATAAAGCTAACTCCATCATTTGTTCGTCCGTTAAATCTTTAATAATAACAGGGATGGTTTCTAGGTTTGCTTCTTTTGCCGCCCTAAATCTTCTCTCCCCTACTACTATTTCAAACCCTCTAATACTTTTTCTTACTATTAAGGGTTGTAAAATACCATGTTGTTCAATTGACTCTTTTAACTCTTCGATCGCATCTGCTTCAAATACTTTTCGTGGTTGATACGGGTTTGGACGGCATTTTTGCAACTCTACTTCTTCAATTTTGTCAGAATCTGTTTCTTCAATTTCCGGAAAGAATGCATCTAATCCCTTACCTAATCCTCTAGCCACCTGCAATCACTTCCTTTGCTAAATCAAGGTAAACCTCTGCCCCTCTTGATTTAGAGTCGTATGATATGATTGGTTGTCCATGACTTGGTGCTTCACCCAAACGAACATTACGTGGTACCACCGTATTATAGACTTTATCTTGAAAATATTTTTTCACTTCTTCTATCACTTGTAAGCCAAGATTTGTTCTAGCATCTAACATCGTTAATAGTACGCCTTCAATCATTAACTCTTTATTCAGATGTTTTTGTACTAATCGTATTGTATTTAATAACTGACTTAATCCTTCTAAAGCATAATACTCACATTGAACAGGAATTAATACAGTATCTGAAGCTGTTAATGCATTTATAGTTAATAAACCTAATGAAGGAGGGCAATCTATAATAATATAATCATATTGATCTTTAACGCTATCAATGGCTTTCTTTAAGCGAACTTCACGTGAAATAGTAGAAACTAATTCTATCTCAGCACCAGCTAGCTGAATCGTTGCTGGTATTATTTCTAAGTTCTCAATATCTGTTTGAATGCATACTTGACTCGGTTCAACGTCTTCTACTAATACGTTATATATACAATGACTTACATCTGCTTTGTTGATCCCTACTCCACTAGTTGAATTTCCCTGTGGATCTATGTCAACAATTAATATTTTTTTATTAAGATGTGCTAAACATGCACTTAAATTAACAGAAGAAGTCGTTTTGCCGACGCCACCTTTTTGGTTTGCAACGGCTATTACTTTACCCATGGTGTCACCTACCTCTTGCATCTTTTCTCTTATTCTATCACTAAAACACTATTTTAAATAAGTTTTTTTACATTATTATCATAATTAGTTAAAATGGTTCAATATTTTCACGACAGATATATACTATCTTGCCAAAAAACAACCCATCTTCCTAACTTATAAAGATGGGTCATTAAGTAATCATTTTTTCTTAGGAATTTTGATCGTAATCTGATAATAGTCATCATGATCCTGTTCATCTGTCTCTAAATCAATGCCAGTATCTGATACCATATCTAATGATTGCCTTATTGTATTCATGGCAATTCTCATATCTTTGTTAACACCTTTTAATCGAGGCTTTTTGGCTGGTTTTTTCTTATCAGATAGCAATCGCTCTATTTGTGCCTCTGTTTGTTTTACATTTAAATCGCGATCAATAATTTGTTGTAAAATTTTCAGTTGAAGTTCTTCACTCTTCAAAGCGATCAGCGCACGAGCATGTCTTTCCGTAATCGTCTTCTGCATAATAGCTTGTTGCACTTGTTCTGGCAATTTCAATAAGCGCATTTTGTTCGCTATTGTTGATTGACTTTTACCTAATCGCTGTGCCAATGCTTCCTGTGTTAATTCATGCATTTCAATTAACTTCTCATATGCGAACGCTTCTTCGATTACTGTAAGTTCTTCACGTTGTAAGTTTTCTATTAATGCTACCGACGCAGTCTCTTTATCTGTCATCTCGCGAATGATTGCGGGTATCTTTTCCCAATTTAAGCTTTTAGCTGCTCGCCAACGTCTTTCCCCTGCAATAATTTCATACTTTTCTTCTGCTTCATCGATAGATCGGACTACAATCGGCTGAATCAAACCATGTGTATGTAGAGTTTGTGCCAACTCTTTAATTTTCTCTTCATCAAATATGGATCTAGGCTGGTATCGATTTGCTTCTATAGCATCAACATGTATAAAAACCACTTCATCTTGATAGCTTTCTGTGTCTTCTATTAGTTCATCCTCCACCTTATCGCCTAATCCAAAAATACGACCAAATGGGTGTAACATAATAAACACCACCTTTTTTCTGCTTAACAAAAATTCTAATGATATTGTATGAGAGCGAATACTTTTCCCTATTTATAGATAAAATAAAAGGGAAAACTTGCTTAAAACTAGAATTTAAGCAAGTCAAAGAAGCCGTTTTATATCCCGAATGTTTCACGTGGAACATAACTAGTAATCTGTTACTCTTATTTTATCACAAAAATGCTAGTAAGGTATAAAAAATATGACTAATTTTTGATAAAAATATCTTTTATAATGGATTTTTGTTTGGAACACCTGGTTTTCTCGGGAATTTTTTAGGTGTTTTACGTTTTTTATCAATTATTACGATGTTTCTGTCACCATTATTTTCTGGTAATGAGAAATGTTCCACATGCTGTATTCTTCCACCAAGTAGTTCAATCGCATCCTCAGCATCAGTAAGTTCTTCCTCTACATTGGATCCTTTCATAGCAATGAATGTACCATTCGTTCGTAAAAGTGGCAGACAAAGCTCAGATAACACAGAGGTTCTGGCAACAGCACGTGCCATTACTACATCAAATTTGTGTCTAAATTTATCATTTCTACCAAATAATTCGGCGCGATCATGATAAAAACTAACACCTTCTAGTCCAAGTTCTGTAGCTAAATGATTCAAAAAGGTAATCCGCTTCTTTAATGAATCTACAATTGTTACCTGTATTTGCGGAAAAAGTATTTTGAGTGGAATACTAGGAAATCCAGCACCCGCACCCACATCACATAAATGAAATTCATTTGTAAAATCGAAATAGAATGCAGCAGTGATCGAATCATAAAAATGTTTTGCATAAACCTCTTCTTTAGCTGTGATCGCTGTTAAATTCATTTTTTCGTTCCACTCCACTAGTATGTGGAAGTATGTTTCAAATTGTTGTAATTGCTTTTCTGTGATCTCAATGCCTTGTTTATTTAGATGTTCTTGAAAGGACTGAAGATTCATCATGCCACTCCTCTATTCGTTCGATACTTTTGCTACATTCCCTTGTTCAATATACACTAAAAGAATGGAAACATCAGCCGGGTTAACACCTGATATCCGTGATGCTTGAGCTACTGATAACGGACGTACTTGTTTAAGCTTCTCTCTAGCTTCTGTAGCAATACCACTGATCTCATCATAATCAATATTATCTGGTATTACTTTATTTTCCATTTTTTTCATTCGCTCTACTTGTTGGTTAGATTTGGCGATATAGCCTTGATATTTGATTTGTATTTCGACTTGCTCTTTTACATCAGCCGCTAATTCTTTATCAGCTGGTGCTACTTGTTCAATTACATCATAAGTTACTTCTGGTCGTTTCATTAAATCATAAGCAAGAATCCCGTCTTTTAACTTAGTACCTCCGATAGATTCCATAAGCTGTTGTAATTCTTCAGTTGGTTTCAATCGAATATTGCTTAATCGTTCTTTTTCTTCCTCAATTAAACGTTTCTTTTCTTCAAAACATGCAAATCGCTCATCCGAAATCAAGCCGATTTTATGACCAATTTCCGTTAAACGTAAGTCAGCATTATCGTGACGTAATAATAAACGGTATTCTGCACGTGAAGTTAGCAATCGATAAGGTTCATTGGTACCTTTCGTTACAAGATCATCAATTAATACACCGATATACGCTTGAGATCGATCTAATATTAAGGTATCTCTATCCAATGCCTTAGCTGCTGCATTAATTCCAGCCATTAAACCTTGACCAGCTGCTTCTTCATATCCGGATGTTCCATTAATTTGTCCTGCAGTGAACAATCCTTCGACATCTTTTACTTCGAGTGTTGGCCATAATTGCGTCGGTACAACAGAATCATATTCAATCGCATAGCCAGCACGCATAATATCCGCTTCTTCCAATCCTGGGATACTGCGTAAAATATCACGTTGTACATATTCAGGTAATGAAGTCGATAAACCTTGTACATATACCTCATCGGTGTTACGTCCTTCTGGCTCTAAGAAAATTTGATGACGTGGTTTATCATGGAATCGGACTATTTTATCCTCAATAGAAGGACAATAACGTGGGCCAGTTCCTTTAATCATGCCTGAATACATTGCGGAAAGTCCCAGATTTTCATTAATAATTTCGTGCGTTTTTTCATTCGTATACGTTAACCAGCACGGTATTTGATCAACAATTTCTTCCGTTGTTTCATAAGAAAAATGTTGTGGATTTTCATCACCTGGTTGAATTTCCGTTTTATCATAATCAATCGAAAGATTATTGACTCTTGGTGGTGTTCCTGTTTTAAAACGAACAAGATCAAAACCTAGCTCTTCCAGGTTTTCAGCTAATTTAACACTTGCCCGTTGGTTATTTGGTCCACTTTCATAGGAAATATCACCTATAATGACACGTCCACGCATAAACGTTCCAGTTGTAATAATAACAGATTCAGTACGGTATAATGCTTTCGTCTCCGTGATTACCCCTTTTACTTTTCCATCTTCAACAAGTAATTTCTCTACCATTCCTTGTCTTAATGTTAAATTCGGCTCTTGTTCTAATGTTTTCTTCATTTCTTGAATATATAACGGTTTATCTGCCTGAGCACGTAACGCACGAACAGCAGGTCCTTTACCTGTATTAAGCATTCTCATTTGAATGTAAGTTTTATCGATCACTTTTCCCATCAATCCGCCTAATGCATCAATTTCACGAACAACAATACCTTTGGCTGGACCGCCAATTGACGGATTACAAGGCATAAAAGCAATCATATCTAAGTTCAATGTTAATATTAATGTTTTCGCCCCACGTTTAGCAGCAGCATAAGCAGCCTCTACCCCTGCATGGCCTGCCCCGATTACGATCACATCATATTGACCAGCTTCATAAGTTGACATCGCTGATCCTCCTTTATTGTTATAATTTATTTCCCTAAACAGAACTGTGAAAACAGTTGATCAATCAAACTGTCTTGCAGCGTATCTCCTACAATCTCACCTAATAACTCCCATGCTCTTGTAACATCAATTTGTACTAAGTCAATCGGCATATCCGCATCCATTGCATCTATTGCATCATCTAAAGCCTTCAATGTTTGTTGCAATAATTGAATATGGCGTACATTTGAAACATACGTTAAGTCGTCACTTTCCAAATTTCCAGCGAAGAAGGTTTCCGCAATTGCCTCTTCTAAAGCATCCATTCCTTTATCTTCAATTAATGCAGTCGTTATTACTTTTTGATCACCGGCTAATTGTTTTACTTTTTCCACATCTAATTTTTGATCTAGGTCTGTCTTATTAACGATCACTATATATTCTAAGCCTTCTACTGCTTTAAAAAGGTTATGATCTTCTTCTGTTAATTCCTCACCATAGTTCAGTACGAGTAAAATTAAGTCTGACTCTTTTAATGCTTGACGCGAACGTTCTACACCGATCCGCTCCACAATGTCCTCTGTTTCTCGAATACCTGCTGTATCAACTAAACGTAACGGAATCCCACGGACGTTTACATATTCCTCAATCACATCTCTAGTTGTCCCCGGTATATCTGTAACAATTGCCTTCGTTTCTTGTACAAATGCGTTAAGCAAAGAAGATTTCCCTACGTTTGGGCGACCTATGATTGCTGTTGCAATACCTTCACGTAATATTTTCCCCTGTTTCGCCATGCTTAATAACCGTTCTACTTCGCGGTATACTTCTTCTGTTCGCTCTTTTAACATGTGATGAGACATTTCCTCTACATCATCATACTCTGGGTAATCAATATTTACTTCAACATGTGCTACAGTTTCAATTAACTTTTGTCTTAATTGATGAACTAATTTCGATAGTTTACCATCTAATTGCTTTAGTGCTATATTCATTGCCTTATCCGTTTTTGCTCGGATCAAATCCATAACAGCTTCAGCTTGTGATAAATCAATACGGCCATTAAGAAAGGCTCGTTTGGTAAACTCACCTGGTTCAGCTAAACGTGCACCATGAAATAAAACATGTTCTAACAATCGGTTAACAGAAGCCAGTCCACCATGGCAATTAATTTCTACCACATCTTCTTTCGTAAACGTTTTTGGTGCACGCATCACCGTAACCATTACTTCTTCCATCATTTCATTTGTTTGTGTATCGATCATTTTTCCATAATGAATCGTATGGGATTCCACTTTTTCAAGATCTTTTCCTTCAAACAGTTTATTACTTATGGAAATTGCGTTTTCTCCGCTCAACCTGACGATCGCAATTGCTCCTTCACCTATCGGCGTCGAAATCGCTGCTATTGTATCTTTTTCCACTCTTTCACCCCCATTATTCCAATTTTTCTATATTCATTAACGATATTTTTCATTTAGTGTCACTAACTTATTAGAATATCATAAAACTATATCAATTGAAAAGATATCCACACTTAGTTTTCCCTTTTATCTATAACATATATTATCCACATGTGAATAACTTTTATGAAATTAGTTATGCACAAACATCCCAACGCAAATTTTTAAATGAACTCTTTGTCGATATTTCACTAATACTATAAGCCCTATTTACCTATTTGTATTAAATAGCAAAAATACGACCATGACCTTACTACTTGTTTACTTCAACATTTCTAATTTAACCCGATAAAAGTCTCGCAAACCCATTCTAGGATTTTTTAACTGATTCGGTTTGAGGGAGAACTGCATAATGAGATTTCCCTCCATTCTTTCCATAGAGTGTACTGGAATACCGCTGCGGCTGCCCGCTTCCCATTCCGTGGGGGATTATCTTCAGCTAACTTTTTCCAAACAAAGACCGCTCGTAAAAGTGGATCATCAGAGAAAACATTCTCACATGAGTGAAAGCGTGTGCCTCCGTAAAAGAGTTCTATAACGGTTATGACAGTTAGCTTTTTGAACTCTCGAAAAGATAATATATTTAGTGGGACTATAATCAGTGGGGCATCTACAGACGGATAGCACCGTGATAAATCAAGAAATAAGAATTGCAATTCTACCACTTACATCCATTGCAGAACTTAATTAGCGCAGGCGCCCACTTCGACTCCTGAGGGATCAGCGTGACCTGAAGATCCACTTTTGTAAAGTGAATTTCTTTTCAAAAGTTAGCTGAAGACACGCCCCTAGGAAAGCGAAGAGGGCAAGCCGTAGCGGTTTTTAAGCATTTTATACATGTCAAAATTACTACTAGGAGTTTAAGCAATATTTCAACAAAAAAACGAGTAATCGTGGTTGATTACTCGTTTTTAACGGTACATATTTATTTTGGTTTAATGACTACGTAACGGTTTGGGTCTGTTCCCTTTGAATCTGTTTCGACATCTGTTCTTTTTTGTAATACAGTATGAATCACTTTTCGTTCAAATGACGGCATTGGCTCGATTTTTACATCTTTTTTCGTTTTACTAGCTCGATCGGCCAATCTTTCTGCCAATGAAATAAGTGTTTCCTTTCTTCTTTCACGATAACCTTCTGCATCAACAATTACCGTATAATATTTATCAGCAAATTGATGCATCGCTAATTGTGCTAAATATTGCACCGCATTTAAGGTTTGTCCACGTTTTCCAATTAATAACGCGATCTTTTCTCCAGTCAATTGCAGTGTAACAACATTTTGATCTACTTCTGCATCAACTTTTACATCTACCTGAAACTTATTAACAATGTTTTCGACATACTTTTGAATTTTTTCCACCGGATCTTCTTCTGCCTGATCTTCCTCCAATGGAGCTTCTTCCACTTGCGCTACTTTTACAATCGCTGGCTTAGAGCCAAATAAACCTAATAGCCCTTTTTTACCTTCATCAATTACCTCAATCTTCGCCTGGTCCTCTGTGATGTTTAACTGCCTTAACGCTGATTGGACCGCTTCGTCTACAGTTTGTCCAGTAGCAGTTATCTGTCTCACTATTTACTTCCTCCTGCATTCGCCTCATCACGTTTCATCATTGGATTTTTAATTAATAGTGTTTGTAATACCATAAAGATATTACCTACTACCCAATATAGTGCCAATGCTGATGGGAAGAAAATTGCAAACACCCCAATCATAATCGGCATTAAATAAAGCATCATGGTCATTTGAGGCATCATTGTATTTTGTTGACCAGTTGTTCCAGCCATCATTAGCTTTTGTTGTAAATAAGTAAATCCTGCTGTAAGAACTGGCAAGATATAATAAGGATCTGGTGATTCCAACTGGAACCATAAAAATTGGTGACCATCAAGTGCCTCTGTCCGCATAATTGCATGATAAAAGGCAATCAAAATCGGCATCTGCACGATAATTGGTAAACAACCTGCTAATGGATTGACACCATTTTTCTGAAACAACTCCATTGTTTCCTGTTGTAACTTTTGCTGTGTTTGTTGATCTTTAGAACTGTACTTTTCTCTGATTTCCTTTAATTCCGGTTGAATTTGTTGCATTGCTTTCGAACTCTTCAATTGTTTAACGTTTAGCGGGAGTAGTATTAACCTGATTAGAAGAGTGACCAGAACAATAGAAAGTCCATAGCCATATTCCGCATGAAAAAATTCTGCAACACGTACAATTAACCATGATAATGGATAGACAAAATATTTATTCCATATCCCTTCACTTTCTGGAGTGATATCTTGATCAATTTCGGTACAGCCAGATAGTAATACCATCACTCCAACTAAACTCAATAATATTAGGAGCTTCTTACGCATCGTTATCCTCCTTAATTCCTACACATTCACGTTGTTTATAGTATCTCATTTTACCATTACCAGCTATAAACAAGCTAGCCATAATGGAATAAAAAGATGATTATTAACAAAAAGTTCATTTATTTATTAAAATCTTTGTTTTATAAAGTAAATGATTAACACTCTTTTTTATCTCATGATAATCCATTTCTTTCGTTGGTTGTCTTGCAATAATAATTATATCATACTCATTTTTTATATTTGTATCTAATTCAAGAAAAGCTTGTCTAATATAGCGCTTTACTTGGTTGCGTACTACAGCATTACCTATTTTTTTACTTACAGATAATCCAACCCGATAATGTTGTTGATCTTTTTGCAAATAATAAATAACTAGTTGTCGATTAGCAAAAGAAGCGCCCTTCTTAAAAACCTCTTGAAATTCACTATTTTTTTTAATTCGCCATGCTTTCTTCATTTCTAGTGCGCCTCCATTAAAGAAAACAATACTTCTAATTAAAGTTGTGCCGTACATGGAAAAAGACCACTGAGTGTATCAGTGGCCTATGCAGACAATACTTTTCTACCCTTCTTGCGACGACGAGCAAGTACTTTACGTCCATTTTTTGTGCTCATACGCGCACGAAATCCATGAACTTTTTTACGTTTACGGTTATTTGGTTGAAATGTTCGTTTCATTTATATGCACCTCCCTGAGGAAATTAAAAATCAAAATCGATTTAGACAGTCTTACTCATTATACTTATAAATCATTTCTCATGTCAATGCCTAGTCCTCAAAAACTTAAACTCTCATAGATATTTCCTTGTTTCCTACATTCTATATTACACAAATTTCAAATCAAATTCATACTCGTCCTGTAATATAACACCTTTTCGGTGAAGCTGTTCTATTACAGAAGCGTGTGGATAAGTGAAAATGACATAACTGACTATATCTACTTTTTATCGACAAATTACTCACAAAATAAGAACATGTGTAAAGAAAATAGTCACAATTTGTCTAAGTTGTGGATAAGTAGAGAGAAAACATTGCATTATTCGGGTTTATTTGATATCATATTTGTGTTTTAGTTTGTGAATAAAATTATTAACACATATGCTTATCCACAGTTTGTGGATATTGTGTGGACAAAAGTTCACAACTTGTATATTAGTTTATACACAACAATGTGGAAAACTTAATTTTTAGGTTTTCCGCTTTTTTGTCAGTGTGTATCTATCCACAAGTTATTATTCAAGTTTACTTCCTAGTTTTGCCTAATGAAAGGAGGGTTTTCGTGGAAAATATCGAAGATTTATGGAGAAACACTTTAGAGTTAATCAAAGATAAAGTAAGTAAACCAAGTTATGATACCTGGCTAAAAAATACTTCTGTTGATCAATTAAAAGAAGATACTGTGATTATCTCTGCCCCAAATGAATTTACAAGAGATTGGCTTGAATCTAGATATACAATGATTATTTCAGATGCGTTATATGAGCTTACAGGTGCAAAATTAGCTGTAAAATTTGTCATTCCTGAAAGTACAGATGAAACAACAGAAGAATTCACTCAAATGAAGAAGAAAAAAACGGTCCCGACACAAAACAGTGAAACATCACCTAAATCCATGTTAAATGACAAATATACATTTGAAACATTTGTCATTGGTTCTGGTAACAGGTTTGCTCATGCAGCATCATTAGCAGTTGCTGAAGCTCCAGCTAAGGCATATAATCCTTTATTTATTTATGGTGGTGTTGGACTCGGAAAAACACACTTAATGCATGCGATTGGACATTATGTATTAGATCATAATCCAACAGCGAAAGTAGTGTATCTTTCTTCAGAAAAGTTTACAAATGAATTCATTAATTCGATTCGTGACAATAAAGCCGTCAATTTTCGGAATAAATATCGGAATGTTGATGTCCTATTAATTGATGATATTCAGTTCTTGGCAGGAAAAGAACAAACTCAAGAAGAATTTTTTCACACGTTTAATACATTGCATGAAGAAAATAAGCAAATTATTATTTCTAGTGATAGACCGCCTAAGGAAATTCCTACATTGGAAGATCGGTTACGTTCTCGCTTTGAATGGGGACTTATCACGGACATCACTCCTCCCGATTTGGAGACAAGAATTGCTATACTTAGAAAAAAAGCAAAAGCAGAAGGTTTAGATATACCTAATGAAGTGATGCTTTATATTGCAAATCAAATCGATACGAACATTAGAGAATTAGAAGGGGCATTAATACGAGTGGTTGCCTATTCGTCCCTTATTAACCAGGATATTGATGCATCATTAGCAGCTGAAGCACTAAAAGATATTATCCCTTCTTCCAGACCAAAAGTAATCACTATACAGCATATACAAGAAGAAGTTGGCAAGCGGTATAATGTAAAATTAGAAGAATTCACTGCTAAAAAACGTACTAAATCCATTGCGTTCCCAAGGCAAATTGCCATGTATTTATCTAGAGAACTAACGGATTTTTCCTTACCTAAAATAGGGGAAGAATTTGGTGGAAGAGATCACACAACAGTTATTCACGCACATGAAAAAATCTCGAAATT
Source organism: Gracilibacillus sp. D59 (assembly GCF_052246695.1). Classification (NCBI taxonomy): domain Bacteria; kingdom Bacillati; phylum Bacillota; class Bacilli; order Caryophanales; family Bacillaceae; genus Gracilibacillus; species Gracilibacillus sp. D59. The sequence goes on along the minus strand of NZ_JBQQCK010000002.1, from coordinate 38,030 downwards.
ATTGGGGACGGATGAGTTATTAAATAAAGAGATTGAAGAAATAAAAGAACAATTAAAATCGATGTAACTTAAATTCAGGCTGTGCAATTCTTGTGAATATTGTGGATAAGTAAACCATACATGCAAACAAGTTATTCACATCTGGATAACTTATAAAAAACAAAGAAATTGGAGTTATCCACATAATCACAGCCCCTATTACTATTATTACGGTATTATATTAATAATAAATAAATATATTCCTCAAGGAGGATTAGAATGAAAATTGTAATAAACAGAGACAAATTAATGGAAAGTATTCAACATGTAACAAAAGCTATTTCATCGAAAACAGCGATTCCTATTTTGGCAGGATTAAAAATTCAAGCGACACATAACGGTATAACATTAACTGGGAGTAACTCCGATATTACAATTGAATCTTTTATTCCAGTAGAAGAAGAAGGAATTCAATTTATTGATGAACTGGAACAAGGAGAAATAATTGCTCATGCCAAGTATTTTCCAGAAATCATAAGAAAATTACCTTCACAAACAGTACAAATAGAAGTAGATGAACAATTACAAATTACAATACAATCTGGCCATGCTGAATTCCATTTGAATGGGCAAGATGCAGAAGAATATCCACAAATATCCCAAATTCAAACAGAGACACAGTTTGAATTACCAATCAATCTATTAAAAAATATGATTAAACAAACAGTATTTGCGGTATCAACTTCTGAAACACGTCCAATACTAACTGGGGTTAACCTAAAGGTGGCAGATGATCAACTTCACTTTATCGCAACGGATAGTCACCGTTTAGCAGCAAGTAAACTACCGTTACAAGATGTAATTAATAATTTTCCGTTTGATCAAGTAGTTATTCCAGGAAAGAGTTTAAACGAATTAAGTAAAATCCTTGATGATACAGAAGACAAAATTCAAATCAGTATTAGTGAAAATCAAATTGCATTCCAAAACAATCACTTATACTTTTTATCTCGTTTATTGGACGGAAAATATCCAGAAACATCACGTTTAATTCCAGAAGAAAGCAAAACAGTGATTCTTGCTGATACGAAAACACTTTTACAAGCAGTCGATCGTGCATCATTACTAGCAAAAGATAATCATAATAACGTTATTCGCCTTCAAACCAAAGAGCAGGAAATTGTTGAAATTTCGAGTAATTCACCGGAAATCGGGAAAGTAGAAGAAGAAATTACCGTAGCTAAAATGGATGGTGAAGAGTTAAAAATATCATTCAGTTCAAAATATATGATCGATGCATTAAAGATAATGGAAACAGAACAAGTGAAAATAGAATTTACTGGAGCAATGCGACCATTCATTATCAAACCAACCGATCACGACCAAATCTTGCAACTAATTTTACCAGTAAGAACATTTTAGATGGAAAAGGGGAACAATAAGTCATTGTTCCTCTTTTTATTTGGAGTGAATCTTTGTAAAATAAGGGAAAAATTAACATAATACTATAAAGTGCTATAGTAAGCTTATCAAGGTACTGACGAACTACCTTGGCTGATTTTACTTGTATAATAAAAATAATTAGCATGTTTCCTTTTATATTTATCAAATGTTTAGTAAAATAGATAGAAGGGCTATACTAATAACCAATATCTTTCTTAATATAAAAGTAGGTGAAACGATGGAAGAAAAAATTGAAATTTCAACAGATTATATCCCTTTAGGACAGTTTTTGAAATTAGCCAATATACTTGAATCAGGTGGTATGATTAAAGTTTTTTTACAAGAAAATGGTGTCTATGTAAACAACGAATTAGAGACACGTCGCGGTAAAAAACTTTATCCTGGGGATACAGTCTATGTAGAAGATGTTGGTACGTTCGTGGTAACAAAAAGTGCTGAATAAAGGTTAATTTCGGAAGGAAATTCGAATGTATATACAACAATTAAGTTTAACAAATTATCGAAACTATGATCATTTATCTGTTCAGTTCGATGATAAAGTAAACGTAATAATTGGAGAAAATGCACAGGGCAAAACAAACTTAATGGAAGCTATATATGTGTTAGGATTCTCCAAATCACATCGTACGACAAAAGATAAAGAATTAATCCAATGGGAGCAAAATTATGCTAAAATAGAAGGTAGTGTATTTAAAAGGAATCAACAGTTTCCCCTGGAAATACAATTCACCAATAAAGGTAAAAAGGCTAAATTAAACCATTTAGAACAAAAACGTCTTAGTGATTATATAGGCGCCTTAAACATTGTTATGTTTGCACCAGAAGATTTAAACCTTGTCAAAGGGAGCCCTCAAATTAGAAGACGTTTTATTGATATGGAAATAGGCCAAATTCAACCAATCTATATCTATCACCTTGGACAATATGTCAAAATTTTAAAACAACGAAATCATTTATTGAAGCAACTTCAAAAGCGTAAATCAAATGATCTCACTATGCTACGTGTACTGACAGATCAAATGATCGAACATGCTGCTATTATTTTAGAAAAACGTTTTATGTTCATGAAACGATTACGTGAGTGGGCAAATGAGATACATAGAGGAATTAGCAGAGGGATTGAAGATTTGGATCTGCAATATGCTCCTACTATCGATGTATCAGAGGAAGACAAAAAGGAAAAAATAGTAACAGTTCTAACAGAATCATTTGAGAGATTAGAAACGAAAGAAGTAGAACGTGGCACGACCTTGATAGGTCCGCATAGAGATGATTTGATCTTTCATGTTAATGGAAAAAATGTCCAAACTTTTGGTTCACAAGGACAACAAAGAACAACTGCGCTATCTTTGAAACTTGCAGAAATAGAACTTATATATCAGGAAATTAATGATTATCCTATTTTACTTTTAGATGATGTCCTAAGTGAGTTAGATGATTTTAGACAATCCCATTTATTAGATACGATTGAAGGTAAAGTACAAACCTTTGTCTCAACGACCAGTGTTGATGGTATTCATCATCAAACACTGAAGAAGGCAGAGATTTTTAGAATAGATCAAGGAAAAATAATCGAGTAAAAAGTAGGGATATTATGTTTATTCACATTGGGGATGACCATGTTATTCAGTCTAAAGATGTGATAGGAATAATTGATTATAGTTTAGTAACTTCCTCTACGATAAATGAGGAAATGCTGAAAGAGATGAAACAGAAACAACAAGTCGTTGTGACAGATGAAGAAGAAACGAAGGCAGTCGTCATAACTCCACAGAAAGTATATTATAGCCCACTATCAGTCTTAACGTTAAAGAAAAGAGCCAGTATGATTTCTACAATTAGCAAATTAGAGGATTATTCTGAAAACGGTGATGAAGAATAAAGATTATCAATGAGAGAGAATGTAGGTGATTGAATTGACAATGGAAGAAAATATGCCAATGGAACAAGCCTATGATGCCGATCAAATTCAAGTATTAGAAGGCTTAGAAGCAGTACGGAAAAGACCAGGTATGTACATTGGATCAACTAATGAAAAAGGACTTCATCATTTAGTCTGGGAGATTGTCGATAACAGTATTGATGAAGCTTTAGCTGGTCATTGTGACCATATTCAGGTTTTTATTGAAGAAGATAATAGTATAACGGTAATAGATAATGGTCGTGGAATCCCAGTCAGTACACATGAGAAAACAGGTCGCCCCGCAGTAGAAACAATTATGACAGTTCTACATGCTGGTGGTAAATTTGGTGGTGGCGGTTATAAAGTTTCAGGTGGTCTGCATGGTGTTGGGGCTTCTGTTGTAAATGCTTTATCCACTGAATTAGAAGTACATGTTCATCGTGATGGGAAATTGTATCATATCAGCTTTTCTCGCGGTAAGCTGAACAAAGACTTAGAAGTTATTGGAGATACAGATATTACGGGCACAAGAACCCGTTTTAAACCAGATCCAGAAATATTTACAGAATCTACCGTTTATCAATACGAAATATTAGCAACAAGATTACGTGAATTAGCCTTCTTAAATAAAGGGTTAAGCATTTCTATTAAAGATAATAGAGATGATAGTGAACAGGAAACTTTTTATTATGAAGGTGGAATCGGATCTTATGTAGAACACTTAAACCGTTCAAAAGAAGTATTGCATGAGCCGTTTTATGCAGAAAAAGAAGAAGATAATATTCAAGTTGAAGTCGCATTACAATACAATGATGGCTTTGCAAGCAATATATATTCGTTTGCTAATAATATTAGTACCCATGAAGGTGGAACGCATGAATCAGGCTTTAAGACCGGTCTAACTCGTGTTATTAATGACTATGCGCGGAAGAATAATTTATTCAAAGAAAATGACCCGAATTTAACTGGTGATGATGTTAGAGAAGGTTTAACAGCGATTATATCGATAAAACACCCAGACCCACAATTTGAGGGACAAACGAAGACGAAATTAGGGAACAGTGAAGCAAGAACTATTACTGACTCTGCTTTTAGTGAGCTTTTTTCGAAGTTTCTATTTGAACATCCAAATACAGCAAAAATTATTGTGGATAAAGGGTTAATGGCTTCACGTGCGAGAATGGCTGCGAAAAAGGCAAGAGAATTAACAAGACGTAAAGGTGCGTTGGAAGTTTCCAATCTACCAGGTAAATTAGCCGATTGTTCGTCACGAGATGCGACTATCAGTGAACTGTATATTGTAGAGGGGGACTCAGCAGGTGGTTCTGCCAAGCAAGGACGGGATCGTCATTTCCAAGCGATCCTACCATTGAGGGGTAAAATACTGAATGTCGAGAAAGCGAGATTAGACAGGATTTTATCTAACAATGAGATCCGTACTATTATTACAGCACTTGGTACTGGAATCGGTGAAGAATTTGATATTTCGAAAGCTCGTTACCATAAAATCGTCATTATGACGGATGCCGATGTTGACGGTGCCCATATTAGAACCTTATTATTAACCTTTTTCTTCCGATTCATGAGACCTTTGATTGATTATGGTTATGTATATATTGCACAACCACCTCTTTATCAAATTAAGCAAGGTAAAGCTGTCCATTACACTTATTCAGATAAAGAGCTAGATGAATTATTAGCAGAATTACCAAAACAGCCAAAACCAGGCTTACAACGTTACAAAGGTTTAGGAGAAATGAATGCAACACAGCTGTGGGAAACAACGATGGATCCTGATGGACGTACATTGTTGCAAGTTAGTTTAGAAGATGCAATGGAAGCAGATCAAATTTTTGACATGCTTATGGGTGACAAAGTAGAACCACGCCGTAATTTCATTCAAGATAATGCGGTATATGTTAAGAATTTGGATATCTAATCCACGATTGTTCAGAATAGCAATTTTCACGTCTTCCTGCAGTGAAATAGGAGGTAATCAAATATGGTGGATCAAAACCGTCCACAAGTTCAAGAAATTAATATAGGGCAAGAAATGAGAACATCTTTTTTAGATTATGCAATGAGTGTTATTGTATCGCGTGCTTTACCTGATGTCAGAGATGGGATGAAACCTGTTCATCGTCGAATATTATATGCGTTAAATGATCAGGGTATGCATGCAGATAAAGCATATAAAAAATCAGCTCGTATTGTTGGGGATGTTATCGGTAAGTATCACCCACACGGTGACTCTGCTGTCTATGAAGCAATGGTAAGGATGGCACAAGACTTCAGTTATCGTTACATGCTTGTAGATGGCCATGGAAACTTTGGTTCAGTAGATGGTGACCCTCCAGCAGCGATGCGTTATACAGAGGCAAGAATGTCTAAGATTTCCATGGAAATGTTACGAGACATTAATAAAGATACTATTGATTACACGGATAACTATGATGGTTCAGAAAGAGAACCTGTAGTGTTACCTGCTAAATTCCCTAATCTATTAGTTAATGGTGCTTCAGGTATTGCAGTAGGGATGGCAACCAATATCCCACCACATCATTTAGGTGAAACAATTGATGCGATCTTAGCCATTAGTCAGAATCCTGAAATTTCCATTAGTGAGTTGATGGAAGAATATATTTATGGCCCTGATTTTCCGACAGCTGGTCAAATTCTGGGACGAAGCGGTATTAGAAGAGCTTTTGAAACCGGAAAAGGATCGATTACGATTCGTTCTAAAACGGAGATAGAAGAGCAAGCGAATGGTAAATCAAGAATCCTTGTTTCGGAACTTCCATACCAAGTGAATAAAGCCAAGTTAATCGAAAAAATTGCCGATTTAGCAAGAGATAAACGTATAGAAGGTATTACTGATTTACGTGATGAATCAGACCGTAATGGTATGCGTATCGTTATTGAACTACGTCGAGATGCGAATCCAAACGTAGTGTTAAATAACTTATATAAACAGACATCTTTACAAACGTCTTTCGGTATCAATATGCTTGCTTTAGTCGATGGACAGCCGAAAGTATTAAATTTAAAGCAATGTCTGGAATATTATTTAGAGCATCAAAAAGAAATTATTACGAGAAGAACGCAATATGATTTAAATAAAGCTGAAGCACGTGCACACATCCTCGAAGGTTTACGGATTGCACTTGATCATATTGATCAGATTATTACTTTAATTCGCCAATCCAACACAACTGATATTGCTCGTGATGGCTTAATGAATCAATTTAATCTTTCTGAAAAGCAGGCTCAAGCTATTTTAGATATGCGTTTACAGCGTTTAACTGGTTTAGAACGTGAAAAGATTGAAGATGAATATAGTCAGATAATGGACTTAATTAAAGAATTGAAGGAAATCTTGGCGAATGAAGAGAAAATTCTCGAAATCATTCGTGAAGAATTATTAGAAATTAAAGAGAAGTATAGTGACGAAAGGAGAACAGAGATTGTAACAGGTGGAATAGATCTGATTGAAGATGAAGACTTAATCCCTGAAGAAAGCATTGTTATTACCCTGACACACAGAGGTTATATTAAACGTCTACCTGCTTCTACATACCGGGCACAAAGACGTGGCGGTCGTGGAGTACAGGGAATGGGTACAAATGACGATGACTTTGTGGAACATTTAGTCTCTTGTTCGACGCATGATACAGTACTCTTTTTCTCTAATAAAGGAAAGGTATACCGTTCGAAAGGGTATGAAGTTCCTGAATTTAATCGTACAGCAAAGGGTATACCGATTATCAACTTGTTAGAAGTGGAACAAGGTGAATGGATTAATGCCGTTATTACTGTTAGTGAGTATAAGGAAGACTGGTATTTATTCTTTACCACCAAATTTGGTGTGTCTAAAAGAACATCGCTTCCTCAATTTGCAAACATCCGTAAAGGTGGCTTGATTGCACTAAACTTACGGGAAGGTGATGAATTAATCTCTGTTCGTTTAACCGACGGTAATAAAGATATGTTAATCGGTACTAAAAATGGCTATGTGATTCGATTTGAAGAAAGTCAAATCCGTTCCATGGGTAGAACAGCTGCAGGTGTGAAGGGTATTTCATTACGTGAAGACGATGAGGTCGTTTCAATGGAAATTCTTGAGGAAGATCAGTATGTACTGAACGTAACAGAGAATGGCTATGGAAAACGAACACCTGTTGAAGAATATCGTAGAACAAATCGTGGTGGTAAAGGGATATTTACAGCTAATATTACCGAAAAAACCGGCAGAGTCGTAGCGGTGAAAAATGTAACGGATGAAGAAGATATTATGATCATGACGGTTTCTGGTGTCTTAATTCGAATGCAAGTAGAGGGAATCTCAACAACAGGTAGGAACACACAAGGGGTTCGACTGATTCGTTTACAGGAAGAAGAAAAAGTTGCTACAGTAGCAAAGGTAGATCGTGAAGAAGAAATAATTGAAGAGGATAATGAAGAAGATGTAGAAAAATAGTAAAGGGTGTGATCCGGTTGCAGGTGCATCCACAACAATTAATACCTGGGTGTATTGTTACCAAGCGAGTTTCTGGGAAAACTAAACATCCAATTATTGATAAACATACAGTCATTACGGAAGAACATATTGAAGTCTTAAAACACTTTAATATTGATTCTGTAGAGGTCTCTGAAAAATTAGCCTCGGGAAGTCTTTTTACTCCTAAAAAAGTTACTGAGCATACTTCGCAACAAAAAGTACAAAGGAAGTCCCCAGCTTCCTTTGAAACTTTATACACTAATGCTGTCTCGGGTTATAAAGAAATGTTTCAAAAGTGGCAAGGTGGAAGCCCGATTGATATTTATCAAGTACGAAAAATGATGATGCCATTATTTGATTATGTAAAAGATATTAGTTTGGATTTATTTTTATTGCATAAATTTGCTTCTAAGGAAGACTATTTCTATCATCATGGAGTATCAATTGCATTATTATCAGCACATCTTGCTAAGAAACTTGGATATCAAAAAGATTGGATACAGGTTGGTATTGCAGCTATATTAGCGGATAGCGGGATGGCAAAGCTAAGTGAAAATTGGCTCATGAAAGAATCAAGGTTAACGATAGCAGAATATGAAGAAATAAAGAAACATCCCACGTTATCCTATCGAATGGTAGAAGAAATTCCATATGTAACAAGGGATATGAAACTAGCGATATTACAACATCACGAAAGAATTGATGGTAGTGGGTATCCGATTGGCTCTAAAGATGAGAAGATCCATCCTTTTGCTAAGATTATTGCGGTTAGTGATACCTATCATGCTATGACTTCAGAGCGAGTTTATCGCAGAAAGCAATCACCTTTTAAGGTGATTGAAGAAATGCTGAAATTGAAGTATCAAAAGTTTGATTATCCTGTATTACAAAAATTCATTGATACATTGATGAATTACACAATTGGTACCCGTGTTATGCTTTCCACTGGTAAAGAAGCATATATTATTTTTGTGGATTCTAATCGACCAACAAGGCCAATGGTAAGGTTAATGGATAGCGATGAAATAATTAAACTAGACGAAAAACAAGCAATTTTTATCGAAAAAATCATCACAGACTAGAACAGGTGACCATGACGGTTGCCTGTTTTTTTATAAAGATAAGAAATTTGCGCTTTAAAGCATATAAAAGTTGGTATCCTATTCACGTTTGAAACCTCGCTGCGGCCTGAGCGTTTCGCTTTCCAAGGGCATGCACTTCCCTTAGGAGACGACACTATAACATTTGTTGAACGGACATTTAGTGCGTTATTTGATAGGAAAACTCCCATTTTGCGATGTTGGCGGACATTTATTCCCTTATTTAGTGTCTTTTAGTGGAAATTAGCTTTATTTTAGATGGATAGCGGAATAGATGTCCTTGAACACCATAAATACGGCATTTTTGTCACAAATAGCGGAAAAAATGTCCGTCACAGCCCCTCTCTTAGAAAAGAACAATTCTTCAACAGCGTTTTTTGCAGTTTGTGTTTTTTAGTGTATCGATGGTTTATTTGAACCAGTGCGTTGGGACTTAGCTATTCAAGTACTTTAATTTTTTAGAAAACAATAAAATACATAAAACTCGAAATAACCTGCTTTCTTCCATGCCGAAAAGTTACTTGGTAAAGTGGTTTTATTTATCAAGTTAGCTCAAAGCCTAAGCCCAATGGAAGGATGCTTCACTTTTCTAACTTTTCACTAGTGTGCAGTTTATCTACTTCGAACTTTTCCATAATAAGTGATGAGAGATGTTATTTAAATCGATCGTTTTACTTCTATCAACTTTGTAAAAAAAATTTACATATTGTAACCTCTTACATTATTGATTTAATCATGTCGCCTATTTCAGCTTATGGAATAATGAAAAAAAAAGGTTGAAAAACCCTGTCACATATCGTATTGTAATTAACAATAGTTAAGGATACAACCCTCAAAAAATAGTTGAAACTCTAGTGATAGAGAGCTTTATTTCCCATCCATTATTTCACAATATACACAAAAAATTTAAGGAGGTTCACCAATGAGAACAGATAAATTTAGTAAAGAAGGTTTAACGTTTGATGATGTGTTATTATTACCAGCGGAATCTAATGTACTTCCTCGAGATGTATCAATTAAGACAAAACTATCAGAAAATATCACACTTAATATTCCATTTATAAGTGCTGGCATGGATACTGTAACAGAAGCGAAATTAGCTATATCAATTGCCAGACAAGGTGGAATCGGCATAATTCATAAAAATATGTCCATCGAAGAACAAGCAGAACAAGTGGATCGAGTGAAACGTTCTGAAAGTGGAGTTATTTCGAATCCTTTTTTCTTATTGCCTGATCATCAAGTGTTTGATGCAGAACATTTAATGGGTAAGTTCCGTATTTCTGGTGTACCTATTGTAAATAATGAGGAAGAACAAAAATTAGTAGGGATTTTAACAAACCGTGACTTACGGTTTATTGAGGATTATTCCATTAAAATTGCTGATGTGATGACTAGTGAAAACTTAGTAACAGCACCAGTTGGTACAACCTTACAAGAAGCAAGTGAAATCTTACAAGAACATAAAATTGAAAAACTACCTCTAGTCGATAGTAATAATGTATTAAAAGGACTTATTACAATCAAAGATATAGAAAAAGTAATAGAGTTCCCTCATTCTGCTAAGGACAAGCAGGGGCGCTTATTAGCTGGTGCTGCTGTTGGTGTGACCGCAGATTCGATGACACGTATTGATAAACTAGTAGATGCAGGCGTGGATATATTAGTTATTGATACGGCACATGGACACTCTCAAGGTGTTATTGAACAAGTTAAACGAGTACGAAATAAATATCCTGATATTGATATTATTGCCGGAAATGTCGCAACTGCTGAAGCGACAAGAGCACTTATTGAAGCAGGAGCGAATATTATCAAAGTAGGTATTGGTCCTGGTTCTATCTGTACTACTAGAGTAGTAGCAGGAGTTGGAGTACCTCAAATAACAGCAGTTAATGATTGTGCAACGGAAGCACAGAAGTACAATATTCCTGTTATTGCTGATGGTGGTATTAAATATTCAGGTGATATTACCAAGGCAATCGCAGCTGGAGCGCATGCAGTAATGTTAGGTAGCTTGTTTGCAGGGGTAACAGAAAGTCCAGGAGAAACAGAAATATTCCAAGGTAGAAGATATAAAGTATACCGTGGTATGGGATCTGTTACTTCCATGAAATCTGGATCTAATGATCGATATTTCCAGGATTCACAAGATGCTAAAAAATTGGTACCAGAAGGCATTGAAGGGCGTGTAGCCTATAAAGGACCATTAGCAGATACGGTTCATCAATTGATTGGTGGTCTCAGATCTGGAATGGGTTACTGTGGATCAGCTGATATTGAAGCATTACGAAACGATGCCAGATTTATACGGATGACAGGGGCGGGACTGCGTGAAAGTCACCCACATGATGTTCAGATTACGAAAGAATCACCAAACTATTCCTTATCATAAATTGAATATAGTAAAAAGGATAGAGGAAAACTTGGGTAATCCAAGTTTTCTTTTTCCACGTCTATAGTTATATAGCGTTATTTTCTATTTGAAGTAGTTATGGTAAAATTGTTTCGTTGCAAAAAAATAGTCGGGGGTAGTAGAAGTGAAAGATGTAATGAAAAAAATAAGTATTTTGGTAGTGGTTGCATTATTAATGATCACTACATTTTCTATGAATAGTTTAACAGTACAAGCAGCAGAGACTTTAGATGTCGAGGCAGAATCGGCGATTATAGTCGATGCTAACACAGGTAAAATTTTATATGAGAAGCAATCTGATTTAAAGTTACCTCCAGCTAGTATGACGAAAATGATGACAGAATACCTTGTTCTAGAAGCCATTAATGAAGGTCAAATCAGCTGGGATACAACTACTCAAATTGGAGATTACGCTTATTGGTTATCAGCAAACCCAGGTTTTTCAGGGATTGGTTTAATACAAGATAAAAACTACACTGTTCGTCAATTATATGAGGGAATGGCGATAATTTCTGATAACGCTACTACTGTTGCACTTGCAGAGTTAATAGCGGGGTCAGAAGGTGAATTTGTAAAAATGATGAATGAAAAAGCGGAAGAGCTGGGCTTACCGGAATATAAATTTGTCAATTCTACTGGTTTATCGAATGTAGATTTAGGTGAAAACTATCCAGAAGGAACAGATCCAAACGCAGATAACTTATTATCTGCACGTTCCGCAGCATTATTAGCGTATCATTTGGTTAATGATTATCCTGAAGCTTTAGAATATTCGAGTACGTTGTTATCTGAACTAGATGGCAGACCGTTACAAAATCTAAATTGGATGTTGCCATGGGAAGATAATAATTTTACACAATATAGATATGAAGGGGTAGACGGATTAAAAACAGGCCATACAGATGAAGCGGGTTATTGTTTTACCGGAACTGCCAAGCAAGGTGATCGCCGTATTATTACGGTTGTCATGAAAACAGACTCTAAAGCAAAGCGATTTAATGAAACCAAAAAGCTAATGGAATACGGCTTCTCACAATTTGAAACAACAGAATTATTTCCAGCTGGCTATCAATTAAAGAAAGAATCTATTTTACCTGTTTCTAAAGGGAAAGAGGAAGAAGTAGAATTTGAAACCGCAGAACCGATAGAAACGATGATAAAAGCTGGAGAAAAAGATTTATACAGTATCAAATATGAGATCGATGAAGAAAAGCTTACGAAAGATGGTACATTAGAAGCACCAATTAAAGCTGGGGAAAAAGTAGGGGAAGCGATCCTTCAATATAATGGTGATATAGATTACGGATATATTAATGGTGAAAGTGGTCAACGTGTAGATTTAGTAACTACAAATGCAGTAGAGAAATTAAATTGGTTCATGTTAACACTTGGTGCTATCGGTGACTTTTTCTCCAATGTATTTACTACGGTTGTAGATTTCTTTAAAGGGCTATTTAGCTAAGCTAAAACTACTGCCGCAGTTGGCATTTGTTAAATATTTGTTATATAATGAAAGAGGAATGATAACCGATCGTTAACAGTTTTAAAATATAGGAGGAACATGAGAATGTCTAAAGTAGGTACAGATAGAGTTAAAAGAGGTATGGCAGAAATGCAAAAAGGCGGCGTTATTATGGACGTTGTCAATGCAGAACAAGCAAAAATCGCTGAAGAAGCTGGTGCTGTAGCAGTTATGGCATTAGAACGAGTACCATCTGATATTCGTGCAGCTGGCGGTGTAGCACGTATGGCTGACCCTACGATCGTAGAAGAAGTGATGAATGCTGTTTCAATTCCTGTAATGGCTAAAGCTCGTATCGGCCATATTGTAGAAGCTCGTGTGCTAGAAGCAATGGGTGTAGACTATATTGATGAGAGTGAAGTGTTAACTCCGGCAGATGAAGTATATCATTTGAATAAAAGAGATTACACCGTACCATTTGTTTGTGGCTGTCGTCATTTAGGTGAAGCGGCTCGTCGTATTGGTGAAGGTACTTCCATGTTACGTACTAAAGGTGAGCCAGGTACAGGTAACATTGTTGAGGCAGTTCGCCATATTCGTGAAGTAAATGCACAAGTCCGTAAGCTAGTAAATATGAATGAAGATGAAGTAATGACATATGCAAAAGATTTAGGTGCTCCATATGAAGTATTACTTGAAATTAAAGAAAATGGTCGCTTACCAGTAGTTAATTTTGCAGCAGGTGGTGTTGCAACACCAGCAGATGCAGCATTAATGATGCAGCTTGGTGCAGATGGAGTATTTGTTGGTTCAGGTATCTTTAAATCAGATAATCCTGCTAACTTTGCTAGAGCGATTGTAGAAGCAACTACACATTATGAAGACTACGACTTAATTGCAAAAGTATCTAAAGGTATTGGTACAGCGATGAAAGGTTTAGAAATCAGTACAATTGCTCCAGAAGAGCGTATGCAAGATCGTGGTTGGTAAGTAGTGAGGAGTAAAAAGTAATGGTGAAAATCGGAGTTTTAGGCTTACAAGGTGCGATTCGTGAACATATTCGTTCCGTTGAAGTAGCTGGAGCAGAAGGTATCATTATTAAGTATAAACAACAATTAGCTGATATAGATGGACTAATCATCCCTGGTGGCGAGAGCACAACAATGCGTCGGCTAATTGATAAATATGATTTTTTTGATGCATTAGTAGACTTTGGTAAACAAGGGAAGCCAATTTTTGGTACTTGTGCTGGTCTCATTTTGTTAGCGAACGATATAGTTGGACAAGATGATGCACATTTATCCTTAATGGATATGAAGGTAGAACGTAATGCTTTTGGCAGACAGCGTGAATCTTTTGAAGCTGAAATAGATATAAAAGGTATTGCAGATAACTTTGAAGCGGTCTTTATCCGTGCGCCATATGTAGCGGAAGTTGGGCCAGAAGTAGAAATCTTAGCCACATATCAGGATAAAATTGTTGCAGCAAAGCAAGATCATTATTTATGTAGTGCATTTCATCCAGAATTAACGGATGACCACCGTTTAACAGAATACTTTGTCAAAATGGTGGAAGAGTAATATCATAATAAAATCTCGATTTTGGGTAATTTATTTGATCTGATATAGAAAAGCGATGACAGGAACTAGTAGCTTATTGTTTTATTGAAGAGAGCCGGTGGTTGGTGTAAACCGGTATAAACGATAAGTGAATCCATCCTGGAGTAGTATATGGAATTGATAGTACATATACTCGGTGATAAGCCGTTATAGATAATGAAGCCGGGAGAAGTCTATTCTCCAATCAGGGTGGTATCGCGGGTAAACTCTCGTCCCTACTAACAGTATGGGGCGGGAGTTTTTTATATTTCTAAGGTTAGTTTAAATATATAAGTTATACCTTGATTTTTGCTGAGTGCTTGTATACGCTACGGCAAGATACTTAGCTTTCCACGGGCACGGCCTCAGCCTCCTCAGAAAGCAAAGAACACTTTCCTGCGGGGTCTTCGGACACGTGCTGGTCCCGTAGGAGTCTACGTATCTTGCCTTCGCTTGGCGTAGTGTTCTGATTATTGAAAGAATGAATCCATGGGAATAAATTTCTATGAACTTCCACTTTCAACGGACAGATCAATTCATTAGTGTAGGCAGAATACGGAGACTCCTGTGGGAACAGCACGAGCTGAAGATCCACTTGGTAAAGTGGGTTTCTTTACCAAGTTAGCTGAAGCCGTGCCCACGGAAAGCGTAGTATTCTGCCGGAACGGTGCCATAACACTCTCTTCAAGAAAGAATGGAAGAAAGCAAAACCACAAAAAAGAACTTCGCAGTTATGTTAAATGTGTTGATTTCAAGCAATAATGGATGTGAAATGATTTTTAAATATATAATTCAATAAATTACTAGGAGGTAAAGCTATGTTAGACATGAAAATGTTACGTAAAAATTTTGCCGAAGTGAAAGAAAAGCTATCACATCGGGGGGAAGACTTATCAGATTTGGATCGGTTCGGGGATCTGGATGAAAAGAGAAGAGAACTTATTGCTGAAACGGAACAATTAAAAGCAAAACGTAATGACGTATCCAAGCAAATTTCTATATTAAAAAAAGAAAAGAAGAACGCAGATGACATGATTACCGAAATGCGTGAAGTTGGTGACCGGATCAAAACAATCGATCAAGAACTTCGTCAAGTAGAGGAAGAGCTTGAGGTATTAATGCTTTCTATTCCAAATATCCCACATGAATCAACACCAGTAGGAGATTCAGAACATGATAATATCGAAGTACGCAAATGGGGAGAAGCCCCAAGCTTTGACTTTGAGGGGAAAGCACATTGGGATATAGCAACTGAACTAGATATTTTAGATTTTGAAAGAGCAGCAAAAGTAACAGGGAGTCGCTTTGTTTTTTACAAAGGTTTAGGTGCTCGTTTAGAACGTGCTTTAATCAACTTTATGATGGATTTGCATGCAGATGAGCACGATTATCAAGAAATGCTTCCGCCATACATGGTTAACCGCACAAGCATGACTGGAACCGGTCAATTACCGAAATTTGAAGAAGATGCCTTCAAATTGCAAGATTGGGACTATTTCTTAGTACCAACAGCTGAGGTACCGGTAACCAATTATTATCGTGAGGAGATTTTAAAGGAAGAAGACTTACCTCAAAAATTTGCTGCTTTTAGTGGCAGTTTCCGTTCTGAGGCAGGATCTGCCGGTAGAGATACAAGAGGTTTGATTCGCCAGCACCAATTTAATAAAGTGGAATTAGTGCAGTTTGTGAAGCCTGAAGATTCTTATGATGTATTGGAAGAATTAACAGGACATGCGGAAAAAGTATTACAACTATTAAAATTACCTTATCGTGTTATGAGTATGTGTACAGCTGATTTAGGATTTACAGCTGCCAAAAAATACGATATCGAAGTATGGATGCCAAGTAATGATACGTATCGTGAAATTTCTTCTTGCTCTAATTTTGAAGATTTTCAAGCAAGACGTGCTGGAATCAGATTCCGTCGTGAGGAGAAAGGGAAACCGGAATTTGTTCATACGTTAAATGGATCTGGTTTAGCAGTAGGCCGTACTGTTTCTGCTATCATTGAAAATTATCAACAAGAAGATGGAACTGTAAAAATACCAGAAGTATTGGTGCCATATATGGGTGGGAAAACAGTTATAAAGTAATAGTTTACCGTCAATCTTATTTTTTTTAAGATTGACGGTAAAAAAACTATTGACTCTATTTTTACAATATGCTATATTATTACTTGTCGTCAGCAATTACGGAGGAGTACCCAAGTCCGGCTGAAGGGAGCGGTCTTGAAAACCGCCAGGGGCTTCACGGCCCGCGGGGGTTCGAATCCCTCCTCCTCCGCCATTACATTGAACACAAAATTGGAGATTATATATAAAGAAAATCGTTATCAATAGATAGCGGTTTTTTTATTTAGATGACAAGAAAGTATAAAATTTGCGCAGTTGTCTAGCTCCGAGCGCCCAAAAACTAGGCGACTTCACGAATCGCCCTACGATAAGTCATCATCGGTTCGCAAGCTCACCGTGATTCCTTTATCTCAGTTGATTAGCTCCAGTCGCTACGTTTCTAAGCGGGACACTCTGCGCTTTTCTGAGATGAAATGGGAGTTTCTCCTGTTGCCACTTCCGATAATGATTTATAATGGTAAATGAGTATACATATAAAAGGTGGTTGTTTATGAGTATTAAAGATTATACGATTGCGTTTTTAGGAGCAGGATCAATGGCAGAGGCTATTATTGCCGGGATGACGGCTAAAGGAATGGTACCTGATGACCAAATTATTGCGACTAATCACTCCAATAAAGATCGTTTAACAGCGTTAGAAAATAAATATAGTATTCGAACATCACAATCCAAGGGGGATGTGGTCAGCCAAAGTGATATCATTATTTTGGCGATGAAACCGAAAGATATTCAGACAGCAATTGCTGAAATAAAAGGTTTTTTTAATGACAGTAAGATTGTTGTGTCATTATTGGCAGGGATTTCTACGCAATATATTGAACAACTATTAGGAACAAATAATGCAGTTGTCCGTGTTATGCCAAATACATCAGCTATGATCGGACAATCAGCATCGACGATAACTGGCGGTCAATATGCTGACATTTCTACTGTTGAATTAATAGAAAAACTTATGACATCAATTGGTACGACAACATTGATAAAAGAAGAGCAAATGGACGCTTATACTGCTTTAGCGGGCAGTGCACCTGCTTTTTATTATTACATGGTGGAAGCAATGGATAAGTTTGTCGAGGAACAGGGTTTAAATAAAGAAACAGCTATGCCGTTAATGACACAAACGATTAAAGGTGTTGCGGAGATGTTAGCAACAACTAACGATACACCAACAATATTAAGAGAAAAAATTACTAGCCCTGGTGGTACGACAGAAGCAGGGCTTAACACATTGGCACAACACGAATTTCAACAAGCGGTTATTGCTTGTCTTGAGCGCACAACAGAAAGATCCAAAGAACTAAGAGAAATGTTTGAAAAATAATAGAGAATAAGGGAGAGTCTTGCCTTTTATCTAAAGTTTTATTATGATAAAAGGTGATGTCTCTCCGATTTATTCGTTAGACTTAGTATCATGACCCCGTAGCTCAGTAGGATAGAGCACTTCTCTCCTAAAGAAGGTGTCGGAGGTTCGAATCCTCTCGGGGTCGCTTATTCTATGAGATAGATGAACATTACCTTTTCTCCATGTTCCACTTTTATTTGAAGAGTTGGAAGCAGATAGAGAAGAAAATAACGATTGGAATAAGAGTTGCAATCGCGATACCACCCATCTTATTTCCTTCTTGAAATGTCTCTTTGCTATGCATGATCATCTGATAGCATATAAAAATAGTTATTAATATGAGTATGAGATTCCACATTTTAATCCCTCACCTCGTCTAGATGAGAATCATCTATCATTTTTCCGAATTCTAACTTGTCCATATGATAGTTGACATTAACTTTTGCATTGGGATATATCTTTTTATGCCAGTCTGCTTTTTCATACGATTTAATGTCTTTAAAATGTTTGCGAACATATAAAGACCAATAAAATGGATCTGACCGATATTCCTCCTGTGATTTTTTGATTAATGCATTTGTTTTTTCCTCTAAACGTTGAATGATGGATTCTTTCAAAACTTTTTGCTTATCTTTGTTTTTCGCATATCGAATAAGACTAGGAATGGCTATGATTTCTACTTGAAAAGGAACAGTTACGTCAATTTCAGTAGGTTTATCTTTATGATAGTTTATATTAATAGATGTTTTTTGCTTTTGTGAATAATCATAAGAAATTTGGTATTCAGGCATTAAAGGATCAGGAATGGTAGCAAGATAATCACTCATCTCGTATGTGTTATCTAATATTTTTACAATCCTGCTTTCTTCACCATCCAAAATATCTATCATTTGCCCTTCTTTAAACACTGCTGAACCCATAAATTGAGTCTTAGAACCACCGAATTGCGGAATTTCCCCGGCAATATATTTATCTTCAACACTACTCTCCTTTGTTTCCTGATCCGATTGCTCAGTTGTGGCATAAATACCTAAAAAAAGATCAGCATCGCCTTCAGTAATTTGAAAAAAGCGGTGTAAAGTTGCTTTAGGAATGATACCTGTTTGGATCGCACGGCTCAGCATAAATTGATAATATTTATGTGGTCGTTGTTCCATGACGGGTTCATTATTGTTAATAAAGTCTCTGGCTGATTCTTTAGAGATAACCATTTGAACACCTCTTCGTATTTGTGGTGTTCTAGAAGCAGATTGTATGACACGAATGAAATCCTCTGACCTTGCTAATTCTTCAGCCACAACAATAATTCTGGAATGGTCTAAGGTGATTTTTTTCGAAACGATTGAATTTGCTGTGTACGTTGCCGTTAAAATATCTGCTCCATAAACCGTCACTACATCAGAAGGAGGTTCATCAGATCCACCTGCAGAAGCAGCAGAACCTACTTCTGGGTTGGCAATTTGATATGTGAAGGCATATACCCCCTTTTGATCTGTGCTATCAATGCCGATTGCAATCACATAAGATTGCTGTTCTAATTCAATGCGGTCTTTACAACCTGTTAACAGGATGACTAAACCCAATATAAATAATAGCTTTTTTATCATTGTTTTAAGTCTCCTTTAACCCAAGCGATTATCCATAGTACAAAGGGAAAAATAATGAAAAAGGGCGACATAATCGTTAGTAACGTTTCTCGAAATACTAACTCGTTCATAACCGAATTAAATGGTAAGAGACCAATCATCATAACTAAAAAACTGAATGGTAATAGAAGAGGTTCAAAGTTACGAATTGCAAATATCTCACCGAAAATCCATGAAGTAATATAGATAAAGATAATGAACTTTAAAAAAGCTGCGAATAACCAGAAAATCATAAAGATTGTTTCAATATTAGTTAAAAACTCACCAAAATTAATATATTGCGTAATGTCATGAAAAGGAAATTGGATTTTTTCAATCGAATTATAATCAAACACAGTAGTATAAACAAAATAAAATATCGTAAGTTCAAAGAGGGCAATAATACTTGCTATCAATGCTCCTTTTCGAAACATCGATGTTTTTTTCGCAGATTGATACGTGATTAGCAGGAAAAATAATTCCACAAAAATGGATGCCTTTTTCACTCCTTCTGTTAACATAACCGGAAGACTAGTACCAAAAATAGGGAAAATACGTTGAATGACGATGTCTTCGTAAACAAGTATCAGTACTAGAAAGAATGCTCCCTGAATAAAGAAAAGTAAAATCCAAGACGTAAATCCGATTACTTCAATTCCTTTTTTGGCTCCGAAAAATACAATGCCAATAAATACCAAAAAAATTATGTCAGTTGGAGATTCAGGAAAATACAATAATTTTATTTGTTCAATATAATTGCGGCTGTCCAGTGTTAATGTCAAAAAAGCAAAGATAAATAATAAGATACCAACGCATTTACCTATCCATTTGCCTGTAATAGACTCGACTAACTCTACAATATTTTTCCCTTGATACTTTTTAAGCAGGTAAAGCAAGACTAGAAAGCTAGGGAAAATGCAGATAAAAGCAAGTAAAGGAATCAACCAAAATCCATTTTGAGCTTTTTGAGCCATTAATGCTGGAGTAGAATCTGATAATTTAACTCCAACTAAGATAAGGGTGATCGCTAATATTTCTTTTACTCGTAAAAATCCCTTGTTTTGCATCATGTTTCACCTGCTTGTGTATTATTTAGGCTTTTTTTGTACATCTTTTGGATGTAAATAATTTGGCCGGAAAATTTCTTTTTTAATCGGTTTACGAAAAACTGTATCCTCAGATGATAAAAAGTGTGGAGACATCGGTGAAAAGAAAGGTATGCCAAATGATTTAATCGATGCAGTATACATGAAAAATAATAAAAAGGCTCCTGTTAATGTAAGCATTCCGAATGCCCCAGCTGCAAGAATGAATATAAACCGCATTAATCGAACAGTAAAATTAATATTAATATCTGATAAAGCGAATGATGATAAACCTGATAAGGCCGCAACAATGACAATGATTGGACTAATTATATTTGCCTCTACCGCTGCCTGTCCTAAAATTAAGGCACCTACAATACCAATGGTCGGACCCAATGGATTAGGGATGCGAAGTCCAGCTTCTCGAATCAGTTCAAAGGCAATTTCCATAATTAATACCTCGATAATTAATGGAAAAGGAACCCGTTCTCTGGAGGCGGTAATCGCTAATAATAAATCAGGTGGAATCATTTCACTGTGAAAATTAGAAATAGCCACATAGGTTGCAGATATCAATAAAGTTAAATAGAAACAAAATAATCGAATTGCTCTAGTGAAATTCCCATAAAAGAAACGTAAATAACGGTCTTCAGGTGAATGGAAGAAAGACCAGAAGGTAACCGGTACAATTAAACAGGCAGACGAACTATCCATTAATAAAATGACAAAACCTTCTTCCAAGTAGGAGCTGGCTTTATCAGGTTTTTCAGTATACAATACGGTAGGAATGAGAGAATATGGACGTTCTTCAATATATTGCTCCAATATTTCAATATTGCGTACACTATCCGCTGTGATCTGTTCAAGTCGGGACCGCACATTTTCTAGTATATCTTCATTTACTAAATCTTTTATATAGACTACATTCACTTCATTTTTCGATCGTTCGCCGATTTGAACACCCTCATTAATCAGTTGATTATTATGGAGTTGTTTGCGAATTAATGAAATATTACTATTTAATGATTCCGTAAAAGCTTCTTGTGGCCCTTTAATGGTATTCTCATTCTGGGTTATTGATACTTTTCGATGCGCAAAATCCGCGGCATCCATTGCATATGCAGTATCATCTCCATCGATAAACAGTATAACTTTCCCACTATTAATGTTTTGAATAATTTTTTCAAAATTATCCACTTCCTCAATATTTTCAATTGAGACAACATTGCTGACCGATTCCCCGGTCCTTTCAAGTAAAGGTTTTATTATATGTAAGTCGATTATTGATCCATCTACAATCGAACTGTAATAAAATAGACAAGCATTTTTTTGATTAAAATGTATTTGAATAGAGCGCATTGCAAAATCTTTATTAAGTCCGTAAGAGAATAATTGTTTGGATTCTTGAATATTGTCTTTTAGTGAAGAATATATTTGTGTGGGTGGTGTTTGAGATTTCTTTGATCGTTTGAAAGATCGAACCACATTAAGCACCTCATTTATAAAACTTTCTAGTGGTTAATATGTGCAACCTTAACAGGATTATGTAGTTACCAATATTAGGGTTGTATTACTTGCGTTCTAATCTAAATTCGTTACAATATATTGTAAGGGGTTTCATTTATTTGTTTGGAAACATCACAATTTTTGGAGAGGTGATAGGATGGATATGACAAAAGTACAGCCAAGATCAGGAAAGCATAATGTAGAAGATCTTGATGCACTAAGAGAAGGTTTCGACTGGGAGGAAATTAAGAAAGACTTTAGCTGGTATAAAACAGGTAAGGTGAATGCTGCGTATGAAGCAATTGATCGTCATGCAGAAAATCCTAACAAAAAAGACCAAGTGGCATTGTTATATTCCGCCCCAGACCGAGAAGAAAGTGTTACATTTGAACAATTAAGCAAACAAAGTAATAAAACAGCAAATATATTTAAAAAGCACGGAATTCAAAAAGGAGATCGTGTCTTCTTATTCATGCCAAGGAGTCCCGAGTTTTATGCTAACTTTTTTGGTATATTAAAAGTAGGTGCGATTGCTGGACCATTGTTTGAAGCATTTATGGAACAAGCGGTTCGCGATCGTTTGGAAGATAGTGAAGCATCGATGTTAATTACGACACCTGAATTATTAAACCGTGTACCTGTTGGTGATCTACCGAATTTAAAACAAATCGTCCTTGTAGGCGCTTCTGAGGGTACAGAAGGTGATACTTATATTAATTTTGAGCAAGAAATGGCAGAAGCATCTGAAGACTTTGATATTGAATGGGTAGATAGAGAAGATGGTATGCTTCTTCACTATACTTCAGGTTCCACTGGTAAACCAAAAGGGGTCTATCATGTTCATAATGCCATGATTCAACACTATGCTACTGGTAAATGGGTAATTGATTTTAAGGATGATGATATTTACTGGTGTACTGCCGATCCTGGCTGGGTAACCGGTACAAGTTACGGAATTTTTGCCCCATGGTTACATGGTGTAACCAATGTTATTAGAGGTGGTCGTTTCTCGCCTGAGTCTTGGTATGAAACATTAGATAAACATAATGTAACGATTTGGTATACAGCACCAACCGCTTTACGTAAATTTGTAAGTGCTGGTGATGAACTGGTTAAACAATATGATTTATCTAATTTACGTCATGTTATGAGTGTAGGTGAGCCTTTAAATCCAGAAGTTATTACATGGGCATTGCGTGTACTTGATTTACGCATCCATGATACGTGGTGGATGACTGAAACTGGTGCGATGTTAATTGTTAATTTACCGAGTATGGAAATTCGCCCAGGATCGATGGGAAGACCTATCCCAGGAGTAGAGGCTGCAATTGTTGATAATGAAGGTAATGAATTACCACCTAATCAAATGGGGAATTTAGCGATTAAAAAAGGTTGGCCTTCCATGATGCGTGCTATCTGGAAGAATCCAGGTAAATATGAGAGTTACTTTATTAAGGATTGGTACGTATCGGGAGATAGTGCTTATATGGATGAAGATGGGTACTTCTGGTTCCAAGGTCGTTTAGATGATGTGATCAATACTTCTGGTGAGCGAGTTGGACCATTTGAAGTGGAAAGTAAATTGATTGAACATAAAGCGGTGGCAGAAGCAGGTGTTATTGGTAAACCGGATCCAGAACGTGGGGAAATTATTAAAGCATTTATTACACTAAATCCGGGTTATGAGTCTTCGGATGAATTGTTAGAAGATATTCGTCAGTTTGTCAAAACAGGCTTAAGTGCTCATGCTGCTCCTCGCGAAATTGAAATCAAGGATAGTATTCCTAAGACACGAAGCGGTAAAATTATGCGTAGACTGTTAAAATCCTGGGAATTAGGCCTGCCAACAGGCGACACCTCTACATTAGAAGAATAAATAGGAATGGGCTGGGACAATTCATTTTTGTTCCAGCCTCTTTGATTTTTCTTATTATGCCTCTAAATCTCCTTTAGGACCGAAGAATTCATAATGTATATCTTCTGTGTTTACTTGCCAATCTTTTAATGCTTTATAAATCGCCTTCATAAATGGCTCTGGACCGCAGAAGTAGAAAGATGCTTCATTTGAAGGTAAAACAGATTGTAACCATGCTAAATCGATAAATCCTGTTTTATCACAAGCATTAGCATCTTCTGGTTTTTCATAGATGGTAAATGAATGAACATGGTCATTTTGATCCGCAATTTGTTTCACAACATCTTTTAAACCATGTACCCCTTCATTTTGTGCTGCATGGATGTAATACACTTCACGATGAGGCTGTTGTGCCACTACTGTTTCCAGCATACTTGTTAATGGTGTTAACCCAACACCACCACTGATTAATACTAATGGCTTTTTCTCCTGATTAAGCACAAAATCTCCTGAAGGTGCACTTAGTGCTATAACATCCCCTTTATTTACTGACTCATGAAGAAAGGTAGATACGATTCCGTCAGGTTTATCACCAATGCCATCTTCCCTTTTGACACTAATACGGAAAAATTCTTTATTTGGTTTACAAGACAAACTGTATTGACGTTGACAAGTGTATGGAATCGAAGGGACATTGACTTTTACTGTTACATATTGACCAGCTTCATAATCCGGTAGAAGACCTTCATCTGCTGGTTTTAAATAGAAAGAGGTGATTACATCACTTTCCTTTACCTTTTGAATGACATGAAAGTCACGATATCCGACCCAACCACCTGGTTTCTGTTCGGTTTCCTTATACATTTCTTTTTCAACTTGTATAAATGCGTCGGCAATAACACCATATGCTTTTGCCCAAGCTGTAATAATTTCATCAGTTGCTGCTTCTTTCAAGACATCTTGCATCGCCTTAAGCAGATTTTCACCAACAATTGGATAATGCTCTGGTTTAATGTTCAAGCTTCGGTGTTTATGAGCTATTTGATTTACAACAGGCAAAATGTCCTCTAACTGATCAATATGAGCTGCTGCTGCATATACTGCGTTTGCCAGTGCTTGAGGTTGGTCCCCTTTTCTTTGATTTGTTTGGTTAAAAATATTTTTCAATTCAGGATGGTTAATAAAAAGTAATTGATAAAATCTTGAAGTAATCGCTGTACCATGTTCAGCTAGTATGGGTACGGTTGCCTTTACTGTTTCAATTGTTTTTGTATCAAGTAATTGAGTAGATGTTGCCATTGCTTACACTCCTCATATATTATATTTAAGCCCATATTTGGACTTAGTTTTACTCATTTCACCTATATAAAACACAAAATATTTAAACATGTATTTTGTTTACATGTTTTAGTATATAAAAAGTTTGAAAAGTGTTTCAATAGCTTATTGCCGATATATATGACAATTTTGTTAATACGGGATGCACTTCTTATCCTTTTCGGGTAAAATGAAGAAAGAGAGAAAGGGAGTTTACAATGCGTTTAAAAAAATATACAGACTTTGCATTGCGGGTTTTAATATATACAGGAACAAGTGAACAAAAAGTAAGTATAAAAGAAATATCGGATACTTTTTATATATCGACCGAGCATATCCGCAAAGTGGTACACCAATTAAGTGTGAAAGAATATTTAGATACAACGAGGGGACGAAATGGCGGTATTCTACTAAGGAAAGAACCTCGTGAGATAAATATTGGGGAAGTCATTCGTTTAATGGAAAATGATTTCTATTTAGTGGAATGTTTTGATGGGGAGCATAATCACTGTGTGATTACACCTGCCTGTAAATTACGATCAGTCGTTGGAGAAGCGATGCACGCTTTTTTTGAAGTATTAGATCAATACACATTAGCAGATTTGATTGAAAATAAAGATGAGTTGCGATCATTGATGGATATAAAAGAGGAGCAATCAAAAAATTGATTACTCCTCTTTTTGGTAGACAAAAGCTCACCGTGATTCCTTTATCTCAGTTGATTCTGAAGCCACTATGTTTCTAAACAGGCGAACTGCGCTTCAGTCTCACTTTATGATAAAAGTTATCGTGTGTAAAAAAATGCTTCGGCTGCCCACTTCCCTTTCCACGGGGTTTTCTCCGAAGCTAACTTTTCCAAGCAAAGATCGCTTGAAAAAGTGGATCTTCGGCGAAAACCATCCCGTAGGAGTGGAAGCGGGCGACCTTCGCTGTATAGTTTGTTCTACAATGGTAATGACCGTTATCTTTTTGAACATTCTAAAAGAATGGTACCATATTTAGCAAGAAATAAGAGTCTATCTGCTACCACTCGCATCCAATGTAGGCATTTTTGTAGCGCAGGCGTCCACTTCGACTCCTAGGGGATCTGCGCGATCTGAAGATCCACTTTGCAAAGCAATCTTCTTTGCAAAGTTAGCTGAAGACGCGCCCCATGGAAAGCGAAGTGGGCAAGCCGGAGCGGATGTAAAGCCTATTAATCCTTTCAAAATGACTACTTTGATTCATCGTTATACATTTATTGCGATATTATCCCCATATGTGTCAACAACTAATCTTTGTCTGATAAAAGGACAAGGTGGGCTTTCACAATTTTCCTTAGTAGAACTTATCCTTTTTTCACTATGGTAAATTGATCTTCAAGTAAAAGCCAATTTTGCGGAAATGCTAAACCAAGCTTCCAATAGCTGATTCCTCGTAAATTTTTTTCTTTGATAAGGTCAAATTTCGCTTGAATGGATCGCGCATCTTCAAACCAGACTTCATGCTGTTCTCCGTTTTGATCAAAGTAGTTGAAATAAGGAGCTTGTGCTTCTTCATCAAACAGAATAGCTTGATTATTTTCCCTAGCTACCTGAATTGCTTGCTGAGGGCTGAGAGCTTTAGCATACTCACCGCCAGGCTCATAGGGAAGAGTCCAGTCATAACCATATAAATTCTGTCCTAATAAAATTTTCTCTGGAGGCATTTCCGTTAAGGCATAATTGACCACGTCTCGGACAGGTCCAATCGGTGAGACAGCTCTTGGAGGACCACCACTGTATCCCCATTCGTAGGTCATTAATACAACAAAATCAACAATTTCTCCGTGTGCCCGATAATCATGTGCCTCATACCATTCCCCTTGTTGTTCAGCACTTGTCTTCGGTGCAAGTGCAGTAGATACTAATAACCCTTCTTGATGCAATCGAGTTGTTGCCTTTTGCAAAAAGGTGCGATAGTCTTCACGATTCTCAGGCGGGAGGAATTCAAAATCAAAATGAATATCTCCATATCCAATTTCCTGAGCCGTTTGAATAATTTGATCGAGCAAATTATTTTGGACCGTTTCATTAGTTAGAATCGTTCGACCTAATTCCGCACTGAAAGCACCTTCTTCGAGATTTGTAATGGCTAGCATGAGTGTAGCATTATTTTCGTTGGCAATGGCTGCAAATTGGTTTAATGGAGGAGCAATAAGGTTACCTTGCCGGTCTACCCGGTAAGAGAAAGGGGCTAAATAAGTTAAGTTATTTGCATGTTTCCTTGCCGCATTTTCCAATGTTTCTGATACGGTTCCTCCAGTTGGCTCAACATATGCGTTTGTTTCTAGAGGAGTTTTAGCTGGCTCTGGAATATATAAAGTCATACCGACAGAAAGTGGCTGGTACATATTGATTTGATTAATACTGGCAAGTTCAGCAGCAGATATGCCAAATCTTTGCCCAATGGTATACAAGCTATCCCCTGGTCTGACAGTATAAAATCGGCCATAAATCGGAATTACAAGTGCTTGGCCAACAACTAAAGTTTTTTCGGGATCTATTTCATTTGCATTTGCAATCGATTCATAGGAAGTTCCAAATTGATTGGCGATCTGATATAAACTATCCCCCTGTTTTACCACATAAATCTGCACGAAAAGTTCTCCTTTCTAATAAGAAAATGTTCTCTATTTTACTTTATGATAAGAAAGGAGAAATAGAACATGGAGCTATTGGATTATTTAGATTGGTTTAGTTTCGGCTTTAAAAACTTCTGCCATTAGTTTAATTGCTTCTTGGTTATGTCTATCAGTATTGGATGCAACACAATTTTTAGGTACATGTATTGTATAACCACGCATATGAGCATCATTGGCAGTAAAAAGAACACAAATATTCCCTGCAACTCCTGCAATTATTAAATGTTGGATTTCAAGGTTCTCTAATAAGGAACGCAGAGGCGTACGGAAAAAACCAGACATTTGAGGCTTCATAATAAAGTAATCTTCTTTAGTAGGGCTACCCTGTTCAATGATGTCTTCATTTTTGGAAGATAAACATGCTTGGGCAATTTGTTTAAAGTCTGTTTCCCATGTATCATAATGGTCATTGACATAAATGATGGGATAATGGTGTTCTCTTGCATATTGCTTTAATCTCTTAATGTTCGGTAAAATCTTTCGTGTATTATCTAAAAGTAAATTTCCTTCATGAAATGTAAAGTCGTTGATTAAATCAATGATTAATACAGCTGTTTTTTTCATGTTCTCACCTCATTTTTCTTCTGTTGACAAGATACCCTATATATCTTAAAATCATTCATCTGTTACTTGAATTTCAGCTACTTTTTATGCACTATAGTAGTAAATACCAAAAGTGTGGGATGATAATGACGGATCAGGAATATATGTTAATGGCGCTTGAAGAAGCGAAAAAAGCAGAAGTGCTGGGAGAAGTTCCGATTGGTGCTGTAATAGTCCATCATGAGGAAGTAATTGCAAGTGCCTTTAATTTACGTGAAAAATTACAGACGACAAACTCACACGCGGAGATGCTTGCAATCGATAAAGCAAATCAAGTAATGGGAAGCTGGCGATTAGAAGATTGTACTCTATATGTGACACTAGAACCGTGCCCAATGTGTGCAGGTGCAATTTTGCAGTCGAGAATACCTCGTGTTGTTTATGGGGCACAAGATAGTAAGGCAGGATGTGCAGGATCACTACTCAATATATTAGAAGATGATCGCTTTAATCATCAAGTAGAAGTAATCTCAGGTGTCATGGAGGAGGAATCTAGTCAATTGCTGTCAGATTTCTTTAAGGCGTTACGTCAGAAGAAAAAACAACTTAAACAACAGTTGAGTGATGATTCCATAGATTAACAATTGCATTTTTCATTTAAAAAGGTTATACTAATAATTGCGCTTTTAATAGAGCGCAACTGAATAAGTTAGCAAACTTGCCGTGCTAGGTGGGGAGGTAGCGGTGCCCTGTACTCGCAATCCGCTATAGCGAGACTGAATGCCTTGCTAAGGTGCCATTATTTTAAGGTCTGCCTTAAGGGAGTAGTGTTGACACTCGGGTCCTGCGCAACAGGAACTCGTGAACCATGTCAGGTCCGGAAGGAAGCAGCATTAAGCGAATCCTCCTGTGTGCCGCAGGGAAGCCTGGGTCGAGCTATCAACTTAAGTAACGCTTAAGGTAATGTCATCGAAGCTTGGTGCACGGCTTTAAAATAATAAGTTCAACCTCTTGTATGAATACAAGAGGTTTTTGTTATATTAGGAAGTGAATGTATTGGGCACTTTTTCTGGGTTGATTCAATGTTCTTTTGCAGACAAAATGAACAAAAAGGCTGAATTATTGTCCGTAAGAATTGCTCTTAAAGACATAAATAGTAACAATCTTAGCAAAGTGTCCATAAGCTTGAGTAAAGAGCAGAGGGAAACGTTCCGATCAATTATTACTCGTCTTTCTTGTTGGGATTTGATACAATAAAATGAGGAAGATAACGATGATTAGTAAAGGGGATCAGTTATGGGCTATCAAGCATTATATCGTGTCTGGCGTCCAAAGAATTTCGAAGATGTAGTAGGACAAGTACATATTACACGCACCTTGCAAAATGCAATCATGCAAGATAAGTTTACCCATGCCTACCTTTTTTCAGGTCCCCGAGGTACGGGAAAAACAAGTGCGGCTAAAATTTTTGCTAAAGCAGTAAACTGTCAAAATGGTCCGTCACTAGAGCCGTGTGGTCAATGTGATGCATGTATCGGCATTCAGGATGGCTCGATTTCAGATGTGGTAGAAATTGATGCGGCGTCTAATAATGGTGTAGAACAAATTCGGGATATTCGTGACAAAGTAAAATATGCACCAAGTGCGGTGACGTATAAAGTGTATATTATTGATGAAGTGCATATGTTATCCATTGGTGCATTTAATGCATTGTTAAAAACATTAGAAGAGCCACCTAAACATGTTATCTTTGTTTTAGCAACAACGGAACCACACAAAATACCGTTAACGATTATCTCAAGATGTCAACGATTCGATTTTAAACGAATTTCCCAATCGGCTATGGTTGATCGCATGAAGAAGATTATCGAAGCAGAAGAAATTGCGGTAACAGATGAAGCGTTAGAGGCAGTTGCGCTATCGGCAGAAGGTGGTATGCGTGATGCATTAAGTTTATTAGATCAAGCTATTTCCTATAGTGAAGATCAAGTAACGATTGAAGACGTGCTTGCTGTAACTGGCTCTGTTTCACAAGCAAAACTAGCAAAAGTAGCAAGTGCGATGCATACCAATGAAGTAAAGGAAGCCTTACTGGAGATAGATGGGATGATCCAGGAAGGAAAAGATCCTGGACGTTTTGTATTTGATCTCATATATTATTTACGTGATGTATTGCTATATCAGACGGCTCCATCTCTTGAAAATGTGCTGGAGCGGGCAATAGTGGACGATGTATTTAAAGAATTAGCAGAGAAACTGGATGCAGTATGGATTCAAATGGCAATCAAAGAGTTAAATCAATGCCAACAGGAAATAAAATGGACCAATAGTCCAAAGGTTTTTATCGAGGTTGCCGTATTAAAAATTTGTAATCAAGGTACAAGTGCAAAAGCAGATGTAGCTTCCATGCCTGCTGTAGAGCAGTTGAATGATAAAATTCAAAAATTAGAACAACAACTAATAAACCTACAGAAACAACCGGTTCAAGCTGCCCAAGCTGAAAAGCAACAGCCTGCACCGAAACGAAGTGCGTCAACAAACCGTAACAGCTACAAAGTACCGTATGACCGGATCAGGCATGTTCTTAATGATGCTTCGAAAGCTGCGATTCAAAAAGTTAGAACACAGTGGCCAATTTTTATGGATGCATTAAAGAAACAAAGTGCCCCAGCACATGCGACAATTCAAAATAGTAAGCCAAGTGCAGCGTCTGAAGAAATTATTATTATTGCGTTTCGATATGAAATTCACTGTTCACTTGCATTAGAACATAAACAAACGATAGAATTAATGTTATCCGAGGCTATCGGGCAGAATGTAACCTTTATTCCGATTCCAGAAGCTGAATGGACTAGTTTACGGGAAGAATATGTCCGTAAACAAAAACAACAAGATGATGGTGTGGATGAATCAGATACCTCCTCATCTCAAGAAGAAGGAGATCCGGTGGTTGATGCTGCCAGGGAGTTAGTCGGCGATGACTTATTAGAAATACATGATTAAAAAATAGATTATAATTTAGGAGGGTTTTCCATGCGTGGTGGAGGAAATATGAACAAAATGATGAAACAAATGCAAAAGATGCAAAAGGATATGATGAAAGCTCAAGAAGAGTTACAAGACATGACGTTTGAAGCTACCGCTGGTGGTGGAATGGTAAAAGTAGTAGCGAACGGAAAGAAAGAAATTACAGATATTGAAATCAATGAGGAAGTAGTAGATCCAGATGATATCGAAATGCTGCAAGACCTTATTTTAGCAGCGACAAATGAAGTATTGAAAGAAGTAGAAGAAAAAACAAATGATACGATGGGCAAATTTACAAAAGGATTAAATTTACCTGGAGGAATGTTCTAGGAGGGTTCTCATGTATTATCCCGAACCGATATCAAAGCTGATTGACAGCTTTACTAAATTGCCAGGAATCGGTCCAAAAACTGCCGTGCGCCTGGCTTTTTTTGTCTTAAATATGAAAGAAGATGATGTGTTAGACTTTGCGAAAGCACTTGCCAACGCAAAACGTGAATTGACACATTGCAGTATATGCGGGCATATTACTGATCAGGATCCATGCGCAATTTGCCAGGATGACATGCGTGATCAGTCGTTAATATGTGTTGTGCAAGATCCCAAAGATGTTATTGCAATGGAAAAAATGAAAGAATTTAATGGTAAGTATCATGTCTTACATGGTGCGATATCCCCGATGGACGGGATTGGTCCGGAAGATATTAATGTACCATCATTGATTAACCGTTTAAAAGATGAAGGAATAAAAGAATTAATTTTAGCAACAAACCCTAATATTGAAGGTGAAGCAACTGCGATGTACATTTCGAGGTTGGTGAAGCCTTCTGGAATAAAAACTACACGAATTGCTCATGGTCTTCCAATGGGAGGAGATTTAGAGTATGCCGATGAGGTGACACTCTCCAAAGCATTAGAAGGCAGAAGAGAAGTATAATAGTAGGTGAAGAATATGTTTCGTTCCAAAAAGGTAAAAAAAGCAGAACTGGATCAAGAATTTTTAGATCATATATTTCAATTAAAAAAAGAATGGAATTATTTAGATAATATTTTGAATCGCAGCATTGAGCCAAGTGAATTTGGTCAATTTGATCTAGCAATTGCGAAAGTAAAGTATTTTTATTTACTAAGAGAAGCGAAAGTACGAAATTTATCTGCTATTAAGTAGTTTTCCTTCTATTTCTTGTTCTCTCTTCATATAAATAGAGTAGTATTTTATTTGATAAAGGGGACAAGCGTATGAATTGGTGGATTATAGGAGGAATAGTCGTATTAATCGTCATTTTGCTAACGAGAGGAATACCGGTGAATCTTATCAAAGGTAGTGGCCAAGTTGTGATGAAGGTTACATTGGGAATTTTATTTCTGTTTTTCTTTAACTTGTTTGGAGCTTCTTTTGGGTTGCATATACCTATAAATGTATTCACAGCAGTTATTGTCGGGGTGTTAGGTATCCCGGGAATCGCTTGTTTGACAGCTATCAATGTTTTCGTAATTTAATAATATTATTTTCAGAAATGACTCTTCTATATTAGGAAGGGTCTTTTTTTTTGCCCAAAAGGCGAATATAAATTGCGCTGTCATGTGTCTTTTGTTTCTTCTGTGCTTTCCGTAGCGACGAATTAGCGGATTTGGTAAATAAAAAATAAAAATTTTGGAAGGTATATCTATGGTTAAAGATAACACACTAAGTTTTAGGTTTTTAGAGTAGCCATAATAATCAAAGGAGGTACTATATATTTTATGAAAATTCTACAAAAATCAGCTTATGACCTTACCTTTTTTGGTCAACATATTACTGTAGAACCTACTAGCAGGCGAATAAAGGTCTATCAATTACCATCAACAAAAAATATGGATACTTTTATGGATCGTTTGCAAAGACTTGCTAAGGAAACTAATTGTGATAAATTAATTTTTTATGTATCACCTACCAAACAAGAGATGATGGAGTCTTATAATGCTGATTATGAAGGTATGATTCGAGGTTTTTTTAATGGTGAAACAGCACTCATTTATGCTATCTTTCTTTATTCAGATCGCAAACAATCAGTGGATGTAGAAACAGAAGAACAGATCATGCAAAACATCAAACAACGAATGGAAGAGGAGTTAACTTTTGATTTGCCAGAAGGGTATTCGATGAGATGGGCAGAGAAAAAAGATGCTCCTCAAATGGCGTTATTGTATAAAACCGTATTTAAATCTTATCCCACCCCTATGAATGATCCCGAATTTATTAAGGAAATGATGCAAAATCAGGTCTATTTCTCGATTATTGAGAAGGAGGGTTCTGTCGTTAGTGCCTGTTCAGCAGATGTATTACCTGAATTTCAATCGGCTGAGTTATCTGATTGTGCCACTTATCCGAATCATCGCGGCAAACAATTGTTATCCTATCAAGTGTCTCGTTTGATACCAAGAGTAAGACAGATGGGAATCCATGTATTATTTTCGTATTCACGTTCGATTTCAGTTGGAATGAATCTGGTCAATGTGAAACATGGATTTCAATATGGAGGAAAAATGATTCGAAATAGTAACATTGCCGGAAGCATGGAAAATATGAATATCTGGTACAAAATACTTTAAAATCAAATTCTCATCATAGAAAAGGACAGAAAGGAAAGGGTTAAACATGACATTTGAACTACCAATTCAAGATACTTCATTCAAACTAAATGATCAAAAGGATCGTAAAATGATTCAAGAAAAACAAACAGGTCCGGTAAAACTACAACATGGTAAACCTGCAAAAGGAAAGAAAATAGCACTTATCGGTTGGAGTATTCCAACAATGGAGGCGATGGATCGTATCCAACGACCATATATTGTGGTGAGTTTGCCAGGGTTTCAAGATTATGCAGAAAAACATCAGATTCCTTTTTATGCTTGGCAATTTGATAAAGACATCGATTATGAGCAAGTATATCAGAAAGCTGAACCTCTTTTTCAAGAACTACAGCAACTGGATGTTGATCATGCTATTCCGTTATTTGAAGAAACTGTGGAGTGGGCTGGTGCTTTAAATGCTTATTTTAGAGAAGAGCCTAAACTTTTTCATCATTCCATTCTGTTTCGTGATAAAGCGATGATGAAACGTAGAGCTCATATTGGTGGACTTAAGGTTGGAGTGTTTGAAGAAGCAGACAATAAAGAACAAGTTCGTCAGTTTTTCCAAAGAGTCAATGCTTCATTATTACGCCATCATGAAAAAGATTATGATCCTGTTCATGTGAAGGCTTTGAATAAAGCGGGAGCTGCTGGTCACCGAATGATTCGATCAGAAGGAGACATTGATACGAAGCTTACTGACGATAATTTCCCATGCTTAGTAGAAAGTCATTTAAAAGGAATCGAAGTATCCTGCGAAGCCTTTATTCATCAAGGAAAAGTATTGTTTTTAAACATTACCGAGTATATTGTATTTGGTTACTCGATGATGGTACCTCCTTCACCAGAGATTGAGGAGTATCGTCCAGCCATTCGTGAAGAAGTTCAAAAGTTGGTCGATGCATTTGATATATCATACGGTATTATTCACCCTGAATTTTTCATTACTGATGATGAACAAATATATTTTGGTGAAGTAGCCTATCGAATTCCAGGAGGTCATATTTTCGACCTTATGCAGAAAACATATGGTTTTAATCCATATGAAGGCCATATTCTTTGTTGTGATCCGAATACATCGGAAGAAGAAGTGAAAGATTTCTTTCCTAAGGAGGATCAGACAAATGGACATGCCGGCAGTTTTTTAGTTTATCCGAAGAAAAATACGGTACAAGGTGTTAATATTCCGGATGAGTTAGAAGAGCACCCAGGTTTTGATAAGCATACATTATTTAAGCCTATGCAAGCGAAAGTACAAGATGAAGAAGGATATGGTAATCATTTTGGGACTGTATTTTTCCATCATGAAGATCATCAACAAGTAAAGCAGCCATTAACTGATTATGTTGAACATGATTTTTTTATGTAAAGGAGTGTACTTCGAATGAGTACAGAAGTAGAGACAAGACAGACAGAATCATTTAAGCAAGCATTGCAAGTTATGGAAGATGCGGTTCCATATGCAAAAAAAATGTATCAGGCAGATGTATTACAGGCTGCCGCACGATTAATGGATGAACAGGATGGAATGGAAATTCTTTATCAACATGCGGACCGGTTTGATAAAGCTGGAGTTTTCGAAGGTGGGCCATGGGCAGAACCTTCGCACTTGGAACCAAGGCTGGTTACAGGTTCTTTAATGGATAGTGGTATGACATCAATCGTAGAAATTTTAAGTGAACTTCGTATGGTGGCTATTGCGAAAGGAAAGTACAAGCATGAAATGGTAACACAGGATGATGCAAAACATTTTCTAGACGAAGTAATGGCTTTGAATGTAGATATACTATTTCCGGAAGAAACAGAAGCAGCAAGAATTGAAGGAAAGCAGAAAGAAAAAAACAGAGCAGAAAAACTTTTTCAATTTCTAGCAAATAAATTATCACTAGCATCTATCTCAGGCAAGATCTTAGAGGAAATTGACGATCTTGTTGCGCAGCGTCCAATTATGGTTAACCGTATTGTGAGTATGATTAAAGATGCGAAGAAATTGTTGAAACAAACAATAGAAGAGAAAGAAAAAAGGGCGATAAAGCGTTATATAAATGCATTGTCAGGTCCAACAAAGAAAAGTAAAAAATATCTAGATCCGTGTGAATATCGAAAACAGTTAAAGGAAATGTCAGATCAAGAATTGGAAGAGGAAGCAAAAGTATTTGCCAAAAGTATGAGGGAGACTGGGCTTGTCTCGAAGCATCATGTTGTCCTTGTTCGTTATTTAAACCGACATAATCAGAAACTGTTACCTGTCGCCATGCAATTGAATAATAAGGGTAAAGCGAATTTAGAGGAATATATCGACATTGTTAGTGATTTAATTACCGTAGCTATACATTTGCCAATGCGACAATCATTATATGGACTGGCTTGTATGCTGGAGCGAGGGGTGTTGTCCTCGACACCGGTTATACCTGGTTTGAACAGGTTAATAGAGCTTGATTTAAAACCCGAAGTTAGAAAAGTATTGTTGAATTCGATTAATGATAATGAAGGAATAACAGCTAATGATATCATGCTTGCAGGAGTAATTAGTGTACTCGGACAGCCACTTGGAATTGGTCAAGGAATGAATCCTACATGCCAAACAGCTCGAGGTATTAGCTTGTGGTCTTTACATGCTCCTGGTTATCTGTTGGAATTAATTCCACGAGCGGCAAGAGATGGTGATATCGATGTGCAATTTGAAGGACAGACTATTCATTCTAGGAACCTTCACGAAGGATTGGTGCAAGATTTACATGAAGAGCTAGATCCTGTTTCGCTTATTTTAGTTCCTCATCTGGATCGTATATATGGTGAACTTGTACGAAGATCTGAATTTAGAGGAGATGATGTTCATAAATGGGTCAATCCAGCCTTTTATGGGGATTGGATCTCGAGGGGATTCAGCTCAACTATTGATCCCTTAACTGGTTCAGTTGCAGATTATGCTGGATTCGTCCGTCTATTTTACGCGACACATCATCCAGATTACAATAATGGTTATGAGTTAATTTATCCAAATCCAGTAGGGATCTTTATTACCAATTCATTTGGAAACCTATTAGGATTACATGCTGTTTCGATACAACGTGTTGCCCGTAACTCTGACGGTAAATATCGTATTTATTTTTATAATCCAAATAATGATAGTGCACAGGTTTGGGGACAAGGGATTACTCCGACGGTAAAAGGACATGGAGAGTTTCCTGGTGAATCTTCATTGCCATTTCATGAGTTTGTAGCTAGGCTATATGCTTTTCATTATAATCCATATGAACAAGGAGATGCATATGCCGTAGACAATAAATATGTAGAAAAAGTTGAGAAGTTAGCAAGAGAAAGCTGGGGGCAGAAGTACACTTGGGTGCAAATTTAATTTCATTATTCCAAGGAGACTTTTTAACATATCTCCTTGGAATATATTTCTAATGAATTTCCTCTTGTAAAATGAATCTTCACCATGTTATATTATTAATTGTCGCTGAAAACGACACACCAAAAAACATCATCTTTCAACAACAACAAATCAAAAATAATTTTGAATAAGTTGTTGACATAAACTGAGTGAGATGGTATGATATAAAAGTTGCCTCAAAAAAAGACAACAACAATTGATCTTTGAAAACTGAACAAAACAACCAGTATGATTTTAAACATGAAACAAAAGCTAGCTTATAGAAGCGAGCGCAAGTCAACTTTATTGAGAGTTTGATCTTGGCTCAGGACGAACGCTGGCGGCGTGCCTAATACATGCAAGTCGAGCGCGGGAAGCAAACAGATCTCTTCGGAGTGACGTTTGTGGAACGAGCGGCGGACGGGTGAGTAACACGTGGGCAACCTGCCTGTAAGACTGGGATAACTCCGGGAAACCGGGGCTAATACCGGATAATACTTTGCTTCGCATGAAGGAAAGTTGAAAGA